>JAWKOB010000007.1:0-77548 GCA_041391405.1 Bdellovibrionota bacterium | reverse complement strand
AGTTTTTCACTTTCGGTGTGAATTCAATGAAGCGAATATTGAGTTTGCGAGTTCGTGTGATGCGTGCCATCTCAACGATTTCGTCATTGTTGATTTCATTGAGAAGGTGAATGTTGAGGCAAATTTCGTGATACTTCAATTTCTCGATTTTCTCGACGCCATCAAGAACGCGATACAGGCAGTCTTTGCCGGTGATGCGCTGATACTTCATGAAGTTGAATGTATCGAGATGAATCAAATCAATTTTTTTCAAACCCATTTTGCGCAATGGATCCGCAAAGGATTTCAAATTGGTTCCGTTCGTAACAAGTCGCACTTCACGAATGTTGCGGTGCGAGCTGGCAGCTTTAACGAACCCTGGTGCATCTTTGCGAAGAAGCGGTTCAGCGCCTGAAATCAGTACGCGTTGAATTCCAAGTTCACCCAAAATTTTTACCAACTTGTTGACGTCCGTTGGAAGAAGTGGAGATTGTGTTGGGAAAAGATCGCGATTGAATCCTTGTGCTTTTGCGTAGAAGCAATCCAAATCCGATTCTCCCGTGATGGTTAGCTTCAATGTACGAACAGAACCTTGGGTTGATTCTTTACGCGTTGCACCCATGATGATCCTCGGCTTTCTGATGAAGTGAACAAAAATGAAATAAACGAAACTTCTTCCACAATTGTGAAAAATTGGAAAGAGTGTTGAAATTCAATGACTTACAACTAAACATCATTTTCTTGCCTTTTATATGCAAGCGTAAAATCTTTGTCAATCGAGCGACGCGTCAACTTGCGCAAACTCTTGCATACAGCGGCTTTGCGAGAAAATTTTTTTTACGAAAGAATGCTCAATCCTTTTTTTCGAAACAGTTCGGAAATGATTTTTTTACCTTCTGGATTGATTTCGACGAATTGAATACCCATGCCCTTGCGTTTTTCAGGGTCAGATTCGACCCAACGCACAATTCCATATCCTGAAATCGTTTCTCCACCATCCTGAACGCGAAATTCGAAATGTAATTTGGTTCCAATCGGCTTGAGCTGTTCCGATGCGAGAAACAATCCACCCTCACTGATGTTGGCGGAAAGAAGCTGATTGCGCTGCTGTGTTTCGCGAAAGACAACTTTTACTTTGCTGTCCAAATAGATACGGGCAAACTTTCTTCGATTATCTTGAGTCATGCAACCAACTTTTCTACAGTGCTATTATTGTATTTTCTCTATATATTATAATGATAAACTTTTGAGTTTGTAAACACCCAATGAAAAAACCCAAATTTAAAAAACCCCGCGGATTGATTCAATTTTTTCTGCCGATTTGCATGGCTGGCCTTTTGTGCATGGCAGCTTTTTGTGGTTATTTGATGTGGAATCTTCCATCGGTTTCCTCATTAAAAAAATACAAGCCCGCAGTAAGCACCGAAGTTTATTCGAAAGAATTCATCAAAATTGGTGAGTTTTTCGAGGAACGTCGCATGTTCGTTCCTTTTGATAAAATTCCACCGATGTTGATTCATGCGTTCATCTCCGCTGAAGATTCCTCATTTTATGAGCATGGTGGAATTTCGATCTGGGCGATTACGCGTGCAGCCATCAAAAACATGGAGGCTGGATATAAAAAGCAAGGGGGAAGCACCATTACCCAACAAGTCGCTCGCGGCATGCTTCTATCCAACAAAAAAGAATACACACGCAAGATCCGTGAAATCATGCTCGCGATTCTCATGGAAAAATATTTGAGCAAACAGGAAATTCTGGAGATTTATCTGAACCAAGTTTATTTGGGACAAAGTTCTTACGGGGTTCAGGCAGCTTCACACGTCTATTATGGAAAAGACGTACAAGATTTGAATCTGGCTGAAATCGCCGTAATGGCGGGCTTGACCAAGGCACCAAGTCGCGACAATCCGGCAAAAGACCTCACTGCGGCAAAACGCCGCCAAGCTTATGTGCTTCAACGTCTTTTGGAAGAAAAACATATCCAGCCTGAAGAAAAAGAAACTGCATTAAAAACTCCTCTGATCATCAAACACGATTACGATCTGAATCATGAGATCGCACTTACTCGTAGAGTCCATCCGCCAATATGTGATGAATAAATATGGTGCAGATCGTGTACTCAAGGAAGGACTGCAAGTCATTACGACTCTTGAATATCGAGCAGCCATTGCTGCGAATCGCGCTTTGAAAAAAGGCGTGGAAGAACTCGATCATCGCCGTGGATTTCGAGGTCCCGTTCGTCACTACAACAACAACGTGGATGAAGATGAATTCCTGAAAAAGCAAAAAGCGAAATACACGATGGAGGATTTGCAGCCAGGAGAAAATTTTGAGGCTCTGGTCATCAAATCTGATCAAAGCAAAAAGCGATATGACATCAATTTAGGTTTCACGCGCGATGTGATTCCCTTCGACAGTTTCGAATGGTTTAAAAACAGCGATATCAAAGAACACGATGTCATCAACGTTCGATACGACGGTGCTGCATTCACGGTCTATCAATATCCCGAAGTTCAGGGATCCTTGATCGCCTTGAATCCGATGACTGGCGAGATCACAGCCATGGTCGGTGGATATGATTTCAAAAAAAGTGAATTCAATCGAACCACACAAGGTAAACGCCAGCCAGGATCCGCAGTCAAACCAATCATTTACACCGCTGCCCTTGATAACGGCTACACTCCGGCAAGCGTGATTGTGGATGCACCTATCGTTTATGACGATCCAACTGTTGAATTCCAATGGAAACCTCAAAATTACGGCGGAAAATTTTATGGCGATACGATTTTCCGGGAGTGTTTGATCCTTTCTCGAAACATACCCACGATCAAGATTGTCCAGTCTTTGGGCTTGGATAAGGTCATCGAATATGCCAACAGAATGGGAATTCATTCACAGTTCGAGCGGAATTTTTCAATGGCGTTGGGATCATCGATTGTATCTCCAATCGAACTGGTAACGGCCTATTCAGTATTTGCTTCCGGAGGAAAACGTCCAACCACCAGCATGATCAAACAAATCAGTGACAGAGCTGGAAATATTCTTGAACAGAGCAATCTCAATCTGCCGGATATCAGCGTGGAAGATCAAATCCAAGCACATGAAACTTATTCCAAAATCAAAGCTGAATACAATCAAGCCGTTGAAAAAGGGATCGCCAACGAAGAACTTCCAGAAAAGTATGCGATTTCACCTCAAACTGCTTACATCATGACGAATCTTCTCAAAGAGGTGATCACCTCTGGTACTGGCGCGCGTGCAGCAGCGTTGCAAAGACCTGCGGCTGGAAAAACTGGAACGACCAACGACAACTACGACGCTTGGTTCGTGGGATATACCCCAAACATTGTTTCAGCTGTTTGGCTTGGATTGGATGAGGCACAGTCTCTTGGTGCACATGAGGAAGGCGGTAAAGCAGCGGTTCCTGTCTGGTTGGAATTCATGCAACAAACCTTGGATGGAAAACCTGTTCGTGATTTTCAAATGCCGACTGGCGTTGTTCCCGTGGCAATCGATCCAAAAACAGGCAAACTTCCAAACTCCAAAACCGAACGAACGGTGACTGAAATATTCAAAGAAGGAACCGAGCCTACAGAAATTTCAAGCAACCCAAACAATTCGAAAAAAGCAGCGGATTTTTTCTTGAATGAATAAAAAAATATTTCCCATACTTCTAGCGATTTTCTTTTTGAATCATTGCAGCTCGATGAAGCCGGCTTCGATTTCAGATCAAGAACCTCCTAGAATCATTCTTCATCCAAAGCCTTTGGGCAACGGTGGTATTATAACTCGAGATTTGTTTCGAAGCTTTTGGATTTTGCCTGGTCAAGATTCAGATCACTTGCGCGTAGGAATCATTCCGTCCGCAAAAACCATTCGCCTGCGCAGCCCGCACAATTTTACAATTCGCGTTTATGGTGAGCATGAATCTTACGATATCGCTTCTCCGGGTGGTGTAACCTGGGAATTTGAATTTGATTCGATTATTCGTCCTCCAGTCCTTCGTTACTTGGTAACCGTGGGAGACGCTTCCATTCAAGATCCGCGAGATCTTTCGGATGTTCCCGTGAAAAAATGGAAAGATCTTGGATTCTCACAAGCTCAATGGATCGGGCCTCCCAAAATGGATTCATGGAATGATAATGGATCGCTCAAGCGTTTTTTTGTCACGCTTTCCATCGAACAAGATCGCGCAACTGCTGAAAGTTTTTGCAAGACGCGCATATCGAAAAAATATTTCAAACCTTGCAGAGTCATCACACGAATGGACTTGCCTCATTTGGCTCGTGGAAAATTCAAAGCGGTCGCGAGCAATTTCGAAAAGGAATTTGAGGGCGTGATCGAAATCATTTCCAAAAAAGATGCGATCGAAATTTTTGATGTGAAGACTTCTCTTCTTTCCGAAAACCGTGAGACTTTGAGATATAAACCCAGCATATTTGTCGTCCCCAATCTGGAAAATGAACTTTCTTTGGTGCAGTCCACGCCACTTGATGAATATTTGAAAAGCGTCGTTCCTTCTGAAATTTTTCCAGAAGCGCCATTGGAAGCGCTCAAGGCACAGGCTGTGATCGCACGTACCTATGCGTTTCAAAGCAAGGATCATTATTCTGACAAACCATTCTTGACGTGTGCGAGCACACTTTGCCAGGTTTATCTGGGTGAAAAAACAAAGAATGCGAGTCGCGGCATAGCCAAAGCCGTGGATCAAACGCATGATATGGTTCTGAAAGAACCGAGTGGATTTTTTGCTGAAACCTTCTATCACGGATCGTCAGGTGGAAAAACGGATGTGAAACAATGGGTTCTTGGAGGTGCACCAAAAATTATTTGGTGGGTGCAAATGATATTTTGGAAGACAAGAATATCGATCTGAAGAAAAACGAAAATGTTTCTCGTTTTTTGCATTCACATCCTTCTACCTATTGCAGTATTTCCAGATTTTCCAAAGGTACGAATTGGACATATAAATTCGATCAACAAGAATTGAACGCTATTCTGAAAAAAGCACAGCTTTCTCCTCCGCTCAAAAGCATTGAAGTACTGCAACGTGGTCTATCCGGTAGAGCCGTAGCATTGAGAATTAAAACAGCGACTGGACAAAAAGTGATCAATGGGGAACTTCAAATTCGATCACTTTTCAATGCCCTACCTTCTTCATTGGCGGTATTCGAACCGCAAATGTCTGGCGGAATAATCAAATCATTGACTGTCATTGGTCGAGGTAGCGGACACGGCGTTGGCTTGAGCCAAATGGGTGCCATTGGCAGAGCTTTGGAAGGTCAAGATTATGAACAAATTCTGGAATCTTATTATCCCGGAACGCTTTTAACTTCGATTAATCATTGATTAATTTGGCCTCATGCCACTTTTACGTTGTATAATATAGACATGGCTTTGACACGTTTCCAAGATAATGAGCAAATCCTGAAGGATATTCAGGAACTTGCGCGTCAGTTGGAAAATTTACGCAAAACCTATGAGCAATATTTTTTGGGATTGGTGCGCGAAGAGCCGGAGCAATTGAGAAAAGATGTCAAAGCATTGATGCAAAAGCACACTGGCACACCCATTCAAAACGCTTCGATCAAATTTCAATTGCAACAGTCCATCGCCCGCTACAACACTTTTTCAACTTATTGGGATCGCATCTTAAGAGAAATTGAAGAAGGAAAATACAAACGGGATGTTTTCAAGGCCAATCTACATGAAAAGGAACGCAAAGAAAAAACTGGGCCAATTAAATCCACGGTTGCTGGTCCAGCCAAGAAAAAGGATATGTACGAAAATCTGTTTGATGAATACAAAGAATTGAAAAAACAGCTCAAACAAGATGTTTCCAATCTTTCATTTGATGCATTTCGCGATCAATTGAAGAAAAAACTGGGTGAACTACACTCTTCATCCAAAGATAAAAATTTTTCATTCAAAGTTGTCCAAGAAAATAAGGAAATCAAAATCAAACTACAGAAGAAAAAACCCGATCCAGGCAAATGAAAAATGGGGCGTTTTTCCACGCTCATGCTACACTCTTGATATTCATGAAACTTCGTAAGGATTTACTGAAAACTTTGTCGCTTGCTTGGCCGATTGCACTTACGCAATTGGGGGCCGTACTCATGGGGACGATCGATACGGTCATGGTTGGAAAGTTGGGGCCTCAACCTCTTGCTTCCATGGCGATGTCCAACACGTTATGGTATTTCAATCTGGTTTTGGTGTTTGGCGTCATCAGCGCGACGAGCCCGATGATCAGCGCTGCTTACGGTGCTGAAAAATATGAAAAAATTGCTCCTCTGGCGAGCCACGGATTACGTCTGGCTTTGATTTTGTCATTTTTTACGATTTTTGTTTTCAGTCTATCAATTCCGATTTTTCAACTTTTCCAACAAAATGAAGACTTGATGGAAATGGGAAGATCCTATCTATTTTATTTTTCCTTTGGTGTTCCTGCCCACTATGCTTTTTTTTCTCTTCGCATCTTTGCTGCATCTGTTTCCGACACTCGTCCGGCCCTATCGTTCATGATCTTGGGATTGTTAACCAACATTTTGTTCAACTATCTTTTTATCTACGGAAGATTTGGTTTCCCAGAAATGGGAATTGCCGGATCGGGTGTGGCAACATCTGTGGTGGGTTGGGTCATGTTTTTGGGAATGCTTCTGCATGTTAGTGTGAATGAAAAATACAAGCGCTACCGAATCATCAAGGAAGTTTTTAAAATTGATTTCAAATTGATCAAAAAAATCATCGGTATCGGACTTCCCATCGGGGCGGCAAACTTCTGTGAAGTTTCTTTCTTTATGTTTGCCACGCTTCTGATTGGAACGATGGGAACGGTCGATTTGGCTGCCCATCAAATTGCGTTGAACCTAGCTAGCACAACATTCATGATCGCCAGTGGTGTTGCGCAGGCTACAAGCATTCAAATTGGGCAATCTCGTGGACGCAACAAATACGATGAAATTCTAGGACATGCCGCCAATGGGTATGCTTTGGTTTTCTTTTTCATGTTGGTTGTAACTGGTTTGTTTTTGACGATCCCTGGAACTTTGATCTCTATTTACACCTCAGATGCATCAATCATCGAAGTGGCGATTCCGCTTTTGATGATTGCCAGTGGATTTCAGATTTTGGATGGATTTCAGGTCGTTGGAATCGCCTCATCCAAAGGCCTGCAAGATACGCGCGTTCCTTTTTTGAATACGGTTGTCGCCTTTTGGATGTTTGGAATGCCGGCTTCTTTTGTTTTCTCTCACTTTATGGAAATGGGCAGTCGTGGAGTTTGGTGGGGATTGATTGCAGGACTTGGCGTCGCTGTTGTTGCACGCGCATCGCTTTTACAAAGTTCTTTACCGAGATTTTGCTCCAAAACTTCCGGCCGTTCTTGATTTTCAATTAGAGTTTATTTTTTAGGATGTGCACGATCGCATCGCCCTGGTGCACTTTTGATTCGTTGCCAAGCCAACGATCATTCCACTGCAAGGGGATTTCACGTGCGCAATATGGTCCCCGAAGATATTTGTGATCTCTCCGATATTTTGTTGATTGAGAATTTTTGATCCCAATTTCAAATCTGAATGAAATAAACCGCTCTTGCTCGCCCTGATCCATTTCATGTTTCTAAATATTTTTTGGGATTTTGCTTTCGATCTTACTTTTGATCCTATCATTTTCATTTTATTCAAAGCTTGAAAGATGCCGTCGACAGCGACTTGAATCGAAATCTGATCGAATCGATTGACTTCTCCACTTTCAAATACAATCATTTTGCATCCAACTTTTTTGGCTGTTTCTCGCAAAGAGCCTTTGATTTCTTTGGAATGAATGATGACGGATGAGTTGAATGCCTTCGCAAAACGCGCGACCTCTTGTCATCCAAATTTGCTCTGACTTGTGGATAATTCGTTTTTCCAATGGCTGCGGTATGAAAATCGATTGCGTAATCACATTTTTCGATGATTTCCGTCACATAATTGCGAGTTGCGATGCCATTGATCCACGTTTGGAACCCGGGAAGCATCGATTCAAATCCCTGCGGTCTGGAAGATAGCGAGAGCTATTGATGAATCCAAATACGTTCACCACTGGAACAAAAATGACGGTTCCATTCAATTTGTCGGGTTTGATTCCCTTCAATACCTGCCGAATGATTTCGATTCCACAAATTTCATCCCCATGCAGGGTCGCTGTTAGGCAAACGGTAGGGCCTGGTTTTTTCCCATAAACTACATGCACTGGAATGGAAACCGTCCCTTGAATCAGCTGTTTTAAAACCGGCATTTCAATGCGTTTGCTCTCACCTGGATTGACAACATGGCCCGCAAATGTAAGTGCGGGTAAGTTCTTATTTTTGTAGGAAGATTGCATTGATTCTGTATTTTATGCTGTTTAAGCACAATGACAATACAAAATGATCAAGGCCGGGATTCCCCGGCCTTGATTGATATCGGATTCCAACTACTAGGTAGTTACTGTGCTACTGCAGCATCTTCGACAAATAGCACCATTGAAATCACCACGGGCGCCCAATGTAGCATTGGGAAAATATGAACGTAAGAATGACCCAGACCAGTATCATTGTTTAGATATTGGAAGTTGTTAACCACTGTCGTGTTTACAGAAGTTCTTACTTTACTTTGAACCCACGCACTTTGATTCAAATTAATTTCGTCCCGAAGTTCAAATGGAACTCCAAATGGGGCCGCTACGGGAAATCCATATTTCCTTGTAATCTCTGCACCATTGGTGAAAGGAACAACTTTATGCGGTATGTTTTTAATGGTTACCGATGTTCCAGTTACTGGCTTCCATTTAACTTCAACCTTGTTATTCAAACCTTCGATCCCGCAAAGCTTTGCAAAACCAACTGGATCTGGATTTTGTGCCATACCCATTGTTTTTGAAAGTGCCGTTTCGTAGTGAATAAATGAAACTTGTGGACCTTGAAATTGAATTGAATTGTGAATCACTGGTCCCAAGCATGCACGAATTTCAACTTCGATGGCTTTGGCTTGATCGGGAATTTTCAGTTCATGACTAGTATGTGTCATCAGGAACCGATGTTAGATCTGAACAAGTTGCTGCACAATCTCCGTGTACCACCAGCAGCCTGGCAACCTGTAACACACTGTGAATATAGCTGTTGGAATCCTGATCCTAAATTTGTAAAAATATTGGGTTGATCATTATCGATCAAGCAATTCAATGTTCCATCCGAACATAAAGGAATTGTTCCGCTTCCCGTTTGCTCTTCACCCCACCTATTGGCATGCTCAATGATGCTTGTCTTTGGCAAGACATACTAATGAGCACAAGACCAATGAGTGTCATTTTTGATAAGTTGATCATACTAAGTTCCTCTCAATCCCACGCACTAAGTATCAAGAACGGTGCCAAAACCTCAAACCAACTCAAGCATTTGATTTGATTAAGCGAAATGACTTTAGATGATGGTTTTCTGCTGAGCAGATTTTTTCCAAATTTATGATTAAAAAGATTTTTGCGACTTTCTTACATTGAATCGAACGTCTAATTTTCTTTTAAAACCATGGAGTTAAATTCATGTATTCTAGGTATTTGCCGATTGTTTGCTCATTCGACATAATTAATAATCTAATTAAATCAGTATGTTATGCTTGGAATACTTGGCATTCTTTTTGAAGATTGACCATTGTAGGAGTGAAATGAAAATGAAAAACATATTTAAAACATTCATTGTCGGATTGGGTTTGATGACCTTTGTCCATTGCCAACAGGTCAACCCAGTCACCACCGGTCCTTTTACTCCGGAAGAGCCCACAGGAAATGATTTAAGCTGTCCTGGTTCAGACAATCTGAATTGTTTTATCGATTTTCCAACCAACAGCGTGGACATCGACAACTTTGATTTTACGCAAAACTATGATCAATGCATGAACTCATGTTTGGCGACCGCAGGTTGCGGTGATATTCCAAACGCCGCTGAGTCGTGCCCAAACGCATTTGCATCATGTGATTCGCAATGTAACATTATTTCTGATGAAAGTTCATTGGCAGGGCTACCTCCATCTGATGGACTTACCTTGCCGGAAAATCCAAAAGCAATTCTCGTTGAAGTAACCGGATGCTTTACAACCGGTATGAATAACGAAATTCATTTCAAAGGACCGGAAATCAATGTGGTTACTCCTGTTGAAGGAATTCGAAGAGTTTATAAAAACTCCCTCTTCGGCGCCAAAAAGGTGAACTTGGGGTATGGCATGGGTCGTCACCCAAGCTGTCCTGCAAGTTATAAAAACAAAGTTCTGGTCAAATCAACACCTGTAACTGAAAGTGTTGTGAACTTTGGATCTAATTCTGTGACGGTGGTTCCATTCGCAACCTCGGAAGTTTTCACCAAAACCAGATCCATTCCGCACTCACTCTCCTTTGGCGCAATTAGCACAGCCATGAAGGATGAACTTGATCTGAAAAACGTGGTTGTTGTTCCAAAATCATTTGGCTCGCTTCCTTCAGGAATTGCTGCGATCAATGACTGGAGATATTTCAACAACTCGGATATTGGCTACGGAGCGACCGTCCTTTTTGTCAGCCCTTACATGCTACCACCGTTTAGTGGTAGTGTAATACCAGCTGTTCAAAAGGTATCGGTGTATATTTTCGCACCAGCTGCATCTCAATAAATTGAAATAAATAGAATAAAAAAGCCGCGATGGATTCCATCGCGGCTTTTTTGCTATTTGTAATTTAATCTAGTTTTTGATCAGATCGTACTGAGCGGTCAGCCAGCGTTGTTTCATGAAAAGTTTTTCACGACTCACGGACTCATCACCCAAGGTCACAAGCGCTTCGGAAAGTTTCTTTTGCTCCTGATCGAGTTTCGCTATGTTGACATCTTTGGCCATCACGGCGTCATCGGCAAGAACCGTGACTTGATTACCGCCGACTTCCACCACACCACCAGAAATGGCGATGACGATGGTTTCAGAAGATTTGTGAATTTTCACCACACCCGCACCCAACTCTGTTCACCAGGTGTGCGTGCTCGGTCAAAATGCCCATCTCACCGTCAAATCCAGGCAACACGACATCATCACATGCTGTGGAAAGCATGTTTTTCGCCGGGGTTACAATGTGTACTTGCAACATAGACTAGTTCGCCTCAGCTTGTAGTTTTTTTGCTTTTTCGATCACTTGTTCAATTGTTCCAACCAAGTAGAACGCTTGCTCTGGAAGATCATCATGTTTACCATCGACGATTTCTTTGAAACCTTTGATCGTATCAGCCAATTTCACATATGCACCAGGTTGACCGGTGAATTGCTCAGCTACAAAGAACGGTTGTGACAAGAATTTCTGAACTTTACGCGCGCGGGAAACTACGAGTTTGTCTTCTTCCGACAATTCGTCCATACCCAAAATAGCGATGATATCTTGAAGATCTTTGTATTTTTGCAAAATACGTTGAACGCTGCGAGCAACAGCATAGTGCTCAGCACCGATGACTTGCGGATCCAAAATACGAGATGTGGAGTCCAAAGGATCTACCGCTGGGTAAATTCCAAGTTCTGCGATCTGACGGGAAAGAACTGTTGTCGCATCCAAGTGCGAGAACGTCGTTGCCGGAGCAGGATCGGTCAAGTCATCCGCAGGTACGTATACCGCTTGAACGGATGTAATCGAACCTTTTTTGGTCGATGTAATGCGTTCTTGAAGCATACCCAAGTCGGTCGCCAAGGTTGGTTGATAACCTACAGCTGAAGGAATACGTCCCAAGAGAGCGGATACTTCAGAGTTGGCTTGTGTAAAACGGAAAATGTTGTCGATGAAAGAAGTACGTCTTGGCCTTCTTCGTCACGAAAATATTCCGATACAGTCAAAGCTGTCAAACCAACACGAGCGCGAGCGCCTGGTGGTTCATTCATTTGACCGAATACAAGGGATGCTTTGTCGATAACGCCGGACTCTTTCATTTCTTCCCAAAGATCGTTACCTTCACGGGTACGTTCACCCACACCACCGAACACAGAGTAACCACCGTGTTGTTTTGCGATGTTGTTGATCAATTCCATGATCAATACGGTTTTACCTACACCCGCACCACCGAACAATCCGATTTTACCACCACGCGCATATGGAGCGAGAAGGTCGACGACCTTGATGCCTGTTTCAAAGGCTTGAATGGTTGTGTCTTGATCTTCGTAAGAAGGTGGTTGACGGTGAATTGGATAAGATTTGGTCGCTTTGATCGGACCAGCTTCGTCTACTGGTTGGCCCACAACGTTCATGATGCGGCCAAGTGTGGAGTTACCAACTGGAACGGAGATCGGTGCGCCCGTATTCTTTACAGCCATACCACGAACCAAACCGTCGGTTGTATCCATGGAGATCGTACGCACGGTGTTGTCACCGGTATGCTGAGCAACTTCAAGAATCAAGTTGTCTTTGTTTTCATCGATCGATGGGTTGGTGACGGTTAGTGCGGTGTAAACTGGAGGAAGTTCGCCTTTCGGGAATTCCACGTCCACAACAGCTCCGATGACCTGTTTAACTTTTCCTTCATTCATTGTTGTTACAGTTGCTGACATACTATTTTCTCCTTAAGTCCTTATAAGATCTATTGAATCGCTGAAGCGCCGGAAATAATTTCCACGAGCTCGTTGGTGATCGCGGCTTGGCGAACACGGTTCATGTTAAGTGTTAACGAATCGATCATCTCACCAGCGTTGCGGGTCGCATTGTCCATTGCTGCCATGCGCGCACCGAACTCACCCGCAAGTGAGTGCAAGCAGGCGACATAAAAACGAATGTCGATCGCTTTCGGCACAAGCTCATTCAAAATGGTGGCTTGGTCTGGTTTGAAAATATAGTTCGCTGGCGCTGCTTGATTCGAAGCATCCGGTGCAATCGGAATCAATGTCATCAATTTTGGTTTTTGAGACATCACCGAAACAAACTCGTTGTAGTAAACATCGATCTGATCGAATGTTTTGCTCATGTACAATTCAACAAGACGCTGAACAAGTTCATGCGATTTGGTGTGATCGAATCCAGTCCAAAACATTTTTTGGCTGTCAAATATCTTCATACCTTTGCTAGCAAAAAACCCTGCAGCGCGTTTGCCCACTGGCATAACTTCGGTATGAACATTTGGTTTATTCAAATCTCTCATCACGGTACGGAACAATGTGGAGTTGAATGCTCCGCAAAGGCCACGATCGGATGCCATCACAATCACCAAGCGTTTTTGAACTTCACGCTTTTGCAGCAATGGATGATTGGTTGTCGCTTGAGTCAAGCGCACGAAAAGTTCTTCAATCTTCAATTTGTAAGGTGTCGACTGAACAACTTTTTCCTGAGCTCTGCGCAAACGAGCAGCCGCAACCATTTTCATGGCTTTGGTGATCTTCTGCGTGGATTTCACGCTTCGGATTCTGTTTCTGATCGCTCTTAAGTTTGCCACTTAGGTGTCCTTACGCTTTGATTGCTTTGAATGTGTTTTTGAATTCATTCAATACTGTCGTTACCGCACTTTTGATTTCATCGGAGATTTCTTTTTTCACGAATGCGCGCATAACTTCAGGGTATTTATTTTCTGTGAATGAAAACAATTCTTTTTCATATTGTTTCAAAGCCCAGGTCTCATAGCCGTCCAAATAGCCGTTGATCGCCGCGAAGATGATCAAAACTTGTTTTTCAACTGCATACGGTTCGTACTGACCTTGTTTCAAAAATTTCAACGAGGCGTTCACCGCGAGCAAGTTGCTTTTGGGTGGAAGCATCGAGGTCTGAAGCGAACTGAGCGAAAGCTGCAAGTTCACGATACTGAGCAAGCTCAAGACGAAGCGTACCTGCCACTTTTCATCGCTTTGATCTGAGCCGAACCACCTACACGGGATACGGAAAGCACCCGCTTTGATCGCAGGACGAACGCCCGAGTAGAACAAATCAGCTTCAAGATAGATCTGACCGTCGGTGATCGAGATCACGTTGGTCGGAACGTAAGCGGATACGTCACCAGCTTGGGTTTCGATGATTGGAAGAGCTGTCAAAGAACCGCCGCCAAGGCTGTCGTTCAATTTAGCCGCACGTTCAAGCAAACGAGAGTGAACGTAGAATACGTCACCTGGGTAAGCTTCGCGACCTGGTGGACGACGAAGAAGAAGTGACAATTGACGGTAAGCTACCGCGTGCTTGGAAAGGTCATCATAAACGATCAATGCGTGCATGCCGTTGTCGCGGAAGTATTCACCCATCGCAACGCCTGTGTACGGAGCCAAGAACTGCATCGGAGCAGATTCAGAAGCGTTCGCACAAACAACGGTTGTGTATTCCATGGCGCCGAACTTTTCGAGTTTCGCAACCACTTGGGCAACAGTTGATTGCTTTTGACCGATCGCCACATAAATACAATGAACGTTTTGTCCTTTTTGATTGATGATGGTGTCAAGCGCAACGGCTGTTTTACCGGTTTGACGGTCACCAATGATCAGCTCACGTTGACCACGACCAATTGGAACCATCGCATCGATCGCTTTGATACCTGTCTGAAGAGGTTCTTTCACTGATTTACGAGTTACGATACCAGGAGCTTTCACTTCCACACGGCGACGCTGCGAAGTTTTCAATTCTCCTTTACCATCGACTGGAATACCAAGAGCGTTCACCACGCGACCAGCAACTTCTTTACCCACTGGAACTTCAGCGATCTTGCCGGTACGTTCAACGACGTCACCCTCTTTAATTTTGATATCGTCACCGAGAAGCGTAACACCCACGTTGTTTTCTTCGAGGTTCAAAGCCATACCGTATACGCCGTGAGGGAAAGCAAGAAGCTCACCAGCCATAACGTTTTCAAGACCGTAAACACGGGCGATACCGTCACCTACACTGATGACTGTTCCGGTTTCGGAAATTTGCATGCGTTTTTCATAATTTTGAACGCGTGTTTTGATTAACTGGGTGATTTCTTCTGCTCTAATGTTCATAACGATAACTCCTTCTGCAAACGCAGCAAATTACCTTGGATGGAAGAATCGTAAACGACTCCACCAACGTTGGCTCGAATGCCACCGATCAATTCACGATCTACGGTGACATCCAGTGAAACTTTTTTTCCAACCGCTTTTTCGAACGTAGCAATGATTTTTTTCTGCTCTTCGTCAGAAAGCGGATATGCGGTTGAAACTTCGATTTTTGTTTCGCGGTTTTGTTCGCGAACTTCAGCAGCGAAATCTTTCGCAATGCTCTCCATCAAGGAAAGGTGATTGAGCGAAAGGAGTGTGTCAACGAACTGTTTGGTTTCGTTGCTGAATGTACTTTTTTTGAAAATATCTTCAATGATGGCTTTCTTTTCATCCATGTGAAACACCGGGTTGGAGAAGAAGCTCAAAAGAGGTTCTCCGGAAACCACGGAAAGATCATTGAGTTCCTGCTGAACTTTTTTGATCAAAGAAGCATCGGCATTCAAGGCTTCAAGGAACGCCCGAGCGTATTTCTTGGAAAGTGTCTCAGTTGATATCGCCATTTTGTTTTTCCATTTGGGTGATGAATTGTGTGGTGAAGGCTTTGTGATCCTTTTCGGAGGCTTTGTCCTTCAAAGTTTTGAGAGCTTCAGCGATCACTTTGGACATCAACTCACGTTGCAATGTATCTTTTTGTTTCAAAAGTTCGCGATCAGCCATGTTCTTGGCATTTTCGATGATTTGACCTGACATTCTTTCGGCGCGTTCGAGGATTTCTTTTTTCTCGCGTTCACCTTCGTTGCGGGCGTTTTGCATCATTTCTTTGATTTCAGCATCGAGCTTCGCGAGTTTGCCTTCGTAGTTTTTGAGCATGGTGAGCGCTTCTTGCTGAAGACGTTCGCTCTCTTCTACATTTTGACGAATGACATCGCTACGATTGGACATGAAAGCTTTCAGCGGCTTTTTCAAAAGGAAAGCCAAGGCGATGGCAAGAAACAAGAAATTGAAGATGGCTGAAATTTCTGGATGTGAAGGGTGCATATTACATTCTCGATTCTACGGATTTGGAGGATGCCGAGCCTGGTTTTTTGCCCATTTCACCAGAAAGTACTTCGTCCACAAGCTGCGCGACAAGCGGCGTGCTGGCCGTGACCAATTCTTTGCGTGTGATTTCGATTTTAGCGGAAATTTCTTTCATCGCTGCGTCCATCGATGCTTGAGATTTTTGTTTTGCAGCTTCAATGATTTCGCGTTCTTTGCTTTCAGCTTCCATGGCAATGCGCTCACGCTGCTTGAGAGCGTCCATACGCGCATTCAAAATGCTGGCTTCATAAGATTTTAGAATTGATTCGGCGTGAAGTTTGCGTTCATCTGCGCGTTTTCTTTTTTCAGTGGTTTGTTCCAGTCGTTCCGTGGAAATTGCACCGTATGGATCGAAGATCGTGTGCTGAAAAATCACGACCAAAGTTAAAAACATCAGGCCGGAATAAATGAAGAAGTGGGGAGCTTCAAGACCAAGCGCACCCCAAAAATTGAATTTTTCCAAAAGCATCGCTGCGCCGACAAAGATCAGCGCAATTACAACCGTATCTAAACTTTTACGAAACAAGGAACCCTCTTTTTGTTCGTCTCGCCTCTTCGGCTCGACACATGGATCTAGCGTTTTGCAACCCTTCGGGCTGCATGCTTTTCCCTAAAAACCCACCCTTTGCGTTTTCTAATTAATCTCTACTCAGGCAGAAGCTGTAAGGCCTGTGCTTGTAATTTTGGCTTTTTCAGAATTTGTGTTCTTGAATTGGCCCAATTCTTTGCTCAAACTGTTGGAATCCATCACGGCTCTTCCATCGAATTTCACGCCGTCTTCAATCGTCAAGGATGGTGTATAAATGTCACCTTTGACAACCGCACCTTTGTGAAGTTCGACTTTTGTTTTAAGGAATATCACCATTGAAATTTCCGCTGATGGAAACGGAACCAACCGTTGCCGTACCTTCAACACGTCCACTTTCACCGATCACCATGTGGGATTCGGAGAAAATATCGCCTTTGAATTTTCCATCGATTCGAACAGTTCCTTCGAAGGTCAATTTTCCTTCAAATTCACTTCCACGATCTAGAACTGCATTAAAACCGCTTGCATTTGAAGATGGTGTGGATGTTCCGTATGTACGATTGTTGGTGGAGGTAGATGGTTCGTCTTTTGTGAGTAGGCCCATGGGTTTCTCCTTGGCTTCGTTTTTGGTGTTCTTGCTAAACATGTAAATACTTGAAAAACCTAATTTTCTTCAGCCTCAAGTAATAAACTAGGGACCGCTTGTCAAGACTATTTCAGGAAGTTTTCAGCCTTTGGCGACACTCCTAAAAACAAAATAAATTCAGCTGCTTAGCTTTATAATTCAGGCTCTTCACAAACCGCATTTGGCACACCTGACAAACGTGGATAAGAAGTCGTCAAACACCATGTATTTGTGAAATCCCAGGACGTTTGAGAAGCATGGGATCCGGATTGAAAAGCGTTGTTACCGGCATACGCTGTTCCGGAATTCACGGTACAGTTTTGGCAAGTTTGTGTGCTGTCATAAGCAATGTTGGTGATCAAGGAAGTTGATCCATTGATTCTTCCAGCTGCTGTTGTTCCTGCAACCGACAAAACATCCGATACGGTGTAACTGTTGAATGCTGGATCACTTGCGTTTCCTTTTCCGATGATGCCGCCGAATTTACCCAAATTGGTCAAGCCATTGACGGTTCCCACGAATGCGGTGCGATCCAAAAGTCCGATATTTTCACCGGTAATTCCTCCGACAGCTTCGTCACCTTCCACCGTCATGTTCAATGCGTTGATATCTGCAAAGACCGCTTTGTTGAAAATTGCCCCTGCAATGCCGCCGCAACGATACGCGCATGAGTGGATGTGAGAATCCGTGATTTCCAGATTTTCACTTCCAACTTGGGAATAACCTACGATGCCCCCGACTTTGTTGGATATTCCACCTTTTACATCCACATTTTTCATATGAACATAACTCAAACCAACGACCGTGCTTGTGCCTGACAAATCATTTTGAGTCTGGTTGCCAATCAAACCACCAATACCGTGAAAATAGTTTCCATGATTGCGGATGGAAATATCTTCAGCGTAAATATGATCGACGGCGCTGTCCGTGATCGATCCGCCCAAAGCTCCCATATTCGCTGGATTTGCGACGGTTCCCATGTTTGCGTCACCCACAAGCGTGAAGTTTTTCAGATTGATGTTCTTCAGCCACGCGGCAAAAGTATGTCCAAACAAACCTTTTTTGCGTGCCAATGAAGGCGTGTTTTCATCTGATGTATAATTCAGAATGTAGAACCCGTTTCCGTCGTAGACGCCCATGAAAGGGTTGGATTGTTGGCCGATTGGTTTCGGAGACATATCTCCGTAATCCAAATCACAAACTTGTTTGTATTTTTTGGTGAAGCTGCTTGGAGTGGCGGCAACGGCGATGTTGTTGAGTTGCTGCGCTGTATATACAAGCGTTGGATCCGCCATTGTTCCAGATCCTGTACCCAAAGAGCCGATGGCGCATTGGCAATCCAAAAAAACGTTGGTGACATTGGCATTGTTGATGGTGCCCGCGTCGTTTTCAAGAGAACACGTGTAAGCTCCGCCAGGTCCCGTTACAACATCCACATCATAAGATGCACCATTTGGAAAAGTCAGTGGAAAGGTGAAGCTGCCGTTTTCATCGATCGAATATTCATTTCCATCAATGGTTACCTTGACATCTTTGCCCACTGGAATGCCTGAAGCTTGGCCACCTACTGTGAAGGAGTTTCCGTTAGGGTTGGCTGTATTGGGATTATTATTGGTGTTTGTTCCTGTTCCGCGAACTTGCAATCCACAGGCTGCCAAAAAAGAAATGAAGGTCAAAACGACGACTTTTTTCATGCGCTCTCCTTAAAGAAGGTCCTCTATATATATGAAATTGCGGTGGGCCACAATCAAACCACGTAACTATTTAATTTAATTGATTAAATATTTTTCAACAAATCGACGATGCGTGTTAAATCCGCGGTTGAGAAATACTGAATGCGAATCTCACCTTTGCCGGCCGATTTTTCCTTAATCTCAACTTTGGTTCCAAGTTTTCTCTGAATTTCTTCGCGAACTGAGGTCACATTTGGATTTTCACGTTTGGCCACCAATGTCGGTTTGGCTGGCTTGCTCAATTCGGAAACGCGTCGTTCCGTTGCGCGAACCGAAAGACCGTGACTTAGAATTTCTCGAACAAGCTCCAGTTGGACATGTTCTTTTTCAAGGGAAAGCAAAGCTCGAGCATGGCCCATCGACAAATTTCCTCGCTGAAGTTCTTGTTGAACCACAAGAGGCAATTTCAAAAGTCGCAAAGCATTGGTCACGGTTGTACGATCTTTGGAAACCTTCTGAGAAATTTGTTCGTGCGTCAGATTGAACTCTTTTTTGGAGTTTTTCGTAGCCTTTGGCTTCTTCGATCGGATTCAAATCGGAACGGATCAAATTTTCAATCAAAGCGATTTCAAGTTGCTCTTGATCGTTGGCTAAAATACGAACAGGTACGAGTTTAAGGCCCGCCTCTTTGGATGCGCGATAACGGCGTTCACCTGCGATGAGTTCATAGTGCAGACCTTTGCGACAAACGAGCAAAGGTTGAAGCACGCCCTTTTCTTTCACGGATTCAACCAGATCGGCAAGCGCCTTTTCTTCGAAAGTTTTGCGTGGTTGTCGTGGATTCATTCGAATGCGATCGATTTCAACGAAGAGCGATTTTTCATTCAACGCGATGTCCGTCGCAGGTGCTTCGGTTGGAACGGGGACTACAGTCGCTGCCGTTGTTACAACCGGTGCAGCGGTTACTGCAGGTTTGGATTTTGGACCAGGAATCAATGAAGAAATTCCGCGGCCAAGTGCTTTCCTGGTTTCTTTGGTTTGCTCATACGTTCTCCGTTACTACATGGTTGGAAATTGTTTTTTGTTTGCGTTCGAAATGATCGAGAAATTCGCGGGCGAGATTCAAATAACTGGTCGCTCCGGTGGAACGCACGTCATACAATAGAACTGGCTTTCCAAAACTTGGGGCCTCGGACAAACGAACGTTTCGAGGAATTTTGGTTTCCCACAATTTTTCAGGAAAATGTTCTTTCACTTCATTGGCCACCTGATGGGAAAGACTGTTGCGTGAATCGAACATCGTCAACACGATACCTTCCAATGTCAGGTTTGGATTGACCGACTGTTGGATCAATTCAATGGTTTGCAAAAGGCGGCTTAGCCCCTCGAGCGCATAATATTCCGATTGAAGTGGAACAATCACATGATCCGCGGCTGTAAGTGAGTTCACTGTGAGCAATCCAAGGGACGGAGGGCAATCGATAATAATATAGTCAAACTGATCGCTCACCGTGGCCAACGCTTTTTTCAAACATTGCTCACGCTCTTCGAGCTCAATGCCTTCAATTTCAAAACCAATCAAATCTCCGCTGGACGGTGCAAGCGTCACAAATGGAACTTGGGTTTCAACCATGATTTCTTTCATGGTTTTTTCACCCAAAAGCGCATGATAGATTTGAAGACCTTCTGGCTCAAGATGAATACCGACGCCGCTCGAAGCGTTACCTTGCGGATCAAGATCCACAAGCAGAATTTTTTTCTCAAGCGCTCCCAGCGATGCTGCCAAGTTCACCGATGTCGTGGTTTTGCCTACGCCACCTTTTTGATTGGATATTGTAATAATTTTAGCCATGTACTTCCTTACTGTTTAACGTCTCGCCTCCTCGGCTCGACATATGGAAAAACGCTTTTCCCTCTTGGTTTGAGCAAAGCCCAAACCAATTCACCCTTTGCGACTTCATATTTCTTTTTCCTCGCGAAATTTTCTTAGGTAAATGCTGAGCACGCCGATCGCTGCCGGTGTGATTCCTGAAATGCGTGACGCTTGCCCAAGGGTTCGCGGCTGGATGCGTGTAAGTTTTTCGCGAACTTCCGCTGTGATGCTTGGAAGCATGGAATAATCGAACTCCATTGGAATCACTTGTTCTTCATCACGAAGAGTGCGGGCAACTTCATCGCGTTCTTTTTGAATATAGCCTTCATATTTCGATGTGATTTCAACTTGATTGAAAATGGTTTCATCAATGTCCTTCAAAGAAGGGTCAATTTGAACCAGTGTTTGCCAATTCATTTCCGGACGTTTTAAAAATTCATAATAGGTGTTTGGCGAACGAAGCGGTGTCAAATTCATGTTTTCCAATTTTTGATTGGTTTCAAAATTTGGTTTCAATTTAAGGGATTCCAAACGCTCTACGGCAGATTTGATATTCATCATCTTTTGTTCAAACTGATTGAACATGGATTGAGAAACGGTTCCAAGCTTATATCCATATGAAAGAACGCGTTGGTCGGCGTTGTCTTCACGAAGGTGCAATCTGTGTTCTGCGCGGGAAGTGAACATGCGATACGGTTCGTTCACTCCTTTGGTCACCAAATCATCCACCATCACGCCAATATAACTTTCTGCACGCGAAAGAACGAATGGCTCTTTTTGAGCATCTAATGAAAGTACGGCGTTGATGCCTGCAAGAAGACCTTGAGCTGCGGCCTCTTCATAACCAGTGGTTCCATTGAGCTGACCTGCGTGGAAGAGTCCCTTGATTTTTTTGGTTTCAAGCCAAGGATGCAACTCGGTTGGATCCACATAATCATATTCGATTGCGTAGCCAGGTCGCATGACTTCCACATTTTCAAGACCAGAAATCGTTTTCAAAAAAGCGATTTGAACATCCAAAGGAAGTGAATTGGAAAGTCCGTTTGGATAAACTTCTTGTGTGGACAAACCTTCGGGTTCCAAGAAAATTTGATGTTGTGATTTATCCGCAAAACGCGTGATTTTATCTTCGATGCATGGACAATAGCGTGGACCGGTACTTTTGATTTTTCCACTGTACATCGCCGACAGATGCAAATTGCTGCGGATCAGATCATGCGTTTTTTCATTGGTGTAGGTGATGTGGCAAGAAACCTGTTTCACGAGGGTGCGTGGATGGAAAAATGAAACTTTGGGTGTCGGGATATCTCCAGGCTGCTCAGCAAGATTTGAATAATCGATGCTTTTCGCATCAATTCGTGGAACCGTTCCGGTTTTCAACCGACCCACACGAAAGCCTAAAGAGGCTATCGCTCAGGCCCATCGAAGCTTTGTCGCCTGCACGGCCCGCAGACTCAGTGTAGGTGCTGATATGAATCATCCTTGCAAAAATGTACCTGTAGTGATGATCACAGCAGGAGCAAAATCTTTCGCCCATTTGAGTTTGGACGCCGATGATTTTGTCATCCTCGACCAGAAGCTTTTCCGCCATCCCTTGCTTCACGGAAAGATTGGGTGTGTTTTCCACGACGGTTTTCATGTAGCTGGCGTACAAATGTTTATCGGATTGTACGCGCGTTGCCCAAACTGCTGGTCCTTTGCTCGCGTTCAGAATTCGAAATTGAATTCCAGTTGCATCGGTAGCCTTTCCCATTTCACCGCCGAGCGCATCGATCTCTTTCACAAGATGAGATTTTCCAAGTCCGCCGATGGCCGGATTGCAAGACATAAAACCAATGCGATCGAGGTTGCTGGTAAGCGTTGTAAACTTGCAGGCCCATGCGGGCTGCTGCCAGTGAGCTTCGATGCCGGCGTGTCCGGCGCCTATGACAATTATGTTCCGCTTCATAATTACTCTCTGATTACCGTTTTTGGCGCGTAATATTTTTTGCGAACGGCGATGGCCGGATACACCATGCATTTGGCAAGCAAAACTCCCGGATTCAAAACTGAGTTGCATCCCGTTTCGCAATGATCACCAATGACTGCTCCCATTTTTCGAAGTCCTGTTTTCACAACTTCAGTGTCAATGCGAAGCACGATTTCGTCGTTCGTCATTTTTAGATTTGAAATTTTTGTTCCGGCGCCAAGATTCACATGACGGCGCCAAGAATCGAATCACCAATGTAAGCAAAATGTCCGGTTTTGGCTTCATCACAAAAAATAGACGATTTGACTTCGGTGGTATGACCAATCACACAGTTTTTACCCGTAATGACACTGCCACGGATGTAAGCCCCCTGACGAATCACTGTTCCTTCCCCGATAATGGCTGGCCCATGGACATAAGCTCCTGCTCCACCACCACATTGTCTTCTTAACCCGATAATGTCGAAGCAATGTAACTACCTGAAAAATTATTGTGAAAATCCCGTTTTGGTCGCAATTTCTTGGGTTTTGGTTACCAAGCCATCTTGGGTTTGAATCTGATCGGCATTGAAGTGACCGTGTTGGGCGATCCATTCTTCTTGAATTTGGGCTTTAGCACTTACTGATGTTCAACAGTCGAAAAATCGGGAAGAAACCAAAGATTATCAATATTTATATAATGCAGTGTGTAAATGTTTCACGTGAAACCATGGTGTTTTTCTCGTTGAAAAGGACAATAATCGACTCATTCGGGTTTGAAAAGAACAAAATGAGCTCCCTTTGTTTTCTTTTCAAATGTTCCACGTGAAATCCCTTCAAACAACACGTCGGTGTCGGTCGGGCCCGGTCGCGATCGGGACTCCATACCCTCCGGTGCGCAGCTCCTCGGGTATCCCACCCATCGCGCCACCCAACCGCAAACTCCTCGAGGATTAATTTTCAACTTTTATCGATCAGTGAAAGTAAACGTAGGGAATTTAAAATGAAACAGGAGAAAATTTGAATGAGTGAATTATGATTAGACAATTAAAGAGGATACATTCAAATTTTTTCTCACTGCAAAGCTGAAGGGCTTTGCAAAACAATTGCAGGGATCAAATAAACCACAAAATTTTTAGGATCATAGAAATGAAGTGTTTCAAGATTGTAATTCATATTTTAGGGCCATCACTTGATTCCGATGTTCCACGTGGAACAAATGAATATTAAACAATAATATCAAATACTTATCTATTTACCGACGCAAAATTTAGAGAAAATTCGGTCGTACATGGCTTCCATATTTTCCTCTTTGCCAAGGATACGGTTGAGCGCATGATAAATCTGACGAAACTCTACAGCTGTGAGTTCAGGGGGTTGTTTGGACTTGATCATCTCCATCGAACGATTCAATGCTTGAATCATCTCTTCGATCAACTCTTTTTGCCTGTCGTTGGATATGCCGCCACCAAAATCTTCGTTCTGTGACGATTTTAAAAGGTCATTGATATTTTCCAGCAGTGAAGCGACTTCAAGACCGGTCTTTGCAGAAATTTTGAATGTTTTTTCAAAAAAACCATCAAACTGTTTTGGAGCTTTTTCTAAATCAACCTTGTTCCACACAAGCCAACGTCTCGATTTTTCCACATTTCGTAAAACTTCTAGTTCCGTTTCAGAATGTTTTTCCAATGTTGATCCAAGCCATAAAACCAAATCTGCTTTTTCTATTTCTTGGCTCGAACGGGTAATTCCCTCTTTTTCAATTTCATCCGAAGTATCTGATCGAAGGCCTGCCGTATCAAAAAACTTCACTCGGTAACCATTGAGAATAATTTCTTCAGATAGTACATCGCGCGTGGTGCCGGCTTGAGCATTCACAATGGCTCGATCATTTTGCAAAATTGCATTGAAAAGAGATGATTTTCCAACATTTGGTTTTCCGACCAAAGCGATGCGAAACCCAGAGGATATTTTTTGATTTTGATTGTACGTCGACAACAGAGAATGAGTCGTAGCTGAAATATTTTGAATGCTTGAAAGTAGTTTTGCTTGGGATTTGGGATCGATGTCCTCTTCTGGAAAATCTACATCGGCTTCGATTTCGGCCAAAACATCAATGACATCATCCCGAAGTTTTTCAAGATGGGAAGAAAGTTTTCCATCCAAGCGCATGCGCGATTGACGGGCTTCCATCACCGATTGGCTGTGAATCAATTCAGATACAGCTTCTGCTTGAAGCAGATCCATTTTGCCGTTGAGATAGGAACGTTTGGTGAACTCTCCAGGTGATGCCAAGCGCGCACCCTGCGCCAAGCAAAGCTCAACAACGCTGGAAAGCAAAAAGGGATTGCCATGAAGCTGAAGCTCCACAACATCTTCACCTGTGAATGAGTTCGGAGCTTCAAAATAAACTGCAAATCCATCATCTACATTTTCATGGGTAATGGGATTAAGTAAATAGCCGTAACAAAGTTGGGAATGTTTAAAAGAAGCGGAGGTTTGAAAAAGGGCTTGGGAGATTGAAAGAGAATCAGGACCCGAAAGTCGTATGACTCCGACACCACCAATTCCTGGTGGTGTCGAAATCGCTACGATAGTCGTTCTATTTTTCGTCGTCGAAGGCATTTTCAAAATACTCTTCGGGATTGTCACCGAACACTTCACTCTTTGGAAGTGCAGGAACATCGTACGAGTCGTGCATACGGGAATTTCCGTCGAACGAACGTCCGCCTTGTCTTTCGTTGCCACGATCGCGATCACGACCACGGCCTCCGCGACCACCACGTCCACGTCCGCCTTCATTGCGACCGGAAGCACGGCGTTTAGGTACGATGAGCACGCGACGGCTTGAACCCTCGCCTACGCTTTTGGTTTCGATACCAGGTTCGCCTTTGAGCGCCATGTGAACGATGCGACGATCCATCGCATTCATCGGTTCAACACTGACTGGACGACCTTCTTGACGTGCTTTTTTTGCTAGCTTACGTGCTTTGGTTTCGATCGATTCTTCACGGCGAACGCGATATTCTTCTGCGTCCACAACCAAGTTTTTGCCTTCTTCAAATTTGATTTCCAAAATCTTCTTCAAAAGATGTTGGATCGAATCCAAAGTTTGACCGAATTTTCCAATGAACAATCCGGATTCAGAACTGATGATTTCCAAACGGATGGTCTTGTTGGTTTCAAACAATTCGATTTTTGCATTCGCTTCGATTTTCTGAACGATTTGTTCAAGAATTTCTTTGGCTTTGCGGCCCAAATCGGTTTCTTCCTCGATCTCTTCTACGAAATCTTCTTCCGGTTCTTCATGACGACGAGAACGGCTTTCCTGAGGTTCATAACCATCATTGTAATCGTTGTAACGACCTTCACCGCTGTTGCCTTCTGTGTTGAAGTTTTCTTCTTCACCATCACGCATCATCATTTCGTCGGTTTGTTCATCTTGTCGACGATTGTTGCGTTGATTGCGTCCGCGACCACCACGCGATTCATTTCTAGAATCACCGCGGGATTCGTTGCGATCTGAAGATTCGGAGCGAGTGCCACGACCGCGTCCGCGACCTTGGGCTTGTTGACCATCACGCGAACCACCTTCACGGTTTGCAGCACGACCACGTCCACGACCCTGACCTTGTCTAGGTTGTTTGACTGGTTGTTCATCGGTCACTTCCGATTCACCGGTTGATTTGCGAGCGCGAATCTTTTTTCCGTCTTTGGAAAGGAATTTCACTTCCAGGTGAGTTGGATTGGTGTTGAGCGCTACGCATGCGCGTTCAATGGCTTCGTCTTTTGAACTAGCTGATACTTCTAGCCATTCATCATCGATGAATTTCGAAGTCGCTTTGACTTCTTCTTTTTTCTTACTTCTGAACAGGTTGAATACACCCATACTATACCTCTATTAGGTTGATTGTTTCTGAACCATATACTGTT
Source organism: Bdellovibrionota bacterium (assembly GCA_041391405.1). Lineage (GTDB taxonomy): Bacteria > Bdellovibrionota_G > JALEGL01 > JALEGL01 > JAGRMV01 > JAWKOB01. Next base: position 50,958 of record JAWKOB010000007.1, on the reverse strand, counting down.
GGACAATTCCCCAAAGCGTACTCACAAAGATGTACAGATTGAGTCCCGAAGGCAGGAAGATCATGAATACCGAGAACATCACAGGCATGATTTTCATCATGGTCTGCTGAGCCGGGTCTGCCATCGGAGTCGGGTTCAGTTTTGTTTGCAAATAAAACGTGACGCCCACTAACACGGGCAGCACAAAAAATGGATCATGAGCCGATAGGTCATGAATCCACAAACCAAATGGTGCATGTCTCAACTCAATTGAGTTGTAGAGCACGCGGTACAAAGCGATGAAAACCGGAAATTGAATCAAGAGTGGTAAACAACCACTGGCTGGATTGATTTTGTTGGTTCTCATATAGCTCATCAATTCACGCGAATATGCTTCGCGATCCTTTCCGTACTTTTCCTTCAATGCGTCCATCGCTGGCTTATGCAACGTCATTCGTTTCATCGAACGCGCCTGCATTTGAGCTAGCGGGAACACGGCCAAGCGAACCAACACCGTCAAGATGATGATTGCCCATCCGTAATTAGGAATGAATCCATAGATCCACCCCAAAAGTTTATGAATCATGCGCGCCAAACCACCAATCCAACTACCCAAATCGATTGAGCGATCCAAGGTTGGGGTTACGGTTGCCAAAAGCTCCATTTGCTTTGGTCCTGTGTAAAACTTCATGACATATTCGAGGTTGGATTTGGCTGCGACTGTTCTTTGCGCGTAGTTCATGGTCCAGGAACCGATTTCATTCTCGTATTTTCCACCCATCGAATTCCACATGCTTTCCGTTGGAATCGCCGTCATCAAGAAATATTGAGAAGAAAATCCGGCCCAAGAAATCGGACCTGTGGTGATTTGAGCTTTCTTATCCGAAAGTTTGGCAAGTTTCAGATGGTATTCTTCATCATGTGCATAGGCCACAGCCATGACATCCGGATGTTGCGGAGAAAGAAAAGATGAAGATTGTTCTTCTTTCGGAATATGAGCCGAATACATGGATGTGTTGGCATCGACGTAAAGTGTTTCGCTGGATTGATTGTCGATGTGAAGTACGTGTTCAATGACATATGGATCTTTTCCAAAACGGTAATATTTTTGAACTTGAATGCCTGGGGCGACTTGTGTGCTGAATCCAACCTGATTTGGAGTTCTTTCCGTCCATTGATACATGGTTTGACGATCATCCAAGACGGCTTTCGGAGTGGATGTTGAGGAACTTTTGAAAGAAATGTCCCACAAAAGCGGTGCAGAAGCAGCTTGGCCGAGCGGAATGACTGAAATCGGTTTGGAATCTTTTTTCTGTTCCTTGAAATAATGGAGCAAATCAACGGAAGAAATCACACCGGATTGATTGGAAAATTTTGCAACAAAGTCAGGGTTGGAAACTTCGTACGTTTCAACAACGACATTTTGTACGGTTGGTGTTTGAGATTTGGAAGGAATTGCTGAAGTCGAGCCACTGTTGTGGTTGTTGGCGCAACAACTTCGGAAGAGGATGTGTTGGTAAGTTGGGTTTGTGCAACCGGTGCAGGTTGCGGAGTCATATATTTGGACCAAACGAACAAAATCCGAAGGTCAGGAACATGGCCAACAACAATCTTCTTGCTTCACTATTCATTACATTTTCTCCACGGGATCAAATCCGCCATCGTGAAATGGATGACATTTGGATAATCTTCGAAGTGTTTGAAAACCACCAGAAACCACTCCATTTTTCTCGATGGACTCAATTGCATAGGCCGAACACGAAGGTGGAATCGACATCTGGTTCCCAACATGGGAAATCAGTCGTTGATACCCTCGGATCAGATATACAAAGATTTGTTTCATTTGGTTTTATTCTTCCTACTAAGCTCAAAAGCTCGGAGCGAATATCTTTCGGTGGCAGATTCTTGGTGGTGGATTTCACCACAAAGACGTAGTCCATGGGTTTGGGAAAATGATTCGGATTGGTGCGAAAAAAATCACGAATGATTCTTTTCCAACGATTTCTTACTGTGGCCGAACCTGTTTTCTTTGTGACGATCAGACCGATTCGTGAATGTGGAAAGGTGTTTTTGTGAAATACACAAATCAGGTTTTTACTAAAAACCTTTTTCCCTTTTCCCTACACTCTTGAAATTCAATCGCTTTTCGAATTCGGTGCTGAGGTCTCAATAGCAAGGACCCCGCTTCTACCATTCCACTACTTCTTTGGAACGCTTACGACCAAACGAGCGCGACCTTTACGGCGGCGACGAGCCAAAACTTTACGGCCAGACACTGTAGCCATACGTTCTCTAAAACCATGCGTTCTTTTTCTTTTAACCTTACTAGGTTGATATGTTCTTTTCATTGTAAGTCCTAGATTTTATTAATCTTTTCTAAAAATGATTCTACGTTATTTTCAGCAAAATCGAAAAATTAGTCTGCTGTTTTCATCATACTCGAAGGGCCATGTCAAGACGAATATATGGTCATCGAAGCCCTTCAAAATCAGGGTTTATCTTGGATATCCTTGATCCTGAACGATTTAGGGGGCTACAGAATTGTTAAAAACACGTTAATGTGGATTTTTTCTCGGTTTGATCGAGTTTTTTAACATACTGCCTGTAAAGTCTGGGCTGAACAAGGGTTTTGCGAATATGAATTTACACAATAGTTATCCACAGGGCGTTCGATATCATCCACAGCCGCAAACCCAGTGAATTTGTCATGATGAGACCGAGATTAAAGATATCATGACAATCAATCGGTTGTGAAAACTACCCATCGAAAAAAAATTTTCTTCAGTGAAAAAAATTTTTTAGAGTGAAAAACTGTAAGAAATATGCAGAAAAATTCATTTCAAAAAATATTTTCAAAAAATGAATTTTCTTTCTTGACGATCATTCAACACAAAACGTAGTTACCAAAGTTCACGAAAGGGATTTAACGAACACTGTCATGATGGATTCTTGGGTACAAACGCTGGATACACTGAAATCAGAGGTATCGCCACACACGTTCAATACATGGTTCAAACCCTTACAGTGCAAGACTTTCGAGCAGGACAAATTTCTCATCGAAGTTCCAAATACCTATTACAAAGATAAAATCCAAAAAGAGTACTCAGAAATTCTTTTGTCGCGACTTCGAAAAATTACGATGAACGAAAACGTTCAAATGTCTTTCGTTCTTTCGGATGAAAAAAGTTCGACGGTGGAAAATATTTCTCTTCCTGTTGAAACCAAAGAAAGAGAAATCAAAAGAGATTCTTTTCTGAATCCGAAATACACGTTTGATTCATTTGTGGTTGGAAACGCCAATCAGTTTGCACACGCAGCTTGCCAAGCGGTGGCCAATGCCCCTGGCAAAACCTACAATCCTCTTTTCTTATATGGTGGTGTAGGCCTTGGAAAAACCCATTTATTGTCGGCCATTGGAAACGAAGTTTACCAATCAAAACAAAGACTTAAGGTTGTTTACCGCTCTTCCGAGCAGTTTATGAATGAGTTGATCAACTCGATCCGTCTTTCCAAAATGGAAGAGTTTCGTTCGTTGTATCGTTACTGTGATGTTTTGCTTTTGGACGACATTCACTTTTTCACAGGAAAAGAACGAACCCAGGAAGAATTCTTCCACACTTTCAATGCCTTATATCAAAACGGAAAGCAGATTGTGCTGTCATCGGATCGAATGCCGAATGAAATTCCGGATTTGGATGAGCGCCTTCGCTCTCGTTTTCAAGCCGGTCTTTTTTGCGATATTCAAAAACCTGATGTTGAAACCCGCGTGGCCATCTTAAGAAAAAAGGCGGATCAGGTTGGTTTGGTCATCAGAGACGACATGTTGTTCTTGCTGGCCGATTCGATCGATTCCAACATTCGTATTTTGGAAGGTTGTTTGACCAAACTTTGTGCGATTTCTTCTTTGTCCAACCGTCCGATTGATGAAAGCTTGGTGAAAGAGGTTGTTTTTCGATTTCTTCTCAGGAAAAGGTAATTTCTACGGATGATATTTTAAAGGCTGTGTCTTCGTTTTTTCATTTGAAATCCGCGGACTTAAAGTCATCCAGAAAACACAAGGTGGTTGCTCAGCCTCGCCAAATTGCGATGTATCTTTCCAGAAAACTCACCACACTCTCTTTTCCGGAGTTGGGTCAAAAGTTTGGTGGAAAAGACCACACAACCATCATGCATGGGCATTCCAAGATCCAAAAAGAGTTGGAAACCAACGCCCAACTTCGCTCGACCATCATGGCGATCGAAAAATCTCTTCAAAGTTAATCGCACCATTCAGTTTCTTTATCCTCTGTTGATAACCATGTGGGTTAGGTAGGTTTTTGCTTTGTGAATAACTTTTTATTTCCGAAAATAATTGGTGTCTCTGTGAATCACTCGAGGTTTATCAAAGATTATTCCACAACTTTGTTTTTCCGTTCATCCAGTATTTTTGCGGTTTTTAGAAAATTTTGCTTTGTATCCACAAGACCTTCTATTATTACTGATTTATATATTCATTCTGTATTTAGGGAGTACCCATGAAAATTGGTTTTCAGAAAAAAGACATTCTCAAAAGTCTTCAACGTGCATCTGCAATTGCGGAAAAGAAGACCACCATGCCAATTCTCGGAAATATTCTTCTTCGTTCTGACAAAGACAAACTTTTCATCACAGCAACTGATTTGGAAATTGGAATGCACGGAGAAGTTCCTTGCACAGTGAAAGAAGAAGGACAAATTTGCATTCCTGCACAACACCTCATTGGAATCATTAAAGAACTTCCAGCAGATGATGTAAAATTCGAAACCAACGCGAACTCATGGGTCACTATTTCTTCTGGCAAGGCCCAATTCAAAATCGCCGGCGTCATCGGAGATGAGTTCCCAAAAATTCCAACCGCCCGAGAATTCAAATTCCAAAAAATCAAAGCCGAAACCTTTGAAAACGCCATTGATAAAACATCTTTTGCCATTTGCATGGATGAAATGCGCTACAACCTCAATGGATCATTGGTTGAAACAGAAACCACCCCAAACGGAAAAACTCTGTTCAAAATGATCTCCACAGACGGGCACCGCCTTGCCTTTTACAACATGGTTTTGGCGGACGATGAAGATGTCGAGCTTGAAAAAGGCATCATTCTTCCCCGCAAAGGAATCATGGAATTGAAAAGGCTGTTGTCGGAATCCAAAAAGGGATTGATTCAATTTGGATTCTCCAAAGGAAGCGTCGCCTTTCAATTCGACGACACATTTTTATTCATGAGACTGGTTGTCGGAGAATTTCCGGATTACACCGCCGTAATTCCCAAAAATAACGACAAAAAACTCACACTTGATCGAAATCAGTTCTCCGATTCACTTCGTCGCGTGTCGCTCCTTTCAGAAGGAAAATCCAAATGCGTCAAATTCGGAATTCATGGCAAAGGCGTTTTGCTCAAAGCAAACTCACCGGAGCTTGGTGAAGCGGAAGAAGAAATTCAAGGCGAATTCAATGGTGGAGAAATGAACATCGGATTCAACGCCCGCTATGTGATGGATGTCATCAACGCAACCAATGGTGACAAAGTTGTACTGGAGCTCAACCACGAACAAAGCCCTGGCGTATTCCGTATGGCGGATGACCCAACCTTCTTCGGCGTGATCATGCCGATGCGTGTTTGACTCAACGCATCCATATCGTGTATAGTCCTCTTCGGGGGATTTAAGTGAAGTACAAATACCTAATTTTATTGTTGTTTTTGTCAACTGCACAAACGGCCCATTCCGCTGATAATTTTGATTTAACAGCGTGCAAAAAAGAACATGGAGCAAGTCGAACGGTTTACCGCGATGAAAAAGACGTGGTTCGTTGTGTAAATTTTGGAGGAAAAAAAGCCGTTGAATATTCTTACAATGCAATTCCTGACTTAGTCATCGGTAAACAAAAATATGCTGAAGGTGCTTTAATTGGTAAAAAGTTTTATGGCTTTGCCGGTGTCCCAGAAGGAGAATCCCAACTTGTAACGTCAAAACATTTTCATGGAACGGTCTTGATTGATCTTTTTAAAAGTAAATCAAATCAAACCCTTGGATCAACTTATTCGAGTTTTTATCCTTCAGAAAAAAAACAGCACGACTTTATCAATCAAACCACAGAAGAATATCTATCAAGACAACAAAAACAGGTTGATCCTGAGTTCTATGAAAGAACATTCATTGAAAAGTTGAATTACCTTCAAAACGAAATCAATCAAACCAACCAAGCCAAACCCATCAATCCTCCACTAGAAGAACTTACCACCACAGAAAGAGTTAAAGTTCGTGCCCATTTGGTTGATTCAAAAAATCAAAAAATGAGCATTACCCAATGTAATCCAACGGTTGCAGCAAATTACAATCAAGTTTTCACCGATAACATGATTGTGAAAAGAAAAATGGAAAACAGCCGACTTTTGGCAGAAACCAATATTTTCGACAACGGGATTAAAATCGTTCTTGGAACATTTATGTTGGAAAACCTCATGGATAAAACCATCGAAGAAACAAAACCTATTCTAAATGATGAACCAATGACCGAAGCCAGTGAAACGGTAAATCTAAGATACAACCGCGACGGAAGCCAAGACCACGATTTTCCAACATTGCCTGTATTATCACGTGTTTTGGTGCATGAATTGGGTCATGTTCACCAATTTGCCATGCTACGCCAACCCAACAACCCATTTGAACTCTACAAAATATACATCAACGTTGCAGGGCCAATATCCAGAGAAAATGAATTTCAAAGTGTTCTCAAAAAACTGAAAAATGAAATCAAAACCCAAATCGTTGAACCTTTAATGGGGGTTTTTGAATACTCAGCCGAATCTTATTTCGTCGATGCAGTTCCTTGCATTTTGTAACCCTTGCAAGTTCCAGAATAGTCTGACACTTTGCTGAAAGTGTTTCAGAAAATATCCTTACATCACATTCGTCCGTATGGGCGCGTCAGCGTGGACTTTGAGCGTGGGATCAACGTTTTGTTCGGCGCCAACGGGGCTGGGAAAACCACAATCCTGGAAGCGATGTATGTGCTTGCCACAACCAAATCTTATCGAGCAACTAAACTTTTCGACTTGGTCAGTCACGAACAACCCATCGGTCAAATTCAGGGCGAAACCACCGACTTTGACACGGTTCAGGTCGACATTCTTCCGCGAAAACACATTTTTTCCAAAAACGGCGATCGTGTCACGCGTACATCGCAGTTTCTGCACGAAACCAAAGTCGTTGTTTTGGCACCTGAACATATCAATTTGATTTCAGGCAGTGGCGAAAAACGAAGGAATTATTTGGATCACTTGCTTTGTCAAAAGCACCCGATTTTGATCGACACATTCAAGTCATACCGAAAGACGGTGAAACAAAAACAAGCGCTTCTGAAGCAAAACCTGAGCTTCTCAGACTATAAAAACCAAATTGAACCCTGGAACCAGCAACTTATCCATTTTGGTGAAGAAATACGAAATCGACGCAAACAACTTCTTTTGGACCTTCTTCCAGGGGTAAGATCTGAATACGAGGAAATCAGCCAAACTTCTGCCCCAGTCGACTTGATTTATCATCAACGGGAAGATTCAATTCCCAATCGTCTGAAAGAAATCGAATTTCAGGAACATCGAATCAAACGTCTATTGGCCGGACCGCATCGGGATGATTTCGAGATCCAACTCAAAGGACTCCCCGCGGAAACAACAGCCAGTCAAGGTGAACGCGCCTCCATTCTGCTGTCCCTTAAGTTTTCAGAAATGAATCATCTGTCTCACGAGGATTCGATCCCTGTGATGTTGCTAGATGATGTGGGTGTCACTCTGGATGATGAACGACGAAGCCATTTGTTTGAAAGACTCGAAAAACTCAAACCACAAACCCTAATTACGACGCCAAATCCGTCGATTGTGGAAAATGCCCGTGGAATCGGAGCTCGAATTTTGACACAAGAAAAGGTGAATTTTCAAACCCCCGTTTTTTGGAAATAATCAACCGCAAACACCTGAAAACACTAGGCTTCAGAGCCATTTGGAACGCGTTTTTTTCGTTTGCACGGCCCACGTTTCCTGATACTGTTTTTGCAGTTTTTACCCTTGAACGGGCAATACGCTTGTTCGAAAGAAGTACGAAATGGAATTAAAAGAAGTGACCAAATCCAAGCAAAAAGTTACCACCAATTACGACGCATCCAGCATTAAAATTCTAGAAGGTCTTGAAGCAGTAAGAAAAAGACCAGGTATGTACATCGGGGATACCGGACAACGCGGTTTCCACCACCTAGTTTATGAAATTGTCGACAACTCGATCGACGAAGCACTCGCAGGACATTGCGATGCCATTGTTTTGACTATCCATCCAAATGAATCAGTCACTGTTAAGGACAATGGACGCGGTATTCCAGTTGAAATACACCCAACCGAAAAAGTTCCCGCTGCCCAAGTGGTGCTCACGAAACTTCATGCTGGTGGTAAATTCGACAATGACTCCTATAAAGTTTCCGGTGGTTTGCACGGTGTGGGATCTTCGGTTGTGAACGCCCTTTCCGAAAGTTTGGAATTGGAAATTCATCGCAATGGAAAAGTTCACAAACAATCTTACAAACGCGGCAATCCACAAAATGAATTGAAAGTAACCGGCAACACAACCAAAACCGGAACAACCATCACTTTCAAACCTGATCCGGAAATCTTCGAGGTTTCTGAATTCAGCTTCGATATTTTGTCGAATCGTTTGCGCGAATTGGCCTTCTTGAATTCCGGTTTGTCCATCACAATTGTCGATGAACGCACTGATAAAAAACAAGAATACAAATTCGATGGTGGTATCGCCGCATTTGTGAAGCATTTGAACCGAACCAAATCCTCGATTCATTCTCCATTTTTCGTATCGGGTGCTGACAAAGGTGTTTCGGTTGAAGTTGCGTTTCAGTACAACGATGGCTATTCCGAAAACGTTCACTCCTTTGTGAACAACGTCAACACTGTCGAGGGTGGAACGCATTTGGTGGGGTTTCGTTCCGCACTTACACGTTCACTCAATCAATATGCATCTGGCAATGGTTTGTTCAAAGGATTGACAGAGACGCCATCCGGAGACGACGTCCGCGAAGGTATTACAGCTGTTGTTTCGGTGAAGGTTCCTCAACCTCAATTCGAGGGTCAAACCAAAACCAAGTTGGGTAACTCTGAAGTCAAAGGGATTGTAGAAGGGATCGTTAACGAGAAACTTTCGACATATTTGATCGAGCATCCAACCGAAGCCAAACGCATCATCAATAAAATTGTAGATGCTGCCCGTGCTCGTGAGGCTGCAAGAAAAGCTCGTGATCTTACACGCAGAAAATCTGCACTTGAGTTTTCATCGCTTCCGGGAAAATTGGCGGATTGCCAACAGAAAGATCCTTCCTTGTGCGAATTGTACATTGTGGAAGGGGACTCGGCGGGTGGTTCGGCCAAACAAGGCCGCAATCGCGAAAACCAAGCGATTTTGCCACTCAAAGGTAAAATTCTTAACGTTGAAAAAGCCCGTTTCGACAAAATGCTTCAATCGGGTGAAATTCAAATTCTGGTAACGGTGTTGGGTTGTGGAATTGGCAAAGACGATTTCGATATCGCCAAACTTCGATACCACAAAGTGATTCTGATGACAGACGCTGACGTCGACGGAGCGCACATCCGCACGCTTCTTTTGACATTCTTCTATCGTCAAATGCCGCAGATCATTGAAAAGGGTTATCTCTACATTGCTCAACCGCCACTTTTCAAAGTGAAGAGAAAAAAATCTGAACAATATTTGAAAGATGAAAAGGCATTGGAAGATTATCTTCTGAATCTATCTTCTGAAGATTTCAAAGCCATCATCGGCAAAAAGGAAGTTACTGGCGCAACATTGAAAACGCTCATCAAGAAAACGATTCAATACCGCAACATCCTTCATCATGTCGGCATGAAAATGGATCGTCGTATCATCGATGCTTTCATCTATGGAGCTGCGATGGTGGATGAGGATTTGAAATCCAAAAAAGCGCTTGAAGATGTGAAGAAACGCGCTGTTGAATTTATCAAAACTTCCTATCCTTCCCTTCATCCTGTGATGGCAACCATCGAAGAAGACAAGGAAACCAAGGCATTCAAAGTCGTGGTGAGTTCACGTGACAAAGGTGTTCGCAAAGACACGGTCATCGATACAGCCTTCATGGAATTGTCGGAAGTTAAAGATCTGCAGACGCTTGTTACAGCCCTTTCAGATCTTGGCCAAGCTCCATTTAAATTCCAACATGAAGACAGTGAGCCGGTAGAAAAATTGAATTTGCTTGAATGGCTCGATGCCGTTTTGGAACTTTCCAAAAAAGGCATTGCTGTTCAACGCTACAAAGGTTTGGGAGAAATGAATCCAGAGCAATTGTGGGAAACAACCATGGATCCAGGGTCCCGCACATTGCTTCAAGTGAGCAATGAAGATGCAGCGCAAGCAGATGAAATCTTCAGCACGCTCATGGGCGACGCAGTTGAACCTCGTCGTAACTTTATCGAAGACAACGCACTACAAGTGAAGAATTTGGACATCTAATTATGGCAACAGAAGTAAGCAAACAAAAGATCGTACAAAAATCCATTATCGAGGAAATGCGCACATCGTATCTCGATTACGCGATGAGTGTTATCGTCGGACGCGCGCTTCCAGACATCCGTGACGGTTTGAAACCGGTGCATCGTCGTGTTCTTTACGGCATGTACGAAATGGGCAACACCCACAATAAACCGCACAAAAAATCGGCTCGTGTGGTGGGTGACGTCATGGGTAAGTATCACCCGCACGGTGACTCAGCGATTTACGACACCATCGTTCGTTTGGCGCAAGATTTCTCACTTCGTGCAACGCTAGTGGATGGTCAAGGTAACTTCGGTTCGGTCGACGGTGACTCCGCAGCGGCCATGCGTTACACAGAAATCCGCCTTTCCAAAATCGGTGAAGAATTTCTGACCGATATTGAAAAGGACACGATTCAATTTGGCCGCAACTACGACGATACGTTGGACGAACCTCTGGTTCTTCCGACCAAAATTCCAAGTCTATTGTTGAACGGTGCCTCCGGTATCGCCGTGGGCATGGCCACCAACATTCCACCGCACAACTTGAATGAACTTTGCGATGGATTGGTTGGTTTGATTCAAACACCGGAAATGACCAACAAAGATCTATATAAGATCATCAAAGGTCCGGACTTCCCAACAGCTGGAACCATCCACGGTAAAAAGGGAATCGAAGAAGCTTATGAAACAGGACGTGGGAAATTCACCGTTCGTGCAAAAGCAACGATTGAAACCCTGAAAAATGATCGCAGCCAGATCATCATCACAGAACTTCCATATCAAGTGAACAAAGCTCGCTTGATCGAATCGATCGCAGATCTTGTTCGTGACAAAAAGCTCGAAGGAATTTCCGATTTGCGTGATGAATCCGATCGCGACGGTATGCGCGTGGTGATCGAACTTCGCCGTGATGCAACTCCTGCGGTGGTTCTGAACAATTTGTACAACATGACCCAAATGCAAACGTCATTTGGTGTCATCATGCTCGCGATTGTAAATGGTCGTCCAAAGATCGTTTCGCTTCGCGAAGCACTGACCCAATTTATCGAACATCGCCGCGAGATCGTAACACGCAGAACAATGTTCGAATTGAACAAAGCCAAAGCGCAAGCGCATATCTTGGAAGGTTTGAAAATCGCTCTTGATAATCTAGATGCGGTCATCAAATTGATCCGCGCTTCCAAAGATCCAATTGTTGCTCGCGAAGGATTGATGGAGAAATTTGAATTATCCGAAATTCAATCGAATGCGATTTTGGAAATGAGATTGCAACGTTTAACCAACCTTGAACGTGACAAAATCATCGAAGATTACAAAGCGATCATGAAGCTGATCGAAGAGCTCGAAAAACTCCTCGCAAGCCCGAATCTGATCGACAAAGTGATCGTCTCTGAAACCGAAGAGATCAAAAAACAATTCGGTGATGCTCGTCGCACGGATATCAAAGGTTCATTGACTGAGATGTCGGATGAAGATTTGATCGAAGAAGAAGAGATGGTTGTGACCGTGACCCATGCCGGTTATATCAAACGCAATCCACTTTCCCTGTACCGCAGCCAAAAACGCGGTGGTAAGGGCAAAGTCGGCACAGGCGTCAAAGAAGAAGATTTCGTGACCAATGTGTTCGTGGCTTCCACGCATTCCTTCCTTCTGGTCTTCTCCGATCGCGGTAAATGTTTCTGGTTGCGCGTGCATGAACTTCCACAAGTCGGACGTGTGGCCCGTGGTAAACCAATCATCAACTTGCTTCAAATGAATCAAGGTGAAAAAATCGCAGCGATTTTGCCAGTGAAAGAATTCGCACTGGGTCAATACATCATCATGGCGACCAAAGAAGGCGTTGTGAAGAAAACGGATCTGATGGCGTACTCCAATCCGCGCGCATCCGGAATCATCGCACTTGGCGTTTCCGATGGCGATCGCCTGATCTCGGCACGTTTGACCGATGGTGAATGCAACATCTTCCTTGCAACCAAGGAAGGTTCAGCCATTCGCTTTGATGAAAAACAAGTTCGTCCGATGGGCCGTACCGCCACCGGCGTGACTGGTATCCGTATGGACAAAGGCGATTATGTCGTGGGCATGGAAGTTCTGAAAAATGAAGGAACACTTCTGACCACCACTGAACGTGGTTACGGCAAACGAACCGACACCACAGAATATCGCAGTCAAACCCGCGGCGGCAAAGGTGTCATGACCATTCGTGTGACTGAGAAAAACGGTGCCGTGGTCGGTATTACTCAAATCACCGACGATGACGACGTGATGCTGATTTCTGATCAAGGAAAACTCATTCGCATGAAAGCGAAGGATATTTCCGTGATTGGTCGTGCGACCCAAGGCGTTCGTTTGATCCATATGGACCCAAATGAAAAGCTCGTTTCTTTCGCGAAGATCATCACTGAGGATGAAGAGGAAGCGGCTGCGGCTGAGCCCGTGGGTTCAGCATAGAAATCTCTAGACCTTCTGGCACTGAGAGTTACAATTGTGGGCAATGAAACGCGCAGTTTTCATAATGGCCCTGATGTTGGTGGCATGCTCGAATTTTTCGGATTTCAAGAAAGCCAAAGATCTGGTTCGTGAACGAAAATTTTACAACGCGATCGAGTATTATCTTTCCTTCGTCTATAAACATCCGGAACACCCTCGCGCTCCCGAAGCATTGCTGGAAATCGGCAATATTCAGCAGATGATGCTTGGCGAACTTGATAAAGCCATCGAAACCTATCGTAAACTTGTCGCAAGCTATCCCATCAACAAATACACCGTCCAGGCTCAACGAAATATCGCCGATATCTTCAAAAATAATTTTTCAAATTACCGGCAAGCCTTGACCGAATACGACAAACTGATTCGCGCAGTACCCAATGATTCAAGCGCGCCGGAAGTTCAATTTGAAATCGCCGATTGCTACACACTATTGCATGATTACAATCAGGCCAATCTTGAATATGAAACCTTGGTTGAAAAATATCCTGCGTATGAACGCATGGAAGATGTCTATGTAAAGAAAGCAACCAATGCCTATATTGCCGGAAAATATGATCAAGCATTGCAGGATTATCAAAAGGTCCTGCAACTGTTTCCGGATACTAAATATAAGACAGACGTGATTTTTGGATTGGCGAGCTCGTATGATGAATTGGATGATTTTGAACGTGCCAAGACGTATTACAAACAAATCGAAAATGTTTACCCTTCTCCCAAGGTGATTGAAATTCGCCTCAAGGGAATGGAAAAGCGCAAAATTAAGAAATCCTACAAGGATACAAAGCTGTAATTTCAATAAGTTAAGGGTGTAACCCCGCGGGTTCCGTTGACATGCGGGCTTTAGAGGCAGTACAATAAAGATCAGAGCTAATTGATGAAAATGATTCAGAAATTTTTGATACTTTCACTTTTGATCTGCGGATCTGCATGGGCCGGGGAATGTGGTGAAAACTTCTTTGAAAAAAACCTGGATGATACTCCCGAAAAGGAAACCATTAAATTGGACATCACCAAACCAGGAACCATTGAGGTGAAAATCGTCGGAAAAACTTCGATTCCAGTCACAACCACAGCTGATTTGGACGATATTTATACATTGAGTGTGATCGATCGTGACAATGATGGGGATTTCGACATCACTGTGAATTGGATTGAAAACAAATCCAAAATGGACCGAACCAAGATCTTTCAAAACGATGGCAAGGCCAATTTCAAAGACGTAACCGGGTCTGAAAAATAATCAATTCATAGACTTTCCTCTGGCACTTCGATACTTCATGAAAAACCCATTGAGGAGCTTTCATGATCAGATCATTCATTGCCACACTTCTTTTGACCACAGCAGTATTTGCTGCTGACCCACACTCCTATTCCGAACCTCACCGCGTTCAAGTCACAAACATGGATTTCGATTGGAACATCGATCTTGAAAAACAATCGCTCGATGGAACAGCGGTTCTTACATTCAACCGCTCGGACAAATCAGCCAATTTGATTTTGGATACCATGGCGCTCAAAATTGAATCTGTTCAGATTCAAGAATCCAAAAACAAATGGATTGATGCCAAATACACCATGGGCAACATCGATGAAATCTTAGGATCGAAACTCGAAATCGAACTTCCAAAAAATAAAAACGTCAAAGCTGTGAAAATTAAATATGCAGCGATGAAAGACGCAGTTGCACTTCAATGGAACACGGCTCTTCAAACCGTTTCCAAGCGACCTTTTCTCACCACCAACAGTGAAACGATTGCTGCAAGATCGTTCTTTCCTTGCCAGGATACACCTGTGATTCGAACAACCTATTCGGCCAAAGTTCACCTTGCTCAAAAGGACTTGATGGTGGTGATGAGCGCAAAGAACAATCCAACGAGCGTGAATGCCAACGGCGAATACGCCTTCAACATGGAAATTCCGATTCCAAGTTATCTGATTGCATTGGGTGCAGGAAAACTCAGCTTCAAATCTACCGGACCGCGTACTGGTGTGTACGCAGAACCAGAAGTGATCGAACTTGCCGCCAAAGAATTCGAAGACACCGAAAAAATGATTCAAGCGGCTGAAAGCCTCTATGGAAAATATGTCTGGGGTCGTTATGACTTGCTTGTCCTTCCAGCCAGCTATCCGTGGGGCGGAATGGAAAATCCACGTTTGACCTTTGTCACACCGACACTGATCACTGGAAAGAAAGATTTGGTGGATGTGGTCGCGCATGAAATTGCGCATTCATGGTCCGGAAATCTAGTGACCAACGCACAATGGGACGACACATGGATTAACGAAGGTTTCACAACCTACGTTCAATATCGTATTATCGAACGCTTGCACGACACGGCAACCCGTCGTCGTGATATGGCGCTTGACAAAATCACATTGGAAAATGATTTTCTGGACAAAGAAACATTGCAACCCAGAGACACGGTTCTCAAAACCAATTTTGAAGGTCGTTCATCGGATGATGCGTTTTCTTTGGTTCCATATACCAAAGGCGCACTCTTCTTGAATGCCATCGAGGAAAAAGTTGGCAAATCTGCGTTCGATAAATTTTTGAAAGGTTATTTTGCAAAATACAAATTCAAATCGGTGAATACCGATCAGGTGGTTGCGGAACTTTCCAAAATTGTGGATCGCGATTTTTTGACCAAGTGGATCAATCAGGAATATTTTCCATCGGATATGAAACCGATCGAATCCGAAAAGATCAATCGCTGGAATTTGCTGGTGAAAGAGTTTTTGGAAAACAAAAAATTACCCACGGATGTTGATATTGCTGACATGACCAGTAAAGATCGCTGCTATTTTCTGCAAGCCATTCTTGGAAAAGTGAATCTGGAACAAATCAAACAATTGGATCAAGCCTTCGGGTTTTCCAGCACACAGGATCCAGAAGTATTGACGGTTTGGTACCAGGTTACGCTTCCTAAAAATTATTCCACTACGTTGGCCACGGCTCCTAACTTTTTGGGTCGTGTGGGAAGAGGTAAATTTGTTTATCCGATCTATGATGCGCTGTTGGCCAGCAAGCAAGGTAAGAAATTGGCGCGAGCGACCTTTGAAAAGAACAAAACCTTCTATTCTCCAATGGTACGCAATCGAGTTGATAAAAAAATCAATAAAATCAAATAATTACAAAGAAAAACCAAATCATATTGACTTGGTGCATTATAATATCCTATAATTCGCACATAGGTTAAAGGGGAAAAAAATCATATGAACAAATTCGCATTCATCCTATCCATTTTACTTACATCATCGGTATTCGCAGGCGACTGTGGACCCAATTGTTATCAAGGCGATATCAACGGCGACGGCAAAGCCGACAAACTTGAGTTTGTCATTGGTGAACGCAGCCGCGATAATCCGGCAGTAGCAGCCTTGAAATTAAAAGTCACACGCAGCGGAACAACAACTTTGATCAAAGCTCATGATAAATATCAAAAAGATACAACAACATCCGAATATATCACCATGACTGACTCAGCCGATATTGGTCAAGAATTCAGAATGAGTGTTATGGAAGGATCGAGATTGGTTCAACTGCAATGGCATGAAAAAGAAGGCCATTTCGGTGTTGCGACCTATCGAATTCTGCCGAACGGAAAATTGGTTCGTGATTCGCAAAATGGCGAATAATCGATTCCCAGAAAATTCATAGACAATTTAAATTCTCTCTTATAGTTCTTGGAGTATGTCTACAGGACCTCTATCCAAAGAATTATTTCACGCATCCTTAAATCTCATTCCTGGCGGAGTGAATTCGCCCGTACGCTCGTTTCGATCCGTGGGTGGAACACCCTTTTTTGTGGAACGTGGAAAAGGCGCACGCATCACCGATGCCGATGGAAAAAACTACGTCGACTATGTGATGGGATATGGTCCGATGATTCTCGGCCACGCACATCCAGACGTTCTAGAAAAAGTTCAAAAGACGATTGAAAAAGGGATGGCCTTTGGCGCGCCCAATGGTTTTGAACTGGAATTGGCCAAACTGGTCACCAGTGCCATTCCTTCGATTCAAAAAGTTCGTTTCGTAAATTCAGGAACCGAAGCCACCATGTCGGCCATTCGTTTGGCGCGTGCGCACACCGATCGTAAAAAAATCGTGAAATTCGACGGCGACTATCACGGTCATGGAGATTCATTTTTGGTCGAAGCCGGATCAGGTGTAGCAACACTGGGCATTCCAGATTCTCCTGGTGTTTTGGAAGAAATAACCAAACAAACGATTAGTCTTCCCTACAACAACGTCGAAAAAATCAAAGAATGTTTTGAAAAATACGGAAAAGAAATCGCAGCCGTGATTGTCGAGCCTGTGGCCGGCAACATGGGCGTTGTTCCGCCTGATGAGGGTTTTTTGGAAGCCCTTCGCGAAATTTGTACAGAATATGATTCGCTCTTGATCTTTGATGAGGTCATGACAGGTTTTCGTGTGGCCTTTGGTGGCGCCCAAGAAAGATACAATGTTGCGCCCGACATCACGTGTCTTGGAAAAATCGTTGGTGGCGGCATGCCGGTGGGTGCATACGGCGGTAAAGCTGAGATTATGGATAAAGTTGCTCCAGCAGGTCCGATGTATCAAGCTGGTACCATGTCGGGCAATCCGGTTTCCATGTCCGCAGGAATCAAGACGCTGAAGATTCTCAAAGACGAACAGCAATATCAAAATCTGGAATACAGAAGTCAGTATTTGGTGGATGAACTTAAGAAACGCTCCGACACACACAACATTCCCGTCACCATCAATCGTGTGGGTTCGATGTTCACCGTCTTTTTCACACCAGATCCAGTGACCAATTTCGCTGATGCCAAAAAATCTGACACCAAACGCTTTGCCAAATATTTTCACGGAATGCTAGAGCGTGGTGTTTTCATTCCACCATCTCAATATGAAGCTTGGTTTGTCTCGACCGCGCATGGGGAAGAGGATTTGCATCATACCATTCACTCCCACGAACAAGTGATGAAAGAACTATAACCGAATCTTTTGATTCATCCTGCGTTCTCGCAACCTCATGTACCGGCCTGCGGCCTCGACGTACACTTCGGTTGCTGTGGCCTTGGCTGAATCAAAAATCTTCTGGTTGTTTAAATTTGGCAGTATTTAATCTTTTTTGAAATATCCGAAATAAATTCCAACAGAACACAGTATAATCATAGCAAGACTAAGATAAAATCCATCTTTATGGTCACGTAACACTCGTTAAGTTTACCGGAGACGTTCTTTTTAAATATTTCCAATAACCTGCGATGGTGAAAAAGATTCCAAAGAAAAACGGTATCAAAAAGAAACGTATATGACCGTACAATTCTTTGGCTGGAAAGGCCTGCATTAATTTTTGGTTGTGCAGGACTCGAACAACATCTCCCTTTTTCAAATTGGCCAATTCAATGGGTTGATTGTATCCCTTTGTATCCCCAGCTTTTGCATCGATAACATATTTTTTGCTCGGATCGACACTGTAAGCCACCTTAGCGTTGAACTTGGTGCATTCGTAATAGGTTCGTCTGCCGGCGTCGCAAGTGCCGGTCGTAGCAATAACATCAACCACTCTACCTATGGCCTCATGTGAACCTATCCATAAGTTTGCAAGAGGATAAAGTCTTACCAAACCGAATACCAACAAAAGCGGGCCAATGATTCGATAAAATGGAACTCTTCTATTCCAAGCAAGTTTATATCGTTCCCAAAAAGTCATTCAATTATTTAATGGCTTTGGATGTACCTTTAACCTTTTCAAATACACCCATCGCAGTGGCAATCATGGAGCTTGGGTCGGAAACATTGTTCGGCACGATCAAAATTTCAGAGTTGGCGGCCATATTGCCGAGTTGTTTTACGTACTCTTCAGCCACTTTGAATGTAGCTGCTTCGTGACCACCTTGCTGTGAAAGTGCGTTGCGACCATTTTGATACCATTGGCTGTAGCTTCTGCCACGGCTGTGATGGCCGATGCCTGACCTTGCGCCTGGTTGATCTGGCGTTGTTGATCCGCTTCGGACTGTTTAATCATGTCCTGTTTGCGCCCTTCAGCGTTGTTGATCAGGGAGTCGCGATTACCCTCGGATTCCAGAATCTTGGCGCGTTTTTCACGTTCGGCTTTCATCTGTTTTTCCATGGATTCAAGCACAGCGGCTGGTGGATCGATGGATTTGATCTCGTATCGAAGCACCTTCACACCCCAAGGTTGGGTAGCGGCATCGATCGCCATGATCACGGCACTGTTGATTTTTTCACGTTCTTCAAAAGCTTTGTCCAAATCGATCTTACCAATTTCAGAACGAAGTGTGGTTTGGGCCAATTGAATGATGGCGTATTCAAAATTGTTTACTCCGTACGAAGCATTTTTTGGATCGGTAACACGATAAAAAATCACCCCATCGATTTCAACCTGCACGTTGTCGCGTGTGATACAAACTTGCGGAGGAACGTCCAGAACCACTTCCTTAAGAGATGTGCGATAGGCAATGCGATCGATGAATGGAATCATGAAGTGCAAACCCGCCTCGAAAATTTTACTGAATTTTCCAAGACGTTCGACGATGTAAGCATGTTGTTGCGGTACGATTTTCACCGTCATCAGAACAAACACGACTGCAAAGACCAGAAGTACAATTGTAAATAGACCCATGTTATTTCTCCTTATTATTAAAACTAAAAAACTTTGCGAATGAGTAACGTGTTGCCGTCCATTCCCACGATACACACACGATCACCCTTCTTGATTTCTTCAGGATCAAGATTGATCGCTTGCCACGTAGAACCTTGGTATGTTACCCGTGCGGTGCTGTGCGGGTGAAGATTGTGATCAATCACAATTTCTTTTCCGATATCGGATTTGATGGAAATGGATCGAAGCATTCTTTCTTGGAGCGGTTTGCGAAGCAAAAGAACACCCAGAACGCTGATCACAGAACATGTGATGATTTGCGCTGTGTAATTGAAATTCATATTGGAAATGATGGAAAGCAGACCTGCCGCAAAGCAACCAATTGAAATAAAAATGAGAGTAAAGGTGCCTGTGGTCATTTCCAGAATCAGAAGGACCAATCCAAGCGCCACCCAGATGATTGAAGGATCCATTATTTCTTCCCCTTGATCAGTTCAAGTTTGTTGGAAACGTTCTTTTCAAGTTGTTGCATTTCATCAATTTTCGACTTCAAAAATTCATGAAGGGCCTGCTTGAAATAGGTTTCAAATCCTTCGTTCTTACCGCCTGTGAGGCCAGAAACCTTTTGGTATATTTTAAGGGTTTCATCGCTGACGTCCAAAACAATCTTCTTTTCGTTCAGATACTGATCGATCATGTCTCGAACGAGCCAACTGACATTGACGCCCTTTTTGGACAAAGCCTCGTATTGGTCTTCCCCAATCATCAGGCTAATTCTTTTTAATCCGCGTTCTTGCATATATTTTTATAATTATATATACTCATATATATAAATCAATACTTATTTTTGTATTGATTGTAAATAACTGAAATAATTATATTATTTCAATAGGAGATAAACATGTCAATCATCATTGGTCTAACATTTGGGTTTTTAGGTTTGCTCACATTCTGTATTTTTCCGATCTACTCTATTGTTAAGGCGGCGGGGAATGATCAATTTACAGGTGCTCAGAAATTCGTTTGGGCAGCGTTTATCTTTTTCACAGGCTGGATTGGTAGCATGGTCTATCTATTCAAACATCCAGTCAGCGGATTTCATAAACTGCAAGGCGTACTCTCGACGATTTTTATCATGATCATTGCTGGAGTGTTCATGTGGTCGATCAACATGGCCAAAAGCGGAACAGGACAAACATTGGTAAAATTCAAAGCCAATCAGACCACTTTGGAAACAACCTTACGACCAGATCAAATTCAAACATTGATTGCATCATACGAAAATTTGAACAATGAAATTCAAAAGACAAGCGTGGTTCAATTCAAAAAGCTTTATCAGTTAGGGTCCGTAGCTGCGATGGGTGAAACTCAATTCAATGACAACAATTTCACACAAGAGGAATACAATGCTTGGATTGACCTATACAATCGTAGAAATCAAATCAGCAAACAAGAAGCTCAAGAATTGATGAAGTAATTTTTGATTACTTGATTGAAAACGAGCGTTCGACGGCGGTTTTGACATAGCCGGATGGATAACGGTGTTGCTCGGTGACCTGAGTTAAGCATTGGGTCATTTTCGGATTGTCGATCGAGGAAGTAATCTGAATATCGACTGGTCTTCCATCTTCGGACACATTCCATTTTACGGTGATTTTTCCATTTTCTTTTTTCTCAACGAAAGGTTTGCCGAAACATCCGCGATAATACGGCATGTACATTTCCACAACCGAAGCGATCATTTTTTGAGGAACATACGGAACCAAGGTCACGGAATTGCGGGAAAGTTCCTGGGTTGAAATGGTCCCCATATTTTGAAGATCGATATCGGATTCAAATTTTACAAAGACAATACCGTAGACAGGTGCTGGAAATTTGAGCGAGCGAATCAAGGTCTTTAGACAATTCAGCGCTTCATCTTTCGGTGAGGATGCGACTTCAGATTTCAAAGGTTTGGCATAGCCTTGTGGATCAACTTGAAATTCCAAAGCGAGGGAATCAAAGGCACCCGGAATTTTTTCAAGATAGGTTTGGTGGCACTGGCGAAGTTTATCGCGATTTTGGTTCATCAAATCATACAATGGGTTTTCCGCGATGTATCCCACGGGGTAAGTGTCATAATAAGTATCTGAATTTGCGAACGTATTTGTCGAAAATCCAATCAGTAAAGCGATCAAAAGAAAGCGAATCATGGCGTGAATAGTTCCAGTTTTGACACTTTTTGTCAAGACGTGTATGAACTGCGCATGAATTCGCTCAATCACCGCCAGTTTTTCAAAAAACTTTTGATGATAACGGCGATTTTTAGCCTGATTTTGCTATTTTTCCTTCCAGGAAGATGGGTTGGATCATTTTCCATAGGTTGCCTGGTGATGCTTCTGAACTTTTATAGCCTATTCCATCTTTTGGAAGGAATCATGGAGGGGGGAACGGGAAAAGTTGCCGCTTTTACCGCCCTTTTGACAGGAAAATTCCTGATTCTGGCAGCAGCAATTTACGGCCTTTATCGTTTTCTGAATCTGGATCTTTTGGCCTTTGGAATAGGCTTTTTTATTGTTGCAATTTCTGCAACATACGCTACATCAGGCATGCAAAAACAGTAATCGAACCAGATATATAGATGAAACATCCATTTACATTTTTTCAGCACTACATTCCCGGTGTAACCCACGAAAATCTTTTCTTGGTGACCTCCATTTTTGTAACCATTCTTTTGATTTTGGTTGGATTTGTAATCTACCCACGCATCAAAAATGCAGCCAAAAATGTGGTGCCTTCCAAAAAAATGTCCTTATCCAACATCGGCGAAATTCTTTTCGAATTTTTGGCCAACACCTGCGATGACGTTATTGGTCATGGTGGAAGAAAATACCTCCCTTATGTCGGAACACTTTTCATCTTTCTTTTGACCTCCAACCTAATCGGAATGATTCCTGGATTCTTGCCACCAACTGAAGTTTGGCAAAGTGGTGCAGCACTCGCATTGATTTCATTCATCACGTTTAACTATTATGGATTCAAGGAACACGGCATCGGTTATTTGAAACATTTCGTGGCTCCGGTGAAAATCGAAGGAATCAAAAACCCAATCGCCCTTTTGGCACTCTATGTTCCGCTTTTGTTGTTCCAAGTTTTGTTTATCAGTGTTGAATCGATCAGTACGATCCTCCGCCCGATCACGCTTACCATCCGCTTGATGGTAAACATTTCAGCGGACCACACCGTGCTGGGGATTTTCAGCAGCTTGATTCCATACTTGGTACCATTGCCATTTATGGTGTTGGGATTGTTCGTATGCTTCATTCAAGCATTCGTATTTACGATGTTGACCATGGTTTATATTTCCATGGCCACAGCGCACGAACACTAGAAGAATTTTAAAAAGTTTTGCAAAGCCGTGCTTTGCATAAGTTAATTAATAAAGGAGAATGAAAATGTTGAACCGTAAAAATCTAAATGTTGCCTTGAGCTTTGTAGTTGTTGCGCTTGTGGCTTCTTTTGCATCGGCCCAAGAAGGACACGAAGCTGCAGCTGCAACCGCTGAAGCAGCTACAGGTTTGGGTGACAAAGTAAAAATGTTGATCGCACTTGCTGCTGGTCTTGGTATGGCGATCGCATCCCTTGGTGGTGCTATGGGTCAAGGTAGAGCCGTTGCTGCTGCCCTTGAAGGTATCGCTCGTAACCCAGGTGCTAAATCAGCTGTTCAAACCCCGATGATCATCGGTTTGGCGTTGATCGAGTCGTTGGTTCTTTTGACCTTCGTTATTTCGATCATGTTGGTTGGTAAAATATAACCCACTGACTTTGTTAGATTAATGCGAGGCGAAGGCCTCGCGAAAGATGACAGAGGCCATGGAATTTCATGTTCCGTGGCCTTTTCTTTTTGAAGCTCGTTCCTATATTCTAGGACATGTAGTTCAAAGGCAATTTCCATGAGCAAACGCGATTATTATGAAATTCTGAGCGTCACACGCACATCGACTGAAGTCGAAATTAAAAAATCATATCGCGACTTGGCCAAAAAATATCATCCCGATCTGAATCCTGGAAATCAAGAAGCGGAAGAAAAATTCAAAGAATGCGCAGAAGCCTATGAAGTTTTGATGGATGGTGAAAAACGCTCCATCTACGATCAATATGGTCATGAAGGACTTGATCGTCGTGGCATGCATCACGGCTACTCGAACATGCAGGACATTTTCTCCAACTTCGGGGATATCTTCGATTCATTTTTCGGATTCGGAGGTGGAAGCCGAAGAAATCCGGATGCTCCTCGCAAGGGTGC
Source organism: Bdellovibrionota bacterium (assembly GCA_041391405.1). Lineage (GTDB taxonomy): Bacteria > Bdellovibrionota_G > JALEGL01 > JALEGL01 > JAGRMV01 > JAWKOB01. The sequence goes on along the minus strand of JAWKOB010000007.1, from coordinate 27,014 downwards.
CGACATGCAAGTCGGTTTGAGAATCACATTTGAAGAAGCAGCATTTGGATGTGAAAAAGAAATCGAAATTTCACGAGAAGCTGAGTGCGATACATGCCAAGGAAGTGGAGCCCAAAAAGGCGAAATGCCGACCACCTGCCCAACTTGTCAAGGCTATGGACAAGTTCAACAAAGTCGAGGTTTTTTATCCATTGCGACCACCTGCCCAGAATGCCGAGGAGCTGGTCGAGTCGTGAAGAATCCGTGCAAAGACTGCAAAGGGCATGGAAGGATTGCAGAAAAGAAAAAAGTAGAAGTCAGCATCCCTGGAGGCGTGGATGATGGCATGAACATGCGTGTTCCAAGCCAAGGAAACGCAGGTTACAAAGGCGGCCCTGCGGGAGATATTTATATTCAACTACGTGTGCAATCTCATTCGACATTTCAAAGAGAAGAAGAAAATCTTTTTGGAAAGATCGAAATCGGCATGGTTCAAGCGTCCCTCGGCTGCAAAATTTCAGTTCCAACACTCGAAGGAAAAGAAGAAGTCGAAATTGAAAAGGGAACACAAAGTGGGGATATCGTCACGCTCAAAGGAAAAGGAATTCCCAATCTTCGTACCAAAAAAAGAGGACACATTTTCTTTGAAGTCAAAGTTTTGATTCCAAAACGACTGAGCAAAAAACAAGAAGAATTGCTTCGCCAGTTTGCGGCTGAGTCTGGAGAAAACATTAAAAAGAAATAAAAAAAGCCTCGCCTTAAGAGCGAGGCTTTTTAAAAACGATCTGATCGGATTATTTCTTCAACAAATCACGAATTTCAGTGAGCAAAACTTCTTGAGCAGACGGAGCTGCAGGAGCCGCTGCCTCTTTTTTCTTCATTTTGTTCACGGCTTTGACAAGAAGGAACAGAACAAAAGCAACAATCAAGAAATTGATGAAGGTGTTGACGAAAACACCATAGGAAACTGCAACCGCACCTGCGGCTTTGGCGGCTGCAAGAGTTGCATAATCGCCTGCGCCACCAGCAACATCTTTGATCACCAAAAATTTGTTGCTGAAATCAGTTCCACCCGTAAGTAGACCGATCACAGGGTTGAAAATGTCATCTACCAATGATTTGACCAAACCACCAAATGCAGCACCAAGAATGATACCAATGGCCATGTCCAGCATGTTTCCTTTGAGTGCGAATTCTTTAAACTCTTTTAGCATAGTGTCCCTCCAGTAAAATTGAACATTTTAGCTGTACCATGGCCTAAATGAGCAGGGAAACAATTTTGAAGGTAAATTAAAGAGTCAAATTGATTTAAAATTGAACGGAAAAATTTTGGGCAATCAAAGTGTTTTTAAGTTTGTGATCGATTCCGATCGCATTCAAGCCGAGTTGATTTGCAACTTCCAGCACTCCACCATGTCCACAAAATGGATCGAGTATGGTTCGAGTCACAGTATGATTCTTCACCATTTCACAGGCAAGTTTACAAACATTGATGCCCATACCGCGCTCCCAAGTCGTTTCGCCCGCTTCAGGAAGAACATCAGTGCAGCTTTTGATTAGTGTAGGATTTGGTGCCTGTGAAAAGCAAAGCAAGTGAGAATAGCCGACCTTGGTTTGTGTATTGATTCCCGCAGGTACACGACAGACAATTTTATGCATGATCAATGTTTGGTGAATTTGCTCGGCAGCTTGCTGAAGGAGGAAGCTTTTGTCGATCCAAATACCGTCGCGCTTGATATCCGATTGATAAAAAATCGTGATTCCTTCTGACGAACATTTTGTCATCACGAGTTTTGCTGTTTCAATGAACCAATTTTTCCATGCCGTGATTGTAAGTTTAGGAAATTCTGAAATATCAGGAAGCGATGTGATGATGGATACATCCTTCAATTCATTGGTGTTCAGCCACTCAATGGCATCAGCATGGATGATTTGCTTCTTCATGGCTTCTTATACACCAAAAGGGCCTTGCGGAAATAGCCTGTAATCAGGTAGATACAGCCCTATGATCGGGCAAATGGTCACATTGACCAGTAAAATTCACAACAATCCAGATGGCATGACTCTCTTGGACTACTTGTGCAAGCGCTTTTCCTACAAAACAAAAGAATCTTGGATTGAATCCATTCAAGATGGTCATGTTGAAATCAATGGACAAAAACAACGCCATCACAAATCTTGAAACTCAAAGATCAAATTAGCTACACATCTGAACGTAGCGAACCTCCAGTAGCAACAAACATTCAAACCATTTTTGAAGATGAACATTTGTTGGTTGTAAACAAGCCTGCCCCGCTTCCTGTTCATGCACAAGGCGTTTTTATTCTGCACACGCTGATTTATATGCTTCGGCAAAAAACCAACAATCAGGATTTGGGATTGGGACACCGTCTCGATCGTGAAACCACCGGAATCATCGTGCTTGCCAAGCATCGTGAACTCACTGAAAGCTCATGGCGCGTATCGAAGATTCGAACGCAGAGAAAAGTTATCTGGCCGTGGTTCGTGGCGAAGTGGATTTCGAGGAAAAGCTGATTCAAGGTTGGATGGGACCTAGTTACAACAGTGTGATCAACCGGCGTTGGGAATTGGTTCAGGAACCACGGGAAAATTACAAACCAAGCGCAACGAAATTCATCCTTCAACAAAAACTCAAAGGATGCAGTTTACTTGAAGGACAATTGCATTCGGGTCGTACCAATCAAATTCGCGTTCATTTGGAGGCGGCGGGATACCCAATCGTCGGCGACAAACTTTATGGGCGCAAAGACGAAGAGTATTTGAATTATCTCAAGCATTTGGAAAAGCGTGGCGCCATGGATGGTGGAGGTGATTGGGATCATCCACGTCAGCTGTTGCATTCTGGAAATTATCGATTCAACACCCGGTCACCAACGAAAGAGTACATTTCGAAGCCCCCATTCCTCAAGACATGCAGGACTACATCCATCAAAATCAGCGATAAGTTATTTGAGAATATCGCTTTCATGAAGCCCCTGTTCATGAAAGAAATGTTGTTCATTTTGATTTCTTTTGGACAGACCGCTTCGCAATCGCCAGTGTTTGTGCATGCCCCGAAACCTTCTTTGTCAGCTTGGGTAAGCATGTTCAATACACGAGATTTTGCCTCAGGTTGCCCTTGCGGAAGTAAATTCAAATGAGTGATCTTTGCTGACACAAACAAATGCGCGCTGGCGTTTTTGCATTGAGCAACACAAGCACCGCAACCAATGCAGGCTGCTGCGTTGAATGCCGCATCGGCATTGTCTTTTGGAACCAAAATCGCGTTGGCATCTGGAGCAGAACCTGTGGACACACTCACATAACCACCTGATTGAATAATACGATCGAATGCGCCGCGATCCACGCAAAGATCTTTGATCACAGGAAATGCTTTGGCTCTCCATGGTTCAATCACAATCGTGTCACCGTCTTTGAAGTGACGCATATGCAATTGGCATGTGGTGGTGCCACCTTCAGGTCCGTGCGCGCAACCATTAATCATCAAGGAACACATACCACAAATACCTTCTCGGCAATCATGATCAAAAGCAATCGGTGTTTCACCTTTGGTTTCGAGTTTTTCATTCACAACGTCCAACATTTCCAAAAAGGAAGAGTGCTCGCTGATGCCTTCAGCTTTGATTTCTTGGAAATCGCCCTTGGATTTGGCGTCTTTCTGGCGCCATACTTTCAACGTCAGGTTCATTTGTAACTCCTTTGCGATGGCTTCACATGCTCGAATTCGAGTTTTTCTTTGTGAAGTTCTGGCGCAACATTGTCGCCTTTATATTCCCAGACTGAAGCAAATGCGAAATTTTCGTCATCGCGTTTGGCTTCACCGTCATCGGTTTGATATTCTTCACGGAAATGGCCGCCACATGATTCTTCGCGGGTAAGCGCATCACGGATCAAAAGTTCGCCAAATTCCAAGAAGTCAGCGACACGACCAGCACGTTCCAAATTTTGATTCAGCTCTTCGCCTTCACCTGTAACGGATACATCTCTCCAGAATTCTTCGCGAAGCGCCGGAATTTTCTTCAATGCATCTGTGAGGCTTTCCTTCGTGCGGCTCATGCCACAATCGTCCCACATGATTTTCCCAAGGCGACGGTGAAATGAATCCACAGTTTGTTTTCCCTTGATCTCAAGAAAACGATTGATGCGCGCTTGCACACTGCTGAGTGATTTTTGAACTTCAGGATGCCCGTTGTCCACTTTGGTTTGTGGATTAGAGGCGAAATAATTGCCGATGGTATACGGCAGGATAAAATAACCATCTGCCAAACCTTGCATCAGAGCACTTGCACCCAGACGGTTTGCACCGTGGTCAGAGAAGTTCGCTTCGCCAATGACAAAGAGTCCATCGATGTTGCTCATCAAATTGTAATCCACCCATAGCCCGCCCATGGTGTAGTGAATGGCCGGATAAATTCTCATCGGCCGTTCATATGGATTTTCATCGGTGATCTTGTAATACATATCGAACAGGTTACCATAGCGAGCAGCTACAGCATCACGACCCAAACGATTGATCGCATCTTTGAAGTCCAAATAAACGCCAAGTTTGGTTTCACCTACACCGTATCCGGCATCACAGCGCTCTTTGGCTGCACGGGAAGCAACGTCGCGAGGAACGAGATTTCCAAATGCTGGATAACGGCGTTCCAAATAGTAATCGCGTTCTTCTTCAGGAATTTCATTTGGATGACGGGTATCGCCCTGTTTTTTGGGAACCCAGATTCGTCCGTCGTTGCGAAGCGATTCGGACATGAGTGTCAGCTTTGATTGATAATCGCCCGATACAGGAATGCAAGTCGGGTGAATTTGCGTGAAACATGGATTGGCGAAGCCCGCACCTTTTTTGAACGCACGATAGGTCGCGGTTACGTTGCAACCTTTGGCGTTCGTCGAAAGATAGAACACGTTTCCATATCCGCCCGTTGCAAGAACAACTGCGTCACCGATGTGCGTGGTGATTTCACCGGTCACCAAGTTGCGAACGGTGATACCGCGCGCTTTGCCATCGACGATGATCAAATCAAGCATTTCCGTCCGAGTATGCATTTTCACAGTGCCAGCGTTGATCTGACGCTCAAGGGCTTGATAAGCACCAATCAACAATTGCTGACCGGTTTGGCCTTTTGCATAGAACGTACGTTGAACTTGCGCTCCACCAAAAGAACGATTGTCCAAAAGACCGCTGTATTCACGCGCGAATGGAACACCTTGCGCAACACATTGATCGATGATGTTCACGCTCACTTGAGCCAGACGATACACGTTGGCTTCACGTGCGCGATAATCACCACCTTTTACGGTGTCATAAAAAAGTCTCCAGATGCTGTCGCCGTCGTTACGATAATTTTTTGCAGCGTTGATACCACCTTGAGCGGCAATGGAGTGTGCGCGACGTGGACTGTCTTGAAAACAAAATGCAGAAACATTGTATCCGAGTTCACCCATGGTGGCCGCTGCCGAAGCGCCTGCCAGGCCAGTTCCCACGACAATGACGTTATATTTTCGCTTGTTGGCCGGATTCACCAACTTCATGTTGAACTTATGTTTGTCCCATTTTTCTCTGATATCACCAGCAGGAATTTTCGCGTCTAATTTCATAATTTCTCCATGCGATCCGACGGGATCGCCATTAACTGATGCACCCCATCCATACGCCAAGCACGATGGAGATAAATCCACCGCAGATCACCAAGGAAATGATCCATCCCAATTTTTTAGCAAGCTGAACATGCGTTGGATTGGTCATACCAAGGGTTTGAAACAAGCTTTGTACGCCATGCAATAGATGCATGAACAAAACACCATTGCCAAAATGTAAACAATTGCAATGGATGGTTGTTGGAAAGAATCAACCACGCTTTGATATACATCATGACCGTGGAGCAAATCCTTGTGAACGGTACCAAGAGTGAAATGCATCAAGTGATAGATGATGTAGAACAACAAAAACAATCCACCATAAATCATCGTACGAGATTGTAAGGTCGAATAGGTTTTTTTGTTCGCATAACTCACCGGGCGAGATGCGCGATTGCGACGTGTAAGCGAGATGGTGAATAAAATATGCGCTGCAGCAGCAGCCAAAAGTCCAAGACGTGCCATCCACAAAAGTGCAGGCTCTCTTTTCAAAAGAGCGGCATATTCGTTCATTTTAGTCAGTTCAGGAGTTTCCCCAGCGCCGGCAAACATTTGAATGTTTCCCAGCATGTGAAAGAAAAGAAAACCAACGAGCATCAAACCTGTCACCGCAACAATGGTTTTTTGTCCGACCGTGGACTTGGTGTATTCGCAAAGAAGTTTCATTGTAAAAATCCCCTAACAGGCCGTTATTATTACCTCATTTTGAGGGTTTATTCCACCATTTTATCCAACCTTACAAAGTACAAAATCCTGCCTTTGAGCTGAATTCCCAGTTCTTCGATTGCTAATTGGTAGATGTCCAGTTGATTTTTGTAAAATTTAGCTCGGCTTTGAAGATCATTGGGGGATATTCGATCCGTTTTTAGATCAACCACAACCCAACCATCGGCTTCTTCAAACATCAGATCGATATATCCTTCAAATAGAACATCACCTTTGAAATATGAAAACGGGACTTCCTTGAGGATCTGTTTCGATTTTTGAATTCGATGATAAAGATCGCTGCTCAAATAAGTTTTTACCAAATCCCTCAAATCATCTTTTTGGTGCTCAATTCCGGTTTCAACGACAATTTGATGGATCAAATTGGATTGAATGATCGATTGCGTTGAGCGTTCAACGTATGCATGAAATGCGATACCGAGCTTAGGTCGTTGGATGAAAGGATATTTGTTTTCGGAACGAACAACGACGTCTTCCTTTTTTTCTGTGGCTGTCGTACGCGGATAACCTTTAGGAATATTTGCTATCGATGCAGTATGGATGATGTCTGTGGAAGCATATTGCTTTTCAAAGGTCTTTCGATCCTTGAAACTTGCGACAGGATTTCCAACAGATTTGCTGTAATCGAATGATTTGAATTTGTGTGCTTGTTCCATCAAAGGTTCAAGCAATTCTTGATATCCATCGGCTTCCAAGGTCGATGGAACGACGATGATATCCCGCGCACGTGTCATGGCGACATATAACAAACGTTTTTTTTCATCCATCATGTGGACTTTTTCTTGTTCGGCCAATTCATCGAAACCTTCCGTTCGATACAATGTTTCCTTGTCACCGATTCGAATCTCCAACTTTTGATTGAAACGATTTGCATACACAGGGGAAGTTTCTTGAATTCTTGAGACGAAATTGGCCAAGAATACGATCGGAAATTCCAAACCTTTGGACGTGTGAATCGTCATCATTTGAATCGAGTTGGTTTCGTCGGAAGGAGTGGCTTCAGTTGTATCATTCGATTGTTCCGACAAATGGGCAATCCATTTATAAAACTCACCGATATTTTTGGAATGATTTACTTCAAAATCGTGAGCCATCCAGGAAAGCTTTTTCAAATTTTCTTTCACTTGCGAAGCATTGGCATGGAAATCCGCATGATCCATGGCATGTGTATGAGCCAAGAATTCATCCATAAACTGAACTGGGGAAAGTTTTAAAATGCCATCGTGAAGTTCTTTCAAAACCTTGATTTGGGGATGTTTTTTTGACAGTTCATTGCTTGATTCGATTTCACGATAGTCGAAGGTTCCGAATCGATTTTTGATTGCTGTCAAATCATCCAATGAACATCCAAACCAAACAGATGACAAAGCCGCTGGAACAGCCAATTTGTCGAATGGATACAACAGGGACGTCAGAGTCAAAACGACGGAACGAACTTCAGGTGTTTCAAAGAACGATCCAGCTTTGTACGCCAAAAAAGGAATGCCATGTTCTCTGAATGTTGCTTGATAGATGCTCAGGCTGGTTTTGATCGTCGGAAATAGAAGGCAAATATCACCGTATTGCACAGCTCGTTGGATTTTGGTTTTTGGATCCTGAATCTGAATCTTTGAATCGATCAGATAACGAATATGCGAAGCGATACAATGAGCTTCCAGAGCACGAGATTCATCTTTTCTTTCCACGCTTTGATTCATTTCAAGCGCATGTACGGCAGGTTCAGTTATCAGAGCGTCATGGGTTAGCAGCGGTTTGAACTGATTTGGCAGAATTTGCGTGAAAAATTCATTCACGGTTTGGATGATTCGAGGATGAGAACGGAAATTGTGGAGAATATCCAGAAGCTCGCCTTGTGTTTGAATGGATTCCACAGCTTTTTGATAGGTCTCTACGCTTGCATCTCTGAAACGATAGATGGATTGATTCATGTCCCCTACCGTAAAAAGTTTTCCAGTGACCAAAGGTTGATCGTCCCAATTTTTTTTGGAATCAAAACGATTTTCATCTCTGGCCAGTGTCCAAAATATTTCAGCTTGAATGGGATCGGTGTCTTGGAATTCATCGATCAAAAAATATTGAAATTGTTGTTGAAGTTCGTTGCGTACCGATGAATTGCTGCGCAGCAATTCACGGGTAAGCAAAAGCAGATCTGAAAAATCGAGAAGTGATCGACTTTGTTTTTCTTTCTCAACATGATCGACATACCCTTTGATCCATTCAATCAAATCTAAAAAAAGATTTTTTGCATAGGCCTGCTGGATTCTCAGAAATTTTTCACGCATCAATTCATAGTTGGCCTTGAATTCCTTGCAATCATTGGGTGAGCTCCAATTTTTTTGCACACCGGGAGATTTGGGTAATTTTTCGCGCATTAAGGATTCGATCTGGGAATCAAAATCCATATTCTGCAGGGATAGAAGCGTTTGATTGAAGTGATGAATGACTGTGAAACCCTTGTCTTCCTGATCGTTGCATTTTTGCATCGCAAATTGATAAAGTTCATTCACTTCGGACATCAAACTTTTCAAGCTTTCTGGTTCGATAGTTATCGGATTAACGGTGATTTTTGGGAGAAGATCCCTGTAATCATAAAATCTTGATGCCAACTGCCTGATCTTGGAAAATGATATTTCCGCAGCTCTGGTTTTTTTGAAAATATGGGCGTGCGTGGAGAGAGACTGAATAAACCAGGATTGAAAAGCATCGTTCAAAAAAGTGCGATGTTCAAGCTCACTGATGACTGCAAATTGTGGATCCAAATTCGCTTCCAGGGCGAATTGTCGCAAGATATTGGCACAGAACGAGTGAATCGTCCCGATCGGTGAAGTTTCAACGGCAGCAGTGAGATGTTGCAAACCCTCTTTTTTCAATCCATCCAAAATTCGTTCACGAAGCTCTCCTGCGGCTTTGATGGTGAAGGTGATCGCAACGATTTGCTTGGGAGAAACCTTTTTTTGCTGAAGAAGTGATAGATAACGTTTTGTCAAAAGGGTCGTTTTTCCCGTGCCTGCACCGGCAAATACAGAAATGGTGCGATCGACTTCCTCGATGACGCGGGTACGATTGATTTGATCGGAAGGCATCATCATTTGATGGACTCCTTCCTTTCTCTATATTGGTTCATGAATTCATCCACTGGAATGGATTCAATGTCGCGGTCTATGTTATCCCCACAGAAAGGTCGAAAATCGCAAAGACGACAATTTGATTTTCCATATCCGGAATTTGGGTAAAACTTTCCTTGATTGATTCCATCGTCAGCCAAATCCAAAAGTTCCAGAATTTTTTCTTCGGCCTCAACTAAATTTTCATGAGGCAGCGTTCTTCGATCGAATTTTGAAAACGATTTGACATGTACCAATGAACCTTCAATTCTTTCCGGCTCAATATCAGGAAAGAAATTCTTCGATAAAAGCATATACAATGGAATTTGCAGGTTCGTGCCCTTTTCGTAATTCCAATTCACATGCTTAAAGGCGCCCGTTTTATAATCAATGATTCGCATTTGCTTTTTATCAGGCGAAAGATCGATTCGATCGACCTTTCCTCGAAAAGCGAGATGTTTTCCCAAAACAGGGAGTTCGACTGGGACTCGGTTGATCGAATATCCTCATCGTCACCCCTGGAAGGCATGCCAAATCGGTATTCTAGAGCATATGGAATCCAATACTTTCCTTCTTTGATTTCATGCTTCATGTATTGAGTGACATCATGAAGAAGTTCATCACGGTCAATGTTCCACAATTCTTCGGAACCGTAAGCATGAGCTAATACAAATCGATCAAAACATGCATGGGCTACAGATGTAGCCACATCAATGATTTTTTTCATTTTTGGATTCCAAAGGAAAAAGTTGTTCAGATTTGAGTCTGGAAAATATCTTAAAAAGAATTTCATGAACTAGATTTCCTTATCCAAAGGGTTCACTTGAAATTGATCTTCAGGATAATCTTCGACTGACAGGCGAAGCACCTGCGATAAATAATATTGTCGAGGGCACGTCAAATACAACTGAATGTCGCGCGAAGAGTATGACTTTTTCTTTGGGGACTGCTGATCAGGGCGTTGTATTCAGACCATGATTTGGTTCGTGATTCCGCGACATATTTTTCAACCTGCTTGGAAAAGTTTGAATCGAATTTTGCCGAAGATGTAAATTTGATGTGTGGAATAAACATCTTCTCTTTTGAAAAATCGTGAATGAAAACCGAAGGTCGAAGTTCTTCCTGATTTGGAAGTGACGTCAAAGCATAAGAAATGAAAAGATTCATGGTCCTGGAGATCGCTGTATCGAACAAAACTTTCTGAAGATTGAAATCATTTTCTGCGGATGGAAATTTGATTCGCAAAATTTGAGAAATTTTGAACATTTCTTGAGAAGTAATATCGAAATTTTGCGACGACGGCTTTGGAAAGTAGCCCTCATTCATGTGTGGAAAGAATATCGTGTCAAAAGATAAACCCGGCATAACGTGGATAGGAGCTATAAATACGCCGTCCGATTCAAATACTTTGTTCTGTATTGCAGGAGCATGAAGTTTTTCCACGATAATAGGCTTGATTTCATTCCACTCCAGCGCGATCGAATTTTTTGAAAAATAAATCAAGTCATCGAAAAACACAGAAAATTCATCGGCTATTTGGTCAATATGCGCATGAGATTGAACCCAATCGAATAAATTTTTGAAAAACATCGTGGAGTCGTTGGAAAATGATCGCTCAATTTTATTCAAAGAGGAAAGAAGTTCTCTTTGCCAATCAATGAAAGCTTGTAGTTTTGAATCAGGTTGAATTTTCGCCAGATGTTCCAATCGTTGAATAAATAAAGTGTTCTTATCTGTGATATTTGCCCGAATGGTCCACTGGTTCCATTGATCGGGTGTTCCATTTTTTTCTACAAGCTGAGGATTGAATGGAAATGACTGTAAAAAACGAATCCAGGAATCTCTTTTCCAGTTTTGGAAAAAAAGTTCAGTCAATTGTTCGAGAGCCTGCCCCAAAGGTGTTGCGCTCAACGGTTCACCGCCATAAACAACGTAAGGAATATGGAATTGTTTAAGAGAATGTTCAATGTACGTTCTTTGATTTCGAAAATCGTTGAGAAAAATCGCTGTTCGATGAAGACTATTTTTTGACGTCAAAATTTTCTGAGCGATCCAGGCTGATTCGTCTTGAATGTTGGTGCAAGGTTGGACAGTGACAGTCCCCGCTTCATATTCATCTGACGATGAATATGACTTCCGGATACAGTCACTTGCTTGATCGAAAGTTTCACCGGCCCATGTGAAAATTTCATCTTGATGATCCTCAAAAAAACCACGTTCCATCCAAAAATTAATCCGAGAGTTTTTTGCAATTTGATGCAACCAGCGCATTTCCAGCGGGGAAAACTTCGTGATTCCAAAAATGTAAAGTCTCGAAATATCAGCTGAGTCAATCATGGAAGAAGCTTCGACCAACCATGGGTCATTGTAAAAATTGTCTTTTAATTTCAGATATTCCTGGAAAATTTGGTTGAGGAATTGGGTTTTGGAGTTGACTGCTGGAATTTTGTTGGATCGCTGTCATATCTAGTGATGAAAAATATTTTTCATGTTTTGATGAAAACCACGTTTGTTGCTGATGATTTCCAATTCTGTGCCGCGCAAAACTTTCTTTGCGATGGATCCGATGTGAAATTGCTCCATTTCAGGGGTCATTTGAATTTTGGACAGAAACGGCTCTTCTGTTCGAAGTAAAAATTTAGATAGATCGCGTGTCGTGATGAATCGAATGTTAAGCAAAGCTTTTTTCTGTGCGATCAAATGCCTTAAATGTGCAGCTACGTAATAATTCGGAATTAGAACGTGGATTGGAGCCAAATCCCTCTGAGATTGGCTAATTTCGTCAAGGAACGATTCTTGAAGTGCAGTGGCGTCGAATGAAAAATAAAGCTTTTGAAATCCAACAGCCATACAACTACGAGGGAAATTCTGATGCAAGAATCGACTGGATTTGTTTGCTCAAAGCGTAGTCGTCGCATGCTGCCAAAAGAACTTTTAATTTGCCCTGAAACAGTTCCTTCTTGGTTGGAGTTTGCTCTGCCAAATGAGATTTCATATCGGTCAATAGACTGCCGACGAATTCTGCATCGTTGTGATCGAGCAATTTGATTTGATCGTTCCAATTTTTTGGATACCCGAATTTGTCTACAAATTCGGAAGCCGTTTGCGAAAACGCAGAAGACGAAGCTTTCATCACCCCTTCCCAAGCTTTGGATTCTTCTTTGGAGATTTTCGGTTTGAAAAGATCGTCTAGATCCTTTTTGGCGAGATTTTCTTCACGTTTTTGACGGCTGTTGGGTTTGGCCACTTTTCCAGGAGCCAAGCCTTGTTCCTTGGCTTTGTTGGCTGCGTCTCTTTCCGACCAGGTTGGTTTGTCCCAATAGTCTTTTTGTTTTTTTCATCGGTCATGGCCGCCCCTTATTTCTTTTTCACTGGAACGGGTTTGATTTTTTGAACATCATAGCGAATCGATCTTCTGATTTTGGGAATCCGGACCGGTCTTTTGCTTCTAGGGATTTTACGAAAACCTTGTTCATGCTCGTGCGATGACTGATCATATTGAATGTCAGATCAGATTTTCCATATTTTCCGCTTTTGGACATCGATTCATTCACACGCTCAAGAAGATTCAATAGACCATTGATATCGTAACCGATGTGCATGGCATAGGTGGGTGCCAAGCGGTCAGCTGTGTTGATAAATGCCGTAGTGAACCCGAGTTCAAACAAAATGAAAACAGCTTGCTGCGTGGCACGCTCCGTGACTTCTCCTTTTTCGAGATATTTTGCATGTTCTGCGTCTTTGAAAAGATCATGGATCAAATGTTGATTGGCGATGTGAGCCACTTGGTTGGCAATCAGATTGGCAAATTCAGATTCATTTCTTACGATGTCGAGATAACCTTTCGACAGTAAAACTTTCCCACCCGGCAAACCAAAAGCCAAAATTTCTTTCGTATCCAAATAAGACACTTCATATTTCAATTGAGAACGGTGAGAATTTTCACCTACTTTTTTGGTGATCTCGTTTGCATAAGTTTTGAATTCCTCCGATACATCCAGATTTTTGTAGGTCTTGAGAATTCGAATGTGAATTGCTTCTCCCAATGCGGTTTCGACATTGGCCGGAAGAAATTCGAAATTCGGATCCATTTTCACCATTTTTTCACCGGTTGCCGGTGAATTCGGAGCTTTGTGATTGGCGCAGGAAACCAATGTGAAAGCGAGAAAGGTTGCGAGCAAAAATCTCATGAAAGCCTCTTGTGAGTTGGGGTTAAACGACTATACTACTTTTCATCATGGATCAAAAACGTTTGCAAGATTTGCTTTCCCGAATCGAAAAACATCCGAAAAATGTCCTGGATCGCTTTGTTTTGGCCAAAATGTACCATGAACACGAGATGTGGACGGAATGCACCACAGCCTGCCAGGAAATATTGCATTTGAAACCGGATTATTTGGTGGTTCACATCATGCTTGGGGAGTGCTTGATGAAATCGGAACAGTACAGCCAGGCCAGAGATTCTTTGCACACAGCGAAAGAACTCGCAGCACGTCAAAATCACATGGGCATGATTCCGGAAATCGAAGAACTTCTCGAGCAGATTCCCGACTACCGTTAACCTTGGGTTTCAGGTTCGAGCTCGATCCATTTTTGCATGATCGATACGCCCCAGCTAAGGATGCAACTTTCTTCTTCCGTCAATTGATCCACACTTTTTTTGCATGTGGAAGGTTCATTGGCTGAGTCTTTCTTGAAGTCACGCAATTTTACTATGACTTCCTCACTAACCTTATTTCGAATGTCGATATCTGCATCAAAATTAACATTGGGTTTGTTGGGATAAGGATTAGGCAACGATTTTGCCACATCGCTAAAATTCCACGCGTATCGTTGTTGGGAAGGTTCCAAAACTTCGATATCTGGAATCACACCTCGTTGATACCAAGTATCTCCTCGGGGCGAAAAAACATAAAAATTTGTAAGCGATGCTTCACCTTGAAGATGAGGTTCGGCGATTTGCAGCGAATTTTGTCCGATGCCCTTTCCGATACTTCGTTCACCCACGACAATACCTGCGCGATAATCTTTGATGGCTTGTGCGAAAACTTCGGAAGCACTTGCGCTATGAGAATTGATCAAAACGATAATCTTGCCAAAGTGAATCGGGAAATGATCTTCAATGGTGTTGGATTTGAGCTCGTGAGCGTTGGAAACGGGGTTTTTTTGAATGTAATGTGAAATAACAGCATTCTCAGGCAGAATGGTCCCCAAAATTTTTGCGGCTTCGTAGGCACGACCACCACCGTTGTTTCTCAAATCGATGATTGTACCTTGGGAATTGCTGGATACGGTCTGTATGTATTCGATCCAAGACTTGAATAATTCCTTTTCCAAGTTTTGCTTTAGGAAGGTTGGAATTTGAATGTAGGCGATGTTTTGCCCCAGTTTTAAATGTGTGTATGAAATTTCACGTGAATTTTCGTTTTTATGGAACTCAACCATGACATTAACTTCTTTGCTGTAGGTGTTTTGAGATTCATCCCAAAATCGAACAGTGAGTTCTGCTGATTTTGAATTGCTTAATTCAGCCAATGCATCCCTATATTTATGTTCACGAACATTCATGTCGTTGACTTTGTAGATTCGAGTTTTTCTTGGAAGAATTTTTTCTAAGTATTCCGGAGAGTGTTCTACGACGAGATATTGCGGATTGCGCGCAGGCACGGTTTTCCCATCAATTTTTCTGGCCCAGTTGTCATAATAATCCGCTTTGATTAGTAGTCGTAGTCCTGAGTTCAAGGTGGATGACGCGTGATTGTATTCTTCTGTGTAATGTCCTTCGTAAGAAGAAACCAAGTCAAAGGAGTCGAAATAGTAATAAAGGATGTGATCGAAAATATAGGCGATCGGATCAAAAGTTTCCTCAGTCTCATCGTACAAATTCATGATCGCTACATTGCCTTTGATTTTGTCCGCAAGTTCCAAGAATACTGAACAGTCCCCGTGTTTGATCGGCTTTTTCTCGATTCCATCCATATTCAGGTTAAATTTTTTATTTAGTTCCTGTTCGACAAACAGCTTGGTTAAATTTTGTAGCGTTCGTTCAATGTCGGTTTGTTGATCCACTACATAACTTTTTTCGGCAACTTCGATGAAACCAAAGAAACTTCGGTGGAGGGAAAATCAATGCTGGTTGTGTGGTGGTGGTGTTGGTGCTTTGATGGTCGGGCCAGGTGAGTGTCTCACCTTCAATCTTGGCTTTTTTGGAGCACCCACCGCTTGAATCAACAATAAGCTCAGGATGAAAATTCGTGATGATTTCAGCAGCATGATGAAATTCCGACCCCATACATACCACATTTATACGTATCGCGTCATTTAAAATCATCCCTTTTATTTCAATGACTTATATATGATATTTCTAGCCAATGCCCTGAAAAATGGTATGAAAATCCATATGGCCAATATCTTGATTTGTGGCGGTACAGGATTTGTTGGATCGGCGATTGCCAAAAAACTGACTGATCAACATCAAGTCAAAGTCCTAACACGATCTGCCCATCCCAAAAATCCGATTGCTGGTGTTCACTATGTTCAGGGAGATATCTCCAGCGTTTCGGATTTGGAACATGCGATGGAAAATTGTGATGTCGTCATCAATGCGGCTCAATTCAACAATGCACCTTTTGAAAATCCAAAAAAAAATCTCACATATGAAAAAGTAGATGCTGAAGGAACCGAAAATGTAGTTGCAGCTTCCAAAAAAATGAACATCTCGCAAATCCTTTATATTAGCGGTGCTGGGGTCGAAGAAGGAAAAACAGAAAATTGGTTTGTTGCAAAACTTCGCGCAGAAAAATCAATCAGGAATTCCGGAATCCAATTACCACGATCTTTCGACCGTCATGGATTTATGGAAAAGGTGATCATGGAAAGTTTTGAATCGAATGATTCCAATGGTGAAATATTCACCCGTCGTATTCATTCTTGGAAGAGGCTATCCGTATCCAGCCGATACATATAGTAGACGTGGCCAATATTGCCGACTAATCGGTTCAATTTCCAATAGCCTTCAATCAAGTTTTTGAATTGGGGGGCCTGAATCCTCACCATGACAAATTTTACATACGGTTGCGCGAATTCTAAACAAGCGAAAATTGTACGTTCTATACCCAAATTCTTGGCTGCGATTTTATTTTCAATTCTTGAAAAAGTTCAGGATCAATCGTCCACCAGAGCCGCTCCTGGACTTCATTACGATGAATGTTGAGATTTCTGAAAGCTCACGAAAAAGGTTGAAAAAGATTTTCCATTGAGTTTCTCCCCTGGAAAAAGGATTGAGAAGTTATCTGTGACCCCTTTGAAATTTTTTGCGTTTTCTTTACAAATGAAATGAGAACTGGTTTAGTTTCTGGAGTTAGGGGAAGAAATTCCCTTGGTATTTGAGTTAGTTAAGTTAGTTAGTATTCAACCAGAAATTTTGGAGGATTATAATGAAAAAACTATTGGCTGCATTTGCAGTTCTTACTTTTGCAGTAGTTGCAAACGCTACTGACAGAACAGGTGCACTTGCATTGGGTTATCAAACGTCTTTCGCTGGCGCTGGCGACTGGTCCGTAAAATACGGCTTGTCATCCAACACCACACTTCAAGGAACAGTTGGTTTCGGTTTCGCTAAAGGCGGATCTGCAAACACCAACGCTTCTTTTGGTGCTCGTCTTCTTTATGACCTTTCTGAAGCAGAAAACTCTGACTTCTACACTGGTCTAGGTATCGCTTACAACTACCAAGGTACAGCTACAACTGGCCCAATTGGTGCTGTTGGTGACGACTCCCTTTCTTTCAACATCCCATTGGGATTTGAATTCAGCTTCAGCTAACACTCAACAGTTGCGTTCTCATGAAATGGTGCTACCTTCAACTACGCTACCCAAGGTGCAAAAACCTGGAACTTCGGAACGAACGGTGGCGTTGGTGCTGTATTTAGCTGGCGCACACTACTACTTCTAAGCTATAACTTAGATAGTGAAGTTTAAAGGGGCTCTTCCGGAGCCTTTTTTTATTTGGTGAACAAAAGTGATTTGCTTTTAAATATCGAGTCGAACATTTCATGCGTCAGACGTTTGGTGAATGTATTTTGCTGACTTGGGTGATACGAACCAGTGTAATTTATAAGGCCCGATATTTATGACAACACCGTGTCCAATTTTTCCTTCTTTTGTATCAATCTGCTTTCTTTCGCAATTTGAAAAAATGCATTCCATGCGATCGATCTAGTGCGATGATCACTTTTACCTTTTCATCATATCCAATTCTTCACGCAATTCATGCAGGTTTGAATTTCATCCGTCGTGGGTTTGTTATCAGTGGCGCGCAATGAACCGTGGCCGTAATATATGCATTAGACAATTTTAATGAATCTGTCTTGTGTATCGATTCGGAGGTAAATTCGACAGTTGATTTTCATAGAGTGCACGATAAAGCCACAATCCCGAATTATCCCCTGTGAACATCCTTCCGGTGCGATTGCTCCATGGGCAGCTGGAGCCAGCCCTAAAATCAAAATTTGCGCGTTTGGATCCCCAAAGGCAGGCACAGGCTTGCCCCAATAGGTCTCGTTCATAAAAGATTTTCGCTTTTCTTTCGCGATTTTTTACACCATGCTGTCAACCGCGCACAATGAGTGCATTCGGTGATTCGTGTATGGATTTTTCAAGCGTCGTAGAGGGTATTATTAGAGTTTAATTCATATCAATTTTTCTTTTCAAACCAAACTCTTCAATATACCTTTTTCCAACGAGTTAATTTTTAACCTCACACAAAGGATTCAACATGAAAAATTTGGTAGCTTTTTTCGCAGTATCTTTGATCTGCGTATCTGCATTTGCACAAAATGGTCTTCAAGGAACCGGACACTACGGTATGGCTGGTTGCGGTTTGGGTAGCATGGCTTTCGGTGAAAACACCAAAATCAACCAAGTACTTGCTGCAACAACCAACGGAACATTCCGGTACAAACCTTCGGTATTTTCTTCTGGAACATCCAGCTGTACAGCTGGCGGTTTGGCCCAAAATCGAAAAAGAAACCGAAATGTTTGTTGAAGTGAACTATGACGTTCTTCAAAAGAAATTTCCCAGGCAAAGGAGGCAGAAACACTTGGCAAGCTTCTCCAATCTTTTGGGTTGCTCTGATTCCAAAGTTTTGAGCAAGGTCTTCAATCCAACTACAGAACATCTCAGCGGCTGCCAACAATGGCTCTGGTTGTTGGGTCGCGAACAGCGTGACGAAAACCACGATCAAAGATTCTGCACTTTCTACAAGGACTGCAAAACCGTAGCTCTTCGTTAATTGTCTTATGAGAAAAAAGCGCACTTGTCTGTCTGGCCAGTGCGCTTTTTTCTTTTTCTTCTCCAGGCTATACAGCTGATCCAAAACTCGCTTCCGATCCTTACTGGCACAAACTTCTTCACTATGAGAAAACATGGCGTGGATATGAAAGCCAAGCCGATGGTATCCACTTTTTCCTCGCACCCGACGGGAAAAGGAAAATCCAGAATCGAGCTATTGAAAAACATCGAATTGCTATTGGTGCGAAAAGAATATAAAAATCAATGATCATCCAGCATGCAAATTCCCGCTGCGATATGAGTGGCTCAAATCAAAATTGAATCTCGAATCAAAAAACTGAATGCTGATTTTCGATTCTTGGAAACAGCGGTTGGGTGCTACGGATATAAGTTTAATTTTCGCAAGCAGCTATACCAACAATCCAGCTTCGATGTTTGGTCACACATTTCTGCGTGTGAAACGGGTTCAAAATGGACAGGAAATGCCGCCACTTTTGAGCTACACGGTGAACTTCGCCGCTGAAACGGGAAGTAAAGGAATGCTTTATACGATCAAAGGCTTATTTGGCGCGTATCGGGCAATTCTCAACTTTTCCGTATTATCAAAAAATCCAATACAGCAATTGGGAGTCGAGGGATATCTGGGAATACAATTTGGACTTAAATGAAGAACAACTATAAAGTCATCCTTCACTTGTGGGAAATGGGCTCTACCCATTTCAATTATTTCTTTGGAGACGAAAATTGCTCTTACTTTTTGCTGGCTTTGTTGATAGTTGATGATTCAACCTTGCTTCGAAAGCATTTGCCGTTTTCACGATTCCGGTCGACACCTTGAAAGTGGTTTCCGATCATACAAAATGGATCGGAGACACGGATTATCGACCTTCGCTACGTAGGCAGTATGAAAAAATATGGTTTTTTTGAACTCCAAAGAGCAAAGAGCTTTTCATGATCTATACAAAAAAGCAAGAATCTAGAAGCTTTTGGAAATGATTTGAGCGATGAATCAAAAGCCAAAGTTTATGATTCCATGATCGATTTTGAAGCGATGAAAGAAAAACAAAACACCAAAACGGAATTTCAAAAACAGCTCCTTGTGAAGAAGTGAAGTTTCTATACCGGCAGCTGAACCTGAGATTGAACGCCCAGAAAATCCACTCAAAAGCCATCCGTCCATGCGTATGGGGCTGGGTCTAGATTAGCGGGCGGTAACTTTGCTGCATTTGGATTTTTCGAGGCGCCTATCATGATCTTTTTGGATAATCCTGCGGTTTTGATCCTGCTGCGCAGATTCAGGGTATGGAAGGTCGTATTCGCGTTTCCACTGATAATGGCGATGTGGATTTGGAGCATTTGAAAATTATCGAGGTGGTTTCCATATCTCCCGTGAAAAAATATCTTACCAAACAGTCTTGGAACATTGGTTTTGGCTGGAGAAGAATTATTCCAATGCGTGTTTCAATTGCGGCGCTATGTATGTTGAAGGTGGTGCCGGATTCACATTGGGAAATTCAAATGCGCGGAGATTTTATTTCACTACGTTCGCCAACGCGTTTTTTCAAGCTACTGTCATGGAATGCCACAAATTATCAAATTGGACCATCGGGTACGTCCATGATAGTTGCTGGATATCGGCAAAGATTTTCGACTGCAGCTGGTGGGCAATGTTCGGTATTCACCGTGGGGTGAACCCAATTTCATATACAGAGGAACGCTGGAAAGCGCGCTGGACTTGAGTAAGCGGGTGAGTTTGCGCAGCTGGGCAAATCAATATAAAGGATTTAGAGAGTATGGCGGAAGCCTGCTTTATTATTTCTAATGGAAAAAGTTTTAATCATTACGATTATTTTTTTGAGTTCATGTACGGCTGTGGTTTTTCAACCATCAAAGCAGTTTTATTTTTCACCGCAACAAGCCGTGGGGATGGTGCCGGATGAATACCGTATTTTGATCAATGACAAAGTTTCCTTGCATACATGGAGATTCAAAACCAAACAAGACCGCAAAGGTGTTGTGGTGCAATTTCATGGCAATGCGGAAAATATGTCGTCTCATTATGTATCGATCGCATGGCTGATCAATCATGGCTATGATTTAGTGACGTTTGATTATCGTGGATATGGCCAGTCTACAGGGGTTCCAAGCTTTCCTGAGGTTGTCAGCGATAGCTTCAAAATATTGGAATTTGTTCGCGGACTTTATCCGGCTGAAACCAAATTAATTGTTTACGGACAGAGTTTGGGAAGCGTGATCGCAGCCAATACGGTTCGGCATACCCAGGTGAAAGTGAATGAACTAATTTTGGAAGGAGCGATTTACTCTCTCAATCAAGTTTCAGCCGAGGTTTTATCCAGACATTGGTTGACATGGTTGCTTCAACCCATGGGCCATGTTTTGGTGTCTCACAAATACAATTTCAAAAAAATCGCCAAGGACTTTCCGAATATTCCTGTTTTACTTTTGCACAGCAAACAAGATCCGATCATTCCTTACCGACAAAGTCAGAAAATTTATGACAAACTTGAGGTCGAAACAAAGTGTTTGAAGCTCATAGAAGAACCGGAACACACCAGCATCGGCAATGTGTCCAAAGGAAAATATCGTCCGGAAATACTTGATTTCATTGATCGTCAGCTTTGTTCTTAATTTCCTTTTTATCTTCGGTCTGCGGTTTGTAATAATTTTTCTTGAAATATCGTTGGTTCAACAATTTCAAGGAACCATCTTCCAAACGCAACAACTGATTGAATGTTTCTCTGTTAAATTGGTTCAAGGATTCATTTTTTTCAAGATCCACAAGGGCTTGAACGATGTATTTGAGCTCATTGAGCGAAAAGGAAACGAATAGCATCAACGATCGCTCAAATTCGTCCCCAGTTTTCCCGAATATAGGGAAAAATTCACTTACCCGGTCGTCTTTTTGGTCTTTGCTTTTGATTTCCATCACCCACGGTTTGCCCGTATCTTCAAAATTCAGGTTGGGATACGTTTTTTTATATTCATCCAGTTGGGCCTGAATTTTTTCCATAGTTCCGGTCAGATCTTTTACGTAGTCGTGGACGGATTGGTTCTCTTTTTTCAAGGCGACCAATGTATTGAGCTTTTGAAAACCCTTGGAGGCTTGGTATAGCAATGAATAGCCGTGGTTGAGTTGTTTTTGCTCTTCCGCGAGTTCCTTTTTGGATTTTTTGGAGTCACCCGCGAACGCAAGTGGCGTTGCCATGAATAATATGAGCAGCAGTAAGGTGGTTTTTTTCATACGGCCACCCTTTCATAGATTTAAATGGATTTCAATTTGATGAGAGAATAAAGATTGGAAGGATTGGCGTTAAGGCTTGATGGTTAATCATTAGTAAGGGCTAAGCCTTAATCCTTAAAAGCTAACGATTAGAATGGCTCCCCGGGACGGGCTCGAACCGCCGACCCATTGGTTAACAGCCAATTGCTCTACCACTGAGCTACCGGGGAACAATGAGCCCGGAATATATATTGATTTTAAGGCGTGTCAACTCACTATTTTCACACAATAAAGTCTATCCATGGATGGGGTTCCGGGTTACATTTTGACCATGAAAAAGCGATCCATGGGCGTCATTCTCGACCCTCTTCCCACGTTGAACGTCAAAAAAGATTCTACCCTATCCATGATTGAAGCCGCTCAGAACCGCGGTTGGGATGTATATGCCATGACTTTGGATGATTTGTTTGTCGAAGGTGCCCAGCCTATGGCCATGATGGAAAATATCACCATGGACCGCAAAAAAACGCCCTATTTCAAGGTTCATTCTCGTTCGAAAAAACCACTCAATTCACTCGACTTCATATTAATGCGCAAAGATCCGCCGTATGACATCGAGTATATTTTTGCGACTTCGATTTTGGACTTGGTCGATCAAAATAAAACGATCATCAGCAATCGTCCTGAAAGTCTGCGCTCCTTCAATGAAAAATTTTTGATCAATTACGTTTCTGAATTCATGCCCCCTTCTCTGTTCACACGCAACCGAGAAAAAATGATGGAATTTATTGATAAACATCGCAAGATCGTTGCCAAACCCATGGATTTAATGGGTGGGCGCGGCGTCTTCGTGATTGATCACAAAGATCTCAACAAAGCCGTGATTTTGGAAACGCTCACCAACAACTTCACCAAAACCATCGTGCTTCAAAAATATCTTCCTGAAATTTCCAAAGGTGATCGACGGATCATCGTGATTGGCGGTGAAGCCGTCCCCCATGTTTTGATTCGCAAACCATCCAAAACAGATCATCGCGGAAATTTAGCGGCCGGCGCTTCAGCGAATTTTGGAAAACTTACATCCCACGAAAAGAAAATCGTGGATTCCTTGAAGCCATTTTTCATTCAACATGGAATGCATTTTGTTGGATTGGACCTCATTGGCGATGATGTGACAGAAATCAACATCACCAGTGCAACGGGTTTTGTAGAACTTGACCATCATTTTAAAATTTCCATCGCCGACACCTATCTGGACTACCTGGAAAGTTTTCACAGAAACCAATAAGTGGCCAACATATGTTGCCATATATGATAAGGTAATTCACAGGTGTGGACAGAAATTATTGCTTGAATATCAATGGTTTATATTAAAATTTTACGTAGTTTATACATTTGTCCACAGGGTCGATAGAGGGGAGGTCGTAGCAGCATCTTTTTTCTTGTGCCGCAACGCAGAATGTACTAAAAATGATAGGGTAATTTAGGGGGGACTTCATGAAACATGTGATCGGTATGTTATTCCTTATTGTTCCGGCATTATCATTCGCCCAGGAACATGTGCCTGACTATCAACTTGAAGGCTATGAATTCAAAGCGCCAACAACAGTCAAACAAAAGATGCTTCGTGCTTCAAATCCTGATTTGAAGCGTTTTGAACCTGTAGAAATCGAACACTTCGAAAATAAAGGTACCCCATATTCAGCTTAATCAGATGTAAAAGAAGAGGGAATCCGCATCACCATTCATGATGGATTGATAGCGAGAGAATTACCTGGCAGTTGAAGATCATGGAAATGACTGCAAAGATAGGATTTGGCCGTGGCCGGATCAGTGGTTAGAAGAATATTTAAAATATTTCAGCCAGCAAAACATCAACATCAACGAAGATGGTTTTGACCACCAGCTACTGTCTAAAACTTGAAAAAACAAGAATAGAAGAGTGACAGCCGCATATGGGTACCCTATATTTGCGACTTTATCTACAGCTGTGGATAAAGTTAAATTTATTAATAATATTAAATATTTATAATCAAAACGAAGCTCGTTTTGCGCTTGTTTTAAAAGGTGGTTATCAACCAAAATCCGACTCAAAAATCAACCGAGCAGACAGGTTTATGTACGGGGAGGAGTAAATTCTGGTATGACTTTACTTCAAAAAAATCAGAGCGATGACAGCACAAAAAAGAAAACACCGCCTGCGAAGTCGGCCGTAAAGCCCGAAAAAAAGAGTAAAATCCTTCTTTGAAAAAAAAGAAGAAAGCACCTCAAATGCGCAGCACCAGCAAAACGACCTTTGAAATCGGCGATAAAGCCGTTTATCCGGCGCATGGTGTGGGCATCATCGAACGTATCGACAATAAAGAAATTTCAGGAACGATTCTCTCTTTCTATGTGATGCGCATTCTCGATACAGACATGACGGTGATGATTCCTTCTTATCGCCAACGCAGGTCTTCAAAATCATTTCCCATCACCAAGTCAGCAAGGTTTTCCGAAATTTTCGAATCAAATGGCGATCAAACACAACGACATGGAACCGCCGCTATCGCGAGTACATGGAAAAAATCAAGCGGTTCGGTTTATGAAATTGCACAAGTGATGCGCGACCTTTATGTTTTAGAAAAAAAAACAAAAACCCTTTCTTTCGGCAACGCAAAATGCTTGATACAGCCAAGTCTATTGGTGAAAGAGCTCGCAATCGCAAAATCGACCAATGAAGAAGAGATCGAAAAAAGATCAACATCTTGTTTTTCGTTTCCCGACCCACCACCAACGGTGTAATCCTTAACAACAGCGAAGTCATCACAGCAGGGGGAACTGGAGTTCGCTTCGGTGCCACACACGTCCGAAACAATTCATTCCGGTCTTGGGCAAAATGCTCATCGAACATACGATCGAGGCGTTTGATCAACATCCAATGATCACTGGAATCGTGGTTGTTCTTCCGGAAACGGAAATCGCATTTTTTGAAAATGCGAAAAACACGGATTCGGAAAAAAATCCAAGCCATCGTGGTGGGAGGATCTACTCGTCAATATTCGGTTCATGCCGGAATTCTGGCCTTGAAAATAATCAGATTTTGTGGTCGTCATTGCAGCTCGCTGCCTCATCACACCAAGTGAAATCACGAGCACCATTCAGAAATGCGTGAACGGTTGGGAAGGAGCCATTGCGCTCTTCCGATTCGCGATACTGTTGAAAAAGTCGATGGTGAAAGGATTGTGAGCACGCAACCGCGCGAACATCTTTGGGGTATGCAAACACCACAAGTATTCAAATATGAATTGATCAAAAAGCTATGATAAGGCCAAAGCCGATCATTTCAAGAAGCCACCGACGATGCGCAAATCGCCGAACATTTTAGCGCCAGCGTATGTGTGATTCAAGGCAAAACCACCAACATCAAAATCACCTATCCGGAAGATTTGGTCATGGCGGAAATGATTCTCCACGAAAGACATCTCGATAATGAATTTCAGAATCGGGCAGGGCATCGACACGCATCCATTTGTGAAAGGCCGTCTTTTGATTTTGGGTGGCGTTACTGTGCCGCATGAATATGGATTGCAAGGACATTCCGATGCCGATGCTTTGACCCATGCCATTTGCGATGCGCTGTTGGGTGCGATTGCCAAAGGCGATATCGGTGTGTACTTTTCGGATACCGCGAAAGAAAACAAAAATCGCAACAGCTTGGAATTTTTTGACCTCAATCACCCAAATGGTTCATGCCGAAAATGGATGGGAAATTTCAAACATTGATTCAACCATCATGACGGAAAATCAACTTCGTCCGCACATCAAACAAATGACGAGCATTCTGGCCAAAACGATGAATATTCATCCGGAGCCAAGTCGGTGTCAAAGCTACGCCCAGAAAAAATGGGAGCGCTGGGAGGCGAGGGCCTTGTCGTTCACGCCATCACGCACTTCTTGAAAAAATTAAAAAGATAGTTACTTCTCAAGTTTTTTACGAACGGATTTCCAGTAATTCAATCGCTCTGCGATTTTGGCTTCTTGTCCCTGATCCGTGGGATGATAGTAAACACGATCCTTGAGTTTATCTGGCAGGCATTGAAGGCTGGTCGTCTTTTCCTTGGCATCATGCGCATATTGATAATTTTTTCCATACCCCAAATTTTTCATGAGCTTGGTCGGTGCGTTGCGAATCTCGTGGGGAACTGGATAAATGTGGCCATCAGCGATATCTTTTTCAACCTGTCCATACGCCGTATACAACGCATTGGATTTTGGCGCCGCGGATAAATAGACAACGAGTTGGGCGAGGGCGAGTTTGCCTTCCGGCATACCAATGAAATCAACAGTGTCCTTGACGGCCATCGCAAGCGTCAAAGCATGAGGATCCGCAAGTCCAACATCTTCGCTGGCAAATCTCACCAAACGGCGCGCAACATAGAGGGGTTCTTCTCCACCTTCCAGCATGCGCGCAAGCCAGTAGAGTGCCGCATTTTCATCGGAGTTGCGAATGCTTTTGTGAAGCGCAGAAATAATGTTGTAATGTTCTTCTCCATTTTTGTCGTAGTACAAAAATCCCTTTTGAATCACACGGGAAATATCTTCTTCAATCAACGTAGATGAAGATGCACCAGTGACAGAAGCTTCCAAAAGCGTGAGCGCAGCGCGCGCATCACCATTGGATTTGGAAGCAACCAAGCGCAACACCTCATCATCGGCCGCGACATTTTTCTTTTTGAGAATTTCATCGTTGTTGATTGCGCGTCGTAAAACTTGAATGAGCTGATCGGGATTGAGTTCATTGACCACATACACGCGAGATCGGGACAAAAGCGCGTTGATAATTTCAAACGATGGATTTTCCGTCGTTGCACCAATCAAAATCACATCGCCCTTTTCAACGAAGGGTAAAAACGCATCCTGCTGGGCTTTGTTGAATCGATGAATTTCATCTACGAACACAACCGTTGGCTTGCCGTGAATTTGTTTCAGGCTTGAAGCGCGAGCCATGGTTTCTTTGACTTCTTTGATTCCCG
>JAWKOB010000006.1:0-96098 GCA_041391405.1 Bdellovibrionota bacterium | reverse complement strand
CACTTGATAACGGGGATATCATTCGCGCCAAACGTCTTCGCATTGGATATCTTTCGCAGCACGATCTTTGGACAGAAACTGAAACCGGCAATGATTATCTGGAACGTATTTGTACATTGCCTGTTTGGCACGCCAAATCCCTGGGCTCTGACTTACAAATTCCCGAAGAAATTTATGACAAACCCATTGTAAGCTTAAGCGGTGGTTATCGCATGCGCATCAAACTGGTCGGATTACTTGGCACCGATCCGAATCTAATGATGCTCGACGAACCAACCAACTATCTGGATTTGGAAACCACCATTTTGCTCGAAAAATTCCTGCAAAACTATGAAGGTGCGTTTCTTCTTATATCGCACGATCGTGAAGTGCTTCGTCGCACCACCGATCATATTCTGGAAGTCGAAAGCGGAGAAATCATCAAATTCAGTGGCAACATCGACGATTACTTCGAACAGAAAGAATTGCTGCAAGCACAACTGGCTGCAACTGCTGCCGGCCAGGCCAAAAAACGAGAAGCCGTGATGGATTTCGTAGCCAAATTCGGCGCCAAGGCTTCCAAAGCCAAACAAGCGCAAAGCCGAATGAAGCAGCTTGAAAAAATGGAAGTGATCGAATTCAAACCTGTACCCGTCCGTGCAGCCATCCGCATTCCACAACCAGAACATGTCGGCAAGGTCGTTTTGAAATTGCAAAATTGCGACTTTGGATACGGTGAACGCACGGTTCTTGAAGATGTGAACATGGAAATTCAACGCGGAGATCACGTTGCGGTCATTGGTTTGAACGGTGCAGGTAAATCCACCCTGCTCAAAGGCATTGCTGGAACTCTACCTCCTCAAAAAGGAAAACGAGAACTGGGCTATCAAGTTGAACTTGCGATCTTCAATCAACACGTGATCGAACAACTGGATCCAAACCATACCGTTCTGGATTCCTTGCGTGAGGTGGCCAAATACACTGCTACCGAACAAGAAATTCGCCAGATGGCGGGATCCCTTCTTTTCAAAACAGAACAGGTGACCAAAAAAGTGAAGGTACTTTCCGGTGGTGAGAAGTCCCGCTTGTCACTTGGCAGAATTTTGCTTCAAAAAGTTTCCTGCATTCTCCTCGACGAGCCGACCAACCACTTGGACTTTGAAACCGTTGAAACGCTCATGCAAGCCCTCAACGGATACAAAGGCACATTGATCGTGGTCAGCCATGACCGTGGATTCATTCGTCGCGTATCGAAAAAAATTCTGGAAGTTTCCAAAGGCGAAGTCCTTGTTTATCCAGGAACCTATGATGAATATGTCTGGAGTCTGCAAAAACGTTTGGCCAATGAAGACGTAAATGAAGAATCCGAACCGGAACGCAAGAAAAAACCCAAGGATGACAAAAAACCGGACTCAAAAAAACAACTCAAGGCCCTTGAGAAAAAAATGGAAAGCGCGCAAGCCGAAATCACCAAACTTGAAGCTGAAATTTCAGAAATGAATCAAAAACTCATGGATGGGCACGGAAATGTAACTGAAATGACCGCCCATATGGCCAGAAATGCCAAAGCCATCGAAGCACTTGAAGCTGAGTGGCTTCAGCTTTCCACCGAAAAAGAAAAACTTACTTCGTAATTCCGATGGCCTGTAGCCATTCGTCGGTAGGACGAATCAATCTGCGCGCTTGCGTATCGAAGAATCCAAATACAAGATTCAGCCTCGAACATCACCTCTCCGGCTTCATTGAGAATGTGCTGACGAAGCGTAGCTACAAGTCGATCCATGGAAATTGTTTGCGATTCGCTGATGATGATATTTTGACGTACTTTGATTTCCTTGAGAAATTTCATTTTGATTTCAAGAATGATTGGGCCTTTTCCACTCTCTTGAATTTTCTTCAAGCCAAAGCCACGGCTTGTGATGAAATCCCAGCGCGCTTCCTCTAGAATTTCGAGATATTTTGCGTTGTTCACATGACCAAAGGTATCCAGATGCCCTTCTAGAATCGTCAGTGGATATCGATGAATTTCGAATTTCATGCTTCTTTACCGATGTTTTCAAGCCGGCGATGATGTGCGTACCAGCGAGCTGACAATATCGCTGCTGTGAGAAAAAGCAACCCGGATAAAATATAAGGTGAACCCGGAAGGTAGGTGGTTGATCCTCGAACCGAAGTGATCGCAAACAAAGAAGTCATGATGAGCGGATTGATGATGCTGCTCAGACTGTTCAGACTCATCAGGGCTCCTTGAAGTTCGCCCTGCTCGTTGGCTGAAACTTGTCGACTGATCAACGACTGCAATGCAGGATGCGAAGCCCAAAACAGGCAGCTGACAATCAAAACCGCGTACATCTGAAAACCTGTAAATACCAAACCAAAAAGCGTGAAGGAAAATGCTTCGCCAAAAAGCCCCCAGGTAATGATCTTTTTTTCACCGAATCTTTTGACCAATACTCCTGTCAAATAGCCCTGGGAGAATGCACTCAAAACACCGACGATGGTCAGTGAAATTCCGACCTGCGCAGGTGACCATCCAAAACGATGCTCTGTGTAAATGGTCCACATCGTCGGATGAGTTTGATGCGCAAGACAAAGCAACATGTAAACAAAAACCAGGACGATGATTTCTGGAAATCTTGAAAAAATATTGAACGAACGCAGCGGATTGAGCTGTTTCCAATTGATGGCACGACGTTTTTCTTGAGGCAACGACTCTGGCAGCACGAACAATCCAAACAAAAAATTCAAAAAGTTGAATACAGCTGCCGCGATGAATGGATACTGCAATCCCTTGTTACCCAGAAAACCCCCAATGGCCGGTCCCAGGATGAATCCAAGCCCGAATCCGGCTCCGATCATGCCAAAGTTTTTCGATCGATTTGAATCATCGCTGATATCCGCGATGTAGGCACTGGCTACTGTGAAACTGGCGCCACAAACACCCGAGATGAATATTCCCAGAAACAACAGTGGCAAGGTCGGAGCAAAGGCCATGAACATGTAATCCACCGCGGCTCCAAGCAAAGAAACAAGTAGAATTGGACGGCGACCAAAGCGATCTGAAAGTTTTCCCAGAAGAGGCGAACTGATGAACATAAAAAGCGAGAATGTTGCGATGAAATATCCGTAAATTTTCGCAGACTGCGCCGGATCTGAAATAAACTTTCGAATCACATCCGGCAAAACAGGAATGATGATTCCCAAACCAATGGCATCCAAGGCCAACGTGATGAAAATAAAAAGAATGCTAGCCTTGCGATTTTTCATGGGCAATTTCTAGCGTGATTGCAGTAATTTCGGAAGGAATCGTGAAGCGATTGGCTGGCCCCCAATACCCCGTTCCGGGATTTACATAGACCTGCATGCGACCATGCTGATTCAAACCCCGATAATATTTATGAACCAGCGGAACAAGCAGACTGAATGGGAAAAATTGACCCGAATGCGTGTGCCCAGAAAACTGCAGATCATATCCCAATGGTTCTGCGTCGATAATCGTATCGGGACGATGCGAAAGTAGAATTTTCAAATCGATCTTTTCATTCGACTCCATGGCTTTGCGAAGATCAATGGAATGAGTTGGAAAAAATTGGCTTCCGACCACATCCGGAATTCCGGCGATCATCAATTTTCCTCCCTGAATATCGATGATTTTATTTTCATTCACCAGTGGAATGAATCCAAGTGTTGAAGTTGAGGCAAGAAAGTCGTTCACGCCCCAATAGTATTCGTGATTGCCTGTTACATAGTAAATCCCGTACTTGGATTTGAGCCTACCCAGGGGAGCCATATGCTCAGCCAGCGCATCCATTTTTCCATCCGCCAAATCCCCGGTGACAAAGATCAAATCTGGATCCAGCGCGTTGGTTTGATCCACAACATCATCGACATAGCCCTTACGAATCGTAGGTCCAACATGCAAATCACTGATTTGGGCGATTTTCAGCCCTTGAAGACTTGAAGCAAGATTGGGTACGGAGATACTGACTTTTTTCACTCGAGAACCACGAAAAACTTCAATCAGTCCCAAGCCTGCAATAGCCCCTGCAGCGCCCATCACTGAAAAATGAACCGATCGAGAGATAAATTCCCTTCGAGCCGGATCATGCGTTTCTGAGGTTATTTTTTTGTAAGCCCCAACTAAAAATCCAATTAAATCCAAGGGAATGGAAAACAAAACAAAAGCTGCCCACGCTCCCATAATGATACCACCCGTCCATGCAGCGATTTCAAACCACAAAGAATTGAAAATTGCCGGATCGGACCGGTACAGGAAGTTCCAACCAATCATCGCCACGAAAAACGGAATCGTCAGGCTGGCTGCCAGCCAACGATGGTTGGGCCAGATTTGGACTGCTTTGAGCGCAGTATAAAGCATCAGTGTGATCAGGATGATGAAAAATTTACTCATGGTTTCCTACTCTACAGGCCAAGCTTGTCCATGGCATCTTTTTCGTAATCGCCATCTTCAGCAGGATACCGAAGTTGAAAGTTTAAATCTGGCTTTTCCTTGGCCATTGCGTAAATCAAACTTTCACCAGCAGGTTGTACATTCGGTTCGTAATTAAAAATGGGATCGAAATATGCGTCCCTAGCGGAAATCAATTTCCATCCTTTATCCTCGAACATTTTCATCAGATCACGCAAGAAAAGCGCATTGAGAAGATTGTGGTGGATCAGAATTGTGTGTTTGATATTGCGTCCGACAATTTTTTTCGCCAAATCATCGTAGTACTGAGCACGCTGCCACATGTGATCAAGATAGAACTTTTTGTATTCGTCCAGATCCCTGGCATCGGCCTTTGGATTTTTCTTGAGAAAAGCTTCCATTCGATCGTTCACATACCAATCTGACGCATCGATGGTCACGTGGCCATTGCGGTATCCCTTTTCTTTCAAAAAACTTCTCATTTCATCGCGACGTTCGATGGTGTCACCTTCTTTGAGAAAAGGAAATCTGAAGAATTTGACGAAATTGTTCAAAGGAATCAGCAAAGGCTCAACGTCCAGGACGTCCTGTTGAAAAGCATCTGTCGGAATACCACCGTGAAAATTAAGGTGGGACTGTGAATGATTTGCAATCACATGACCACGATCATCCCATGATTGCAATAATGCCTTGCCCTCCACGCTATTGACACGTTTGCCGCAGACAAACAAGGCCCCCTTGATCTTGAAACGGTCAAAGGCTTCCAAAATTCTTTCGTTGCGATCAAAGGGTTGGAATAGACGAGTTTGATCCACGCGGGGGTCATCCACTGTAAAACTGATTTCTGCCGCCCAAACCGGGGCAGCCAGGAAAATTATGAATAAAATCAGCTTAATTTTCATGATTTGAAATCTGTTAACACTTTGTGTAATAGACCAAGGTATGAAAATCAAATTTTTGGCAGTTTACGGATTGTTTTTCATCTTACTGAACACCTCCTGGGCTCAAGATTACGACTACGTCCCTGAATATTCTCCGTTCAATGTTCAAAAAGGAGACTTACTGCCCTTCAAGTATGGCGTAAATGTGCGCTTGTTCGACGCCAATCCAGGCACCATCATCATTGCCAATGGGGTCAATCAGGGTACGATCGAATCATTCAAAGTCAAGATTGGAAACGAATATCCAAACCCTGTCTGTTGGTTCCTATATAATGGAAAAGATCAAAAAGGATTCATTCGAGCATTGAACGAAATCGATGGAGCACCGGTATATGTAGATGTAGGTGAGTATCCAGTGATTGCACCGTCGGTTGAAGTGATTGATTTCAAACACCGCAAAAAAGATCGCATTCTTGTCAGGCTTACATTCATGATCGATCTGGAGTTGAGGGAAAAAAAGGGTGATCAAAGCTGTTTGGGGACCTTTCAGTATCTTGCAACATGCGAAAAAAAACCTCGAGATTTGAATGACAGATACTTTTCACTCGAAGAGTTGAAAAAGACTTTCGGAGTTACTGAAGATACTGTCCTGAGCTGGAAATAGCTTTGATCTATTTCGACATCATCAGTCGATTGCGTGAACGCGCTGCAAATACGCGACGAACGATACCATCATCATCTTCATCGAAGATATCCCCGATAACCTCTTCCAGAATATCCTCGAGAGTCACAATCCCAAGACGTTCACCGAATGGTGAAAACACAACCATCATGTGATTGCGTTTTTCCTGCATCAAACGAAGGACGCCCAACGCTGAATCTGTAGACTGAACCTTCATCATCTGTCGAATGATACTTTGCCATGAGATCGCTCCAGATTCTTTTAGAGCATTGAATTCCTTGGTATGTAAAATCCCAATCACGCGGTTGTTTTCAAGCACAGGCAACCGGGTATGCGCAGATGCAACCACCATGAGCAACTTCCGCGATCGAATCCGTTTTCTGAACGAAGTTGACATGATCCCAGGGCACGAAGATATCTTTGATTTTCTTTTTTCGATCGTCGCCATGTTGAGCATGAATTTTTGATGAACTGGGGAAAGTTCTCCGATCTCGATTGACATTTCTGGCAGTGGCGGTACCCGCTCACGATGGAAAAACAAATCCAGAATTTTTTCGTCGACCATTCCAGGGCAAATACAAATCGGAGACAAAGCCTCTATCCGCCCAGAATAGCTCCTTGGCACCCCACACATCACAATTCTTGTAGGATGTCGAAGCGCAAGAGTCTTGGGAACTAGTTCCCCAATAACAACACTCAAGTACGTCAATGGAGTCACCAAGACGATGATTCCGATTACTTTGGCCAAGGTTTGAGAAATACCGAAGTGCTGACTGATATAAGGTTCGATTTCTCCGACAATCCCCACCCCGCCGACTGCTGCAGCGATTGCACTGGTGAAAGTAAGACCAAGTTGAATGATGGAAAGCGTTCGCTCCGGATGCGTGCGAAGCATCAGCAGTTTGGTAGCATCTTTGTTTCCGACTTTGGCCAACCTTTGAGTTCAGGCTTGGAAACAGCGACAAAAGCCATTTCATAAGCGGCAAGTACGGCATTGATGGTTAAACACGCCAAAATAACGATAACTTCGATCATGAGAGAAGCCTATCTCTTATCACGATCAGCGATTTTATCCAGACTATATATATCCTCGATGTTGCGCAGATTGTCGTAATCGTTCGTGACCATTTTCGGTCAAAACTTCATGGGCCATGATGACTTGATCAAAATCCCATTTCAAAATGTTTTGAATGGCTTCGCCGAACATTGCCTTGTCTTTCATGAAAGTTCCACAATCGACTGATTGCGAATTTTTTATACGTTCCCAACATTCCCTGAACAACCCTTGCACCTAAGCCGTGGGGATGCTGAATATTGAAGGCCAAATCACACACCAGTATCGTGCGCAACTCTTTCAAATAAAACGCGACTTCGGACCTTTTTCACACCACTTACCAACTGCATATCGATTTGATCTTGATATGGCCATGGATCTTGCGTGAGAATTTTATCGACTTTCATTTCCGGAAATTTTTCACGCATGCCGGGTGGCGCCCAGACTTCTGCTTTGGGAAAACGCTTGCAGGCTTTTTTGATGAATAATGAATGAATCAAACTTGGCGAAACAATGGCGGTGACTTCTCCAAGCTCGACACCGTTGAAGCTGATCCGATGAAAACTTGATCGGAGAAACCAAAATGACACCCTTGTCGGTCTTGAATGCAACGCAACGACCGGCAGTTTCATCACCGGCATCGCAATATGATCTTCCAGGAACAATAGCTTCATGACAGCCTCCTTGGGATGATTCATCCTTAGTTAGCTTTAAGCGTTGGCGAAGACAAGGTTTTCAGCAAATTCCCACCATGCCGAAAACCAGATGCTTTTGGACGGGTGAAGATCCCCAATATATCGATTATCACGATCATGAATGGGGGGTTCCAGTCCATGACGACCGCATGCTTTTTGAAATGCTGAATCTGGAAGGCGCCCAAGCTGGTTTGAGCTGGATCACCATTCTGCGGAAACGTGAGAACTACCACAAAGCTTTCGACAAATTCAACGTCCAAAAATTCTGAAATATGATGCGAAGAAAAAGCCCAATTGATGAAAATGAGGGCATCGTCCGCAACAAACTCAAAATCAATGCTGTTGTTGTCAATGCAAAGGCTTACCTTGAAGTGAAAAGAGAATTCGGAAGTTTCGACAAATACATCTGGAGCTTGTGAATGGAAAACACTTCCCTATTCCCAGCGCAAAAAAGCGATCGCCATTTCCGAAATCATGAGCAAAGATTCAAAAAACGTGGATTCAATTGTCGGCGCTACGATTGTGTATGCCTTCATGCAGGCCATTGGCATGGTACGATCATACGCCGAACTGCTTCAAAGCCAAGAAATCGTGATAATTTCAAACCCTTGTTTTGTATTTTAATAACGGCATTTGCTCAAGCAAGCCGCTGAGTTTTTGAGCCTAATACAAACGAGGTTTTACTTTTAAATATGCTCGGAACGAAGTAATCCAGCTTTGATCATGAATCCAAATTGACATCACGCAACCATCACTGTCTGCTTGAATAAATAGCGAAGGTTTGACGCCGTAACGGTGATTCGTTTGTCGTTTTTCAAACTTCATATTCATTTGAAGGAATTTGAAATGCTTTGGCTTTCGCAAAACTTTGAACTCTGGGTTTCCTGCTCTGGTCTTACTGGGTAGAACCGGATCGCAAATCTGGACGCCCATGGTTCTGAATGTACACTGGAACCATTATGATTGACTCTGTAGGATGCGCCTGAAATTTCACGGCTTGTCGCGCTTGTTCCCTCACCCGAACCTGCTGCACTGAGATTTTGAGCAGCTACGCCGAGGCCTGCCCCAAAACAATCGCCCAAACAACGATAATGACCTTGTTCATACATTTCCTGAAGATTGAAAGTGGCTCTATATCGCCACCCCAGCCCCACCGTCAAGCGCTATTCAACATCCTTACTGGTCCATGTTTTGGCTTTAGGATTGTTAACGCAAACAAGGAGCAAAATATGGGTCAAACCCTACAAACAAAACTGAAAACTGAACCGAACGACCGTAACCTGAACACTGGATTTGGCTGTGGAGTTTTATCAGTTGATACAATCAATTGAAGTCAAAGGACACCTGAGAGACCAATTGATTCGTGCGGCCTCATCGATATCTCTTAACCTAGCCGAGGGGAATGCAAAAGGAACCGTGAATGAAAAACGCCACTTTTTCCAAACTGCCTATGCATCCTTAAAAGAATGCAAAACCATATTTAAGCTTTTAAAGTTGGATCGCGGAGCATTTGTTGAAAAAGCAGATCATCTCAAGGCATCACTTTACAGACTCATACATTCGGATATCAAGGCGTTCAATACTCAGAAATCCGATAAAATCTGAATTCAGATATTCGGTGCTGTTATCAGCTATCTGTTATCCGTTATCGGCTATCTGTTATCCGTTACTGGCTATCTGAAAAAAACTCTGATGAGCCAACTGATATCGGATAGCGGATAACTGTAAAGAGACCCCCGCTGGGGTCTCTGGAGGTGGGGGGATTTGAACCCCCGTCCGAATAAGCTTCCAATCCAAGCACTACACGTTTAGTCTGTGTTTTTCAAGTTGTTTGAAACTTCCATGAACAAAATCTTCAAAGCCGAGTCTGGTTGGTTTTGGTATCAGCATCTACAGACGAAAATGCAACCTTGCCTGCTGTTTTGCGCCCTATGCACATAGCAGGTATCTATGCACAGACGTGGCTGCACTTAGGCTGCCAATGCTAGCTGATTGTTGTCAGTTATGTTTTTCTGTACCAGTTTAACGAGGCCAGGTAGAAAACCTCGACGTGCACTTGAATGTTCCGCGAACCCGTCGAAACCTTTCACCCTGCAAGTAATCATTAAGGCTTAGGATTAACCCTTAGTAAAAATCCTTAACGACCATCAAAAAAGTGTTTGAGGAAGGTGAACCTAACATTTTAGCCAAATAAGCTCAAATCGTTGTTTTCAAGGTGTTTTTTTGTTTATATTTTTTTGATTTTTTTCTTTGACAAAAGCTTCAAGAAAAGTTTGATTGCGTAAAGATTTCGAGGATTTATTTCCCTGAAACAACAGTTTTAACCAATAAAATCAGTAAGTTAAATATGACGAAGAAAAAGCAAAACCAATAAAAAGTCCAAACCCGCAGCTTCCAAAGCCAAAGCAAAACCTGCCAAAAAAACCAAGGCTGTTTCGAAAAAAGCTGAAAAAGTCACCAAGGTGACAGCCAAAGTCGTTCCAGTTAAAGAAAAAAGCAGCGATCAAAAAGAGATTCTGAAAAAGGCTTCCGCAGCTCCTGCGTTTGGTGACGACATGGATGAAAATTTTGGTGAAGAATCTACACATCCACCTCCTCCACTTTTATCATCATTTGACTTGACACTTCCCGCAAAGAATTTGAAGAAGGTTATCTCGACGATGACGAAGAAAGAAGACGATTCCGCCGATGATGACTTGTATGCGGATGACGAAACGGAATCTTCGAATCTTATGATGAAGATGACTTCGACTATGACGACGAAGATGAATACGGCTCCGAAGGCGGTTTCAGCAGCGGCGGCAAAAGAAAAAGTACACGAAGACGACTACGACGACGAAGAATAAACTCCATGCGTGATTTAAAAGCGATCGGTTCCTAATGTTGCATGTCGGTGTAACTGGATTCAATGCAGCTGGTAAAGGAGAAGTAACGAATACGGAAGCGCAAAGGATTCAAATCCATTTCACTTTCCGACATCCTTCGCATCGAAGCTAAAAATCAAAACCTAGAACCCACACGTGAAAATCTGACTCGTTTGGGACAAACCTCATGCGACAACAATTGCACCCTGGTTTTTGGCTGAAAAGGCCTGTTTCATATCGACCAAAATCAAAAACACGTCATCGATTCGATTCGGCATCCCTATGAAATCAAGATTCTCAAACAACATCTGAAACCATTTCTTCTGATTGGCGTTGATGCTCCTGTGAAGCAGCGAGATTTGAGCGATCACAACTTCGGCGTCAGGAAAACGCCTCGACGATTGATGAATTTATTGCAAGAGAACAAGAAGAGATGAAAACAATCTCAATGCCCAGCAATTGCATCACTGTATGGAAATGTGTGATTATTTGATCATCAATGATGGATCAGTTGAAGAGCTAACGACAAAGTCGATCAGGCCATTTTGTCTTTCGACACCACCGCTTAATAATATTTGGCGAGTCAAATTTGCACAAATGCTTCGCATTTGGAATTGTTGCCTGCGATCAAGGCCTCGCACTAATAAACTTTTTTACAAGATTTGATTTCGCGCATGGGGATCGTATCGCGAACATCAGAAATCTTTTTTTTGTCCAACGTGGCTAGAAACACCCCTGTTTCTTCTCCTGAGTCTAAAATGACTTCTCCCCAGATTCGATCATGGAGTGCCCATAGAATTTTCCAATAATTGGATTTTCATGTGCACCCACCTGATTGCACGCCACCACAAAACATTGATGTTCGATGGCTCGCGCTTTCAATAAGGGTTCCCAATGAAGTCTTCCCGTCCGCTCCAAAAAACCAGATGGAACGGTCAAAATGTCAATACGTGCGGCTCTGGCCAGTTTTTCATAAAAGCCGGAAAACGCAGATCAAAGCACGTGCTCAAGCCTACCGACCAGTCTTGAAACTGAAATGGCTCGACCAAATCACCAGGAAGATAACGCTTTGATTTCAGCATAGCCTTGTTTGTTTTTTTCCTGAATCGAAAACAAATGAACCTTGCGATATTTGGCAATACCGACACTACATCATCAATGACATACTGAGTATTGTAAAACTTAGTCGAATGTTCGATTTTTCAGTCCATGTTCCTGCAAAACGAGCTGATGCTTTTTGGCAAGCTCGGCGATTTGGACTCCATGGTATCGCTGGCTACATGTGGAGACTTCATGAAATTTTGTTTCATCGATTACACGATGTCCAGCTCAGGAAGAAAAACCCATTAAATTCCCCTTTCCTGGCCGTGAGATATTTGTCCAGTAACGGAGATTATCTTTGGGATCTGGAGTGGTTTTGAAACAAATGATTCCGATTTGAACAACATCACTCATACAGTTTACCAATCA
Source organism: Bdellovibrionota bacterium (assembly GCA_041391405.1). Classification (GTDB taxonomy): domain Bacteria; phylum Bdellovibrionota_G; class JALEGL01; order JALEGL01; family JAGRMV01; genus JAWKOB01. Next base: position 84,044 of record JAWKOB010000006.1, on the reverse strand, counting down.
TTCAAAATTCTTTTAACGGATTTTGGTTTTCCGACTTGAATCGTAAATTTATCCCCAAAACCTGATGCTTCGGCTGTCAAATGCGTGGAATCTACAATATTTGGATTAAAATCGCTATCTGCATCTCCGGAACAATGTACAGTCAGGACGGACAGCAAAATCATAATCGTCGAAAATTGAGCTTTCTTAGAACCAAAAATACTCACCAAAATGATGCTCATGATCGCGATCACCATCAAAATGTTGCAGAAGCATTTGCTGTGCGGGGATGTCGTACGTCAACAACAGTTCCTTTACTCCTTCTTTGATGAACAGGTTCATTGCTAAAGGTGAATGTCTTGGTTGCAGAATCAATATTTGAAGTTTGCGAAAGGAGCGTATCCGCCGCATCCACGCGACCATTGTTGTTGGTATCTTCATAAATTCGGGCTTCAGATACATTTGCAATGCTTTCAATGCCTGTATCCTCGCCTTGGCGGATGAAATCAGGAACTGATCGTCCTGAGTTTGGAAAATCACCTGGAACCAAGGTCGTCTTACCATCCTGAATTTTACGCTGAGGATCAAAATTTGCCTTCAATCGCGGGGTATCTCCCTCAAGGGTTATGGTCAGCTCATAATCCACAGTTGTACCGCTGTAATTGGTAAGGATCACGTGGTACTCACAATTGTCGATTTCAGGCGTTGAAGAGTTATTCAAGGTAACTTCTTCATTTCCTGTGGCTCCAGCTCCGGCAAACTGAGCCTGCTGCTGATTTGGGCTGTTTGGATTATAGAGTGGGCCTGTTGTGGCCAACGCCAATGAAAATGGAGAGTCACATCTTCTCCATACAAATCAACATCTGCCGAAGAAGGTGTGCTTTGCAGTCGAGTGGCCTGCCCCACGCTCTTGGGAACATAGATGAAATATTCCAACTGAAGGTGATCCCGCAGAAATGGCCCGGTGATTTTTTTTCGGAAGTGACTTTGCCATTGTCGTTGATGAATAGATCGATGTCACTCACTGTGCTGTACCTACTGGAATATCTACTTGCATTCAGGGAGTCGATGTCCGCGCTGAACTTTCATCAGCACCATTGTAGAATTCTGTCGGAATATAAGGTGGTGTACCTTGATCCCACGCATTGATGGCCAATGTAATTGGCTCGATGCGACCTGATAATCGCTTGCAGGAAGGTGACCACAGACATATTCACCATTTCCATTAAGAGCAGCATCCGAAACCCAAGACACAGCATTTTGAAGCGGATTGTTTTTATCATAGCAAACAACATTCGCGCCAAGCACCCCATCCCCTGTTTTACTACGAATGTGACCACGAATTCTACCTTCACCGTTGAGGACAGCAGGACTATAAAGAGTCAAAAAGAAAACTGATCATCCAACTTGATGCCTCCCATACCGCCCCTGCAAGTGCGTTTGCAAGACCATCTGACGGGATGATTGGATACATCAAAGGAATGTACTGATCGTTGGCGGCTTGACCATCATGGTCCAAATCACCGTTGATCTGGGTATGTGATAGATTCTGACCATGGACCAAACTCGTGCATCATGATGTAAGTCATTGCATTTTGAGAAGCCATGCCCGCATCCGGAATTGAAGTCTATTGAGAAGTGCGTATCCGCAAGTAATTTTTCTTTTGAGCGTTGTTCAAACGCATATGAAGAAATACCAAGAATATTGTCAGCGTCAGAGCCGAAAAGAGCGGCAAAAATATCGCCAGTTTCATCATAGACAATCGTATAGTCGGGAACTGGGCAATTATTTCCGTTGAAATCAACGTAAGGGCATTTGCTCTGCGTAATGTCTTGAGGAGGGCTCCACCATTGCTGAACGTGAGTTCATGGCCGCCCACGCCGTGAATGAATTTTGCACGAGCGTGCTCGCTGTCATGTTACGATCGGTCCAAGATTTCCAAGATCCAATCTATATTCGGATTGGCGTCATCATCCCATTTATACGGATTTCCGTTGTCATCGAATTCGAGATATCCAGCTGCATACCCGAGGGATGAGACAAAAATCAAAGCAACCGTCAAAAATTTGTTCATCATTGCACGCTCGCTTCGATCAGAGTTTTAAAATCCTTGAAAGTCATGGAACCAACACCATGAACGGATGGTTTTGTTTGAATTTTTTCCATGGCTCGAATTGTTTTAGAATTTTGCAGATCTTTAAAAAGTGCCGATTCAGTTCTTTCACCCTGCATTTTATTGAGAACGATCGCATCATTGATATCCGACATACTGTTGATTTGCCTGAACTGTGAACATCTGCATGTCAATCGGTGAAGTAAATCCAGTTTGAGGACTCGGAGCACCAATGAACATCAGCAATTTCGTCCGGGAACACAAGCATTTTTATCCATGCCCAACAGTTTGAACTGTTTTCCTACTTTGGGAGCAAACTGCTTGAAAGTGTATACTGCAGGAACATTCCCTTTAAGCTCTTGGTACACTTTGAAATTGACCCGTATATAGGGAAGCTGGTTTGAATCGGAAGATACAGGACTGAGAACGACATCAACCACTTCTCCCAAGAAAATCTTATCGGCCTTTCTGCGAAAAGCTTTCGTTCGATGTTGTAACCTCTTCCCAAAATGGCCATGAGAAGATGTGGTCGCAAAAATCAGAAACAACACTAAAATTTTTCATTGATTTCACCAAGCACCTCGAATCGTCAACAAGCCTCATGGCACGCACGTTGAAAGGGATCTGTTCAAAGCCTCGTTGTATTCCAGAACATGGCTTGGGCCGTAAATGGCTCAACGCCTAGAATCAAATTTTCTGAGACCGAAAAATCCAAAGATACGCCTGCAATACCGATGCGGCTTGAAAAGATTTTCCATTTCCAAAGAAATGTTCCCCAGCAATTCCCACAACAGGAGAAATCGAGAAAAATCCGGTATAGAATCCGTACCTCAGGTCTGCCCCGAACATCATGGAGCTAAAACCATCGCCCGTTGTATAACTGAAAGGAATTCCAAGTCTCAGTCGCTCACTGACCGGCATTTCATATCCCAAACCGAAACGATATTGAAATGCTCCATACTTATGCAAATCAAAAACTGGCCCGCCAAACCTTTAACAAAGCTTACTCTTTCATCATTCCAACGATTAAGCTCAGATCCGACACTGCGATCCAATCCAGTTGAACGCTTGTTGGAGTGGATGCCCTGACTTCTGTCGCCAGTGGTGCCGGAACGCTCGGTGCTGCGGCAGTTTTTGAACTTCCAGCACGATTCACAAACGCGACGTTCGCGGAGTTTTGAGGGATCCAACCCATCAAAAAATACCCTTGTTGATAGGGAATTTTCACTTTGTACCAACCATCTTTGAGAGAAACGATTTCAACTTCATCTCCTCTGCAAACACACTCGTAACATCTTTGAGTGGATGGTCGGTTCTTTGTACGCAATAACTGAATGGCTTGGTGATCTTCAAAAATTGCGCAGCATTTGCAGATCCAGCAACAAACAGAATCAACAGAAGGAAGATTTTTTTCATGGACTAACGATCCTTGAATTTATTGGCAGCTTCTTCCGCATCCACACCCTTTTTCAAATCCGAAAGAGAATTGACCGGGGTTGATTTAGAAAATGCTTCGTTGGCTTCCTTTTCTTTTCCCTGCGCCATGTAAACGACACCCATTTGATAATGAGCATCCGCAAGCTTAGGGTCCAAGTCCAAAGCTTTGCGTTGCAGGCTCAAAGCTTCGTCGTATTTTTTCTCTCCTTCGCGGCGACTTGTCCCAAACCATAATAAGCCTTGGCAGTATTCGGTTCGAGATTGACGGCCCTGTTGAAGTAATTTTTTGCATCCGAAAACTTGTCCTGTTTCAGCGAGATCAAACCAAGAAGCAATTGAGCCTGCGCATTGTTCGGATCCTGAGATGCCGAAGTTTCAATGTACTTCTTGGCTTCGGTTTCCTCGTTCGCTTTGATAGAGCGCTTGACCGAACAAAAAAGTTCGCCTGTGCATCTTTGTTGTGATTTTTCACATAGGTTTCCAAATCGGACACAGCTTCCTTTGGACTCGTCGATTTCAAGGTGTATTTGAGCCAATTTGATCGCCACCGCGATTGTCCGGATCATATTTCAAATACCACGATACTGACCGGATGGCATTCGGATATTGCTCGTTCTTCAAATACAGATTGCCGAGCTCCCAACGGGCTTCCGTGAATTGGTTATTCGCAGTGATTGCCTCGATATAAGCCTGCTCCTTACGTTGACGCTGAGATTTTTCATCCAGCAAGCGGGCTTTCTCATACCAGCTCAAGGCATGTTTGCCGTCGATTTGGATCGCTTTTTCAAATTCAGTCAACGCTGATTTTGAATCGTTTTTCGCGACATACACCATACCCAATTCATAATGGGTTTCCTTGTTGCCGGAATCGATCGCGATCGATGATTTCAACTCTCTGCCGCTTCGTCAAAGTTTTTCAACTTGCGATAGATCATCCCTTTCAATGGCGCGTTTTGCGTTTTTGTTGTTCTTGTCTTTCACAACTTTAAACAAACGAAGTGCCTGATTGTAGTTGTTTTCTGAATAATAGATTTCAGCCAGCAACTCATGGGAGTTCCAACTATCGGCATTGCCTTCAATCGCAATGTGGAGAGATGGTTTTGCCTGGCAAAATCTTTTGGTCATAGAACAATTTACCCAAGTGCGCATGCGCTTTGGTATGACGTGCATCCAATTTCACGACATCTTGAAAAGCTGCGATAGCGCGGTTGGCGTCACCGGCATTCTCAGCAGCCAAACCACGTTCAAATGCCCAATCCACATTCTTGGAATCTAGCTTATACACGTCGTCATAAGCATTGGCGGCAGCCGCCCACTCACCCATTTTGGCATTGGAGCGCGCACGTCCCAAGTGTGACTTTCAGGTCCGTTGCTTGGATTCACTTTTGCAGCTCTGGAATATGCGTCCAGCGCAGCTTTGTGATTATTCAACAACGCATGAGTTTGAGCCATATTCAGAAGCATTTCTTCGTTTTTGGAATCGATGCGTTCCGCAGCTTGATACACAATAACTGCTTTTTGATATTGCTTATCTGCCTGCAATGCATTGGCATAACTCAATTGATACTTGAATTCATTCGGTTTGATGATGGTTGCCTTCTGGTAGTGATTGAGGGCTGAACTTGAATTCTTTTTGTTTGATTCCAAGTTACCCAACTCCCATTGTGCATGATCACGTTTGGAATCAAGAGCGATTGTTTTTTGATAAGATACCATCGCAGCATCAGGTTGATTGAGCTTCATTTGAGTATTGCCCAACTTTTCGAATGCATCCGCATCTTGTGGGGTGATTTCGGTGACATCTTTGTAACTTTCAAGCGCGTTTTTGTAATCAGCGTCTTGAAATTGGAAATCACCAAGCATCATCAATGCTTTGACATTTTTCGGAGATCCCAAAACGAGCTTTTGCAATGAATCTTTGGCTTGCTCACGTTTGCCGAGTTTGTTCTGAATGACCGCCAGATCATAATAAAGATCCGGACGGCTTGGATTCAAGCCAATCGCTTTTTCATACATCTTGGCAGCTTTTTCGTTTTGGTTCGTGTTTTTGTAAGCCTTCACAAAAGCTTCACAGAGCTTTCTGAGTCGGAGCTTTTTTCGCATGAAGCGCTTCGTATGACGCCACAGCTGCTGTCCAGTCCTTGGTTGCTGCTTGAAGGTCTGCTTTTTCAGTCATCGCTTCGATGTTTTCAGGGTTCTGGTTGAGAACTCTTTCATATTTACCAATTGCACCTTTTTGATCGCCGCTTTGCTTGCGAAGACTTGCAGCACGTAAGCCGGCTTGCAAATTCGCTTTTGGATCGATGCTATAAGCATTTTCATAGGCCGCGATTACATCCTGTGTAGATCCTTTGTTTTTTTCTTTGGCGATCGCAAGCTTGTTGGCTGCATCAGCATCTCGACGTTGAACCTTGAGCAAACTGCCATAATAAAACTCTGCTTTGGAATACTGACCTTCATCAAAAGAGATTCTTCCCATTGAACGAAGAGATGTCTCATCGTTAGGTTCGATTTCCAAAACCTTCTTGTAGTACGTTTGAGCTTCAGAGAACTGGCGATTCGCTTCAGCCATTTGAGCGATAGAGCGAAGAGAATGGACGTTTCGTTCATCCACAGCGATCACACGAAGATAAGCTTTTTTTGCCAGAGGAAAATTATCCTTCGAGCGGTAGGTGTCGGCCAACTTCAAAGAGTACTTGATGTTCTGCGGTTGAAGGTGCTCCAAGCGCTCAAGTGCTTGCACTTGGGACTGGTATTCGTTGGCTTGTTCGGAGACATAGGCCAATCCTTCCCAATCCGAAACCGAATCCGTTTTGATTTGCAAAACTTTTTCGTAGGCCTTCTTGGAAGCCTGCCATTCTTTTCTCATGGAATGAGCTTTGGCCTTGTTGGAATAAGCGCGAGCATCGTTGGTATTGAATGCAATCGAGCGATTGAAGTTTTCAAGCGCTTCTTGCGTGTTGCCCATTTCCATTGCTGCTTCACCGATGCCATTCCAGATGGTTGGCTCATCTGGTTTGAGTCTGGAAGCTTTGTTCAAGGTTTCATAAGCAGCCTTGAATTTCTTTTGGCTCAGCTGAATCTCACCCATTTGTTGAAGTGAATTTGCCGCGATGGCATCGTTTCCGTTGCTAAGTTTATTGAATTCAGAATACGCTGCATCGTTTTTGTTCTGAGCTTGGTAAACTTGCGCAAGCTCATACTGAGCTTGACGATTTGCACGGTCTTGTTTCACCGCTGTCTGAAGCATTTTTTCTGCTTGAGGATATTTTTTCTGACGAGCATAAGCTAAGCCGGACAAGTAGCTGATGCGCGCTTCTCTTTTTTCTCCACCACTGCCCACAACTGCAGCTTTTTGAAGCAAAACTTGAGCATCGTCCCATTTGCTTTGCAATATGGCGATGTTGGCTTGCTCAATCAGTGGAGCATTGTTTTTCTGATTGGCTTGATATGAACGTTCCAACAACGCGTTGGCTTCGGCATATTTTTTCTGTGCCGCTGCTACTCGACCCAAGCCCAGGTTCACCTGAGCCGCAGGATACCCATAGCTTGCCGCTTTTTCATAAGCGGTTTGAGATTGGGAATATTTACCTGTCTTTTCCATCGTCTGACCGATGCCGTACCAGGCCTCTTTGTTGTCCGAAGAGCGACGAAGCACATCCGAATATTCACGAAGTGCAGAATCATAATCCGCATTACTATAGTAAGCTTTTGCGAGAAGATTTTTGGCTCGAATGTTGTTTGGAAAATCCAGTTTCATCGCCTCGAGTTCTTTCACCATTTCGTTGGGTTTCTTTTCCTTCAAGTCGATTTCCATCAAGCCGATACGCGCGTTCTCCAGAGAGGAATTGATCTTGATGGCTTTTTTGAATTCAGAGCGTGCTTTGGAATCGTTTTTTTCTGCGAGATGAATCTCACCCAACATCGCGTGCGCTGAGGCATTATCGGAAGGGGCCTTTTCCAAATATCCTTTGGCGTTGCCAAAATCTTTCTTGTTGAAATAAATGCGACCCATCAAAAAACTGGTCTCAGCATTTTTGGGATTAAGAACCAGAGCGCGTTGATATTCTTTCAGCGCCTTATCGTAGTACTTGTCTTCCTCATATGTTTTTCCCAGCCACATGTAGGCCGTGTCGTCATTTGCATTTTGCTTGATGGCTTCTTGGAAAAAACTTTGCGCTTCTTTGTTTTGGCCCGCTTCGAAACTTTGAACTCCACGTTCGAGATATGCTTTCCCTTCGCCAGGTGCTGCAATCGCAGAAGTAGACAAAATGAGCGTGGTGAGTAGAACGGACTTAATGCGCATAGGACCTCTTTTTGATGATGAAAATCAGATAGTTATCCAAACAGGATAATTATACTCGACCGGAGAGACTCTGCCAAACAATCAACGGTACATTCGAAGACTTTTTTCGCACTTCGTCTTGTACTCATTGGTCGGGGAAGAATCTGAAGCCTGACAGTTTTCAAACGCCATGACAGCTTGCGGCGTTTCTTTCAATTGTAGAAGCGTAAGTGCCAAATGATATTGGGATTCTGGGCAGGCATTTCCCCAAGCTCCTTTGGGGGACGCTACACAAGCTTCATCTGCGGAAGAAAGGTATTCTTTGGCTTTTTTGTAATCACGCTTGTCGTAGGCTGCTTTTCCCAAATAGAGCAGACTGAACACAAATTTTTTATTGTGAAGGAGCGCTTTGCTGTGCATTTCAGCTGTCTTGGCAGAATCACCCTTTTTCTCATAGGCCATCGCCATGTTGTTATAGGCACGTTCCGGTGTGGCATATGTTACGTTTTGAACGGCTTTTTGGCAGTGATCAAGCGCTTCGTCAGGCTTGTTTTCCTGGAGAAGAAATGCGCACAGATTGTTATGGCCTTCGGAATAATCTGGCTTTGCTTTGACGGATTTCTCAAAATGCTCAAGAGCAAGCGCTGTGTCTCCACGCTCAGCGTACAGAAGGCCTAGAAAGTTCTGAATCTCTTCATTTTTTGGATCAGCTTTGGCACCCTTAAGTGCTTCGGCCAAAGATTGAATCACTTCACCTTTGGCATGCAACGATTTCGATGCCTGAAAGTGGACATCCGCCTCTTCCATCCGCTTCACATTGCGCCCACAAGCGGACAAGGCGAAGGTTGTAACGATCAAACTTAAGATAAGGGCATGTTTCTTCATGCCTGACAGTCTATAATCCTTGAAGAAAAAGGGAAAGCTTTTCTCGCGTTGCGGCTGGAACGATTTTCAGGTCCGTCACAATGGAATATTTCAATACGTCATGGAACGGAGATTTCCCGTCGATCATATCTTTGGTCAATTCCGCAATGATCTTCTTGGCTGTTCCGACATTTTTCTTCATGACTTCAACCACGTGCGCACCAGTCACAGCTTCTTCTTCCTCATGCCAGCAGTCATAGTCTGTGGAAAGAGAGAGAGGAACATACGAAATACCCGCTTCACGAGCCAGTTTGGCTTCGGTCAAGTTGGTCATACCAATCACACTAGCATCCAGACTTCTGTAAAAGTGGGATTCAGATTTGGTTGAGAAAAGCGGACCTTCCATGCAAACATAAGTACCGTTGAGATGCGTTTTGACGTCCACCTTTTTACAAGCCTTAAAAACATAGTCTTGAAATTTTTTGCAGATCGGATCACCGAAACCGACGTGCGCCACAATGCCTTCTCCGAAGAACGTGGATTTGCGACCCATGGTGCGGTCATAGAATTGGTCTGGAAGAACCATATCACCCGGGGCGATTTCCTTTTTCAAGCTTCCGACAGCGCTCACGCTCAGCAAAAATTCAACACCAAGCTTTTTGAATCCCCATATATTGGCGCGATAGTTCACTTCACCCGGAAGAAAGCGGTGACCAACGCCGTGACGAGGAAGAAAGATGATTTTGGTACCATTGAGTTCGCCGGAAACATAGGCGTCCGAAGGTTCGCCAAATGGCGTGGTGATTGAATGCTTTTGGATGTTGGTCATCCCCTCAATATCATAAAGACCGCTACCACCTACGACACCCAATACTTTTTCAGACATGATAACTCCCTGGTTGAATTCGATTTTTAACTATCACAGGGATGGCCTTAAAACCAAAAGGTTTTTGATTCACTTTATCCTGGATCGGGGCCGGCGGATCCGTTGTCTGTAATTGTCCATCCATATGTGTTGACCAAAGCCGTGCGCTCATCGGCCGCACTGTCATAATAATTGGCCGTAGATCCTAAACTGACATTGTTGTTTGTTCGTGTTTGGTGAATACGAACCAAAAAGTCCGTATAGTTGCGCGGCGTAAGCATTGTCCAACCAACATTTGGGACATATCCGTGATACTCGCAAAATTCCAACCCGACATATCGGGATTGACGGAAGACAAATAAAACATCTGCCGCATCGTTGTGACTTTGGAGGTGTTCCAGTCGCCCAGAATTGGTTCCCCATCTACGGCGATGAACATTCGTTCCATGTTGCTTACGCTGGAGGTATCCCATCCTCGCAGGTCCATATTCTCAACATGGGCACCATCGAACATTTGTTTCATGTTTTTCACTTTCGACGTATTCCAATGATTGATCTCGGCTTCCAGTGCGATCGCCGACCAAAACATAGCTTCCATATTGGTTACCTCGGAGGTGTTGCCGCCTTTGAATGTCGTCAGATTGATGCAACCGCAGAAGGCCTTTTCCAGATTTTTCCAGCCCATGTCACCCAGATCTTCAACGGTGAGGATTTTTTCTTCGGAATGATTGTCTGGATCCATGTCACAAGCATTGAAGTACCAAGCTTCGGCAATGCCTTTGATGGTAATCGTATAGGTTCCGATTTCTGCATATTCATGAATTTTGGCTTCATCGTCCCAAGCCGTGATTTTGGAAGTAGTCCCATCGCCCCAATTCACGATCATGTTGTATTCATAACCTTCGCGCAATGGGAGCTTGATCTCTTCATTGGCTGTGGTGGTTTGCCAGGTGGAGATGAATGGATCCTTGGACTCAAATCCACCGCCCCCAGAGCCGCCTTTGGTACCGCAATTGGCATAGGTCAAGAGTCCTGCCCAAATGAATAAAGAAATTCCGCTAAGAATCGTATGTCTAGGGTGCTTCCACTTCATGATCACATTATTCTAAATCATCGCGCAGGACAGAACTAGAAGATTTTGGTCAGTTTCCGTATTTGGTACTGGACAGTTGTCCGCATGCGCCGAAGATGCCGTTACCGCGGTTTTTGCGGATGGTGGTGTGGAAACCGGCTTTCATCAGACGATCTCTGTATTTCAAAAGCTGTTCACGATCGGGCGCTTTGAGATCCGGAAAGCGTGGGTTTTCATTGTACGGAATCAGATTTACTTTCGCCGCCAAGCCTTGCAGGAAGTTCACCAGATCTTTGGCTTGTTGATCGGTGTCGGTTTCGTCTTTGATCATCACCACTTCAAACATGATCTTGCGCCATTTGTTGGTCGGTACTTGTTTAAGTACTTTTTTCAATTCTTGAAGATTATGTTTTTGGTTGATCGGCATCCAGTGGTCGCGGGATTCATTCGACGAACCAGTCAGCGAAATCGCCAGACGCGCATTGGTGTCTTCGAAATATTTCAGAATCTTTGGAACCATGCCGACGGTGGAAACGGAAACTTTGCGATGCCCCATTTCATACGCTTTAACATCGGTCATTTGATTCACAGCTTTTACGACATTGTCATAATTCAGCATTGGCTCGCCCATGCCCATGAACACGACATTCGAAACCTGCAATCCCCTCACCCAACGAACGTAATACAGCTGCATGAGAATTTCTTCCATGGTGAGGTTGCGCATGAACCCTTGAAGACCGGTCACGCAGAATTTGCACGCCATGGCACAGCCCACTTGCGATGAAACGCAAAGTGTGGCGCGAGAAACTTCTGGAATCCAAACCGACTCGACCGATTTGCCATCCTTCAAATGAACATGAAACTTGCGAACGCCGTCATCTGATACGAATTCTTCGATATTGAAGTCAGGAAATGAAAAGCTTGAAGCGAATTTGGCCTGAAGATCCTTGGCCAGGTTCGACATTTTGGAAAAGTCCAAACAGCCCTTTTTATAGACCCATTCAAAGACCTGCTGCGCCCTGAATTTGGGAATCTTGTTTTCAATACACCACGCCTGAAACTCATCAAACGATAGAGAAAGAAAGGGTTGTTGGCTTGCAGTCATTGCGCGTCTTATAACACAAAATAGAAAAGGCCGTACATTACGGTACGACCTTTTTAATTATTCAATATAATTAAATACTTAAGCTACAAAATCTAGATTCGAGAAGAAGTACTTAATCTCTTCTTTCGCTGTTTCAGGAGCGTCAGATCCGTGCACTGTGTTCTCGTCGATGGATGTAGCAAAGTCCTTGCGGATGGTGCCGGCAGCAGCATCTTTCGGGTTGGTTGCGCCCATCACTTCGCGGTTCTTTTTGATCGCGTTTTCACCGCGAAGAACAAGAGCCACGATCGGTCCAGAGGACATGAATTCCGTCAATGCTGGAAAGAACGGACGCTCACGGTGTACAGCATAGAAACCTTCAGCTTCTTTGCGAGAAAGCGTTAGCATTCTCATCGCAACGACTTTGAGTCCTGCCGCTTCATAACGAGCGATGACTTGGCCGATCACATTTTTGCGAACGCCATCTGGTTTAATCAATCCTAACGTATTCTCAATCATAATTACCTTTCTAGAGTTAACGGCCCGACGGGGCCGCCAAAACAATTAACCTTTTAGTTTGTTGTAAACGGTTTGTCCCATTTCAGCTGGGGTTTCGATCACGGTGATACCCGCAGATCTCATCGCTTCTTTTTCGCTTCCGCGGTACCTTTACCACCGGAAATGATCGCGCCCGCGTGACCCATACGACGTCCCGGAGGAGCTGTGCTACCTGCAACGAATCCGAAGACGGGCTTCGTTCCATGCTTTTTCACAAATTCAGCCGCCTCTTCTTCCGCCGTTCCACCGATTTCACCCATCATCAGGATGGCTTCGGTGCCTGGATCTTTTTCGAACTCAGCGATGATGTCGACGAATTCAGATCCGATGATTGGATCGCCGCCGATACCAACACAAGTTGACTGACCGAGGTCAAGGCTGGAAAGTTGATAAACGCCTTCATACGTCAACGTTCCACTGCGCGATACCACGCCGATTTTTCCTGGACGGTGAATGTAACCAGGCATGATCCCGAGTTTCGCTCCGCCCGGAGTGATGAGACCTGGGCAGTTTGGACCAATCATGCGGCTGCTGGAATTTTTAAGCGCGCGTTTCACTTTCACCATATCGATCACTGGAATACCTTCGGTGATGCATACGATGAGTGGAATTTCAGCGTCGATCGCTTCGAAGATCGCGTCCATCGCAAATGCTGCTGGAACGTAAATCATCGTTGCATCGATTTTGTGTTTCGCTTTGGCTTGCGCAACTGTATCGAACACTGGAATGCCTTCGACAGATTGACCGCTTTTGCCTGGTGTAACACCCGCTACGATTTTGGTTCCGTACTCTTTGCAGCCTTTGGCATGGAAAGAACCGTTGCTACCTGTAATACCTTGAACAATTACATTTGAATCTTTGTTAACTAGAATCGACATGATTACATCCCTTTCGCAGCGTTAACGGCGAGTTGAGCGCCTTCTGCCATGTTCGAAGCGGTTAGAATTTTGAAACCCGAAGAATTCAAAATCTCTTTACCCTTCTCAACATTGGTACCTTCCATACGAACAACCAGTGGAAGTTTAAGACCGGTTTGTTTCACTGCATCCACGATACCTTGCGCGAGAACATCGCATTTCAAAATACCGCCGAAGATGTTCACGAAAATGCATTTTACATTTTTGTCGCCCATCAAAATCTTGAAGGCTTCGCGAACCATGTCGCCGCTAGCGCCACCGCCCACGTCCAAGAAATTCGCCGGAGAGCCCCCGGAGAATTTGATGATGTCCATGGTCGCCATCGCAAGACCAGCACCGTTGACCATACAACCAATATTGCCGTCGAGACGGATATAGTTGAGGTTCCATTTCGCCGCTTCAAGATCTTGAGGATCTTCTTCATTCGGATCGAAGTAAGCTTTGAGTGGCTCATGTCTGTACATCGCGTTGTCGTCGAAAATCATTTTTGCGTCCAAAGCAATCAATGTGTTTTCTTTGGTCACGACAAGCGGATTGATTTCAGCGATCGAGCAATCATTGCCAACAAACACTTTCACCAGATTCGAGATCATTTGCGAGAATGGCTTGTGAAGTTCAGGTGCAAGACCAAGTTGGAATGCCAACGTACGACCTTGATAAGGAACAAAACCTACGGCTGGATCGACATGGATCTTGAAGATTTTTTCAGGGTGCTTTTCAGCCACTTCTTCAATATCAACGCCGCCTTCAGAGGATGCCATCACAACGATCGATGCGGTTTTGCGATCAAGCACCGCAGCAAGATAGTATTCCTTACCGATGTTGCAACCCTCTTCGATCAAAAGCGTGTGAACTTTTTGACCTTCTGCAGTTGTTTGGTGAGTGACCAAGTTTTTCGACATGATTTCCGTCGCATACTTTTTCACTTCATCCAAAGACTTCGCGAGTTTGACACCGCCACCTTTGCCGCGGCCACCCGCGTGAATTTGTGCTTTTACAACCCAAGGAGCTTTGTCAGAAACGGCTTTCGCCGCTTCGACCGCTTGATCGGGCGTGGTTGCTGTTTTGCTTTTCAATGTCGGGATATTTCCCGCGCGAAACACTTCTTTTGCTTGGTACTCATGAATCTTCATATTACTTCCTTAATTCCTATAGAAAGCCGCGAACTGTTTCCATCAAACTGGAAACGGCGTCGACTGATTTTTTAAACATGGCAACTTCTTCGCCTTCAAGTGCGACGTCGATGACTTTTTCAGCGCCTTTTGCACCGAGTTTCACCGGAACACCGACGAATACGTTTTTCACACCATACTCGCCATCGAGGCGAACGCAGCATGGAAGAATTCTTTTTTGATCCTTCAAAATCGCTTCAGCCATCTCAACAGCTGCAGCCGATGGAGCGTAGAACGCAGAACCGGTTTTCAAATGGTTCACGATTTCAATACCGCCATCGCGCGTACGCTGAACGATTTTGTTGATTTGATCTGCTGGCAGAAGTTTCGAAATTGGAATACCTGCCATTGTCGAGAAACGAACCAGTGGAACCATGGTGTCACCGTGGCCACCAAGCACGAATGCATTCACATCGCGCACAGAACATTCCAAAGCTTCAGCCAAGAATGTGCGGAAACGAGCCGAATCCAAAACGCCGGCCATACCGATCACGCGTTCACGTGGGAATTTGCTGGCTTCTGCTGCGACATAAACCATAGCGTCCAAAGGATTCGATACGATGATGAGCACGCAGTTCGGAGAATATTTTACGATGTTTTCGGTAACAGATTTCACGATGCCGGAGTTGATTTTCAGCAAATCATCACGGGTCATACCTGGTTTGCGCGGCAAACCTGCGGTGATGATCACAACATCTGAATCTTTGGTTTCTTCGTAGCTTTGCGTACCTGTGATTTTGACATCAAAACCTTCTACTGGAGAAGATTGAAGAAGGTCTAGGCTTTTGCCTTGCGGAATACCTTCAGCGATATCCACCAAAACACCATCGCCAAGTTCCTTAGCGGCTGCCCAATGTGCTGCGGTTGCGCCTACGTTACCAGCGCCAACGACTGTGATTTTTTTTCTTCTATTGTTGTTCATTATTACTCCCTAGATAATGCAGGCCGACGGGCCTGCTACTATAATTGTCTCATGTTGGCAACAATCGCTTGTCCGAACTCCGAACATTTCAACAGCGTTGCGCCTTGCATTTGTCTTTCCAAATCGTATGTCACTTTTTTCTGAGCGATCGTGGCTTGTAAACCTTTGGTGATCAAATTTGCCACTTCATTCCAGCCCATGTGTTCGAACATCATCACACCTGAAAGAATTAAAGATCCTGGGTTGATGGTGTCTTTGCCCGCGTGTTTCGGCGCAGTGCCGTGGGTTGCTTCAAACATTGCGATGTCAGTTCCGACGTTTGCCCCAGGGCCCAAGCCAAGACCGCCAACCTGCGCGATAAGCGCATCGGACAAGTAGTCACCGTTCAAGTTTGTGGTTGCAAGAACACTGTATTCGTCCGGACGAAGAAGTGCTTGCTGAAACATCGCATCCGCAATGCGTTCTTTGATCACGATTTTTCCGGCCGGAGCTTTTCCGCCGTGTTTCTCCATGACTTCCGTTTCAGTGATGGTTTCATTTGCGAATTCTTGTGCCGCAACTTCAAATCCCCATTTCATGAAAGAACCTTCGGTAAATTTCATGATGTTGCCTTTGTGAATGATTGTCACGGAAGGTTTTTTTTGAGCGATCGCAAATTGAATTGCGCTACGAACCAAACGTTTTGAACCCATCGGACTGATTGGTTTAATACCGATACCGCTCTCAGCGACAATTGCTTTGGATTTGAGTTCGGTTTGCATGTATGCGATCAATTTTTTCGCTTCTGTGGAATTGGATTCCCATTCAATGCCGGAATAGACATCCTCGGTATTTTCACGGAAGATCGTCATGTCGACTTTTTCAGGATGTTTCACAGGTGCAGGCACGCCATCGAAATAACGAATTGGGCGAATGCAGGCGTACAAATCAAAAATCTGTCTCAATGCAACGTTGATGCTGCGAATACCGCCACCCGTTGGTGTACCCAAGGGACCTTTGATCGCAATCGTATGGTCTTTGATTTCTTGAGTGTTTCATCTGGGAGAAATGATCCGAATTTTGCGTTGGCTTTTTCACCTGCGTAGATTTCTTTCCATTCTACTTTTTTCTGTTGCCGTAGGCGATTTCAATCGCGGCGTTGAATACGGGTTGAGACGCTTTCCAAATATCTACACCGACTCCATCACCCTCAATGAAGGGAATGATCGGATAATCTGGAACGTTGATTTTACCGCTTTTGGATGTGACTTTTTCGGGTTTCATGGGTAGCGGCGTTATACCACCCCATCCTTAAATTGCAACGAAAGCGTAAAGCTGAGTGTTAAGAATTTAAGATACTGAAATAACTATAAATTATTCATTCTTAAGGCTTCGAAGTTGACATAAGAACAACGTCCTTCTTTGGTGCGCCAAGTGCGAGAGAATTTTGATCATTTTTTCAGGGCTATCGGCACCTGTTGTAAGGATATCATTGCCTTCACAAGCCAAGGCCGCCGCACGAGTCGTATTGTTGTTCGGATTGACTTCGCAATTGGGCGCCGCTGAATATTGAAAACTAGAAGGATTGGCGGCCGATCCCATAGCTGCACTTGTGACAAGGCCAGGGTAGTTCTCACCATCGCAAATCGCAAAAGTGCGTGAATACTTGTAGGGACCCGCCTGATCAACAAATCTTTTGCAAACACAGCCTGCTGAATTATTGTTAGAAGGACAGTTCGAACTTTCTAGAGTCCCGCAGCTTGCGGATTGTCCCTCACAGGCTGAACCTGTGATTCCCGATTGCTGTGTGCAAAATGCAGCCCAGGTCATGCCTTGTGAATTTAAATTCACTTCCTGAACCATGCCCGCATTGGGTCGGCCAAAGGTAGTGTTGTCCAAAGATCCATCCGGATTGCCCAAATCGCTCCAGGCAATGTCCTTGAGTTCTTCAATTTTTTGCTGACAAACGTTGGTGGCATTGGCAAGATCTTCAGCGCCACGGCTACCGCGCATCACAACAACGGTCATGCCGGCCATTCCCAAAAGACCGACAGCCAAAATCACAAGGGCAACCATGATTTCGACAATTGTAAAGGCTCGATTTTGTTGGATTTTTTTGCAGTTCACGTCAAGACTCACAGTACTTCATTATACCGTTATTTTTTGATCTTATCCAGAAGGTTGTATTCTTTGAGTTTATATAAAAGTGCCCGGTGGCTGATTTCCAAAAGCTTGGCGGCATGGGTGCGATTGCCATGGGTGCGTTCGAGGGCTTTTAAAATCAATTCCTCTTCGATTTCACGCGTGCGCTTCTTGATCGAAAGATCTTCTTGAGGCTCTTCTACGCGATAGGATTTGAGCGTGCTGTCGCGAAGTTTGGGAATGAAGTCGTGTTGCAAGTCCTTGAGTCCGATCGTTCCTTGTCGGACCATCACCATCGAACGTTCAATGGTGTTTTCCAATTCACGGACATTGCCTGGCCAGTCGTAGCCCTTCCATCGTTCCAAAACTTCGGAATCAATTCCTGTAATGTTAGTTTTGAGTTTTTGATTCAAGCTTTGGATGAAATGATTCGCAAGTGTCGGAATATCTTCGATGCGATGACGAAGCGGCGGAATGCGAATGGGTAGAACATTCAATCGATAAAACAAATCGTCGCGAAATGTTCCTTGCTTCACAGCAATCGACAAATCCTTGAGTGTTGCGGCGATGATACGCACGTCGGTTTTGATTGGATTCACATCGCCGACGCGTCGAATTTCTTCTTCTTGAAGCACGCGCAGAAGTTTTGCCTGGAGCAGCAGCGGCATTTCTCCGATTTCATCCAGGAACAATGTTCCGCCATTGGCTTCTTCGAACAGACCTTTTTTGGATTTGGTTGCCCCGGTGAAGGCTCCCTTTTCATATCCAAAAAGTTCACTCTCCAATAGATTCTCAGGAATCGCACCGCAGTTGATGGCGATAAATCGATTGTTCCTTCGCGGACTTTGATCATGAATTAAGCGCGCAACAAGCTCCTTACCCGTGCCGCTTTCACCTAAAATCAAGCAAGTGGTTTTGTACGGAGCTACGCGCTCAATGATTTTGAGAATGTTGGCGATTCTCTCATGATTGGAAATCAGCAATGGTTTTTCAAAACCCGATGGCATTGGTCCATTGTAAGGGAATATGAATAATGTTCAACATATGAAGGAGAACCAAAAAGAAGCCAAAACATAGAAATGGCCCGAATGGAATTGCTGTTCGACGATTTTTATTTTGAACCAAAATCAGAAACAAGCCAACCACGGATCCCAACATCGAACCGATGAAAATGGAGAAAATGGCAGCCTGCCATCCGCCTGCAGCTCCAAAAAGAGCGACGAGTTTGACGTCCCCAAATCCCATACCTTCTCGACCTGTTAGTTTTTCGTATCCCCAGGCAATCGCCCATAAAAAGCCCCCTCCAACGACCAGCCCGAGAAAGGAATCCATGAAACTGATGTGCCATGATTTATTGGCCCATTGAAACAATCCGGCGATCAGAAAGCTGATGACCATACCACCAAGTGAAATCGAATCCGGAATGATTCGGTGCTCGAGATCGATCAGACTTGCGATCAAAAGAGCCGTCAGAAGAACGAAGAAATACACCGCCTGGAATGTAAGCCCAAATCGAATCACGCATGCCATGGCAAAAAATCCCACCACCACTTCGACGATCGGATGGATCCAGCCGATCGAAATTCCACAATGACCACATCGACCACGCAGAGCAAGAAAACTCAACAAAGGGATATTTTCGTACCAAGAAATCGGTGTCTTGCACTTTCCACAATGGGAACGTGGAGAAACAAGATTCAGCGCCAGAGGAAGACGGTAAATCACAACATTGCCGAAACTTCCCACCATCATACCGAAGATGAATGAGATCGTTTGAACGTAAGTTTCGTGCGACATCATAGGATTACTTTAGATCTTTTCTGGAGAAAAGGAAGTTTGCAATCATGATAAACACAAATGAAAAGCAGATACCGTAAACCACACCATACCAGATATAGCTCCACGGAATAAGGACACCGTGAACGATCTTGGAATTGATCGCAAAATAATCCAGGTTGAAAATCGAAAGCAACTTTTTACCCATTGTAAAAAATACATCCATGACCGGCGTGAGTTTTTGTTTTTTTTCCAGATATTGGGCTTTCTCTGTAATGATGGCGATCAAATCATCAGTCAAATGTCCCATGATCAAAACCGAGAAACAAAAAAGCGATGTCATGAATGAGGAACTGTAGGATGAGAAAACAAGCGTAATCGAAATCAATACGCAAAGTTCGATGAAAATCAGAATGATCGCTTTCCAGAGATTCCAATCCAAAGGCTCCGGATAAATCGACAACATGGCGAACATCAGAAGGCCCATGAATGCGATCTCTACGCCTACCGTGAACACCAATCCGACGAATTTACCGACCAAGAACTCCATGCGCGAAACGGGTTTAGCCAGAATGGTGTAGATGGTTTTACGATCGATTTCCTTGAAAACCAGACTGATGCCCATCGACAACGCGATGAATACCCCCATCATATAAATGGAAGCCAAGCTCATATCCTTGACGATTTTCGAAGCCGCGTCACCGATGGAAAGTTGCGCCAAGAAATAAGAAGCACAAAACAACAGGATCGTGAAAAATCAGCGCGTACAAAATTTTCTGACGGATGGCTTCTTTGAATGTGTTCTGGGCAATGGCCAATATCTTGTGCATCTATCTCCATATTCTGTATCAAAATGTCTTCGAGGCTTTCCTTGTGCGGAACGAAGGAAACCAGCGGAAGATTGTTTTTTTGAACCCATTCCAAAATGGTTTTCTGATTGATCGAATCGGTGAGCTGGAATCGAATCGTTCGATTTTTTTGAAAATCAAGAATACGAACCTGCGATTTCCAATCGTTTGGAACATCGACATTTCCCGTTGATTCAATGACCAGATCGTAGCTTTGAATTCTTGGCCGGACAAGCTCATCCACGGTTCCGCTGGCCTTGAGTTTACCTTTGACAAGCATCACCGCATGATCGCACAGGTTCTCTACATCCGAAAGAATGTGAGTTGAGAACAAGACGGTTTTCCCACGCTCCTTGAGCGAAATCATGATGTCGCGGACATCTTTTCTTCCCACCGGATCCAACCCAGACATGGGTTCATCAAAGATCACCATTTCTGGATCGTTGATCAAAGCTTGCGCGATGCCCACGCGCTGAAGCATACCCTTGGAAAAACTACGCAGCTTGAGTCTTCACGACCTGACAACCCCACCAATTCCAAAAGGGATTTGATGCGCTCTTTTCTCAGGTGAGATGGATGTTGAAAAGTTTGGCGTAGAAATCCAAAAACTCCACCGGATTCAAATAATCATAATAATAAGCAGCTTCAGGCAAATAACCGATTTTTCTGTGCGTGGATTCATCGGTGGCATTTTGTCCAAAAATTTTCACGCTGCCCGCCGTTGGCTCGATAAATCCCAGAATCATCTTGATGATGGTGGTTTTCCTGCACCGTTGGGACCGATCAATCCACAAATACTCTTTGTGGAACATTGAAGCTAACATCGCTTACGCTCAAAGAAGGGCGTTTCCAGAAGTCGGTTTTGTATTTTTCGTTACATTCGATATTTCCAGAGCAAAATCCGTCATACTTACCTCACATCAGATGCGGGAAAAAATATCATACATTCCTTCCCCAGTAGATTGTTTATCTCGATTGTGCATCAATACATAGAGCGAAAATGGAATGAACTCATATTGACTTCGCCAATCGTCGACAAGCTCTTTGACTTCCGTCTGAATCTGAATGATGCGTTGGTCACCCTGCTCCATGGTGCTTAGCTTTTATAGAAAGCCAAAAGCTTTCCACGAAGTCTGGTTTTAACTTCCTCATCATCGGTCATGCGCATCTGGGCCTGCAATGTCTCCACAGCCAGCAACTGTTCCAAAAAACCCAATCCTTTTTCCTTTTGGTTGGATTCACGGTACAGACCAGCCACCCAGGTTTTCATATGGGGAGGGAGATCGGGAACACTCATCAATGCCTGGTTGTACTCCAAAGCTTTTTCCTTATCCTTGAGTTCAAACCCATAATTGAACGCCAACAATTGCGGAATCATCCAGTAATGAGAAAAGTGTTTCCAACCTTCGGTATCATTTTGAATATAATTCCAGCCTTTTTGAAGGATCTCATTGGCGGCCAACACGCGTTCTTTATAGGACATATCCGAAGAAACTGAAAATGTGATGGCGGACGAACTCCAAACATAAGCTTGTTCAAACCGTGGATCTAAATCCGTGACCATATCCAGTGTTTTGTAAAGGTAGGTTCCCAATCCTGGCATGCCGCGCTCGACCGACCATCGAATTGAATCGATCCAGAAAAGATCGGCATAAAAAGCTTCATGGCCGAACAGGAACGGTCGAATAAATTTGCTGTTGACCGGTTTTTTGACCTGGATCAGGTTGGCTTCGAAAATGG
Source organism: Bdellovibrionota bacterium (assembly GCA_041391405.1). GTDB lineage: Bacteria > Bdellovibrionota_G > JALEGL01 > JALEGL01 > JAGRMV01 > JAWKOB01. Next base: position 62,290 of record JAWKOB010000006.1, on the reverse strand, counting down.
CTTGCTCCATGGAGAGCGATTGTTGAGAGAACAGAATTCCCCCTGCCGCAGCCAATAAAAATATTCCTAAAACAATCGTTTTGAACACGTTCAACAACTTACCATAATCTTAAAAAGTCAAAAATATTAACGGACAAACAAAATTTCACCGTGCAAGACATGATCCTGCGTGATCGGAGGCAAAACGCCGAGAACTTTGCCTCTTTTATCGATCATGCGATAGATTCCATCACAAGCCACATCTCCATCATTGTAATTCGAATACGGCACGGTCCATTGCAAGATTCCGGGTTCGGCTTGTATCGATTTAACCTTCAAAGTCTTTGCATGCCCTTTTTCTGAAACCGAAATCTGAAGCCAAAGCTCTTTTTCTTTGGATTGGGTTCGAATGACCGCTCCCGGAACATGCTCGAATACTTTCAATGCTGGTGCATTTTTAGTGAATTGAGCCGGGTACGGGCTAACATACGCCAGTCGCCAATGTGCCGGCAGATTCCCATCGTCGTCGGATCCGTAATTTTTCAGAAACCGTTGAAACAAAACCTTATCAAACGAAGGTTTTGGACTCATTTTTTGATAGGTGCCATCGGGATTTTTCACGAAGTCGAAATAATCTTCAGGATTTTTTCCCGCATATTCCAGCACATTATAAAAGCGACCCGGGAATTGCTCTACAATCATATATTTTACTGGAACTTGCCGCTCAAAGTCTTCCAGCTCTTTCAAACTTTCCGATGCAAAAATTTCGTAACTTTTGACTGCATTCTTACCTTGAAATGGAGATGCCGCAACCGGCAGGCCCGAGTAAAACAGAATCCAGTGCCCATAATCCCAGGAGGCCAATATGGCCGTTTGTTTGGGATCTTCGTGTTTTTTTTGGACTTGGTCCTTCAATAAAATCGATGCGTGCTGAATTGGCTGGAAATACGGACTATCTGCCGTGAACTGAGTCATACCCAAATGGGGCATATATAAGGACGAAACAAGCATGACCAATCCAAAAAGAAGCGCTTCCCGAGCATATTTTTTGGCCGGAACGGTTTGAAGAAGATCCCAAAAACATAGAACGAACAATATCGCCATCATTCCTGAAGCCGGCACCATGAAGCGAACTTGAAGATAGGACAACACCAGTGGAACCAGAGAAAAGACCATCAAAGGAAAGTATTTTTTTCGCCATGCAAACCATATGTAAATCAAAGGCATCATCCACAGCAGGATTTTCTCACCCAGAAAATCCCAATCAAATACAAACGGTGATTTCAGTTCCGAAGTCACCGACAACGTCGATGTCTTATTTTGCATCAAGGACACACCCTCATGGATCTGTTTCCCCATGAAATTAGCCCCCTGCTTCCAAAGCAAAAAACCCATTACACAACCAAACACAAATGCCATGCTGTAAAAATCTTTGGAAAATTCGAATTTTTTGGTTTTGAAAGCAAGCAATACCTGAGCCCACAATGCCATGGAAATCAAAACCAAACTGCCCCACCATGAGTAACCGGTTATTCTCACCAGTCCCATCCAAAACAAATCAGAGAAGATCAGCGGAATCAAGCTGATGAAAAATGCTACGAATAAAATTCTTGAACTGCGGCGTAGCTCAATGGTATTTGAAAACACCAAGCACAATCCAAAACATAACGTCGGAATCCATGCATGAGGATACAAGGCCGGAGCTAACCCCATGATTCCAGCGATCAGATATTCTGTTCGTTTGCTTGTTTTTTCATTGAGAGACAGAAAAAACCAAAAGAAGGCCAAAAGAAACAAACACTCCAACCCATGATGATCCAGTCGTCCCACGGAAGTTTGTTGCAGAAGCACATTGATCAAGGTGACGAAAAGACCCGCAGCAATACCCACCCAGGCGCTTTTCGAAAGGCGGGTAGCAATCGCCCCCACCAAAAATAAAATCGGAAACGTGATGATCGGCATGGCCAAAAACGAAAAGATAAGAATGCTGGCATGATCACGAACACCGAAAATCTTCAGCGGAATGGCGATCAAATAATCCAATCCGAGTGGCCATGAAACCCAAAAACCTTTCGGATAATTCAGATATGGATCCAGCAATGGGTAACGCCAATCTCCTTGGACGATTGAACGAATTCGATGCAAGCGATAATAGGGATCCGTGTCGATGGTGATAATGCCCACATCGGAAAAAACACCGGGGATATTCTGATAACGAAGAAAAAGATACAAAAGTGTCAGCGCAAACCAAGCGTAGGAAATAATCTTGTGTTCTCGTGAACTCATTTAAAACGACTATACCGCAAAGAAAAAAAAAGAGAGAGGCTTTCGCCTCTCTCTTTAATAACTACGTGTAGTAAACGACTACTCGTTGCTGATTACTGCAAGAGCACCAGCAGCGGCACCGTTCGCACCAGCTGTGAATTCCATGCGACGTTCAGTCAACGAAGCACCAGATTTCAAGTCACCACGAGCGGTAGCGGTACCACCGTTCACTGGGTTACCAGCGGTATCGGTTGTAACGTTAACGTCGTACTCGAACGAAAGAGCGTCAGCAGGAGCAAAACGAATTGCTACCCAACCAGCGTTCTGGAAGTTACCAACGGTTTTGGTTTGAGCCGGAGGTGTACCGCCGTTAGAGCGAGCAGCACCAGCAATGAATTGTTGTTGTTGATATGCACCGTTAGCTGCAACTTGGGATTCTTCATAGTTAGCGATCATACCAACTTTGATAGCGCCCATTTGTACGCCAGCTTCAGATGTACGTGCGTTGTTGATGTAGCCTTGGTATGCTGGAACAGCGATCGCCGCCAAGATACCGATAATTACCACCACAATCATCAATTCGATGAGTGTGAAACCTTTTTTCATATTCATTTGTTTTCTCCTTAACGTTTTTAAGTTAGATCCACTCCATCGAATGAATCTCGGGTTTTACCCTTCTAAAGCAAAACCGATACCAACTGTATCCGGAATATTGTTGTTTTATTTTGTCATGATGTCAAATACTTAGAAAAATTTTTTTCTATCAACTGCAAAACTGCGCAAAGTTTACATAGCCCAAAACGTCATATGACGAAAATTGTCACCCCGCATTGCGTCTATATTATGTTTAAATTATTCATCTTTTCCGTCATCCATGCCTAGCTTTTCCAAACGATAACGAAGAGATCGGAAAGAAATATTCAAAAGCTTGGCTGCTTGGGTTTTGTTGCCACCGGCCTGCTCAAGCGCCCGCAAAATAAGATCTTTCTCGAAAGCTTCGACTTGTTTCTCCAAATCCGTATCGCTCTCTAAAACCTTGGAAGCCCCTGCACTGAGCGGATTCCTCATTTTCTCAGGCAATGTCTCCACCATAATCATTTCACCATTGGCAAGAACAATGCATTGTTCGACGATGTTGATCAGTTCCCGAATGTTTCCGGGAAACGGATAATTGCTCAGAATCTCCATTGTTTTGTCATCGAAGCCTTGAGTTTTTTTACGATACTCCTCTGAAAATTTTTTCAGGAAGTGATTCGCCAAAACTTCGATATCTTCCTTGCGCTCTCGCAATGGAGGTAGTTCAGTTTGCAACACATTCAGTCGATAATAAAGGTCCTCGCGAAACTCTCCCCTCTTCACAAGTTGTTCCAGGGACTGATTGGTCGCTGCAATGATTCTGAAGTCCACTCGAATTTCACGCGTGCTGCCCACACGCACAACTTTTTTCTCCGCAAGCACTCGAAGAAGCTTGCTTTGAAGATTCAATGGAAGTTCGCCGATTTCATCCAGAAAAATAGTGCCCCGATGGGCTGCCTCGAAAAAACCTATGCGGTGCTGTTCGGCGCCTGTAAATGCGCCTTTGGCATATCCGAAAAGCTCGCTCTCCATCAAATGTTGTGGAATCGCTGCGCAGTTCACCGCTACGAATGGTTGATTACTACGATCCGAACGATTGTGAACTTCGCGCGCGACCAATTCCTTACCTGTTCCACTTTCACCCAGAATCAATACGCTTGAATTGGTTTTGGCGACCTGATCAATCCATTGAACGACTTTTTGAAAAGCCTTGGACTCACCCGTGAGCTGATTATCATAGGATTGTTTGGTGGTGACCTTTTTCAACGCTTCGTTTTCACGTTGAAGTTCGGCTTTGGTCATTGCGTTTTGAATTGTTTTTTTCAAGTCTTCAAGCTGGATCGGTTTGGTCAGATAATCATAGGCGCCAGCCTTCATGGCATCCACAGCCGTCTGTGTAGAACCGTAGGCTGTCATCATGATAACGCTGGTTTCTGGCGAAACCTCCTTGGTTTTCTTCAGAAGTTCCATTCCATCCATCCCAGGCATCGAGAGATCCGTCACGATCAGATCGAAAAATTCGGTTTTCATTTTTTCAAGCGCTTCTTGAGCAGAATTGGCCGTCGTCACCGTATTTTCTTTTTTCTGCAAAGCCATCTGAAACAATTGCAGAATGGATGCTTCGTCATCGACAATAAGCAGATTAGGCATTGGTGATCTCCTTGAATTCCAGCGGGAATGTCAGTCGACAGGTACATCCTTGGGTTTGATTGGGTTCAAGTTGAATGGTTCCATGATGATCTTGCATAACTCGATAGGCAATGGATAGTCCCAAACTGTTCCTTTGGATTTCGATGAAAAACGGTTCAAACAATTTTTCGGCATTTTTATCATCGAATCCTTCGCCGCTGTCAATCACTTCAATGACATACCTGCGAACAAACTCATCATGCATCCTGATCGTTATTTTTCCGCGATCACCCATGGCCTCCGAAGCATTTTTGAAAATATTCCAGAAAAGCTGGGAAATCATTCGAACATCCAACTTCATTTTCTTTTCCTCTTGAATTCGATTGTCGATTTCAAATTCGATGCTTGGATACCCCTGCTTAAAAAGCTGTACACTTTCATCGATGAGTTTGCTCAAAAATGCTTTTTGAAAGTCCGGCATGCTCGGTCGTGCATAATCCAAGAAGTCTGTCAGAAGTTGGTTTAGTCGACGCGCTTCTCGACGTGCGATATCCAGAATCATGCCTTCGCTTGAACCGTCTTTTTCGCTTTTAGAGAGCATTTCCATCGATGCAGACACGGAAGTCAGCGGATTTCGAATTTCATGGGCAATTCGGGCAGCCATCTCACCCACCGAGGCCAGATGTTTTGATCGCATGATTTTCTCTTCCAGATCCTTGAGTTTTTTATCCTGCTCAAGCACATTAGCTTCTGCAAGCGACAACCGAGTGGTGATAATGCTGCTGACAAAACCGATGAAGGCAAAGATCAGGACATTCACCATGATGGAATGAATAACTGGCCTTTCGGATGAGAACTCAAATTGTCTAAAAGATGCCATGAACTGCGGCAAACTTTGAAAATAGTCTAAATCCACCAAAATTGCGTAACAAAGCGCGCTCATCGACGCAGCCACAATCGCACCTATCCTCAAAAACAGAATCGAAGAGAACAGGATTGAAATCCAGTACAGGAATTTGTACTGGCTGCTGACTCCGCCCGTCAGGTAAATAATCGACGTGTGGAAAATGATATCCCATACGATCTGAATATAAGCGAACCGCTGCAAATACCGTTTCGGCATCACTCGCTCCGAAAAGAAAAACAGAACAGCAACTGCAACGTGACAGATCGTGACGAAAAGAAACGCATTGAAAATATCATCATTCTGCGCACCAGGATGAATTACAAGCGTGGCCGCGAGCATCGTCGTCGCGATGAAGATGCGCGAAGCGCTCATCAATCTGAGTTTATCGACAAAATTATCGCTTTGAAAAACGTATTGTTTGCTGGAAGCCATGAATCATTGTTGGCGATTAGTTGGTATTGATGGCGCCTGCCATTTTGAATACTGGCATGTACATCGCGACCACCATACCACCGATCACACCACCCAAGACCACCATCATCACTGGTTCAATCAAGGATGTGAGCGCATCAACGGCAGCATCCACTTCATCGTCATAAAAATCCGCAATTTTCCCAAGCATCGCGTCCATCGCACCGGTCGCTTCACCTACACCGATCATCTGGATCACCATCGGCGGAAAAACCTTGGTTTCATTCAGAGGTTCAACAATGGTTCGCCCTTCACTGATCGATGTACGCGTGAGCATGATCGCGTTTTCAATGACTTTATTTCCCGCAGTTTTGGCCACGATCAAAAGTGCATCGAGAATTGGAACACCGGAAGAAAGCATGGTGCCAAGCGTGCGTGTGAAACGCGCAACTGCCACTTTACGGAGAAGCGGACCAAAAACAGGTAGTTGCAAAAACATTTTATCCAACATCAACCTGCCTTTTGGATTGGCTGCAACTTTGAAATAGATAAACACCAGCAATCCCAATCCACCGAAGAAAATGTACCAATAAGCCTTGAATGCGTTGGAAAGATTGATCACCACGCGCGTAGGGCCAGGCAACTCGGCATTCCCCATTTCACGAAACATGTTTTCAAATACAGGAATTACAAATCCCAAAAGAATCGCAACTACAGCGATTGAAACCACTACGATCACGGCTGGATAAACCATCGCACTCTTCACTTTGCCCTTGAGCTTCATGACTTTTTCCAGGTAAGCCGCCAAACGCAAAAGAATCGTATCCAAGATACCACCGATCTCACCAGCTGAGATCAAGTTCACGAACAAGTCATCGAAAGCTTTAGGATGTTTTCTCAAGGCATCCGCGAGTGTGGCACCCGATTCCACTTCTTGTTTAACCTCAAACAGAACTCTTCTGAAAGTTGCGTTTTCTGTTGAGACACAAGGATTTCAAGACATTGCACGATTGGCAAACCGGCGTCGATCATAGTGGCGAATTGACGTGCAAAAATAACGATATCTTTTTCTTTTACCTTGCCACCGAACTTGCCTCCGGGCTTCTTTTTGGAAGCAGCATTTTTGGCCTGAACTTTACGCGGGCGAATCTGGTTTTGACGAAGCCACTGGATCACAGCCGCTTGGGACGCGCCCTCGCGAACACCCTTCTGGGTCTTGCCGTCTCTGCCAACACCTTCCCATTGAAACGTAGGCATTAAAGATTACCTCCGAAGATGGTCATGATTGGGCCCTCGTTCTCATGTGCGCAGGTACATCGCCACCGTTGGCGATCATTTGTTTCAATTCTTCTTGGTCACCGGATCGATACATTGCTTCCTCAAGCGTAATGATACGCTTACTGAAGAGCTGAAACAATGCCTGATTCATCGTTTGCATTCCAAACTTACTTTGTCCGATCTGCATTTGTGAATAAATCTGGTGCACTTTGTCTTCACGAATCAAGTTACGAATAGCTGGATTTGGAATCATCACTTCAGCGGCCAACACGCGTCCGTCACCACTGGCTTTTGGCAAAAGGGATTGAGTCATCACACATTCCAAAACGAACGACAGCTGAGCACGAATTTGATTCTGCTGATGGGCTGGAAAATATCGATGATACGGTTGATGGTCTGAGCGCACGAGTTGGTGTGCAGTGTAGCAAACGTCAAGTGCCCTGTTTCCGCAATTTTAAGTGCAGCCGCCGTGGTTCCAAATCGCGCAACTCACCAATCAACACCACGTCCGGATCTTGACGAAGAACGTGCTTCAACGCACTGGAGAAATCCAATGTATCCGACGTAACCTCACGTTGGTTCACCACGCAGTTTTTGTGATTGTGCAGATACTCGATCGGATCTTCGATTGTTACAATATGTTCATTTCGTTGGGTGTTGATCAAATCGATCAATGACGCGATGGTTGTCGACTTACCAGAGCCCGTTGGTCCAGTAACCAGAATAAGTCCGCGCGTTTTTTTGATGACTTCGGTCAAGATGGCCGGAGCACCGAGTGATGCCAAATTCGGAATTTCGTATGGAATGCGACGGAATACGCCGCCCACGGAACCTTTTTGAATAAATAAATTTCCACGGAAACGTGCAAGTCCCTTAATACCAAATGAAAAATCAAGCTCTCGCTCTTCCTCAAAGCGATGTTTTTGCGAATCAGTCAACACTGAATAACAAAGTTCCTTCGTTGATTTACCGTCAAGCGCTGGAACTTTGAGAGGTGTCAATTTGCCGTGAATGCGAAGTTGCGGAGGTGTGGCAACAGTGATGTGCAAATCACTCGCCTGTTGTTCCAGCATTGTTCTTAACATTTGGTGCAATGTTGCCATTAAGTTCCTTTTATTACGCAGCGTCTGACACCGAAATTCTCAATACTTCTTCCAATGTTGTTCTACCGTCTTCCAATTTACTCAAAGCTGATTGTCGCATCGATTTCATACCCAAACGCATAGCTTCACGTTTGATCTCAGAAGTCGCCGCACCGTTCAGAATAAATTCCTTGAGCTCTTCTTTCACCGGCATTACTTCATAAATCGCGATACGTCCCTTGTACCCGGTTTCACTGCATTTACCGCAGCCTTGACCTTTGTAGGTCACAACTGTGTTAGCAATTTCCGGAGACATACCCGCATCGATCAATGCCTGTGGAGGGATCGGGTGTTTCTCTTTGCACTCATCACAAATTTTTCTGGCAAGACGTTGAGCCAAAATACAATTCACGGAGGAGGAAACCAGAAATGGTTCCACGCCCATGTTCAAAAGACGGTTGACTGTAGATGGTGCGTCGTTGGTGTGCAGTGTGGATAAAACCAAGTGACCTGTAAGGGCCGCTTTCACGGCGATTTCCGCCGTTTCAAAGTCCCGGATCTCACCCACCATGATGATGTCCGGATCTTGACGAAGAAAAGATCGAAGTGCCGCCGCAAAGTTCAGCCCGATATCATCGTGCATTTGAACCTGATTGATCCCCGGCAAGTTAAACTCCACCGGATCTTCCGCCGTGGAAATGTTTTCAGAAACTTTGTTCAATTCGGAGAGCGCGGAATAAAGTGTCGTTGTTTTACCAGAACCTGTCGGACCCGTAACAAGAACCATTCCGAACGGTTTGTGAATCGAATCCAGGAAATCACTGAGCGCTTTTTCCTCGAATCCGAGCTTGGTCATGTCGAGCTGCAAGTTGGATTTATCCAAAAGACGAAGTACAACTTTTTCACCAAACAAGGTTGGAAGTACGGACACACGATAGTCCATCTCTTCTTGTTCCCCATCTTGAGCTTGATACGACCGTCCTGTGGAAGACGACGTTCAGCGATATCTAGCTTGCTCATGATCTTCAGACGATGTGATTGCGTTTTTTGAGCTTCATCGGCGGCTTCATCACTTCATACAAAACACCGTCGATACGGAAACGAATGCGGAAAGATTTTTCGTAGGGTTCAACGTGAATATCGGATGCACCTTTTTTACAGCATCCGTCAAAATCAAGTTACAAAGTTTTACTACTGGAGCAGCTTCGGCTTCCTCAGCGTTCACCTCTCCGCCGTCTTCATCAGCAACAGCTTCGATGCCCTGATCATCGAAGTCAGACATTACCTCTTCAAACGCGTCGAACTGTTCGTAATATTTTTCGATCGCTTCACGGATCGCCGTTTCCGAAGCAACGACCACTTCGATGTTGTAACCGGTCAAAAACTTCAGATCATCGATAACGTAAATGTTGGATGGATCCGACATCGCGACGATCAAACTTGCGCCGGACTTGTTCACAGGAATCACTTGATGCTTTTCGGCAACTTCTTTTGGAACCAAATCAATAATGGCTTGCTCAATATCGAAGTCTTCCAGATTGATGGAAGGAACACCATATTGCTTGGACAGAAACTCAGCTAGATCCTCTTCTTTAATATAGCCAAGCTTGGTGAGATTGAAACCAAGACGTTTTCCGTTTTTCTTGGTCTCTTCCTGAGCTTTTTGCAATTGCTGACTGGAGATCAGATTGGAACGGACTAATAGTTCACCGATTCTAGCGCTCATGCTTCTTATTGGCTCCTGTTCGATCCATTGTAATTGCTTCCCAGGGAAACAAAAAGTTTTTGGATGTTTTTTACCTTCAACCTATTAAGAGTAACAATGTAAACTAATATCGTCAATAAAAACTTAATGAATCAGATAAGTTAGATGCAAACTGTCATAAAATGTCTTTTGCTTTACGGACATCGAGGTCGATTTGCAATTTAAGCTGGTCAACGGACTCAAACTTAACCTCTTCTCTCAAGCGCTCAACCCATTCTATTTTCAAAGATTGACCCACAATTTTATCATTAAAATCAATAAGATGCGCCTCAACCACTAACTTTTTATCTGAGGCCAGGGTTGGACGTATTCCAATATTGATCGCTGCCTTGTATTTTTGATTTCGAACATAGGCATATCCGGCATAGACGCCTCGCGCTGGAACAATGGTTTGAATTTTGGCAATATTGGCCGTGGGGTATCCGATCGTCCTGCCCTTACCCGCCCCAGTTTCAACAATTCCAGAACTGGAATAAAACCTACCTAACATATCGGCCGATAGGCGGACGTCACCCCGCAAAATATACTCTCGAATCAAGGAACTACTGACTTTGCATCCCTTGATTTCCAATTGAGGAACGATGGTCAATCCGTAGTTCATGATCGATGCCCATTCTTGAATTTGATTCGGGGTTCCATCTCGATTTTTCCCCATGTGTGTGGTTGGGCCAATCACAAGGTGCCTCATTTGAAAATCATGCTGAAAAACCTTGATCAGTTCTTGAGCTGGCACAATCGAAAGCGCTTGATCAAACGCCAAATGGTGAACTTCTTGAATTCCGCATTCGCGAACCAGTTCCAGCCTATTTTCCAAGGTCGACAGCAACGCTGGCGAACTTCCGGTGAAAAACTCCTTGGGATGAGGAAACAAAACAAAAACGATCGGCTTGAGATTCTCAATCTTTGCAATCTCCAACATCCTTTTGAAAATTGCGCGATGTCCTTCGTGGACTCCATCGAAGTTTCCAAGCGCCACCACACTTGAAGAAGCGGAGAAATTCTTTTTGATTTCATTCAGGCTAGTCATCAAGATCCCCGTGTCAGCTCAAGCAATTGCTTGGTCTGCTCCATCTGCATCCGCACTTCTTCACTTTGCTGTGGAAACCTTTGAATAAACTCTTCATATGTTTTTAAACACTGTTCATATTTTGCATCCAAGCAGTAAGCGGCCGCAAGGTTTTTCAGAATCTCGAATCGATTCGGGAAAATAACATATGCATTTTCAAGCTCGGTAATGGCTTCATTGTATTTTTTTCGTTGCAAATAAACTGAAGCCAGATTGTAGCGATATTTCCAATTCAAAGGTTCCGCAGCGACCGCTTTTTTGGAAAAAGCTTCCGCACTCCCAAAGTCTTTCTTCGCTTCATAGTACGAACCATACAAGTCCATTGCCTGGGCGTCATTGGGGAAATTCTCGAGATGGTCATTGAGACTTCCCATCGTTTCCGGATCATTCACCAGATACATCACCAGGGTGCGGTTGTAGGAAGCATCTCTATACTGCGGGCGTAGTTGCAATGCGCGACTATAGGCATCGTATGCATTTTGATATTCGCGCTTGGATGACTGAATGTTTCCCCACTCATTCCAAGCCACGCTCGAACGTGGTGAGTTGATGATGGCATGACTCCAAAGTTTTTCAGAGTTTTTCCACACCAGCGAATGATCTATGGCCCACACTCCCCAAGCCACAAACACAAATCCAACGATTTTTGGGAATCGATCGCAGCGATTGAACAAAAGCCCTATGGCAAATGCGATCGCCATGGATGGTAGATACAAATATCGATCCGCGATCAATCCTTCTGCCGGAATGATGTTGGAAACTGGAAACCAAAAAATCAAATAGAAAAAAATGGCAAACGCAACCATGGGCTTGGATTTTCTGAACATGAACAAGCCGGCTACAGAGGAAATCAAAAACAACATCCCCAACCAGACCTGCCACTGATTCCAAGCTCCCAATGCAAAGTCCCTTGTTGGTGAGCTGCCGATTGGAACGAAAATCAAAAACAATTCATAGATAAAAAGTTTCAAAACTGTCGCGATATGAATTGACAAACTACCGCCCCAAATTTCACGTGTACCAAGTCCGTGAGTAACTCCAAGATGAAGCAGCGCATATATGGCGATCAACCCCAAAATCGAGATCAACACCTTCGCATTGTTTTTTATCCGGTCTCGATGAAGCAAAAACTCCATTCCGATCATAAACAGTCCAAAAAAGACGCCTGATTCTTTGGATAGAAAACTCAAAGCCAAGCAAATCAATGTCCAGCTCATTTTTTTGGTTTTGGAAAGATGAGCATCGGTCCAAAACATCAGTGCCGCCAACCCGAACACTGCGGACAATAGATCTGGAATCGCCGAATTGAAACTCACCGTTTCAGCGTTGATTGGGTGCCAAAGAAAGAAGAAGATCGATATCCAAAACCACTTGATCCATCGAGTATGAACAAGAAACCGATAAAAAAAACACGCGATCAAAAAGTGAAGAAACACATTCAACAGATGAAACGCCCATGGTGCTGAGGTGAATTGCATGATCAATGCGTGGACCATGGTGGGAACTGGACGCCAATATCCGCTAGGTTGCGGCGAATCATGCAACATCCAAAAATCGTGCGACCATCCGCGGACAAAGATAGAAAGGTCATGCAACGACGAATTCGCCGCAATCATCGGAAAATCATCCCAAACGAACCCATAACTCAGGGTTACGCCCCAAATCACCAGGGTGGCCATGGCAATCATGATCAAAGGATGGGTCAATCTTTTCATCGAATCAAAGGATTATCACCATAATATAATATAGTTAACAATTTCCGGCACTTTGGTAGAATTATAGATTCATGAGCATCAAACCATTCCTATACGGCAAATATGTGATTTTGGATCGAATCGCCGTAGGCGGAATGGCTGAAGTCTTTCGCGCCCAAACCTTTGGTGTTCACGGTTTTCAGCGTTTGCTTGTGATCAAACGCATCCTGCCTCATCTTTCCAAAGACGAAGAATTTGTCGACATGTTCATCGATGAGGCCAAAATCGCCGTGGGACTGACCCATGCCAACATCTGCCAGGTCACGGATTTGGGAAAAATCGACGATAACTATTTCATCGCGATGGAATACGTCAACGGCAAAGATCTGCGCGCGATTTTGAAGAAGTGTTATGCCGCCAAAAGCCCTTTGGGCGTGGAACAGTCGATTTATATCGCCTCGGAAATGTGCAAAGGCCTTGAACATGCGCACAATCGCAAAGACCCGATCACCGGCCAACTGATGAGCGTCATCCACCGTGACGTATCCCCTCAAAACGTGATGATCTCCTACCATGGTGAAGTCAAAATCGTGGATTTTGGGATCGCCAAAACGGAATACAAAATTCACCGCACGCAAGCTGGCGTTCTCAAAGGTAAATTCGCCTACATGTCCCCCGAGCAGTCCATGGGACAGGAACTCAACGTTCAAACCGATATTTTTTCTGCTGGAATCATCCTATTTGAAATGCTTACGAATCAAAGATTGTTCCTGGGCGGTACCGATTTCGAAACGTTGGAAAACATCAAGAAATGCGAAGTTCCTTCCGTACGTGAGATCAATCCCAAAGTCTCACCTGAGCTCGAAGAGATCGTCTACAAAGCATTGGCCAAAGACCAATCGGAACGTTATCAATCCGCCAGCCAAATGCAGAATGCTTTATCCAAGGTGCTCTACACAGAATTTCCACATTTCACCCAGGAACATCTATCGAAAAAACTGGTGATTCTGTTCACCGACGAAATGAAAAAAGAATCTGAAAACTTGAAGAAAGCGATGGATACCATCGAGGCTGAACAGATGGAAAGCGCCCAGATCGCAGCTTCAGTCGCCGATCACGAAATCAGCCAGAAACAAACGCAAAGAACTGAGCGTGAGAAAAAACCATTCTTTTTGATTCCCTGGTTGATCGCTCTATGGGCCCTTATTCGCAGATTTCAGTACCCGATTTTGTTTTTGTTGATTGCTGCCCTGCCAATTTTGTTTGGAAAACTTTTCTTCGGAGAAGATGAACCCGAACCTGCCAAACAGGAGCAAACTGCGCAGAAAACATTTGTATTCGACACCACACCTCCAAAATGCAGAATCTCGATCGATGGTGAGGTCAAAGGCGAAACGCCGCTCAATATTCCTCTGACGCTGAATCAAAAATATGTACTGACATTGGAAAAAGATGGATATCAAACCATTCAACAACCGATTCTGGCCTCAGCTGACAACACCAATTTCATATTTGAGTTGATCAAAAACAAACCAACCGTTGGAGCGGTTAAAATCGAATCCAATCCAGCAGGTGCGAAGGTTTTGATCGATGGTCAAGAATCGGGACAATTCACCCCCACCATCATCGATGAACTTCCTTTCGAGAAAGAAGTCGAAATCTCGCTTCAAAAAGATGGATACAAATCCTACAGCAAAAAACTCATGATCAAGGAAACATCTCAAGACCTGAGCGTCGATCTGAAGAAACGTGGCCCGACCCTCAAGCTGAATGTTGTCCCAAACAACGCTGCAATTTATTTGAACAAAAAATCTTATGGCAAAACCATTACCGATTTAACCAAAAATCAAACTTACACACTGCGTGTCGAAGCCAAGGGTTACCAACCTGATGAGCGTAAAATCAAAATCGACGGAGATCAATTGGAACTCGACATTGAACTCAAAAAGAAAGAAACCCAGACAGGAACGATCAGCATCAGCGCAACTCCATGGGCCACTGTGATCGTGGATGGAAAAATTATCGGAACCAGCCCGATCTTGAATTACACGATCGGCGTCGGAAAACGAACCGTGATCTTCAGACATCCGGACTTTCCAGATGTGACCAAGACCATCAACATCAAATTTAATGAAGCTCACAAGTTGATTGTGGATCTACGTCAAGAAACGGATAAGTAATTGCAAAAAAAAGGCGCCTTTCGGCGCCTTTTCCAATTTTACTCTGAAAGAAACTACTCTTTTTTATCTTCCTTTTTATCTTTTCGGTTTTCTTTCCACTCTTTCATTTTTTCTCTGCGATCCTGTCTTTTATCCATTTTCATATCATGACGGGATGCCATTTTGGTTCGTTGTTCCGGCGTTAACACCTCACGGAATTCCATTCGACTTTTGAAGATCACATCCTGCAAAGCACGTTGTGCATCTTCCTTTTGTTTATGGGCTGATTCGATCTCGGAAGTCGAAGCATTCGGATTTTGAACCGCCTTCGTGAATTTTTCACGAGCCGTGTTGAATGCAGTTTCTTTTTCCGCGATCTGAGTTTTGTATTTTTCTCGGCTTGCTTGGATTTTTGTTTTTTGTTCCTCTGTCAATCCGAGCTCCCAGCGATCTGCTCGAGTCGTTTTTCCTTTCCCATTTCATCATCGTTCGCCGATGGCTTTTCAGCAAAACGGGAGTGATAAACCCCGCTACAAGCAATGCAATTAAAGTTTTTTTCATTTCAGATCTCCTTGTTAAGTTTAACAACAATATACAACCGCCTACCTGAACGCAATGAATGCATTTTCATCCCATGAAAATGGCTTTGGCGTCACAAGTGATTATTCGATGATAAATCGAGCTGCGGCGAGTTCTTCCTGAATATGCTTGTCAGGAACTCCTCTTTTTTTAATAATATCAATAAGTTGAGAGTCAGTTTGATTCTTTGTTTCATTCCATGTGAATGACGGTTTAACTTCGGCTGCTGGCTTCTGGGAATTGCAATTGAGCGTAAATATATAAGCAGCCATGTCCCAACGTTCTTTCGAATCCAGATGTTTGAATCCTGGCATTCCCTTGTCTGAAAATCCTTGCGTGATGACTTGAAAAACCTTTTCTGGCGACAACCGATTAAGCACGACTGGATCGCCGATGGCCGCAGGTTTTCTGCTCAAAGCTTTGCCCAACGCTGTGTCGCTCATGCCTTTGGATCCATGGCACATGGCACAATTGGTTTGGTACAATTTTTCACCGTTGGAAATGTTTGGCGTGTATTGAACGTTTTTCTGCTTTTCCTGAGAAAAACAAACCGGTGCCAACAGAACCAGTATGAGGGGTGCCCATTTCTTCATGCGAATGATCCATTATCCGCGTTTTGGGCAGACTTCACAATTTATTTTTGATTACCCTTCCAAACGTTGAATCACGATATTGAATCCGTTGATCTTTCAGAACCCACAATACACCAATCTGTTTTTTTTCCTGCTCGATCATTTTTATTCCTTCATCCAAGCCAGCAATAAAAAGGGCTGTTGACCAGACGTCTGCTTCAGTTGCACTTTGAGCCCACACTGTCACAGAAAGCACATCGGACTCAACAGGATAACCCGTTTTAGGGTTAATGATATGCGCATATCTTCGATGATTATGGATAAAAAACCGCTCATATGCGCCCGATGTTGAAATTGATCCTTCTGTAAGTTCAATCGTCGCCAAGATTTGATTCTCATCATTGGGATCTTGAACACCAAACCGCAGGGGTGCGCTGCAATTTCCGATCAACATGATCTGTCTCCCCAAATTCATAAAACCACAAGCAGCTTTGGAAACCACTGAATGTGCCAAATCCATGGCATAACCTTTCGCGATTGCCCCCATGTCCAAAGATGCACCTTGGGGGTTAAGCGTTGCCATTTGATCGGTCCAATCGATTTTGGTTTTTTGAACCACACCCACAGTTTTTTTGATGTTACTATCGGAAGGAATATTTCTTTGCTCACCATGGACAGGTTCATCGAATTTCCAAAGTTTCACCAACGCACCTGCTGCAATGTTGAACCAACCTTTTGTTTGCGCTCTGTATTGAATGGATTTTTCCAACAAATCTTTGGTGGTGGGATCAATTAGAACATAAGTCTGCCCGGAGGATGCATTGAGTTTTGACAAATCACTCTGACTTTTATACGTGCTAACTTTTTCGTCTATCCACTTTACCTTTTCAAACATCAATTTGGACAATTCCTCATGCTTGGGTTCATGCGAAATCCAAGTGACTTCATAAAATGTCCCCATGACTGGCCAACGGTGAACTTTAGGATCTTGAACGCTTGCAGGAGAATGACATCCAATAAAAAACAATACTCCAACAATCAATGAGTGAACTTTAAATTTCATTTTGCTTTGGTTTTCTTTTTTGAAACCGCTTGATGGATCAGAACAAACAAAAAGCAAATCGAACTGACATACAAATGAATATTTGCCGTGATGGACAAACCCAATTCATTTGTGATGATTTGAACGACATAACCCGACATGATCGCCACAAACAAAAGTCCCAGATTGATCAACCCTGTTTTTTTTCCGCGCTTTGCTTTTCTCTTCAGCTTGTTAACCGTATGCGTGATCGAAATCCATCCGGTCCAAAAGACAAATATCGGTGCGATCAAAACATGAAGTTTGAGCATCCACGATTGCCATGGACTTGAAATAACTGAAAATGCGTCTTCCGATCTGGGTGCAAAATCTCGGAAATAAAGAAACAACAACCCCGATACAAACAGGATCGCAAATGAGGACAAAAACCAATATTTCTCAAATGTTTTCAATGTTTGTGATCCATATCATCACTTCGATGGATGTAAAAGATGATGAATGGCTAGTGTTTTTTGAACAGATTTGGTGACGGCCTTGGATGTGAGCGTAGCCCCAGTAATCCCCGCGATATTGGACTTGCTTCGATAAAGTTCCTTTGAAGTTTTGCCCTTGAATTGATTCTTCCAGATAACTGGTGGGACATAGTCTTTAGGTTCGTGAAAGCTCATCACTTCGATGTCCCTGATTGAGCCCATCGAATCGACGACAATCATCAGAGTTTCAGTCTCTTTTTCTGACAATATCTGGTGTCGATACATATGCGGTTGCTTGCAAGACACCATTTTCTCGATATTCGAAATATGTAACCAGCGTGCTTTTTTCATCAATTTTGTATTCCAAGTCGGAATTGATGGATTGAATTTGCGCTGAAGTTAAATATTCGTTCTTTTTTTCGACGTTACCTTTACCAGGAAAAACTTTATGCAAAGTTTCGGGCAATGTTTGCAGAACATTGCCCGAAGCCAAGAAAGGAAAAAGAAGAATTAGAAAATATATCCCAAGCCTAAATTCCACTGATTAACCCCAGTACTTGCTTTATTGCGCTGAATCTCATAGTTCGCTTTCAAAACGATATTCACAACCGGCATATATGACAATCCAATTGTATGAATTTCTCTGTTGTTCGCTGGATTTTTGGCAAATCCTGTCGGAACTTTCATTTGAGTATTCAGTTTTTCATATCTGAAAAACGGAACCAATTTATGCTCGGTGTTCTTATGATTGAGCACATCGTAACCAAGCTCAGCATAATAGCCCATCATGTCACTGGCCACACTGTCACTTCCGGTAAGCCCAGCAAGTTGATTGACTTGATCTGCACCCTGCAGATGCGAATAAGCCATGAGCCCTCGAAGTTGGAAACCTGCCATTTTGTAATCCAAATGTGCATCGACGATATTGGCCCAACCTTTGATTGACCCCCCTGTTGCAGTGAACTGATTTTGACCCGTTTGACCACTAAAGAATGACACACCTGTCATCAAACCTTTGGTGCCAAGATAATCGATACGTCCAACACCTGCAAAATCATGAGCTGAAGCTTCGGCTCCATTTTGACGGCCTTCACGGAAACCTTTGTCGGCTGAGAACCCTGCAGCATTGAAACTGTTCACAACATACAATTTATAGGACCAAAGGTCCCTTGCACCAAACACACCGACACCATTTTCTCTCCATGTGCTTGGCAGAATCGTTCGTTCAGTTTGAGGACGATAGGTGCTCAAGAAGGTTGTGGGTTCATGAAACTCGTTGATCAAACCCATAGGCATCAACAACATACCTGCTCTGAAGTTCAACAAGTCTTTGTGCAGATAATCCAAATAGGCAAATTCAACTGAAACACTGCCGCCATTTTCCGTGGATCCATGTTCAAATTCAATTTCAGAGTTCAAGAGGAAATGTTCATTGAAACGATATCCCAGATAGACAATTTGTCTTACAAAGTCGATCGTATCTTGGTTACCACTGTAGGTCCCCGACTGATCTTCGCGCGCTTGGTTGTTGTAAATCATTTCACCGTAGCCACCCAAGGACACACCCTTTTTCACCTGATAAATTTTTGAAGCTGCCGGAGAAAGACCGAACTTTCCTTCACCAACGGAAGGAATCAATTATATCCAGCTTTGGCATTTTGAACTTCATCGGTTAGAACCCGAATTTTTCTTTCCAGATCCTCCATGCGTTTACTTTCAGTTGCTGAGCTGGGTTGCGCCGAAGCGCTTTCGGCTGCAGGAGTCTGCGCCATAACTTGAGTTGAAACAAAACCATCATCAAAGCAATTAACAAATTCATTTTCATCACACTTTTCTCTTCCAAACGGATTACATTAAAAATGTCCGGGATGGTTTGGAGCGCACATCCCGGACAACTCTTTTGGTTATAGGGGAAACCAAAGTTCAACACTATCTTTGATGTTGATAATGGTTAATATCCTAATAAAACCGAAGTCAAACATTTCTTTGAACTTCTTTTAAAGATTCGGCTCAGGCGCCGATATTCAGTTCTAGCTTGGCAGCTTCAGACATCTTGGCTGGTGTCCAAGTTGGTTCCTGCGATATTGACGTTGGCCTTGGTGATGCCAGGAACATTTTCTACCTTGTTTTTTACATCCGCTGGAAGACTTTCGGCAGCTGGACAATTCTGGAGCTGTCAACGTCATCGTCACATCGACGGATTTGTCCTCATGGATGTCGATGTTATAGATCAAACCAAGATCATAGATATTCACCGGAATTTCTGGATCGAAAATAGTCTTGAGTTCATGAATGATGGTTTCTTTGAGCTCATCAACGGAACCCGTTGGAATGGGTTGGTTTGGATTGGCGACGGCAAAACCTTCTTTTCCATCCTTGGCAAGCCAATCGACAGTTGCACCCTTCATCCATTTCGCACTTTTTCCATCGATACGAGTGGCAAATCCACCCTCGCGCACGATCACGTCATCATCGTGTTCGTTTTTGTATGGATCAAGTCCGAAATGATATTGAAAACCATCTTTGTTGCGCTCGATAACTGAAATTCGCAAGGCCATCCCCTGCTCGTTGGCGTTTTCCAAAAAGAACTTCACTTTATCTTTCGCTTTATCAGTAAATTTGATCATCCGAGCATCCTCTGAGCTTTCTCAATTCCAGAAACCAAACGATCGATATCTTCACGTGTGTTGTACATGCCAAAACACATGCGAATCGATGCTGTAATTCCAAATTGTCGATGTAGTGGTTGGGCACAATGGTGACCAACACGCACGGCGATGGCTTCTTGATCCAGAATTGCTGCAACATCATGCGGATGAAACCCATCCAAGACAAAAGCAATCAGCCCGATTTTGTTTTTGGCTTCACCGATGAAGCGAATGCCACGAACGCTTTTCATTTTGTCTTTCGCGTATTCCAAAAGTTCATGCTCGTGCTTTTTAATTTGTTCCATGCCGACGGTTTGAATGAAATCGATCGCAAACCCAAGACCGATTGCTCCTACGATATTGGGCGTACCCGCTTCAAAACGTGCAGGAGGTTCTTTGAAGGTTGTTTTTTCAAAGCTCACCTCTTCCACCATCTCTCCGCCGCCATGGTACGGCTTCATGGATTCCCAATGCTTCATTTTTCCATAAATTGCGCCAGTACCTGTTGGTCCATAAAGCTTGTGGCCCGTAATCAGATAAAAGTCACAATCGAGCTGTTGAACATCCACAGGAATATGTGGAGCAGCTTGCGCACCATCCACAATCACGGGAATATTTTTTTCGTGGGCAAGTTTGGTGATTTCTTGAATCGGATTGATGGTTCCCAAAACATTCGAAACGTGGGTAATCGCCAAGGCTTTGGTTTTGCTGGTGAGCAAACTCGGCAAAGCCTTCATATCCAACTCGCCATTGTCCAACACAGGAATCACTTTGATTGTAGCGCCCGCTTCTTCCGCAATGAGCTGCCAAGGAACGAGATTCGAGTGGTGTTCCATCGCGGAAACCAAAATTTCATCGCCCGCTTTGAGTGTTGGCTTAACAAAAGACTGCGCAATCAAATTCACACCTTCGGTAAGTCCACGCGTCAGCACGATTTCTTTTGGATTTTTGGCATGAAGAAACAAGGAAATTTTTCCACGAGATCGTTCGAATTCATACGTAGCCTGCTGACTCAAATGATAAACGCCACGATGAACATTGGCGTAGGACGTCTCCGTAAACTTGGACATGCCATCGATCACGCATTTTGGTTTTTGCGCCGAAGCTCCGCTATCCAAATATGCGATCGTTTTCCCGTTTTGGATCTGACTCAAAATTGGAAATTCGGTCTTGATGTTATCAATTGATCTCATAGGCTCCCGATTTTTCTCGCAAGCTTGCGTTCCAAGTCATCGACAACTTCAGGAATGGTGATTTTTGAAATGACTTCACCTGCATACGCAGAAATGAGCATCTGTTTTGCGGTATCCACATCGATCCCGCGGGAGCGAAGATAGAAAACCTGATCTTCATCGAGCTTACCGATGGTTGCGCCATGCGCGCATTTCACATCATCCGCCAAAATTTCAAGTTGTGGTGCCGTGTTCACCTTGGCTGATGTAGAAAGCAATAGATTTTGATTCATTTGATTGGCATCTGTCTTTTGCGCATTCTCCGCCACGACGATTTTGCCCTGGAAAATCCCATGCGCATCATCCATCAGCACGCCTTTGTAAGTTTCAAAACTGCTGCAATGAGGCTTCAAATGACTCACGGTCGTGTGATGATCCATGATTTGCGATTGAGAAGCCACGTACAAACCATCCATCACGCACTGCGCACCTTGACCATCCAAAATCATGTGGATGTCATTGCGAACCACATTTCCACCGAACGAAAATGAATACGTAGCCAAACGGCTGTCGTTTTCCAAACGGCCGATGACAAGACCTGTGTGATGACTGTTTAAACTTTGATCTTGAATGATCACGTGTTCGATGTTGGCACCCGTTGAAGTTTGAATTTGAGTGACCGGCACTGTCCAACTTTCACTTGCATGATCTGACAAGAAAATTTCCACGATTTTGGCTTTGGAAAATTCCTGAGCCAGAATCAAATTGCGATATTGAAGCGCTTGTTTATTGCTGGAGCGATAAACCAAATAAATCGGAGTCTCAATCACAGCTTGCTTCTGAATTTGAATCACAACCCCTTCGCGGGCCATGGAAGTATTCAAATCCAGAATGGAATGGTCATAACGTGGTTTCAAATCAAAAACTTTTCTCAAAGATTCAGACAAATCCTTGAGGGCATCCGACAATTTGGCGACTTTCACACCTTCAACATTCACGGAAACTGTTTCACAAAAGCCGTTGTTGAACACGATATGTGGACGATTTTCCCAAACTCCCTCTGGCAATTTGCTTGGCACAGGTTTTTGATTTGGACTCTCGAAATGGTTTCCCGTGATTTTGGTCAGGTTGGTATCTTTCCATTCTTCCAATCGTTGCGATGGAAATCCATTCTTTTCAAAAACGCATGATCGAATCCTGGCGAGTCTGGTCAAGCCAGGATACGCCCGCAGATGGCAAACGCTTGAATTCTTCAATATACTTTTGAATCATGACGACCTTATAGGGTTGGCAATCCTTGCGGCGCGGACTCTTCTCCCGTCAACCAGCCATAACCTTTTTTCTCAAGTCTCAAGTGCCAAACTTTTATCACCGGTTTTGATGATTTGACCGTTGTACAAAACATGAACCACATCTGGAACGATATAATCGAGCAAACGCTGATAATGTGTAATGACAATCATCGAACGCGACGGCGTTCGCAAAGAATTGACACCTTCCGCCACGATGCGAAGCGCATCGATGTCCAAACCGGAATCGGTTTCATCCAGAATCGCAAGTTTTGGATCCAGAATCGACATCTGCAAAATTTCATTGCGTTTCTTTTCTCCGCCGGAGAACCCTTCATTCACCGCCCGGTTCAAAAGTTCCGGATTGAGCTTCACTTTCGCTGCTTTTTCTTTCATGACCTTCAAGAAAGCCACCGCATCGAGCTCTGGCAAACCTTGATACTTACGGATGGAATTCAGCGATGCGCGAAGAAACACTGAATTTCTTACACCGGGCAAAGCAACCGGATATTGGAACGACATGAAAATGCCTTCACCAGCACGCTCTTCAACGGAAAGATCGGTTAGGCTTTTGCCTAGGAATTCGATTTTGCCCTGCTCGATGGTGTAGCTTTCTTTACCTGCCAAAACATTCGACAAGGTGCTCTTGCCTGAACCATTGGGTCCCATGATGGCGTGTACCTCGCCAGCTTTGACTTTTAGCGAGATTCCTTTGAGAATTTTTTTCTCGCCAATCGATACGTGTAAATTTTCAATGTTTAACATTTTGTCCCCTATATCCTCTAACTAGCCTACTGAGCCTTCAAGACTCACTTCCAGCAATTTCTTTGCTTCGACCGCGAATTCCATTGGAAGTTCACGGAACACTTCGTCACAGAATCCATTGACGATCATTTTGATCGCCTCTTCTTCTGAAAGCCCGCGTTGCTGGCAATAGAACAATTGATCCTCGCCGATTTTCGACGTGGTTGCCTCGTGCTCGATCTGCGCAGATTGATTCTTCACATCCAGATAAGGAAACGTATGCGCTCCACACTTGTCTCCCATCAGAAGCGAATCGCACTGCGAGTAGTTTCGTGCGCCTTCGGCGTTTTTCATGATCTTCACCAGACCACGATAAGCATTTTGTCCATGACCGGCGGAGATACCTTTCGACACGATGGTGCTCTTGGTATTTCGACCGATATGAATCATTTTGGTTCCCGTGTCGGCCTGTTGATAGTTGTTGGCCACGGCCACGGAATAAAATTCACCGACAGAGTTATCTCCCTGCAAAATGCAGCTTGGATATTTCCAGGTGATCGCTGAACCGGTTTCCACCTGCGTCCAGGAAATTTTTGAATTGTCGCCAGCGCATTTTCCGCGTTTGGTTACGAAGTTGTAAATACCGCCTTTGCCGTCCTTGTCACCCGGATACCAGTTTTGAACAGTGGAATATTTGATTTGCGCATCTTTCATCGCAATGAGTTCCACCACGGCCGCATGCAATTGATTTTCATCGCGTTGAGGCGCAGTGCAGCCTTCAAGGTAACTTACATAAGCCCCTTCGTCCGCCACGATCAGCGTTCGTTCGAACTGACCTGTGTTGATGGCATTGATGCGGAAGTATGTCGAAAGTTCCATCGGACAACGCACACCTTTGGGAATATAAACGAATGATCCATCGGAAAACACGGCTGCATTGAGCGCTGCAAAATAATTGTCGGTGGTTGGAACGACTGAACCCAAATATTTCTGAATGAGTTCTGGATGACTATGCACAGCTTCTGAAAAAGAAGAGAATACGATACCAAGCTCACCGAGCTTTTCCTTGTAGGTCGTGGCAACCGACACACTGTCATACACAGCATCGACAGCAACACCCGCAAGCGCCGCACGTTCGTTCAAAGGAACGCCAAGCTTGTCGTACATTTTCAAAAGTTCAGGATCAACTTCATCCAAACTTTTCGGTTTTGCTTTGGGTGCAGAAAAATAGCTGATCGATTGATAATCGATTTTTGGATAGTGGATATGAGCCCAGGTCGGCTCTTTCATTCTTTTCCACTGCTCAAACGCTTTCAAACGATAGTTGAGCATGAATTCAGGCTCGCCCTTTTTGGCGGAAATCCAACGAACGGTGTCTTCATTCAGACCCGGTGGCAAACTTTCCGATTCAATATCGGTGGTAAACCCGTATTTGTACTGCTGTTTGGTGAGTTCTTTTAACTCTTTGTTTTGGACGTCAGCCATTAGCCATTCACCTGAGTGTAAAAGTTGTGGATCGGATGAAACAGGTCGATTCAAAGATCCCACGGATAGTCCTTCCAACGATTTTTTAATGACACCGTTGATGGTCATCCAGTGGGGTTCGAATGGAGCAAGAATCCTGTGTTTTGCATTTTCCATGATCGCCAGTTGCGCATTCGGTCATGGCAATTGGCCCCTCCACAGCTTCAATGACTGAAGCCACCGAAATGGAATCTGAAGAACGCTCAAACGGTAGCCGCCTTGGGCACCTTGAATCGAGACAAGCAGTTTTGATTTAACAAGTATTTTCAATAGCTTAGATACCGTTGGATAAGGTAGTTTCAAGCTCGTCGAAAGCCCCTTGGCACTAATCAAAGCGCTGGGATTTCGAGCAAAATAAGCCAGTATGACAATGGCGTAATCGCTATGCTTGGTAATCGAAATCATAGAAGTAGTACCATATAAGTACCATTTCACTTCTCGTCAAGTTCAAAAATGTGCTTTTTTAAATCATTTCAAGGTGTTGTTGTATTTGTCATGGCCTCTTAATGCTTGGTATTTTAGTGTGTTATTGTACAATCATCACATGAATGCTTTTTCTTTGAAAAATCCGGCTTTACGCTGATTGAGTTGATGCTGGTGGTTGTTATCCTTGGTATTTTGGCAGCAGTAGCCATTCCTGCATACCGAGGCTACTTGGTTGAAGCGAAGTTAGCTGAAGGCTATGTAGTTTTAGACTCCGTAAAAAAAAACTCAACAAACATTCCACTCAAGTCGGGGAATATTTATGGATGGATATCTATCGACAACTCCAAACGCTAATGCTGCGTTACAGGACATTCTAGATGGCAAAAAACCCTCACTGGAGGAACAGGGAGCATGGAGGAATTTTATCAGGTAAAATTTTTTCCCGAAAACGAGCAGATTGGATTTTATCTCATGTCTTTTTCTGGAGGATATGATGAGGATGCTCAAAGTTCAACAAATGCTTTAGGTTCCAAAATCATGAACTCAAATCCAGCTAATGGCACTTCGTGTAAATCAGTATATTTTGATCGATTGGTGGATGAATTCGGAGTGGATCCTGCCGCTGACAATTCGTACGACTATACGCTTTCAGTAGCAGTAGCAAACACTGCATATCCAGCCAGCACAAACTGCGTCTATCTAATTCAACTTTTGGAATTTCGTAATGGTGGGTATGTTGCAAACCCTGTCATCAAACTCAGGTAATTAATCCTGAAGCTTTGATAGATAACTATTGCTTCCAATGCGCTTTGATCTTATCGGCGACAGCTTCTAGATTCTTATGATGGTCGTTTTCACGCACGCGGAATGTGGCGTCCATATCTCCACTTTCGAGCCTTTCGATGTATTTTTCAAATCCGTGAAGGGGTCCGACAAATCGATTCGAAAAATGGAACGCCATCAACATAATGATCAAAAGGTACAACCCTGAAATGATCACAATTTGGGTCAAGTAAAGTTTGAGCACCTGAGCTTGAAGATTGACACCGTACTCTGCCACATAAAACTTCATGAACGTGAAGGAGAAAATTGCGATGGTCACGCACAGAAACACGCAAACGAAAATAATCTTGCCGATATAGTCATATTGAAGCCCAGCTTGCAAAACGCGAAGCTTGCGTTTGTTGGAGAACAGATATTCCTCCTTGTTGCGAATGATTTCCATGAAAAATCCAATCGCCCCAACCACAATCATCACAGTTGAAAGATTAAAGAACAATTCCACGCCAAGATTCAACGCGATGAAATCAATCGTGGGTCCAAAGATCACGCGATCCAAAATACTGCCGACGATTCCTGCCATCCAGATCGCTAGAAATAGGCTGAGCTTTCTGGACTTTTCAACAGCCAAAAACTGAAATGAGAAAAACAGATAGAGCAAAAGCAACGGCCCCAAAAAGGTCGTGTAATGAATGACCCGAAGAATCAGTGCAGACTGGTCCAATCCGTTGAATGCCGGGCCAAGACTCGCAAGTCCGAGATGAATGAACCCGAGAGAGATATTCTGAGGAAGTGAAATGGCCCAACGTTTGGAGAGATGATCGATGAATACAAGAATCAGAAAGAGAAAAAAACCGCGGGACCATAATTTAATGGAATGAAGGTTTTGCATCTTACTTCCATACTATATTCCCACGGTCTTTCAAATGATTACATACGAGCCTACCGACTCTTCGGACTAATATTTGAAATAAATCGCGAATTGGACCGGCATCGAAATCACATGAAGTGTTTGGCTTCCTGCACCCAAATCGTAACGAAGCTGCGCTCCGATGGCCACGGAATTGCTGAGCATGTAATTGATTCCAGGACCGATGCTGACAGCGGCAAAGTTGTTTCCAACCTCACGTGCATATCCAAATCCAGCCTGAATATATGGAAGCAAGCGGCTTCCATTCTGGAAATAAGCTTTGATGTTCGGAAGCAATCTGACGGAAGTTCCCGTTCCTGCGTCAATGGAGATGTCGATGCCTGGCGCCCACATATCATCCAGGAAATAATTGCCACCCAATCTCATGCTCAAACGTTCATCATCACCGGCAGAACCGCGAATAATTTGGGGGTTGAAGGCAAAAACGGTTTCGATATCGCCCTGTCCTACACCGTACTCATCATTGCTTAAAATTGGAGTGGTTGTTGAGGCTGCATTTGCGTGGGAGAACGCCAGAAGAATTGCTGCAACCGCAAAAAACATGTGAAACTTCTTCATATTTTTTTCCTTTCTATGGTTCAATGTAAGAAATCATACTCAATTTGAGGAAAGACACCAGTTTCCGATTGAAAGTTACCGAATGAATAAAAAAAATTTAGACCCACTCAACATTCTCTGGATTCTTCTATTTCTCACAGGCTTTTTCGTCGCCTGCATTCGGCTCATCGTATTGAATGAAGATGCGCTTTCCAAAGTTCTGAACTCTACATTCGATTCGGCCAAGACTGCCTTTGAAATCAGCATCGGTTTGACTGGAGTCTTGTGTTTCTGGATGGGTTTGATGAAAGTGGGTGAAGAAGCGGGCTTCATCAAAATTCTGACTCGCGCCTTGGGACCACTCTTCAAAAAATCCTGCCTGGCATTCCAAAAGACCACCCTGCTCTAGGTTCCATCAGCATGAACATGGCAGCCAACATGCTTGGGCCTAGACAATGCCGCCACGCCTGCGGGTTTGAAAGCCATGAAAGAGCTTCAAGAAATCAATCCAAAGAAAGATACCGCCAGCAACGATCGATCATGTTTTTGGTGATCAATGCGGCTTCGGTCACCATCATTCCAACAACCATTTTTGCCTATCGTGCACAATCTGGTGCTGCCAGCCCAACAGATGTTTTCATTCCGATGTCGTGACCTCTTTTGCTTCGACCATGTCGGGTTTTTTGCTCGCAGCGTGGATTCAAAAATCAACGTCTTCAACTGCACCATCCTTGCCTATTTGGGTACGATGACAGCTCTGATCGGGATTCTTGTATTATTTCATGCAACTATCCCCTGACGAAGTTCAGCGTCAATCGTCAATCTTGAGTAGTTTCATGATTCTATCAATCATCAGTTCATTTGTGGTAATGGCGCTGATCAAAAAAATCAATGTGTACTCATCCTTCATCAGGGAGCCAAAGAAGGTTTCGGCGTCGCCATCACCATCATTCCTTTTTGGTGGCTATGCTCGTTGCCATCGGAATCTTTCGTGCCAGCGGAGCTATGGATTTTTTTTGTCGAGCCTGCGCCTAATGGTCGAATGGACCGGCATGGACACCAAGTTCGTGGATGCGATGCCCACCGCTTTACTTAAACCACTCTCTGGTGGCGGTGCACGTGGAATGATGTTGGAAACCATGAAACAATTCCGGAGCTGACTCCTTTGCAGGACGTCTGGCTTCGATTTTCCAAGGTTCAAATGAAACAACATTCTATGTTCTTGCGGTATATTTCGGTTCCGTAGGAATTCGCAAAACACGCCATGCCGTTTTCTGCGGACTCTTCTCCGACGCCGTCGGAACAGTCGTAGCCATCTGGATGTGCTACATTTTTTCGCTTAAAACTTAATTTGTTGCGCCGAGTGAAAGATTTTCATAAGTACCCGATGCAGTGACTTCGTCACGAATGGCGCGAACCATGAATTTTCTTCCCGTCGGACTTCCTGAAATTGTCGGCGAAGTTGTTCCAGTGATTTTGGTTTCCTATTTTCTGAATGGTCTCGGAAGTTGTGCTGCCCGCCCCATTTTCGAGGATTTCATAAACATAATAACCATTGGCCCCACCGCTAGGCGCTGACCATGACAATGTAAAGCTACTGCTTCCGTTGTTGATGGAGAGATTGCTCGGGGCCTTCGGGTGGAACAGGGTCAGTGTCGGATCGCCCATCAATGAGAAGTATGTTTCACCGGCCCAATACGAAGCATTATCCACTCGAAACGGCTTGTAGTTCGAATCCGTATTTCTGGCTGAAATTTTCCATGCGTTCCCGATGGTTTCACCCATGGCCATAGGATGCGCGTACAGATGTTTGTATCCTGAATAGATATTGGTCAAGGCAAGACTGGTGTGTCCTGAATCATTGGCGATCAATCCACGAAGAAAATTCAATGGAGCATCGAAATCACCAAAATAGCTTCCGAAAGTTTGGTTGAACACGGAGCCGATGTTCGATGAAATCACGGCGCTGATATTTCCGTTGGTGATGAACCCGATCCCCGTACCGTAACCCGTTCCGTGCGACCACAGATAGTTATCGTCATTGAGCTGACCGATATAATTCGGATTTGCACCAATCGCGATCTGGTCGATGTTGTTGGGGTCGACTGAGGAAGCGAACGTAGAATACGAACCCGGAGTTACTGCATATCCATCTCCATCCACATCCGAATCGATGATGGCTTTTCTTGCCGGAGTGACTGTTCCGGCCTTGAAGTTATGAAGACGGTTCAAATAATCTGACAACAATTGAGTTTCATTTCTGGAGAAGCCCATCATGATGTTTCCGAATGGATCGGCGCGACTGCCCGAGAGATTGATCATATCTACACGCCCCACCATCATTTCAAGTGCAGAAGGAAATGTATCGTTGCTGAACTTGCTGCTTGAGTTCGGACCATGTGCGTAGTACCAGACGTTACCACCACCAGAAGTCCAGGCTCCAGTATCTCCATAATAACCGTCGGCAACCCAAGCACCACGATGATCATCGTGTCCTGCAGGCCACTGGTTCGTGCCACTGTATGGCACAGGTACGTGCCCCAACAAAAATACGGCTTTGGTGTTGGTCGGATCCTGATTGTACAGGTTCACGATTTGCGTTTTTACACTCGCAGCTGTTGCTGTTCGGTTGACATAAATGGTCTTGGGAATCCAACCTTTTTTACGATAGTCGTTCTGCAAGGTAAGAATTTCAGACGCTAGCGATGTTTGGAACGTGTTATCGACGACAAGAATGACCTTTCCTTCATACGAAGATGCCGGAACTCGTACGCCCGATACGATGTAGCCGTTGGCCTCACCGGCCGATGTGGTCATTTGAACGCGATATTCATACTTTGTTCCAACAGTTACGTTGGTATCTGACCAGGTGTTTCCACTTGCGCTAGGTGTTGCAATGGAATTGCCCCAGGTTGTTGATTCCGGAGATCTTCGATAGACGCTCACAGCTGTTCGAGTGACTCCAGAGATATTCGACCATTGCAGTGTGATTCGAGCCGGTGAATTGTACACATTGGCGCACAATGGAACCGTTTTTCTGGATGAAGAAGTATTGCTGAAGGTCCTGATTGTCGAAGAGCATCCTTGAACGTCGGCCGATGGCTCATCGGCCAAAGTAGCTGCCGTGATGTTGCTGGAATACGCTGAGCAATTGTTGGCGACATCACATGCGCGAATTTGAAATTGATAACTTGTGGAAGCATTCAAACCCGACATCACACGGTTGGTTGTTGGCGCCATCACCGTCACTGGTGTTCCGCTTGAGTTGGTCCTGATCTCATAGCGGTTCACACCCACATTGTCCGTCGATGCAGTCCAGTTCAACATGATCGACGATGAGGTTGGATTGCTGGCCGTAAGATTGGTTGGAACTGAAGGAGCCGCTGTATCTGCAGCTGTATTCGTCGTCACTGCAATATTGGAGGTATACGCCGAACAGTTATTGGCTGCATCGCACGAACGAACACGAAACTGATAATTTGTCGATGAAGCCAGTCCAGACATCGTTCGGTTCGTTGTCGGCGCCATCACCGTCACAGGTGTTCCGCTTGAGTTGGTTTGAACTTCATAACGTGCCACACCTACATTGTCTGTTGATGCTGTCCAAGCCAAGTTCACTGTGGTTGTCGTTTTGCTCGGCGAAGTCAGATTGGTCGGTACAGTTGGAGACGTCGTATCTGGTGCAGTCAATGTCGTCACCGAAAGATTGGATGTATAGGCTGAACAATTGTTGGATGTATCGCAAGCGCGTACACGGAACATGTAGGTTGTATTTTGTGTCAGTCCAGACATTGTTCGGCTCGTTGTTGGCGCCATCACCGTCACAGGTGTTCCGCTTGAGTTGGTTTGAACTTCATAACGTGCCACACCCACATTGTCTGTTGATGCTGTCCAAGCCAAGTTCACTGTGGTTGTCGTTTTGCTCGGCGAGGTCAGATTGGTTGGAACGATTGGAGGCTTCGAGTCGACAAGAAGTAGCGTCGTGATTGAAATGTACGGAGAATATGCGGAACATACGGCTTTTTCATCACATGAACGTATTCGAAAATCATAAGACGTAGCCGCTTCCAGATCAGTGATGGTTATTGCCGTTTCCTTACCATCCACGGTTGTTGTTCGATTTAAATCATTGGTTTGAATTTCGTAATACGCCACTGGAACTTTTGACATGGTTTTTTCCCACGCGATGGTGGCTGATGTATCGGATTGACCTGTGGAGATTAAATTTAATGGTGTGGATGGAGCTGGGCCGATTTGAATCGCGTCGGTTTCATCTTGAAATTCATTCTGGGCATCGATCAATACATGGCCGCAATTCAATGCAATGACAGTGGTGATCAGAAAAAAACTTAGAATGATGTATTTCAAACTCATAGCGCATCTTGATGTTTGCACATACCATTCCAAATTAAGCTAAAACGTAGATTTGGAATAATTCAAATGATATCAATGAATTGAACAAAATCAAAAAAACTTCGTGTCCTGAATGCCTAAAAACGAAACCAAAAGTATGCATTTTTTTCATACTAAAGTTACATCAGGTGCTCATATTTGAGTGCGAGTTATATATCTTTCAAATAAGTTTTGGATTCGCTTGCGATGATTTTGTGCATGATGATCAGTGAAATCAGATTTGGTATCGCCATCAACGCATTGGCAATATCAGCGAACGTCCAAACGATCTCCAACTTCACAACAGCACCAACCATGACCGCCAACACCCAGAGATATCGATAAGGTTTCACGACTTTACTACCCCATAAATACTCCGCCGCTTTTTCACCATAATAAGACCATCCAAGTATGGTGGAGAAAACAAATGTCAAAAGTCCAATCACCAAAATCACAGAACCGATTCCAGAAAAATGAGAAAAAGCGGATTTGGTCAGCGCTGCTCCTTTGAGACCACTGCTCCATTCTCCGGAGTTCACCACAACCAATCCCGTCATCGCACAAACAATGACCGTATCCCAAAATGTTCCGGATGAAGAGACAAGGGCTTGTCGAACCGGGTTCTTGCTCTGTGCTGCGGCTGCCACAATTGGAGCACTGCCCATACCCGACTCATTTGAAAACAATCCGCGCGCAACACCGAAACGAATCGCTTCCTTCATTCCAGCACCCAAAATCCACCAAGTGCCGCTTGCCCCGAAAATGCGCTTTCAACAATCAACACGACCGAATCCCACAATGTCGACCATCCCACGACCAACAAAATCAAGCAGCCCGCTATACGTGATCGCCATCAATGGAACGAGTCGCTCACATGTTTTTGCGATGGATTGAATTCCTCCAAGAATAACAAACGCAGTCAGAAGCATCATGACCAAACCAGTGATCAGGGAGAAATTTGAAACGTCTCATGAGCCAAAGAAGAAATCGAATTGGCTTGCACCATGTTGCCGATGCCAAAAGCTGCAACAGCTGTGAAAAGCGCAAAGCCGACCGCCAGAACCTTGTTGTTCATTCCGCGTTCCAAAACGTACATCGGTCCTCCGGCAAAACTTCCATCTGGTAATTTCACGCGGTATTTAAAAGACAAAAGTGCTTCAGCATATTTGGTCGCAATTCCAAACACGCCCGTCATCCACATCCAAAAAACAGCTCCTGGCCCCCCCAATGAAATCGCGGTGGAAACACCGACAATATTACCTGTGCCGATGGTCGCGGCGAGTGCCGTCATCAAAGCACCAAATTGACTGACGTCTCCGGGCGCCCCATCATCTTTGCTCAAAGAAATTTTGATGGCTTTAAAAATATATTTTTGAATGAATCCCAAACGAAGCGTCAAAAAATATGCGTTCCGACCAGAAGCGCGAGCATCCACGGTCCCCATACAATATCGTTGACAGCGGCAAGAGTTTTTTCAAATTCGTTCATGATTTCTCCTGTTTTATTCTGATAACAGATATCCGATATCAGATATCGGATATCTGTTCTAACAAACAGAAACTTTATTTGTAATAAGGATTTGTGCCGGCGTTGTGATCGGTGGTATCCACCACCCCAGCAATGCTAGGAAACACTTCTTTGATTCGATCTTCAATGCCCATGCGAAGCGTGACAGCTGCCGATGAGCACCCCTGACATCCTCCGCCCATTTTGACATACACTTTGTTGTCTTCAAATTTGATCACTTCAGCATAACCATTGTGCTGTGCAATGGCAGGATTGATGTCATTCTCAACAAAATCGCACCTAACATCCAATGTTGGATTTTCAATGATCTTGAACGGTTTGTTGGGATTATCGACTTTGAATCCCGAGCCTTGAACTGAATCCATCCAATCGATGGTCGCACCGCTCATGTGCACAAAACTTCCTTCGTCCACCACGGTTGTGAATGATCCGGTTGAAAAAGTTTTGTCACTCGCCAAAAGAGCCTGGGATTTTTGGAGCAAAAATTCGTACATGAATCCGTCTTTGTCCTGACCACGCACCACCACGCGGAACAATTCGGGCTTTTTTGGATCGCTTTGAATGAATTGTTCAATCCGCGCAATGGCTTTCGACGTAAGTGTGATCATGTGGGGCTTTGTAGACGAATTAGACCATAAAGTAAAGCAGCCCTGCAGATCGTATGGACCATAGCCCGACACGTACCCAATTCGTACGATTCAAAAATCGAGCGTTGATTAAATCTTTTCCTAGCAAAAGTTTCCCATGAGTTGGACCCTGCAAAAAGCCTGTTGAAATCCAAACAAGCGCGATCAATCCTAAATTTACATTCCACACCAAATCTGAAAAACCAAGCCTCCACGCGATATAAGCCCCCGTGATCAATTCGATCAACATCGTCGGAATCACCAACCACGAAACTTGGCTCTGATGCCATTTCATTTTGGAAGGGAAATCCTCTTCTGGAAAGAATTCAAAGCTTGGATAATGAAGAAGCTGAATGACCCAAATTACACCCGTCATAAATAGCGTGCCGGCCAAATGGATAAGAATAATGGATGACATTCGGACAATCTACACGTGTTTTTTCCATTACGAAGCGTTTTGGATTATGTTGATATTATGGCTGATGCTTATATTTCCAACGGACTTCTTCGACCGGCAAACAAAGGCCCTGCAGTATCGTCCAATCCTGCCTCCAAAAAGAACAGATTTATCGCACCATTCACATATTCGCACGGAGTGTATACCGCTGGACTGAAAGAGTCGGTCAAAAAAATCATCCAGAAGAATTTCAAAAGTTCATTGATCAAATACGGAGAAAACTATCTCTATTTCGAGATCAAAAATACATTTTCAAAAGACGACCTTGAGATCCTGATGGTACAGGACAAACGAGAAGTTCATTTCCGTTCTAGCGCTCACGGAAAAATATGGGGACTGGGGCGCAATCGAGCGCGTGTGAAAAAAATCAAATCCTTGCTGGAAAAAGAATTCAAAAAATAACTTTTAACGTCTTGGATTCGGACAACAATCGCTTTTGCAGATAAAAGCAGACTGGCCCTTCATTCGATCTTGAATCATCGAGGCGATCATGTCGATCATCAAAGGATCATTGCCTGCAGATGAAGCACGATACACTTTAAGCCCTAACTGCTCTGCTTTCTGTTTCGCTTCGATGTCGAGATCATATTTCACTTCCATATGATCCGAGACAAATCCGATGGGAGAAAGGATCACCTCACGAACACCTTTTTTCGCGATCACCTCGAGATGATCGCAGATATCCAGTTCTAACCATGGAACTTGAGGAGGACCACTTCGACTCTGATACACGAGTTCCCAAGACGAAATTCCCACTTTGCCCGCGACAAGTTCACACGCTTGACGAAGCTGCGTTACATATGGGGAGGTTTGTGTCATGGAAACAGGAATACTGTGTGCTGTGAATGCCAGATGAGCATCGCTCGAGGCAAGCTTCATTTGCTTTTGAATGTTCTGCACGTTGACTTGAATGAAATTGGGATGATCAAAAAACAACGGCAGACGCTCGACATGAATAGCTTCAGTGCCGGTTTCTTTTTGAGCATGAGCGATGTTTTCAAAATACTGTCGACATCCGGAATATGATCCATAAGCAGATGCGAAATAAACAAGAACGTTCGAAACGCCGGCTGCTTTCATCTCCTGAAACGTATCTTTCAAATATGGCTTCCAATTTCGATTTCCCCAAAAAATCGGGAGCTGGATATTTTCTTTCTTGAATTTTTCTTTCAGAAGCTCAATCAATTCACGATTTTGCGCATTGATGGGACTGACACCATTGAACATCTCATAGTGATGTGCAACTTCTTTCTTGCGCTCTTCTGAAACGTTCTTCCCGCGCAAAACGTTCTCCAGAAAAGGCATGACATCGGCCATGGCTTCCGGACCACCAAACGAAACAATCAACAACGCATCGAATTTCATAAGATGAACTTATCGAACTCATCAAAATTATTCTAGGTTTAATGATTTGATTTCAAATTCTTTTTCGTGTTACTGAAATCGTATGTTCAGGGGGAAATTGACCTTATTTCTCTTCATTTTAACGTCGATTCATTCGACGTTGCTTTCCGCGCAAAATCAAGAAGTCCAGGACGAAATCAACAGACAACGTGACAACAGCAAGGATGCATGGGGCAATTGCCTGACATCGGACACCTGGATTCTTTCGGATTATTCCGGAAGCATGGAGGGGTATGAATCACGCGTTTTTGGAGCAGCACAAGAGATTGGTAACGGCATCCTGCGCGAGAATGCCAAGGCCAGGATTGGTGTAATCCTGTTTAATGATTCCCAGACACTTGTGCAAGGGTTGACCAACAATAAAGATGAGCTCAACGATTCTTTGGCGGATTTCGAAAATGTAGGAGCCGAAGGCGGGACGGAGATTTATCGGGCGCTACTGACCACTGAATATCTTCAAAACCGAACTGAAAAGAGCAAATACGCTCAAGAGCAAGATTTTCGTAAAATTATCATCCTGATCTCAGACGGAGAAGATGGCAAGTCTGAAAAAAGCATCATCATGTCCAGACATCTGAAGAATTCGGGTTGGATCATTTATTCCATATTCGTCCATAAGAATTCTGTCAGCGAAGAACAAGCTCGTGATGGCGGATATAGGCACCTGGAAAAAATCTCAGGCGATTTCTCGCCCGAAAGCGCCTATGTCGATTCTGTATTGCTCGATGATTTGTCCAATCATTTCAGGGAAAAATTTTCATGCATGTAGGACGAATTTTTCGATGTCTGACCATTGCTTCATTGTTACTCCATGCCCAGTCTGCTCATTCGCAGATTAACGTTGTTCAGCCCGATACTAGCTCGCACCATATGGATATCACCGACATCGAAAACTCCCCTTTCACTTTGCCGGATGCGTATGTCGACTTTGTCATTGAGCTGATCGATGATTATCCAGATCATTATCAAGCCAGCCTTGGAAACTTCGACTTGAAAAACATTCAAAATTTCAACGAATTGCTGGAACCCGAAGACACTTTCCACCTGACACTGCTGGACTATTTCATTCTCAACATGAATCCTGACATCATCGAGCACCTCAATAAAAAATTTCTGATGCGCGTCCCATGCTCAGGCAACATGTTTTTGAAACGCTCCCCAAAGCCCTTATTCTCCGTTATTCGCAAGAGTCAAAAAAACTAACCGACAAACAGAGTGTTGAAGACAGCATCATCCGAATCATGAATATTGCCGGCTGGGATCAGATATTTTCACCTGATAACGTCACGTTGAAAAATGCGCTGATACAGACAAGTGTCCGCAGAGACTTTGCACAGGTCATCGAAAAATCTCAAAGTTCGGAAAAATTGGTTTTTACACCCCACATCAGCCACTTCCACCTAAATCCCGGGAGATTGATTTCAGCGGAACACCTTATCAAGAGATGATCTCGAACTGCAGCTCAAATGTGCTCGACTTCTTCATACGCTCTCAGGAATTCATACCCGAATATAAAACACAGGAAGAAGAAAACATACTGCATGAATTATTCTGGCTATGCTCGGATTTGAAATCTATCCAAGCAAATCCACGCATCATATCCAAAAATGATGAACCAAAGAAATATGTACAACGAAAACCTTTCGACAAGTTCCTCCAAAATCCGCTGTTCAACAAAACTTCGAATTTGGAACAAATCTACGCCGTCATCGACTATGTGACTCAGATAGGTTTCGGGATTGAATCTGAAAATCCCGAGACTCCATTCGTATTTAAATTGATGATTTCCTCTTTGCACAATGAGACACCAAGGCTACATCACCCGTCAGGCTGTGATCAACCATTATAATTGGATCCGAATGTTAAAAACTCAAATGGGGAACCATTCTCAAATTATTATTTGCAACGCAACATCGGGAAACCCCAGACTTACAAATCGGCTGAAACCTGGGCATTTATGAAAGCGTGAATTCGGCTTTTTCTCTGATGACTGCTTATCAGATTAACGTCTTCCTTCAGGACTCATCAGGAAACAACATACTTCACTTACTCTTCATGTATCCTTGCCCCATCAATGAAATCAATCAGTATTCGATTTCCTATTCCAGACAAATCATGGATTCATTCTTGAATGATAAAACTATCCCGCGACAGGTTTTCGTTCAAAAAAATATCCAGGGACAGACGCCCCTGGATATTTTAAGGGGAAATCCATCTTACATTGATGAACTAGATTGGATAAGAGAAACCCTTTTAGAAAGGGATCTCGGATTTTGATCATTCTTCCAGCAATGAACGAAGCATCCACGCGGTTTTTTCGTGGATTTGAATACGCTGGGTCAAAACATCTAGCGTTGCTTCATCCGAAGCTTTTTCCGCAACAGGAAAAATTTCTCTCGCCGTGCGAATCACGGTTTCATGATCCTGAACGAGCGTTTTGATCATGTCTTTGGCATGAGGAACACCTGGCGTTTCTTTCACCGCAGAAAGCTGCGTAACTGCATAGGTACCTGGGGCTGGTTGATCCAGGGCGCGAATACGTTCCGCAATCAGATCCACCGCCATCCAAAGCTCGTTGTATTGGGTTTCAAACATCAAATGCAATGTTTGAAACATCGGCCCTTTGACGTTCCAATGAAAATTATGGGTTTTCATGAGGATGTAGGTGTCCGCCAAAG
The DNA here is from genome assembly GCA_041391405.1 of Bdellovibrionota bacterium. GTDB lineage: Bacteria > Bdellovibrionota_G > JALEGL01 > JALEGL01 > JAGRMV01 > JAWKOB01. Next base: position 23,678 of record JAWKOB010000006.1, on the reverse strand, counting down.
CTTGGATAAACCACCACTGACTTTTTTTCCGTCTTCTTTTGAAATTCCGATATTCATAAATGTCTTTTCAAGACGTGTCTAAAGATTATTTTTATTCTTACAACAATTGGTCAAAGAAGCCCAATTGATCTAAATTATGGTGGAATGACAAAAAATATGAAGACGTTCAACGAATTGGGAAACATATTCATTTTGACTGGCGGGGCATTTCAAAGAGTCTGGCCTGGATACATTCCGTGACCAAGACGGTCTATGGGCCAAACACCACATCGATGATGTCGCCAATGCTCGAAGGGTTTCAGAAAAACCCCAAACTCGTGCAAAAATTTTACAATCAGCGAAGAAAAGAACTCAAAAGTCGAACCCAATGCCGCACATCTGGCTTTGGCCAAACTTGAAGCTGCTTGGCCGGGCAAGGTCACCCTGGTCACCCAAAATGTGGACGATCTCCATGAACGCTCCGGCAGCAAAAACATCATTCATATGCACGGCCGTTCTGAAAGAAATCCGCTGCGTGGAAACCGGAAAAATATTCTCATGTGAAAAGATCTGGAAGTTTCCGGTGCCTGTGAATGCTGCGGGAAAAAAGGGAACTTAAGACCCAACATCGTATGGTTTGGTGAACTGCCCGTGGACTTGCCCAGAATTTTTCAAGCCTTGGATACGTGCGACTATTTCTTGTCGATTGGCACTTCGGGAACGCTACCCTGCCGGAGGATTCGCTGCAGCACGTCCAAATGAGAAATCAGATATTCAACTGGCTGAATTCAACATTGACGACTCTGAGATCTCTCATCTCTTTCAGAACCACTACAAAGGTCCTGCGACACAAACAGTGCCCGCATTTGTGGAAATGCTGATTCAGAAACTTAAAAGTAGTGCTATCTGACCTTGCCAGTTTCAATGCTGAACAAATACTAATTGTGATCCAACCAATATCAATTTCATACCAGCGGTAACCCAGCTTAGCATTTGCTGGTTTTTCATGATGATTGTTGTGAAAGCCTTTCACCGGCCGTCAAATCCGACGGTCCAAATATTTGTCGCTAAATTATCATGATGGCGATAGCCATAAGTGTGGCATGCGCCATTGATGGTTGCACCATCACAACGTAGGTTAAGTAATGTGATGGTTGCAACAACGCCTTCAAATTGGACCTAAAGATAGAGAATAAGCGCAAGTGTCAGCATAGGAATGTAGGAGAAAACTTACTGAAACGATCGAACCAATCGTAGGCAATGTCTTTTGAATAGGTTTGAACAACCTCAGGCTTGTCAGCTTCTCTGCGATAATAAAAATAGTTCCAAAGTTGAATATTCCAAAATCCATTTACAGCAGGACTGTGAGGGTCACCCTCTTGATCGGAATATGCGTGGTGCTTGCGGTGAACAGCTACCCACTCCTGACGAACAACTGTTGTGGTAAGCCAAACAAAAAACCTCAAGATTCCTTCCAGCCATGGATTGAATTTTACAGCGCGGTGAGCCAAACCCCGATGAAGATATACCGTAGTACTAATATTTGCGATTGAGTTGTAATGAAAATTGCCAGCACAAACTTAAGTCCCAAATACATATTCATCCCTTCAATAATTGACTGATTTTAATCAGATTTTATTTTGGTAATTTCGAGTAGAAAAATGTCGTCAGAGGTTTACAAGATGCCCAGGCCTCTGTCAACGTATGAGGGCAATCAAAAAGCGTTCCAAATGTTGAGTTTTCAACAAAAAATCGGTACAATCAGAGGCGACATGAACAAAGTTAGTTACTCCCCAAAAAATCTAGATCCATACACAACCTCATTCCTCATCGCCCTACCCACCTTGGGCATATTGCTGTTGCTGGCCCATATCTATTGGGAGGGATTTAATCCTTACCTGTTGATTCCGCGGTAGGAATGTACGCCTTGACGACATTCGCCATTTCCAGGCGGATATCACAGACTCTTTCCCATCATACTTTAAAACCAACTCATTCATGAAGCTTTTCTATCTAGTTTTTGGCGCAGCTTCAGGTCAAAACTCCGCCCTAAAATATCCTCGTAGGACCGTCGTATCCACCATCGTAAAGTGGATACGGAAGAAGACCCTACAACATCAAACAAGGCTTCTTTTTTGCCCACATGGGTTGGGTATTGCTCAAAAGATCGCATCGAATCCGATGATCCAAAAGATCTACTCAAAGATCCGCTTGTCATGTGGCAACATCGTCACGTGGGAAAAATCGCACTAATCACCAACTTCCTTGTATGTCTAATTGCAGGCTATTTCACTGGCTCTTACCTTGGAGCATTTGCCATCGTAGGATTTTGGAGACTTGTGGTTGTTTTGCATATCATTTTCAGCATCAACTCCTTCGTCACAAAATTGGAACACGTCCTTACGATAAAAAGCACGGCCCGTGACTCCCACATGCTGGCATTGGATACTTTTGGTGAGGCGTATCATAACTTCCACCACAAATTCGAATCGGATTACCGCAACGGTTACAACTGGTATGAATGGGACCCAACCAAATGGATTATCTCGATCATGTCGAAGTTCGGCTGGACACATGATTTGATTCGTACACCCAAAAACGTAGTTGAACGCATCAAGTTAGAAGCCAAAAATAGCATCGCTCCCGAACTTAAAGCTGTGAATCAGTAATTTATTTTTAAAAATGGAATAAAAAAAAGCCCGGAACTTGCCGGGCTTTTTAATTCTGTTGAATCGACAACGTTACTTGCGCAATTCGCGTGCGATACGTTGAAGCTTTGTAGAAAGAATATCTTCTTTTTGCTTCAAGATTGCAGCGGCTGGGCCCAAGCGATCCATCGTGCGAATAGCACGGCTAGAAAGTGTCATCGAAACGCTCTTTTTCAATTCAGGAATGAAAACCGAACGTTTGTGAAGATTTGGGTTCTGACGTTTTTTGGTCTTGATGTTGGAGTTACTAACCTTGTGACCAACCAAAGGTTTGATTCCATTAAGTTCGCAGATTTGTGCCATGACTGTTCTCCCTTAGGCAGAAATAACTTTACCCTTGGATTTGCTGAGCTTAGCGCTTTCAACAAATGTCACGTGCTTTTTCGCGACGGGATCGTACTTCTTCAATTTAAGTTTTTCTTGGTTACCTTTTTTGTTCTTCGTGGTGGTGTAGAAATATCCGGTACCAGCCGAAGAGATCATGTAAATAATTTCGCTCATTTTTTACCTGCCGTTTTTGCGTATTTCTTTTGGAATCTTTCAACGCGACCTTCTGTATCGATCATACGTTTTTGACCAGTGAAGAACGGATGAGATGCGCTGGAGATATCCAAGCGAATCACTGGATATTCTTTGCCATCGTCATGTTTCATCATGTCGTCGGTTGGAACCTTCGTGGAACGGGAAAGAAATTTTGTGCCCGCAGTTACATCGTAAAAGAGGACGTCTTTATATTCTGGATGAATGTCTTTTTTCATAATCGTTTACCTTTAAATGCAAAACAAAAAGTCCGGCAGTTGTAGCAGCATTTTATGGGAAGCGCAAGATCCTAATAACGTTTGAGGCCGTCGCCTCAAACATTGGGGAAAAACGCTTTTCCCCTCCTGACTGAACACAGTCCAGTCAGTTCACCCCTTTGCGGGGTTCGCTAAGTATTTAAAATCATTAATTTTTTACCACAAAACTGAAGAGTCGGCCTGGAACGTAGATCATTTTAACCACTTGGACGCCTTCCAAATGGCGCAAAACGGATTCTTCAGCTCTTGCGGCGGCTTCGACTTGAGCTTGGGAACTTTCCGGAGCCACCAAGACGCTTCCGCGCTTTTTGCCATTGATCTGAATCACGATTTCGATCTCGCTTTTTTCAAAGCAGCTTCTTCATACGTCGGCCAAGGCGCATACGCGACCGAAGTTGTATGGCCCATGCGTTTCCAAATCTCTTCACACATGTGTGGAGCAAACGGAGCAAGCATCAGCACAAAGGCTTTGGCCACATCACTCGGAATTTTTTCGAGAGCGACAAGCTCGTTGTTGAGCTCGATGAGCTTTGCAATCGCTGCGTTGAAACGCATATCACTCATCATCTTGGTCACGTCGAAAATCGTTTGATGCAGAAGATTTTTCAATTTGCCTTCGGAATTTTTCTGATCGATCAACAGAGCATCGCCATTTTCAGAAACAAGATTTCTCCAGGCACGTTGCAAGAATCGATTCACGCCCACGATCGCTTCGGTATCCCAGGTTTTGGATTGCTCCAGCGGACCCAAATACATTTCATACAAGCGGAATGTGTCACAACCGTAAGTTTCAATCACCTCATCCGGACTGATGGAGTTTTTGAGCGATTTGCCCATCTTGCCAAGATTGCGCGTGACAGGTTTGCCTTCATATTCGAATTTACCCGGAGAAACCTCTTTGATTTTGGTCGCATCGACATACATGCCACGCTCATCTTGATACGAGTATGCCTGGATGTAACCTTGGTTGAAAAGTTTTCCAAATGGCTCGTTGGTGGAGACAAATCCAAGATCGAACAGAACCTTATGCCAAAAACGTGCATACAATAGATGTAGAACCGCATGTTCCACGCCACCGATATAAAGATCGACACCGTTTTTTCCCATCCAATATTTTTCTTCGGATGCACTGATCAACGTTTCTTTGTTTCTCGGATCGATGAAACGCAAATAATACCAACAAGACCCTGCCCAGTTCGGCATCGTGTTGAGCTCGCGCTGATACACAACGCCGTCTTTTTTCACGGTTTTCCAGTTTTCTTCCGCACGACCAAGTGAGGGCTGTGGTTGTGCATTCGGATCGTCCGAGGCTGTCGGTTTGAAATCCTTCAGAGGTGGAAGCGTGACAGGCAATTCTTTTTCCGCAATAGCCACTGGATAGCCATCCGGATGATGCAAAATGGGAAACGGTTCACCCCAATAACGTTGACGACTGAACAGCCAATCGCGCAGTTTGTATTGGATTTGCGAAGCTCCGACTTTTTTTTCTTTCAAGAACGCGATCATTTTCTGTTTCGCTTCGGAAGTTTTCAAACCATCGAGGAAATCGGAGTTGATGGCCCTGCCTTCTCCTTCGAATGCTTGATTCGCAGGAACTTTTTCAGAAGATTGCACAACTTGAACGATTGGAAGTTTGTATTGATTCGCAAATTCGTAATCGCGTTGATCGTGGGCTGGAACAGCCATGATGGCCCCGGTTCCATAATCCATCAAAATATAGCTCGCCACCCAAATTGGAACTTGTTTTCCTGTCACTGGATGAATTGCATACGCTCCGGTGAATGCGCCGGACTTTTTCTCGTCGTCAGGCGTTGCATGCGCGATCGCTTCGACGTCTTTTTTATTTTCAGGCGTGGTGATGGAAGCCACCAGTGGATGCTGAGGTGCCAATGCAAGAAAAGTTGCGCCCATCAATGTATCTGGACGAGTCGTGAACACTTCGATTTTCTGAGATGGATTTTTTTCAAGCGAGAACAATACAGATCCACCTTCGCTTTTGCCGATCCAATGCGTTTGCATCTGCTTGATTGCATCCGGCCAGTCCACCAAATTCAAATCTTGAATCAAACGATCTGCATAAGCAGTGATTCGAAGCATCCATTGTTTGAGCGGACGTTTGAATACAGGAAAATTGCCGCGCTCAGAGCGTCCTTCGTTGGTCACCTCTTCATTCGCCAAAACTGTTCCGAGCCCTGGACACCAATTCACGGTGACTTCCTTCATGTAAGCCAAACGATATGTGGAAAGGATATTTTCCTGTTCGAGTCTGGAAAGCGAGGTCCATGACTTGCTTGGATCTTTTTCAAATTGCTGGATTAGATTTTCAATCGGTTGCGCCTTTTGCGTTTTTTCATCGAAATACGAATTGAACAGTTTCAAGAAAATCCACTGTGTCCATTTGTAATATTCCGTATCGATCGTCGAGATTTCACGACTCCAGTCATAACTCAAAGCGCAGGCTTTGAGCTGCTTGCGCATATTTTCGATGTTGTTCTTCGTGGTGATTTCGGGGTGCGTTCCAGTTTCGATTGCAAACTGTTCGGCGGGAAGACCGAACGCATCGAAGCCCATCGGATGCAGAACATTGAATCCTTGCATGCGCTTGAAACGGGCCACGATATCGGAGGCGATATAGCCCAGTGGATGGCCCACATGCAGGCCGACGCCCGATGGATACGGAAACATATCCAAAACATAGTACTTGGGTTTCGATGGATCAAACCCTGGTTCATTCATTTGGGGAACTCTAAATGTTTGATTTTGCTCCCAAAATCCGCGCCAGAACGACTCAATTTGTTGAAATGGGTATGACATATGTGCAGCTCTTATTATATGGATTGACGCCCTTGTCCAAAGAATATTTTTTCTTGCGAAAACAACGTGTTTTCTATATAAACGCCGGACTTATGGCTAAAACATCAAAAATTGCACAAAACAACCACCGCATGAATCTTGTTAAAAGATATGCAGCGAAACGCGCCGAACTTCGCGCTAAATCCAAAGACGAATCGCTTACACTTGAAGATCGCATGGCTGCATCAGCCAAATTGGCGACTCTTCCAAGAAACTCGGCTTCAACCCGCGTTCGTCACCGTTGCCAATTGACAGGCCGTCCTCGTGGCAACTTCCGCAAATTCGGACTTTCCCGTATGAAATTCCGTGAACTTGCGAACCACGGTGAAATTTCTGGCGTTACCAAAGCTTCCTGGTAGTCGACTAGGTCTTTTTCCTTTTAACTTTGTTCTCACTCATTCAGCCTCCTAACGTAGCCTCCGGCTACGCGTCGTTCGTCCTCATTCGCTCCGAACTTTGTTAAAAGAAAAAATACCGTCGTCTTGCGATTCAGGTATGGATAAATCGTGACCATTGAACAACTCATCGAAAATTTTGCCCTCTTTGACTCCTGGGAAGATCGCTATCAATATCTGATCGACCTTGGCAAAAACCTGCCTACCCTTCCGAAAGAACTGAAAACCGATGAGTACAAAGTTCGTGGATGCACATCCCAAGTTTGGTTTGTACCCAATGAAGAAGAAATCAAAAAGGGGCGCATATCTTTCGAAGGTGAAAGCGATGCGTTTATTGTGAGCGGTTTGGTTGAAATCCTAAAAATCATCTACAACGGCAAAACCATTGAAGAAGCAAAATCCATCCACATCGAAGAAATCTTCAAAAAGCTTGGACTAGAGGGACATCTTCCCCAACCCGTCGCAACGGCTTTTCTCGATGGTAAGTCGAATCAATTCGTGGCTTGAATAGAACAAAATATTAATTTAAACATCTGCTTCTATTTTGAAAATAGCTCGCACCCGGAGGGTGTACCAAAAAATCCAATCCTGGATTCAATGAATCAAAACTTATTTTTCCACATGGCTGAACCCATGGGACGCGGATCTTTGGAATTGTATTTCGCGGACTTTTTCGTGGCGTAGCTGACTTCGATCTCTCCTGAAACTTCAAAATAGATCAACTGACCAATGGGCATGCCTGCGTAAACCTTGACGGGTAGCTGCGATGAAATTTCCAATGTCCAGTAATTGCAGAATCCAACGTCGCCTTTTCCGGCTGTTGCATGAATATCGATTCCCAAGCGTCCTGCGCTGGATTTACCTTCAAGAAATGGAACATGGGCATGGGTTTCAGTATATTCCTCTGTAATGCCCAAGTAGAGGATCCCTGGCTCAAGGACAAATCCCTCTTCGGGAATTTCAAAATAGCGGACTGGGTTGTCTTTTTTGGCGTCCAAAACTGGATCTGTATAGACCGCCAGCATTTTGCCCAAATGCACATCGTAGCTGTTGGTGCCCAGGCACTCTGAGCGATATGGCTCGATCTTGATCGTACCCTTTTCCATTTCCTGTTTGATTTTGCGGTCTGAGAGAATCATGCGTTTTGTATATCAAATTTTTTTTTGAATACCATATTGATTTTTCAACGAAAAATGACTTGACTCAGCGCAGGAAGACTATAAATATCAAGCTCTCTAGGAAGTATGAAAATCAGGTTGTACACGAAAATTCTGACTTGGGTGCTGATTTTTTCACTGTCATTTCCCGGGCATTCCTTTGCTCAAAACCAAGATATCTCTTTAAAAAAGGCTGAGAAAAAAGACTCTTACATTCTTGGAGTAATGGGAAAGATCCTCACTTCCACAAATTGCGAAGACGATCACCTGGATGAAGATCAAAAATATTTCTGCCAAGTCGCTCAAGGTCAAAATACCTTTCACTCTTCCGAAGCGCATGGTGATTTATCCGATGAAACAAAAAAGAATCTTGAAGTTGGAATCCTCACCGGAGAATTTGTCGGACTTCTTCTGATCAGCATATCATATACATCATGGAAAGACGCTCGATAGGTAAAACTTTTTTCATCTCACTGCTTATGAAAAACTTTTGCTTTCAGATCAAACTACACTGAAAAATATGCTGAAACACCGTCAACGGCTCGCGCTGCAATGTTCAAAAATGCCGCCACATTGAATCAAATCTTTGAAAAGGCTTTTTGAAAGTCAATGTAATTGAAAGTAACGTGACGTTTCAATGGAAGTCGGAAACAAAACCTTGAGCAAACTACTTTCTCTTCAATCATTCAACGCCCTTGTCAATGAGCTGTCTGGAATTCTCCCCAAGAGCTACACTCAATATCTCACGGAATTTCAATCGGTTTCATCTGCTTCAAACGTATCCAGAAGCGCGGCTGCGGCTTCGTCCGAATTTCAAAAAAAACTAGTCTATGCGGAAGAAGCTGCAGGATTGGCATACAAAGAACCTGTATTTCGAAGAAAAAGTCTGCGCATCGGAAGCTGGGGGATTGTCATTTTGCTAGCGAGTACCGTACTTGATGCGATCCTTACCTACAATCGCCATAAAAATCCTCCGGCCATAGATCCGAATCCCGACAATCTCAAGCACATGCTTGTCAATGACCCACACTCTTTGAAAGTTTATCTTTTGGAACCGTACCCTGAAATCACCGAATTTTTGTACAATTATTTCAAAACCATTGGGCCTTCAATTGCTTCATTCGAAGCCTTGAAAAAATCACTCGGGAATGATTGATGTGCCTCATTTCTTGAAGATGATCCGCGCAAAACGATTGATTGTAATTCTTTTTTTACTGACCTTTACCCGTGTTTCACATGCTCATGTCTATCAATACATCAACACATTTGATCCTGAACTGCTTCATTCGCTTCACTTGGAAAAGCAAGAGTACATCCGAATTGTCGAACATCCGGAGATGAAGGGATACTTTTCCTACGGTTTGTGTGAAAAAATCATCACTGACTATCAATCGGCCGAACCTAACCATATTCACGACAAATGCATCACACCTCTGGGAAATATTGGTGGCTACTTCATGATCCCAACAGAAACGATCCCCGACAATCCGTATCGACCGACATTTTTGATCGATCTTTGGAGAAAGACAACAACTGGTATGGTGGCTTGCAATTTTTGATCTCATCACATGGATTCCTGCAGGAGCTACAGGGGTCGGCATAACAGGTAAAATGGCTTTGAAAGGCTTTATGCATTTTGCAGCTTCATCGGCTGTTGCATGGGGAGCACATCAGGCTTTTTGGATGGGTGCCGGCGGAATGCAAAAGTTCGACTCAGACGTCCATCGACGACTATTCCCTACACGCAGTACAATCACTGGTCAGGAAAGGGAAGATTTGATTCTGGATGCCAGCGATGTCTCTTACGTTTCCTTCGATCAATGCGTTGAACAGTGTTTGGCTGAACCTGAACATAAAATCAGCGATAAATTTTTCATGCTTCTCAAGGCCAACATCATTAAAAGTGAAGATGGATATCAAAAAGGTGACGCATACAATGTGAAAGATTTCGGCTACGACACGGTTTGCGAATTATACTGTCAATCCAGAGGGCACCCTGAATTTGCTGTTCCTCACTTGCGGATTTCTGGGCATTGATGACAGCGATACTTTCATCTTCTCATTACAATGAATTTAAACGAGTGGCATTCGACTATGGAGTCGAGTTTTGGCCATGGAGTGATCATGAGCCAAAAATTGAAATCACCTACATGACTCCCGCTGATATTCAAAAATACAAATCCGATTCACGATATAAGGAGAATGTCTGATTGGATCAGAATATGACAAGGCTTATCCGATGAGAAAGGTGCATCCGCAATCGTTGAGTTACAAAGGATATAAAAAAACAACACCGATCACGTTTCGGAAAATTATGCGAGTTTCATTCGCGATCAAATCGTTCAAAAACCATCTCATCCAATTTTGACGAATTTTAGAGACTAGTTCATGATTTGCATATGACCATCTTCTCCAAGATCATCAAAAGAGAAATTCCTGCCAAGGTCGCCTACGAGGATGATCTTTGCGTGCGATTCACGACTATCGCGCCTCAAGCCCCGGTTCATATTCTGGTGATTCCAAAAAAAGATCGTATCGATGATGCATGTGGATTCGATCGATCAAAATCTGCTCAGTCATTTGATGCTCAAAGCTTCAGAAATCGCCAAGAATCAAGGACTTCAAACAGGTTATCGCTTGGTGATCAACACGGGAAAAGACGGAGGTCAAACCGTCGATCATTTGCACATCCATATTGGGCAAACGCGTCATGACAGAGTCAATCTATAGGTTTTGCTTTTAAAAACTTCATATACAACGTCCTGGCGTTACCAGGGCATATATATAACAGTCATCCCTGAGGCGTCACTTATTGAACTTGAAACCATGAGGTTGCAGTGGGGAACAAAAGCCTAGTTATCGTTGAGTCGCCAACCAAAGCCAAAACGATCAAAAAATTTCTGCCAGACGGTTTTGTGGTCATGGCCAGCATGGGTCATGTACGAGATCTTCCCCAATCCGCTTCGGCCATTCCACCGAAATACAAAGGCGAAGCCTGGGCCAAGCTCGGCGTGAATGTTGAAAACAACTTCGAGCCCCTCTATACCGTTCCCAAAGGCAAATCCAAGATCATCACCGAGATTCGCGCTGCTCTCAAAGACGCGAAAGAATTGTATCTGGCGACAGACGAGGACCGCGAAGGAGAAAGTATTTCGTGGCATTTGCTCGAACTGCTCAAACCGAAGGTTCCTGTCAAACGCATGGTGTTTCATGAGATCACCAAAAGCGCGATTCAAAAAGCGCTTCAAGATTGTCGCGATGTGGATCAAAAACTCGTCTCCTCCCAGGAAACACGTCGTATCCTGGATCGACTCGTGGGTTACTCCCTGTCCCCACTCATCTGCAAAAAAATCGCTTATGGTTTGTCTGCCGGCCGCGTTCAATCCGCAGGTCTTCGACTTCTGGTGGAACGCGAACGGGAACGCATTCGTTTCAAAAAAGCCACTTACTGGGATCTCAAAGCGCTTCTTGAAAAGGACAAAAAAGAGTTCGAAGCCAAGATCGTTTCCTTCCAAGGCAAACGTGTAGCCACAGGCAAAGATTTTGACGATGAAACCGGAAAGCTAAAAAAACCGGATGACTGCGTTTTGCTCAACGAAGATATGGCCAATGCGCTTTTCAAACGTCTGGAAAACAAACCTTGGACCGTGGATTCAATCGAAGAAAAAGACTTCACCTCCAAACCTTATCCTCCGTTCATCACTTCCACATTGCAACAGGAAGCCAACCGTAAGCTGGGTCTTTCTTCCAAACAGGCGATGAGAACGGCTCAGACCCTGTACGAGCAAGGTTTGATCACCTACATGCGTACGGATTCTCCCGCGCTCTCTTCGCAGGCGATCACAGGATCCCGCAAAATGATCGAAGATCTTTTCGGAAAAGACTATCTTTCCGAATCTCCTCGTCAGTTTTCATCCAAGTCCAAGCAAGCGCAAGAAGCGCACGAAGCGATTCGACCAGCTGGAGAAACATTCGTTCACCCGAATGAATCGGGTCTCGATGGCGTTGAATTGAAACTGTATGATCTAATCTGGAAACGTACATTAGCCTCCCAAATGGCTGAAGCCAGAAAGAAATCCGTCAATGCGAAAATCAGCGCCGACAATACGATCTTCTCCGCGTCCGGAATGAAAATCGTGTTCCCAGGTTATCTTCGCGTGTATGTCGAAGGCAAAGATTCTCCGGAAGAAGCTTTGGAAGATCAAGAAGTTCTTCTCCCGAATCTGAAAGAAAAAGATTCGGTGAATTTGAAAAACCTGGAACCGCTTTCCCATCAAACCACGCCTCCAGCGAGATTCACCGAAGCCTCCCTCATCCAGGCACTTGAAAAATCGGGCATTGGTCGTCCATCCACCTATGCATCGATCATCAGCACCATTCTGGATCGTAACTATGCCCGCAAAACCGGCAATGCGCTGATCCCTTCCTACACGGGATTTGCGGTCACTCAGCTTTTGGAAGAACACTTTCAAGAACTTGTGGACTACGGCTTCACATCCCAAATGGAACAAACGCTGGATGATATCGCGGAAGGCAAACAGGAATCGATTCCTTACCTCACGCAATTTTATCTGGGCGACAAAGGTTTGCAGAACCAAATCGCCAAAAAAGACAAAAAAATCGACGCGGATGAAGCGCGTAAAATCAAACTTTTCCCGAATCAGGAAGATTCAGGATTTGAACTTCGCGTGGGTCGCTTCGGTCCATATGTTGTGAAGAAAAAGAAAAAAGGCGAAGAAGATGTTCGCGCCTCTGTTCCAGAAGACGTATCTCCTTCGGATCTGACCACGGACAAAATCGAAGAAATTTTAATCGTGTCGGAAAAAGGACCTCAACCCATCGGCATCGATCCGAAAACCAAACAAAACATTTACGTTTTGCTGGGTCGCTTCGGTCCATATGTTCAGGTTGGAGAAATCACCGAGGAAAATCCAAAACCTCGTCGTGCCAGCATTCCACCGGAAATCAGCAGCCAAAACATCACACTCGATCAAGCGTTGTTTTTGCTTACGCTTCCGCGCGAATTGGGACCACATCCTGAAACTCAAAAGACCATCATCGCCAACAAAGGACGATTTGGGCCTTACGTTCAGCACGGGGATATTTTCAGATCGCTTCGTAAAGAAGACGACGTTTTCACCATCACTCTGGACAGAGCTCTGGAAGTGTTGGCGGAAGAACGTAAATCACGCAGAGGCTCTACATTATTGCGTGAAATTGGACCGCATCCAAAAATGAAAAAAGCCATCGGATTGTACGAGGGCAAATACGGACCTTATCTCAAAGTCGGAACGAAAAACTTCGGCATACCGAAAGAAACTGACGTTGCGAAATTGACGGTCGAAGACGCGATCAAGATCATCGACAACAAAGATAAATAGTTCAGGTTTTGGCCCCGGGATTGCACTGTTTATGAGCAATCATTTTTAAACACAAGGAGACTTGCCATGCACAAAATCAAGGAGGAAATCATGACCTATCAACTGCCAAAATTGCCCTATGCGCAAAATGCATTGGAACCTTACATTTCTGGAAACCTGATGAGCTTCTCACTATGGCAAACATCATCAGGGTTATGTGAACAAATACAATGAACTTGTTCAAGGTACGCCCTATGCCGATCAACCTCTGGAAAAGGTGATCAAAGACACATTCAAAAAGCCTGATCAAAAAACGCTTTTCAACAATGCCGCGCAAATCTTCAATCACACGTTTTTCTGGCACAGCATGAACCCCAAAGGTGGCGGCGAACCCCATGCTAAAATGAAAAGCGCCATCCAGCACACATGGAATTCCATCGATGCCTTCAAAACTGAATTCACGGACAAGGCTAGTGTGACTTGGAAGTGGCTGGGTATGGGGTGGTGAAAGAAGGTGACAAACTCGCCATCATTCAAACCACAAAGATGCCGAGACACCGATCACGGACGACAAGCAAAAACCCCTATTGACCCTGGACGTATGGGAACATGCTTATTACCTCGACTATCAGAACAAGCGCCCGGATTTCATCAAGGCGTATTTGGAGCATCTGATCAACTGGGACTTCGCCGAAAAAATCTCTAAAAGGTATTACATACCTTTTCAAGAAATGCTGCGTTATTTTTGAAGCTCTAATTCCAGATAGAGTGAAGGTGGTCGGACATTCCTTCGCTGGTGCGCGGATCGAATCCTTGCGGAAAACCATCTGGAGAAAGTTGACCACTGGTTTATCCGCAATGAGAAATGAATTGGGATTCCATTCCTGTAACCTTTTCCATCGTTGAAATTTTGGAAAGCAATAGCATATCCAAAAACGACCATGTTTTGTCTTTGGGTAGTAGCTAGATCCCTGTTTACCCTTGTAACCGACTTGATGGGCGATGATCCAGCTTGGTCTGACGTGATCGACCAACAAATTCGTAAATTTTTCTAAGTGACTCTTCATCTCCAGGCGTATTGAAGTCCTCCGGCCACCTGCAAAACGCTCTGCCCTTTTTTGCATCAACGAAGCCAAAAATTCATAGGCTGTGCTCTGTATTCACGTTTATGAAAAGGCGCTGGAAAATGATTGGCATATACCGTGATTTTTTCATGATTTGGCAATTCCAACTCTACCTCCAGAATACCTCGCGTATCTTTCAGCTCTGCACCTGTCATCTGAACAAATGGAATTGCATGAAGCTTAGGCTTGCCAACGATCGGAAGTCGGCTGACAATGGCTGTATCAATTCCGCGAACATCCGCTCCTTCCAGCAGAACAATCGAACTGTATTGACCTTGACCGAGGTAATTCTGCACAAGCTTTGATAGAACTTTTTTGTTCTCCACTTCCTGCAAAATCAGAATATCCGGACCTCGCCCATCGTTGACCTGCAAAATGGCTGCAGCCGTATTTTTCATTTTCATGTCCAATGCAGAAACTGACCAATCCAAGTTGAAGCATTCATCCTTCCATTTTGGAACCTTGATCGAATCACAGAATTGTTTTTGCTTTTTGGACTTTTTTTTCGCTTCCAACGGAAGAAACGTGTAGTCGTTTTTACCTTTGTCATGCTGCGTATCGAATAAGTTCTCCACATTATAAGTCATCACACCGACTTTCTGGATCTGATCCGCTGCCTGTACGGACCAAGAGGTGCTGGAAAGGCTTAGAACAACCCAAATGATCATGATATAATTGAAGGCGTATTGATGTGGTGCGTTTTTATTCATAGATTTGGACGTACCACCCCTAAACTTCAAAAACAAGGTTTGCCAACATGACACATCTACATCTGTCACTCATCACACTTTTTCTGCTCTTGGTTGCAACTTTCAACTTCAGTTTTGTTGCCGGATGGATGCTTGGAGCTCTTGGCTTTGTCCTTGGTTCCGTTATTTTGCTGGGCGACCCCATCACCGCCTGCTGGAACTTGATTCTTCTGGGCATCACACTTCTGTTTTTCGTTCCACCAGTTCGTCAGCTTTTGTTCTCGCGCATTTTACTGGGCATCATGGGGAAAATTCTTCCTCCCATCGGCGAAACCGAACGCATCGCTTTGGAAGCTGGAACAGTTTGGTGGGACAAGGAACTTTTTTCGGGAAATCCAAACTGGAAAAAATGATGAATTTCAAAATCGGCTCCCTTGAGCGACGAAGAAAAGCTCGATGGTCCGGTCGAACAGCTTTGCAAAATGGCCAATGATTGGGAAATCAACAAACAATGGGACCTCTCCCCAGAAATCTGGAACTTCCTCAAGGAACATCAATTCTTTGGAATGATCATTCCAAAACAATACGGAGGCCTTGGTTTTTCCGCCCAGGCACACTCGGAAGTCGTGGCTAAGCTCGGCAGCCGCTCCACATCCGTGGCCGTAACCGTGATGGTTCCAAACTCACTTGGACCCGCTGAGCTGCTTCTTCACTATGGAACCGATGAACAAAAAATTATTACTTGCCTCGCCTAGCCAAAGGCGAAGAGATTCCTTGCTTTGCATTGACCGAGCCGCATGCAGGCAGTGATGCTTCTTCAATTCGAAGCATGGGTGTCGTTTGCAACGGCATGTTTGATGGCAAACCAACAGTCGGAATCAAACTCAATTGGGACAAACGCTGGATCACTCTGGCTCCTGTATCCACGTTGATTGGTTTAGCTTTCAACTGCGCGATCCCGACCATATTCTGGGAAATGAGGAAGATATCGGCATCACCTGCGCACTCATTCCATCGCACCTTGAAGGAATCGAGATTGGCCATCGACATAACACGCTACATGCATCCTTCCAAAACGGCCCAACACGCGGCAAGGACGTTTTCGTTCCATTGAGCTACATCATTGGCGGTGAAAAAATGGCCGGCACAGGTTGGAGAATGCTGATGGAATGTTTGGCCGCTGGTCGATCCATTTCTCCCGCGATGGCATGTGGAAATTGAAACTTGCTGCGTTTGATTGCGGCTCACGGAAAAGTTCGTCAACAATTCAATCTTTCCATCGGTAAATTCGAAGGTGTGGAAGAAAAAATCGCCAACATGGTTGGGATTACCTACATGTGCGATGCCGCGCGCAGACTCACCGCTGGAGCGGTGGATGCCGGTGAAAAACCATCAGTGGTTTCCGCGATCATGAAAGCCTACGTCACAGAAAATGCTCGGCAGGTCATTACAGACGCCATGGATATTCGTGCAGGCGCTGGAATCAGCATGGGGCCCAAAAACCCTCTTGGCCCGGTTTACATGTCGATTCCGATCAGCATCACGGTTGAAGGCGCAAATATTTTGACGCGAACATTGATTATTTTCGGTCAAGGCGCGATTCGTTGCCACCCTTTCGTTCAACAAGAAATCGAAGCTGTCGGCAAAAAAGATTACGCCAGTTTCGACAAGGCTTTTTTTGGACATGTGTTCCATGTCGTTCGCAATGCGATTCGTACAATCGGCTTGGCCGTTCTACCGACTTGGCACCTGTCTCTTGAAAAGGAAATTCTTCGCGATCTGACGCGCGTAAGCGCTTGTTATGCATTTTTGTCCGATGTATCCATGGGCGTTCTGGGCGGCGCACTCAAGCGCAAAGAGAAAATCAGCGGTCGACTCGCTGACATCCTCTCCTGGATGTATCTGGCCAGTGCCTGCGTCAAACGTTTTGAAGATGATGGCAAGCGCAAGGAAGATGTTCCATTCCTGAAGTGGTCTACTCAGCTTTGCTTTTACAACATTCAACGTGCGTTCTATGGCGTATTCACCAACTTCAAACCTGGTTTCATTTCATTCGTTCTTCGCAAAATGATTTTTCCATTTGGTTCTCCATTCAGATTACCCAACGATGAGCTCGGTCATCGCATCAGCGCAGCTCTATTTGAAAATCCTGAAATCAGAAGCCGGCTCACCCAAGGCATGTTCATTCCGGATCAACATGAAGAAGGTTTGGGCTACTTGGAATCCACGATGAAAGTGATGCAGCAATGCGATCCAATCCTTGCCAAAATACGCACGGCTACTGCGAAGAAAATTTTGGACAAACACCATGATCGACCTTTCGACCACGCCTTGGAAAAAAATGTCATCACCTCCGCTGAAAAAAGCCAGTTGGACGCCATGGAGGCCATGCAACACAAAGCCATTCAAGTCGACGAGTTTCCGCAGGATTACTTCAAGATTTAGGCAGCCAAGTACGTATTCGATCGATGACCCATTGAGGATCGTCGTGCGCAAGATCATGCCCCGCCCACGAATGAACCTCTATCGGCAAATTCCACCGTGCTGCGATTGCATGGGATGAGTTTGGATTGACCAGCCGATCCGCCTGGCTCACGAGGAGCAAAACGGGATACCTGGGTTTGCTAGCTACATAGGAAGCGGCTGCCCGAATTTGATTCCACATGGTTTTAAAAGACACTGGATGCGTTTTTTGAATGTTTATCCATTTTTGAATCGAATCATTTTTTTTATCGGAATGATTGCACGTCAATTCATATTTCCATCGCTCACGAAGATTTGAGCGATTTCGAAATAAAAAAATCCTTAGGAAGTTGAACAACGCCATGGGCGTCAACCTGGAAAACAGGGGAGATATTCCTTTGATGCTCGTATTGATGAAGACAGCACCATGAAAACGATGCGGCTCACGCTTCATCCATTCGATCGCAGCCAAACACCCCATGGAGTGGGCCAAAATCCAACTTTGCTGGGTGACGTGGCCGGAATTCATATTCAGGTACTCCATGATTTCGGGAATATTGTTCGGAGATGTTTGCTGAAAGAATTTTCCAGTCCCTGGTAAATCGATGCAATGGACCTCGGCATTCAGCTGCTGGACGAACACTTGCGGAAAATCATCCCAATGCCCCTCTTCTCTAGATAGACCTCTGAGAAAACTAACTACTCATTTTTTGATCCGATTGTTCCCGAATTTGTTTTTTCAGTTGTCGGATCACTTTGTTTCGTTGCGAGATATCAAATGCTACAAATGCAAAAATGGTAAATGTGATAAAAACAAACACAAAAAACAGGAATAATATGAAGTGGTCGTAATTGATCGCGACGATCCGTGGTCTGATATAGACCTGATCATTTAAATCATGGTATTTCTTCAAAGCCTGCATCACCAGATTGATACGACCATGATAGTATTGAAAGTAATACCAAATTTGCAACATGAAGAACATAGCCAAAAAGCGGCAAAATATCTGCCGGTTTTGAAAACTCGTTCGCCATCCGTGTCTCGATGGATTAATTTTTGATAGCGGCCCTGAAAAAATTTACGGAGTTCAAACTCTAACATTACTTATGGATTTATCAATGTAAGTTTGACTTGAGGACTTGCGTATACTATTTTACCATCTGGAACTTCATCAAATATGGGAATGGACCCTCAGCCTAACGACCCTGGCTATCCTGGAGATCGTATTGGGCGTAGATAATCTCGTCATCATCTCGATCCTCACCGAAAAACTTCCACCGAACTAAAAAGCAAAGCTCGACGTCGGTTTGTCTTTGGCCCTGATCATGCGCCTGCTTCTTTGACTACACTGGCATGGCTTTCCCATATGTCTAAACCTCTATTTACTGTGGGAAGCATGGAAGTCTCAATCCGCGATATCGTGATGATTGTGGGTGGGTTGTTTCTGTTTATGAAAGCCGTTAAAGAAATCTACAATTTTGCGGAAGCCAAAGATATCGAAGAGCAAAAACGAGACGAACCTCTTTCCACAAAATTTAGCGTTGTGGTGGGCACCATCATCTTTTTTGACTTCATTTTTTCATTCGACTCAGTTCTTGACTGCGGTGGGCTTGGCAAAGCAGTTGTGGATCATGATCACGGCCGTCATCATCGCCATCATTTTCATGTTGATGTTTGTGGATCAAGTCTGCGAATTCATCGAGAGAAACCCAAGCATCAAACTTTTGGCCTTGGCATTTTTGGTAATGATCGGCGTGATGTTGATGTTGGACGGATTTGATTATCATCTGAACCGAAATCAGATTTATACCATCATGGCAATTCTCGATCATCGTTGAAATATTGAGTATGCAGAAGAAAAAGAGTCCTGCAAATCCAAAAAAACCATACAGATTAAGAATCTATCTAAGAGCGAATCCATCCAAAAAACGTATTTGGACAACCCTTGGAATGTTGCTGCATGAGCCCCAAAACAGGCTATTTCAGAACGGGCTCCTGTGAAACCGATCATACAGATTTTGGAGTTCATACCGTCTGCATTCTCGCAACCCCTGAATTTCTAGAATTTACCGTTCAGGTCGGCAACGATTTGGTCACTCCCATGCCGGAAATCGGTTTTCCTGGACTCAAAGAGGGAGATAAGTGGTGTCTTTGTGCCTCACGCTACAAACAAGCCCTCGAAGCCGGTGTCGCTCCCCCTGTTGTACTTTCAGCAACCCATGAAAAGACTCTTGAATATGTCGATCTGGAAGTTCTCAAAGAATATGCCGTAGATCTGATCTGATGAACGATCAAGTTTTACAGCGAGAATCCATCATCAAGGCTCCCCTTGAAAAGGTTTTTGATTTTTTCTCCAACGCCAAAAATCTGGAGATCATTACTCCCCCCTTTTTAAACTTCACGATCCTGGAACAAAGTACTCCCAAGGTACAAAAAGGAACAATCTTCACATATCGATTGAAAGTTCATGGAATTCCGATCCGGTGGAAATCACTGATCGAAGAATGGGTCCCCAATTCTCATTTTGTCGATACGCAAATTTTTGGTCCCTATAAAAAATGGCATCATCTGCACACGTTCAAATCCGTACCAGAAGGCACATGGATGCAAGACACCGTGAACTATCGCGTACACATGGGAATATTGGGACACTGGTTGACTGGGCGCTGGGTAAGAAAAGATGTCGAATCGATTTTCACCTTTCGAGAATCCAAGATTCAATCCATTTTCCATGCTTAAAGTGAAAATTTGGCAAGATTTTTCGCATTTGAACATTCGATAAGCATTTGATTTTTTGGACCATTTAGATATCTTGCGGACTTTATGGCATTCAAACTGAAACGAGCCTTGATTGGCCGACCTCTGTCCAACGCTGCTCACCAACATCAACGATTGAGTAACTTCCACGGATTGGCCGTTTTTGCTTCGGATGCTCTGTCTTCTGTCGCTTATGCGACGGAAGAAATTTTGCTCGTTTTAACACTGGTGACGGCTTCAAACCTGTCACCCATCTTGCCAATTTCGATTGCCATCGTCGGCCTTTTGTTGGTCGTTACCTTTTCATACAGAGAAACGATTCATGCTTATCCTGAGGGCGGTGGCGCTTACATTGTTTCCAAAGATAATTTGGGGACCAGCGCTGGATTGATCGCAGGCGCTTCGCTGCTGATCGATTATGTTTTAACCGTATCTGTATCTGTGGCCGCTGGTGTTGCTGCGATTGCTTCCGCTATTCCTGCTTTGCTTCCTTACAAGGTTGTTGTGGCATTGGTGGCGATATTGTTCATCACTGTCGTCAACTTGCGCGGTGTGAAAGAGTCCAGCAACTACTTCACACCTCCAACCTACGCCTTCATCATCCTGATTCTGTTGCTCGTCGCAAAAGGTTTCCTGTCGATTTTCTCTGGTCAATCTTCCCTGCCTTACATTCCCGGTGAAATCCAGGTCAGCATGGAAGGCTTTTCATGGCTGATTATCTTGAGAGCTTTTTCATCTGGATGTACAGCACTGACGGGTATCGAAGCCGTATCCAACGGAGTGAAAGCTTTTCAAAAACCCGAACACAAAAATGCATCCACTGTTTTGCTTAGACTCGGCATAACACTCAGCTTGATGTTCTTGGGAATTTCATTCCTCTCTTGGCATTTCCATATCACTCCCAATCCGAATGAAACGGTGCTTTCACAGCTGGCTCGTCAAATGTTTGGCGAAGGAATCATGTATGTTTTCATTCAAACAGCAACATGTGTCATCTTGTTGCTCGCGGCCAACACTGCTTTCAATGGCTTTCCTGCCTTGTGCTCGATGATCGCCAAGGACCGATTCTTGCCAAGACAATTGCAGCACCTTGGAGACCGATTGGTGTTCTCCAATGCCATCGTACTGTTGACCTTCATGTCGATGCTATTGATCATGCTCTTTCATGCAGACACGCACAGCTTGATTCCGCTTTATGCCGTTGGTGTTTTTCTTTCATTTACATTGTCTCAATTCGGAATGGTGGTTCATCAATACAAAAAAAGGATGAAAAACTGGCTGGCGCATCTTTCCGTCAGTCTTTTGGGTGGAATCACAACCATGGTTGTACTCTTCGTGATTTTGATCACAAAATTCACCCATGGCGCATGGATCATCTGCGCTACGATTCCTGTCATCGTGTATTGGTTCAGACAAATTCATGCCCATTACATGTCGGTGCAGAAAGACCTGCAACTCACAGAAAAAGTGCAATTCAAACCCATCAAAAACCATGTCATCATTCCGATTTCGAACATTCACAAAGGCGTGGTCGAAGCATTGATCTATGCCTATACGCTTTCCAATGACGTGCAATCCGTATCGATCGTTCACGATGCTGAGCAAGAACGAATGGTTCGTGAAAAATGGGACTCCATCGTCCCTGGCCTCCCACTGGTGGTGATCAAAAATCAATTCCGTTCAGTGGTCACTCCACTTCTTGATTTCATCAAACACGAGCAGCGAAGAAATCCAGACGACATCATCACCATCGTCATTCCATCCTTCATCCCAGTGAAGTGGTGGCACAATCTGCTTCACAACCAAAGCTCCGCGGTTCTTCAGCTTGCTCTGAGGAACAAAAAAAATGTCATCGTCACCCATGTTCATGTACACTTGAATCACTGATGAACCCAAGCCTGCATACTCCTGCGATCAATCTCACTGCCACAATTCTTCTGGCCTTGGCCGTGCTGCATACTTTTCTGACGAGCTACTTTCAAAATACTGCGAACAAGTATCCTTCCGGATCCGTCCAGGAAAACTTCTTCCATCTTCTGGGTGAAGTTGAAGTTGTTTTCGGACTTTGGGCAGGAATTCTGATTTTGTTTTTGGTCGCAACCCATGGATGGACAGCCACGCTCGAATTCGTCGATGGTGTCAATTTCTCCGAGCCGATTTTCGTTTTTGCAATCATGACCGTTGCTTCCACCAAACCCATCATTTCAACAGCTCAGCGACTAATCTCTAAATTATCCAGCAAACTCCCTGCATTCCAATTGGTAGGCACCTATTTCATGTGCCTCACATTGGGCCCACTTCTGGGAAGTTTCATCACCGAACCAGCTGCCATGACCGTAACGGCCTTGGTTCTTCTGGCACAGTTTTACTCTTTGGAAACTTCTGAAAGATTCAAATACACCACCCTAGCTGTTTTGTTTGTAAATGTTTCCATCGGGGGAGTTTTAACCAATTATGCAGCTCCACCGGTTCTGATGGTTGCAGACACCTGGTCTTGGTCGAGCTCCTTCATGATCCATACGTTTGGATGGAAAGCTATCTTGGCTGTCATCGTCAATGCGACTGCGGCAACCGCGCTCCTTTTCAACGAAATATGCCGACTTGAAATCGCCAGCACGGCAAAAGATCACCATCCGGAAAAAGCTGCGCCTATCTGGCTCACGCTAACCCATCTCGCATTTTTGATTTTGATCGTCATGACATCTCATCACCCAGCATTTTGCATGGGGTCTCTTTTGTTTTTCATCGGCATAACCACGATCACCAACGAATATCAAAACGATCTCAAAATTCGTCAAAGCCTTCTGGTTGCCTTTTTCTTGGCAGGCCTTGTTTTACTTGGTCAGTTCCAGAGCTGGTGGCTTTCACCACTTCTTCAAAGCATGGAAGCATTTCCACTTTTCGTTGGAACAACCGTTTTGACGGCATTCACGGACAATGCCGCACTGACATATCTTGGATCCCAGGTTGAAAATGTGTCCGATCTTTTTAAGTACTCGCTTGTTGCTGGAGCCGTTGCCGGCGGAGGACTGACTGTGATCGCCAACGCTCCCAACCCAGCAGGTTATTCGATTTTACAGACCAGCTTCGGATCAGAAGGCATCAAAGCGGGAAAGCTTTTCATTCACGCTTTGTTCCCTACATTGATTGCCATGACCTGCTTTTGGATATTTTAACTCCCCTTGCGACGATCGAAATTGAATTGACCACATCTGGAAGGCGTTTCAGATAGTGCGATAGCCATCATTTGATTTCTCAATCTCGCATTCTCCATGTCCGTATCGAATTTTTTCATTTGATAAAACTCGTTCAAGTTGTAACGGCTATTTTCGAAATTTCTTTGATCTCTCAACTTTCTCCATATCACCACATCTTGTTGATAATTCGGAGAACTC
>JAWKOB010000005.1:0-96513 GCA_041391405.1 Bdellovibrionota bacterium | reverse complement strand
TTTTTGTAGAACTCATCGACTTCTTTGTCTTTGACGGTTTTGATTTTGTCGTCGATTTCTTTCTTCAAGTATTCTTCAACGGATATGTTTTTCTTCGCGGCTTCAGTGGCCACAAGTTTGTTGAATACGAATTCTTCCAAAACGGCCTTTTTGGCTTCATACAATTCAGCTTTGGCTTTGATGATCGCGCCTTTTTCGCGGCCGGAGAGGTCTTTTTCAAAACCGCTTTCCGTGATGGCTTCGCCATCAACGGTTACAAGTACTGCGTCAGATCCAGGGGCAGTGGAAACTGGAGTTTTTGGGGTGTCAGCGCATTGCGAATTTTGAGCGCAAGATATGGAAAGAACCAAAGAACAGACAACAGCCAACAAAGATACTTTTCTGAACATAAAAGACTCCTTAAAATATATGCCAAAGTGCAGTACCGAATGTACCCGATTCCGACCAAGAGGCCAAACAAACTCTTTAAATTTCAATAAGCTGTGATATTTAGAAGCTACGCATGTCCACAAAGTCCAAAAAATTTCTCCCTGTAGATCAACAGCTCGCGTTAATCGAACGAGGAACCAACGAAATCCTTCCCAAAAACGAGCTCATTTCCAAATTAAAACGGTCTTTTGAGACTGGGAAACCTTTGGTCATCAAAGCGGGGTTTGACCCATCCGCACCGGATTTGCATTTGGGCCACACCGTGTTGATTCAAAAAATGAAACAGTTTCAGGATCTGGGACACACGGTTGTTTTCTTGATCGGGGACTTCACCGGCATGATCGGGGATCCCACGGGCAAGTCCGCCGTTCGCAAATTGCTCACGCGCGAGGAAGTTCAGGAAAACGCCAAGACCTACAAAAAACAAGTCTTCAAAATCCTGGATCCAGATAAAACAGAAGTTCGCTTCAACTCCGAGTGGATGGAAAAAATGTCCGCCGCGGAAATGATCGAGCAGTCCACACATTACACCGTGGCCCGCATGCTTGAGCGCGATGATTTTTCCAAACGCTTTAAGGAACAATCTCCGATTTCCATTCGTGAGTTCATGTATCCACTTGTTCAGGGTTACGATTCGGTCATCCTCAAATCCGACATTGAACTTGGTGGCAACGATCAAAAGTTCAATTTGCTTGTGGGACGCGAAATGCAAAAAGCCAACGGGCAAGAAGCGCAAGTTATTCTGACCGTGCCGCTGCTCGAAGGTTTGGACGGCGTTCAAAAAATGTCCAAGTCGTTGAACAATTACATTGGCATCACCGAAAGCGCCAAAGACATCTTCGGCAAAACCATGAGTTTGTCGGATCAATTGATGATTCGATACTACGAACTTCTCTCGGACATTTCGACGCAAGATTTTGAAACGCTGAAAAAAGATTTGGCTTCTGGAAAGGCGCACCCACTGGCGACCAAAAAAACATTGGCGCGCGAACTTGTCGATCGTTTTTGCGGTCAAGGCGCTGGTGATGAGGCGCAAAAAAACTTTGAAGAACAATTCAGTAAAGGCAATGCTGCCAAAGATCGCACCGTGATTTCCAAGCCTGGCGCGGATGTCACGTGGATAGATTACTTGCACGCTTCGCTTCCGGCATTGAACATGTCCAAGGGTGAACTGCGACGACTGATGACCCAAAACGCTGTTCGGTTTTATCCCAAAGGTGATCTCTCCAACGAAAAACGTCTGAGCAATCCCATCGAAAAGCCTGCAGAGTTGGTCAAAGGCGATCTCATCAAAATTGGCAAACACACCTGGGCTGAGATTTCGTAAACAATAGTTGTCGGTATTTTACAAAACGCTGGTGTATGATTTTGTCTTGCAAGATAAGCGAATGATTTTCTTGTCCGTGATAAAATTAATTCATAAGCGGAATACATCATGTTGATTCAAAAACGCACAAGCGCATTCACGTTGGTGGAGCTGATGACAGTCATTGTGATCATCGGCATTCTTGCGACCGTGGGATTGCCGCAGTATCAAAAGTATACTTTGAACGCCAAAATGGCTGAAGCCGCCACGGTGTTGTCGGGGATTCAAAAATCTCAAATTACCTATCAAGCCAACGGCGGATATTTCATGTCGTTGTTTCGCAGTACCAACCAAAGACCACCGGGCAAAAAGAAAGCTGAATATATAGATCTGACCGACTCCTGGCAGGAGATTGGGTATCCAGTCATTGCCGAGAATGACTACTACTTCAACTATTCTGCTCTGGCAGGCGGCAAATATGCAAATGGCATGGACCAGGTCATGGGGATGGGCACCGAAACGCCGATCATCGGTACATGGGATGGGACCACGTTTATCACCTCAAGAGCGATCGATGCTGGCAACTGTTCCTATACGGTGGATCTCAACAGTCTGGGCTTGAGTACAGTCGATAATGAGAAGTGGGCCATCATTTTTGCAGTCACAGATTTTGTTAAATCTACCCCTATTGTGTGCACCACATTCTTCTCTGTCGTCCGCATGGCAGACACCGGCCTGACCGTTAGTCCGATTGTCTCTCTGAATGCAGGTTCATAACGCTAAAACTCAGCAAAATCAGGGTTTGTAGCGAGATAAAAAAAGTTAAGAAATTGTAAAAAATCCTCTTGACTAAGTACCCTCTGAAGCATTATTGTCCCGAACTTTCCGCCGCAGAAAAGCAGTCGAAAAAAAGCGATTTTTTTTTGATTATTTTTGTTGACGGTTGGGGAAGAGTCCCATAGAAGACTCCAACTTTCTTGATCTTTGAAAACTAAATAGTGATATTTGATGACACTTTTTTTGGCCCTTGGTCACAGCAATGTGATCAAACAAAACGTCAAAATCGAGTAATCGAAAGACAAAAGTCCATGCTAGAGCAATCGAAACATGGCAAACCAAAACAGTAATATACAACAAAGCGTAATAGCTAGTTTCGTATATGAATCAGAATTTAAACTGGAGAGTTTGATTCTGGCTCAGAACGAACGCTGGCGGCGTGCCTAACACATGCAAGTCGAACGAGAAAGTACTTCGGTATGAGTAAAGTGGCGCACGGGTCCGTAACACGTGGATAATCTACCCTTAGGTGAAGAATAACCCCTCGAAAGAGGAGCTAATACTTCGTAAGACCACAGATACCTCGGTATCAGGGGTAAAAGGAGGCCTCTATTTATAAGCTTCCACCGATGGATGAGTCCGCGCACCATTGGCTAGTTGGTAGGGTAATGGCCTACCAAGGCAAAGATGGTTAGCTGATCTGAGAGGATGATCAGCGACACTGGAACTGAAACACGGTCCAGACTCCTACGGGAGGCAGCAGTGGGGAATATTGGACAATGGGCGAAAGCCTGATCCAGCAACGCCGCGTGAGCGATGAGGCCTTCGGGTCGTAAAGCTCTGTCAGATGGAACGAAAGAAGCTTACCTAACACGTAAGCTGTTGACGGTACCATCAAAGGAAGCACCGGCTAACTCTGTGCCAGCAGCCGCGGTAATACAGAGGGTGCTAGCGTTGTTCGGAATTACTGGGCGTAAAGCGAACGTAGGTGGTTAGGTGTGTCTGGTGTGAAAGCCCTCGGCTCAACCGAGGAAGTGCGCCAGAAACTACCTTAACTGGAGTGTAGGAGAGGATGGTAGAATTCTCAGTGTAGAGGTGAAATTCGTAGATACTGGGAGGAACACCGGTGGCGAAGGCGACCATCTGGACTATAACTGACACTGATGTTCGAAAGCGTGGGTAGCAAACAGGATTAGATACCCTGGTAGTCCACGCCGTAAACGATGATAACTAGATGTAGATGGTATTGACCCCATCTGTATCGAAGCTAACGCATTAAGTTATCCGCCTGGGGAGTACGGTCGCAAGATTAAAACTCAAAGAAATTGACGGGGGCCCGCACAAGCGGTGGAGTATGTGGTTTAATTCGACGCAACACGAAGAACCTTACCTGGGTTAGAAATCAAGTAGACGGTTTCCAGAGATGGATTCCTTCCCTCACGGGACTGCTTGACAGGTGCTGCATGGCTGTCGTCAGCTCGTGTCGTGAGATGTTGGGTTAAGTCCCGCAACGAGCGCAACCCCTTTCCCTTATTGCTAACATTAAGTTGAGAACTTTAGGGATACTGTCGGTCTTAAACCGGAGGAAGGTGGGGATGACGTCAAGTCCTCATGGCCCTTGATGCCCAGGGCTACACACGTACTACAATGGTCGGTACAAACCGTTGCCAACTCGCAAGAGGGAGCCAATCGGAAAAAACCGGCCTCAGTTCGGATTGAAGGCTGCAACTCGCCTTCATGAAGCTGGAATCGCTAGTAATCGCAGATCAGCAAGCTGCGGTGAATACGTTCCCGGGCCTTGTACACACCGCCCGTCACGCCACGAAAGTCTGTCAAACCAGAAGTCATGGGGTCTACCCATGCCGAAGGTTGGGCCGGTAATTGGGGTGAAGTCGTAACAAGGTAGCCGTAGGGGAACCTGCGGCTGGATCACCTCCTTTCTAAGGAGTAAAGTGAGTCCAGCTAGCTTAAGCAATTAAGCAAAGCAGATTCAACTTAGGTCAAAGCCAATTTAAGTCGAGGATGTCACTATTTAGTCTTGAGAGATCAAGTGCTTCGTTAAGAAGCTTTGTTCTTTGACATTGAAAGAGTTTGTAGAGGCCATAGGCCATATCGCTAGTTGGGCCTATAGCTCAGTGGTTAGAGCGCACGCCTGATAAGCGTGAGGTCGATAGTTCAAATCTATCTAGGCCCACCAAAAATATGGGGGTGTAGCTCAGCTGGGAGAGCGTCACGCTTGCACCGTGAAGGTCATCGGTTCGATCCCGTTCACCTCCACCAACAACATGTTGGTGAAACAAATAAAACTCTTTCGATAAAAAAGTTTTTCAGACTCTGATGAGTTCTGAAGTGCTCTTTGAAATTTTGTGATTTTATAATAAAGGTTTTCCATTCGAATAGATGAATGGAAAGCATTAATTCTTGTCATATCCTTTGGATATTCTAACAATTTAATGGCCAAGCTACTAAGAGTATATGGTGGATGCCTTGGCAATCGGAAGCGATGAAAGACGTGGCTAACTGCGATAAGCGTCGGGGAGTTGTAAGCAAACTTTGATCCGGCGATTTCTGAATAGGGAAACCATCCTGGTGTAACATCCAGGAATTGCAACCTGAATACATAGGGTTGCAAAGCAAACTCAGGGAACTGAAACATCTAAGTACCTGAAGGAAGATAAAGAAAACTCGATTCCCCCAGTAGTGGCGAGCGAAAAGGGAACAGCCTAAACCAACTAGATCATATGGCCTGCAGGCTTCGATCGGTTGGGGTTGCGGGAGTCTTTTCTGATCTCTGCAAAGATCAGTAAGAGTTACAAAATATTGTGTTAGGAGAACGATCTGGAAAGTTCGGCCACAGACGGTGATAGCCCGGTAACTGAAAGCACAATATCTCTAAAAGAATTTCCCAAGTACTACGGGACACGAGAAATCCTGTAGGAATCTGGAGGGACCATCCTCCAAGGCTAAATATTACCGATTGACCGATAGTGAACAAGTACCGTGAGGGAAAGGTGAAAAGTACCCCGATCAGGGGAGTGAAATAGTATCTGAAACCATATATTTACAATCAGTGGAAGGACTATGCACCGCAAGGTGAATGTCCGACCTCGTACCTTTTGCATTATGGGCCGGTGAGTTAATGTCTGCAGCAAGGTTAAGCCGCAAGGTGTAGCCGCAGCGAAAGCGAGTCTAAAATAGGCGAATCAGTTGTTGGCATTAAGACCCGAAACTAGTTGAGCTACCCATGACCAGGATGAAGCTGGGGTAAAACCCAGTGGAGGTCCGAACCGGTGAAAATTGAAAATTTCTCGGATGAGTTGTGGGTGGGAGTGAAAGGCTAATCAAAACTAGATATAGCTGGTTCTCTTCGAAATATATTGAGGTATAGCCTCTACAAATTATCCGACGGGGGTAAAGCACTCGATAGGCTAGGGCTCTTACCAGAGTACCAAACCTAACGAAACTCTGAATACCGTCGAGATCTATGTAGGGAGACAGACTACGGGAGATAAATTTCGTGGTCAAGAGGGGAAGAGCCCAGACCGTCAGCTATATCCTTAAATGTGTGCTAAGTGGAGAAGGATGTGGGAATGCACAGACAGCTGTGAGGTTGGCTTAGAAGCAGCCATCCTTTAAAGAAAGCGTAATAGCTCACTGGTCAAGTGATCCCGCGCCAAAAATGTAACGGGGCTAAGCACACTTCCGAAGGCGGATGTATATTTATTTATACATGGTAGAAGAGCATTGAAGTCGCCGTCGAAGGCAGATCGTAAGGACTGCTGGAGGTTCTTCAAGAGCGTAGCGGCTTGAGTAGCGTAAAAAAAGGGGTGAGAAACCCTTCGCCGTAAACCCAAGGTTTCCTAAGCAAAGCTAATCCTCCCAGGGTTGGGTCGGACCCAAGTCGAGGCTGAGAAGCGTAGACGATGGAAAGCAGGTTAATATTCCTGCACTAATGACAATAGCGTTACCAGCGATGTGGGCGTGGAGAAAGATAGTTCAGCACGATAATGGATTTCGTGTGAAAGCGTAGCCAGATCTTCGAGGTAAATCCCGAAGGTTGTTTAAGTGAGACGCGAGACCAGTTGCTCAGCAATGAACGACAAAGTGAATGATTCTCTGCTTCCGAGAAAAAACTCCTTAAGCGAGCTATTGTTAATACCCGTACCGTAAACCGACACAGGTAAAGAATATTCCAAGGCGTTGAGAAAACTTTTGGTTAAGGAACTAGGCAAAATGACACCGTAACTTCGGGAGAAGGTGTGACTACATT
This sequence comes from Bdellovibrionota bacterium, assembly GCA_041391405.1. Lineage (GTDB taxonomy): Bacteria > Bdellovibrionota_G > JALEGL01 > JALEGL01 > JAGRMV01 > JAWKOB01. The sequence goes on along the minus strand of JAWKOB010000005.1, from coordinate 89,731 downwards.
TGTCAGTGACCTCGCGTCACAAAGCATATGTGGTTCGCAGAATGGTGGGAAGCGACTGTTTAACAAAACACAGGACTATGCGAAGATGAAAGTCGATGTATATGGTCTGACGCCTGCCCGGTGCTGGAAGGTTAAGGCGAGCTACCAGCCGCAAGGCGAAGCAATGAACTGAAGCCCCAGTAAACGGCGGCCGTAACTATAACGGTCCTAAGGTAGCGAAATTCCTTGTCGGGTAAGTTCCGGACCCGCACGAAGGGCGTAACGACTTCCCAGCTGTCTCGACCAAGGACTCAGCGAATTAGAAATGCTGGTGCAGATGCCAGCTACCTGCAAGACGGAAAGACCCTGTGCAACTCCTTACTATAGCTTGTCACTGAAATTTGGAAAACCGCTGCAGGGATAGGTGGGAGACTCTTGAAACCGCGCTAGGCTTTGTGGAGTCAACCTTGAAATACCACCCTGAATTTTAGATTTCTAACCAACTCTCGTAATCCGGGAGTGGGACAGTGGCTGGTGGGTAGTTTGACTGGGGCGGCCGCCTCCCAAAGAGTAACGGAGGCGCGCGAAGGTTCTCTCAGGCCGTTTGGAAATCGGCCGTTGAGTGTAAGGACATAAGAGAGCTTGACTGCGAGACTGACACGTCGAGCAGGTACGAAAGTAGGTCCTAGTGATCCGGTGGTTCTGTATGGAAGGGCCATCGCTCATCGGATAAAAGGTACGCCGGGGACAACAGGCTGATCTCCCCAAGAGTTCACATCGACGGGGAGGCTTAGTACCTTAACATAATCGGGGTGCTGAAGTACGAGTGATCGTATACCAAAATGTGGCTTATAACGGTGAACCCGTAAGCCAATCAGTGAAACGTATTTAGAAATAAATACATGATTGGTACGGCAATACCGTGGGAAGTCTCACAATCAATCATTCAATCTACAAATTGTAGGCAACAGAGATGTTGATAATGAATGGCCAACATGTGATGACCCCGTAACGACTGAGTCGAAAGACGAGGTTTGCGACTGTGTAACAACAGTGCAGACAAGACGCCACGTCTTGGAAAATCTAAAAGTGAAACAATGATCGAAAATGTTCAACATTGTATGAACATGAGCTGTCGTAATCGCGAAGGCGATTACATAAACAACAGAGGTCTTCCGTTAAACAATCTAAGAAGAAGATATAGTCTATGCCGCACGAAATTGCGGATTAACATACGATGTCGGCTCATCGCATCCTGGGGCTGAAGAAGGTCCCAAGGGTTTGGCTGTTCGCCAATTCGTGCGTACGCGAGCTGGGTTCAGAACGTCGTGAGACAGTTCGGTCCCTATCTGTCATGGGCGTAGGAAATTTGAGAGGAGTTGTCCTTAGTACGAGAGGACTGATGAACGCACCGCTGGTGTTCCAATTGTTCCGCCAGGAGCAACGCTTGGGCAGCCATGTGCTGAATTGATAAACGCTGAAAGCATCTAAGCGTGAAGCAATCCTCAAGATAAGATTTCCGACAATCTTATATAGTAAGAGCCGTTGGAGACTACAACGTGCTGATAGGTCAGGTGTGTAAGGCATGTAAGTGCTTCAGCTAACTGATACTAATTGCTCGATTCGCTTGGTCATTAAATTGATCGAGTATCCAAGTGGATAGCGTTAAAACACTCTTTAGAGTGAGCAAGAGTTAAAACTTTTTATATAAATCACAAATTCGGAAAAGTTTAGTGCCTGGTCGAAAGACCGACACGAACGCTTGCGGTGGCTATATCGTGGCTCACACCCGTTCCCATCCCGAACACGGTCGTTAAGCCTTACAGAGCTTATGGTACTGCAGGGGAAGCCCTTGTGAGAGTAGGACGTTGCCGCATTTAAAAAGGCCAGCAGAAATGCTGGCCTTTTTGTATTTAAATGCTAGAAAACCCTATTCCAGTTGTTTGGGCAGCCCTGTCGGCTGAGGAGCCTGATTGACTGAAATGATCGGCCCTTTTTTATTTTTCTAAATCTCGATAAACGTCTTTCGGTGGGCGATTTTGATCACGTGAACCGTTATGGTTTTGTGTGTTCGACAGAATAAACGATTCGATACGAACCAACTCTAAGTTTCATATATCCTTTGAGTGTTCTTCGTAATGGAATTCCAAACTTGATTGGATCGACCATTAGTTTTTCTTCAATGACTTGGCGAATGATGGAAGCCATCTCGTCAGATATGTTTTTGAAGTCTTTCTTAACGGAAGACTTGTAGACAATTTTCCACATGGCTATTTTTTAGAAAGAGATTTCCAAAACTTGTCATGAGGAATGCTTTTTTCTTTCATGCGTTCATCGGCAATTTTGGAAAAATAAAGATCTTCCTGAAGTTCAATTGCTTCTTCAGTAAGATCAATTACCACTGCAGATAGGGACGGAGCTTGACGCATTTTTTTGATTAGCATCAAAGTTTCCAAAAGTTCATCATCCACGGTGATGTTGATTCTCTTTTTATTGGTGGCCATGTTTTTAGTGTAACACTGGTGTATCACTGATTTCAAGCTCATTTTTCTCCTTTCAAATCAATAGGTTATTAGGTTCGAAACTCGGCCTCAAAGACAGAAACCGGAAATTTTGGGCCGCTAACTCAGATGTATTGTTTGATAGCTTGTAAGAGCAATGGTTGTGCTGTGATAGCTCTTTCAGAGCTTATGGTACTGCAGGGGAAGCCCTGTGGGAGTAGAGTAGGACGTTGCCGCATTTAATTAAAAGCCCTCAACTAGAAATGGTTGAGGGCTTTTTTAATTAAATGCGGCAGCCGCAACTGTTGTTTGAGCGACCCCGTCGGGTCGCATGGGAGCCAAGAGAAGTCCGGCCACAGATAAAGTGCTTTGTCGGGGGTGATGCTCGGCATTCACCTCGCAATATGATGAAAAACTCTTTTGAAATTAAAAAGATCAATTATTCATGTTCTATGACTGTTGATTCCGACGATATTCAAACTTACAAACCTATTCCTGAGTTTACCGAAGAGCAAATTGCAGAATGTACGAAAGATAGGGATTTTATGCCACTGGCATTTAAGTTGTACCAACTTTGCCGTAGCTTTTGTACAACTTGCCAATACCGAAGAGAACCATTCTGACCACAAAGCTAAAGGCAAAAATTAGACTGCCAAAATTATATTTGGAATGATGATGAGAATTGCACACCTCATGCTTTCTGTAGTTAGGCTTACAGTAAATAAAAAACACGGAGAATCCATTCTAATTTTGAAAAAGATGTATAGATGAAACGGCGCTGAATATTATCTATTTGCTACGAAAGAAGATCCGAGTTTATTTGAAAAATACAGAAAATACTCTTTAATCCCCGAAGCGAAGCTTTTTGATTTAATTAAATCGAATATTGATGCGCGAGGCGGGAAGGAATTGACAATTGAAACATCAATGAAAGTAATCGATTGATAATACATGTACTGCCGCCAAGGTCGATTTGAAAAGCGTTCCACGAAAACATAAAAATTGGGGAGGTAGTGCTAAAGATAAATGCCGTGAACTAGGAATGGATAACTTTATATTAGTGTCATGCAAATTCCATCACATGCAGTTCATGGTAGTTTTGTAGATTTAATACAAAATTTTTGGAAGAAGAGGACGGCATATTTGTTCCTAAAAGTGATGGAAATTATCCTAGTGATGCTCTTCTTATAATTCACTGGAGTAATTTGCTCAATTGCAGCTGTTAATTATTAGAAAATTTTTATTTAGTGAAGATATTCGAGAAGCCTTTTGTAGGGCATTTTAAAGAATTTCAAAAAGCTTTTTATGATATGAATAATTGGTCGATTGCAGCTCGCATGATAACGACTCGACAGTGCCATGGCCAGTGAAGGCATAGTTTAAGGTGTACGGTTATAATTTATGGATGAAGAACAAGAAGACAATTCTATAGGTGGTCCAACTGACAAAGCGGTAGAGATTTTACGCCGAGAGTTAATTAAAAGCACACACCTTCAACCAGACGCATAATTATTGAGAAATAATTCTTGCTGCTTTGGGTAGTGTGCCTTGGGTCGGTGGTTTTCTTAGTGCAGCAGCAAGTCTGAAAACTGATCAAGCAGCTTCAAAAATGCACGATATACAAACACAATGGCTTGAGAACATAGTAAAAATCGAAGATTTGAAGCGAACACTTGAGGATCTTGTTCACAGATTTGTTGTTAGGTCCTTGAAATTGAAGAGCGTCTTCAGAGTGAAGAATATTTAAATTGTAAGTTATGCTTTCAGAGTTTGGGATAAAGCAAATACCGATGAAAAACGTAAATTTATATCGAATTTAGTTGCGAATGCTGCAGGTACGAGGGTCTGCTCAGATGATGTAGTTAGATTGTTTATTGACTGGCTTGACCATTATCATGAGGTTTATCTTTCTGTAATACGTGAAATTTTTAAGAACCCTGGCTCAACCAGATATGAATTGTGGATTTCAATTTATGGGGAGACTGAGCGTTAAGAGAAGACTTCGCAGAGGCAGACCTGTTTAAATTGTTAATAAGAGATTTAAGTACTGGTGGAGTAGTAAGGCAAGAAAGATATAAATTCCGTCGGGCAGTTTGTTAAACAAAAGACCTACAAAGCGTCGTAGAGGTGGGTCGACACTTGAGTCTGCATTTGAGGATACTAAACCATACGTATTAACAGAGCTTGGTAAACAATTTGTACACTACACAATGAACGAAGTTGTTCGAAGAATTGAATAACGGCAATTTGCTCAGATCCAGATCGGGGGACCAACTAAGTCGTCAACTCATTTTTAGTCATAAGCAAGTCCCGTAACTTAGCATTGGCGATGACGATGATCTTTCGCATGACGGCAACGATGGCCACGATCGGTTTTTTACCGTTGGCGAGTAGGTTTCTGTAAAAGTCTCCGAGGGATGATTTGCTTCTGGAAGCTGTCATGGCGGCTAAGAACAGGATGGGTTTGACGTTTTGACGACCCCCGATGGTTCTTCTGTAACCTTGATGTTGACCACTTTGTTTAGGATGGGGTGCAACACCTGCCAAGGAGGCGGCTTGTTTGTTGGAGATGGTTCCAAGTTCAGGCATGGAAGACAAAAGGGTTAAAGCTACCTTGTCGCCAACGCCTGAGATTTTTTTGAGTATGGTGGACTTTTCTTTCAGCGATTGATGACTTTGGAGTTCTGTTAATTGAGTCTCGATTTGTTCAATGGCTTTGTCCAAGGCGCGCAAAATCATTTTTGCACTCGGCTCAATCAGATCCCGATCTGGACTCTGGATTCGATTTCTTTCTTGCGTTCGAATCGCCACAAGTTCCGATCGTCGTTTGATGAGTTTACTTAAAGTTTCAAGCGTCGACTCTTTGGTAACGTACAGACTTAATGTTGCATGCCTCTCAAGTGCATATTGTGCCAAACTTTGCGCATCCAGGGCATCGGTTTTAGCATGCGTGCCAAAGGAGCGTATAAACAGTTTTACCTTGCGTGGATTGGCTTGATGAACCACAACGTTTTTTGAAAGTAAAAACGTCATAAATAACTTTTCATATCCGCCAGTGGCTTCAACCACCACCAGAGCTTGTGTAAGATCATGCTCCTTCAAACATTTTACAAATCCCGCTTTTGTATTGGGATAACGATAACACTTTGAATTTCCGATGATCGCTACATCGAAAAATGATTTACCGATATCAACGCCTACATAAGATTTATACGATTGATTTTTTTGATTCATTTGGTACTCCTAACTTTAGGTTGTATGCGGGCGTAACAGCCCATTCAACTAATCAAGTGTAAAGCATATTCCCGTGGGTACCTTGGTCCCCGCGATCGCTTGGATCAACACACGAACGGTCGCCCACGGGACTTTCAAGGAGTGGTTGCAACCACTCCTTGAACCTGTCTTAATTCACTCTATTTGTGATTCATGATCAAGACTTTGATCAATCTGACATACAACACACGACTGAACCTAGATTCTGGATTCGTTTTAGAAAGAGATGTAGACTTGGGAAATGAAGAAATTTTTACTCGTTCTCCTAATTTTAGGAACAAGCTATGCGCAAGAAGCTCCCCAAACTTTGCTGCCAAATGAAAAGCTTTTCCAGGCAAAAAACCCATCGATTTTTCGCCACCTAAAGCAGCTAACCATGTAGATGCTCAAAAAGAAATTACAATAAGATCTGGTGAGAAAAAATGTGGCAATAATCAAGTGACACTCAAAATTGCAAACGGATCTCAATTTACAGTCAACAAAGTTTGGTTTGTTTAATGGGTTATATTCCTGGGAGATCCACGCAATATAATGTCACAGAACAAATAGCTTTAGTGATTACATTATTGACCCAGAACTATCCGACATATATGTTGGGGAATTAATGAATTCAATTGGCCCAAAGGTGAGAAATTACAATTGCAACCGATTGTAGACTTTGTCGAGTTCCAAGGTCAAAAAGATGTCTATGTATTTACTCCTCAGGATGAGTTCGGAATATTATTAGTTCACGAAGTGCAAAGAGCAATCCTGGATGGATACAGGCTTGCAACTCAACGAGAGATAATTGAACAAAAGCATAAGAAAGACTCAAATTTAAATTTTTCAAATAAAAATCGGGAGAAGCTAAACTCGTACTGAATTTATTTGGATTTGCGAGATGGCTTGTGGAAGGTAAAAGTGCACCCTGATTAAGTACACGAGCATACTTGAGCAATAAGCTTAATCTAATATGTAAGCCCATATATAATGGTTAGCAGCGATTCCAAGTCCAGCTAATGCTAAATACATCACTAAAATTGTGCCCCATTCATCAAGGTTCGTGGCGGAAGGCTCATTTCTTACAATTTTTCTTTCTTCATGAATCATTAAAATAGTTAAAGGTATTGCTCCAATTCCCATATGTCCTAGCAGAATTATTTTTCCGAGATCGTGCCCAATAATTAAGCCAAACTCTTCGCCAAGAAATCCAATTACGAGAGCTATAAAAATATAAATAAGCCAAACGCTTTTTGTGCTCATTTTTTTATCTTATTGCTTTAATTAGCGATCGCAAACTAATTCAGTAGGATATCGAAGGAGATCGGAGATCGGAGATCGGGGGACACATGTATGGACCTGCCCGTCAAGCAAAGGTGAAACAATTTTAAAAATAGGAACAAGGAGCATACGCGTATCCGGCCTTGTTGAGACTTGTTTATTGTCTTTCGGCCCCGAAGGAGCTTGTGAGGTAGATTCCAAATCCTCCTATCACTACGTCGGCCTTGTTGGCCTGCGTCCCCGTCAGGTTTTGGTGTGGAATCTTGCTTTCTTCATTTCCCATTCTTTCTTTGTTTCGCTCTTTGACTTGAAACTTTCTAAGCAGCCTTGTTGTACTCTTTATCGTGAGCAAGTAATGCCCAAACAATCCTGGCATTTTTGTTCGCCAGCGCAACACACGCTTTGTTATGTCCTCGATCGCTGACTATCTGTCTTATCCATTGACTGCGTAAATCTGTTTTCTCTTCCTTGACCAGTGAAATTGCACTCGTGCGCCGTGAACCAGCTTTCGGATATACGTGTTACCACCTTTGCGATTCCTCGAAGCGTGGTTTTCCCACCGGTGGGACATTGCCGTGGCACAAGACCCAAATACGCTCCAAAATGACGCCCGTTTTCAAACACATGAGGTTGGGATAAAAACGGTGAGCAGGCTGTCGCTGTTAATACGCCAATACCTTCAACCTTCATCATCCGATCACGTTTCTTTGTGCTCCACATAAATCATCAATCTGTGCATCTAATCTTGTATGCGCTTGTCCATCTCGATCAGTTCAAGACGCATATTTCAAAAAACATTCTTGCTCGAGTTGTCAGCTCGCTTTCTGCATCTTCCAAGATTCTGGGCAATTGTTACGAACTTGCCCCACACCTTGCGCCAGGATAATTCCATATTCCGACAAGTTCTCGAATCTCATTGGTAAGCCGAGTTCGCCATCAATGAGTCTTTCCCGAATTCGATGAATACTTTGGATATCTTGATGTTCAACGGTTGCGATCGAAACAAATCGCATATTCGGCCTAAACAAGCCTCCGCAATGGCACATGCATCATTGGCATCATTCTTCTGGATTTTTGGCATACGGTTTGACAAACTTCGCGTTGATCATTTTAACGGTGAGACCGTGTCTTAAAAACAATGTAATCGAGCCCAGTAATTGCTACTTCCACACGCTTCCATCGCCACAATTTTGGGTGATAACAGCATGACTTTTCTTTCAAAAAGCTTGCGAGATACTGTGCATTCCATCACGAGGTTTCCAGATTTATCCAGCCCACACAGGCTAAATACATTCTTTGCTACATCGATCCCCAATATGTTACTCCCATTCATGACCTGTCCTTTCTGTCTTTTTGACACCTGATCTTTCCAATGATTTATATCATTGCGGCACATGCCTAACGGCTAAGGCCCGATCTTAAGGGCAGGTCCATTCCATCATTACGAAATTCAAAATTCCGGGGTGGGTTTGAGGCTGGTGGGGCTGTGGCATAAGGGGAGCAGAAATTAATTGTGCTTTTGTTACTTTGCTCATCGTTTCGCTTCTGTACCGCGAGCAAATTACGACCATAATTCAGTCCCACCAAGCCTGGTGTGTCAAGCAGCTGGATAACGCTTACAAAAGCTATTGAGTAAATGAGTCGGTAAGTGGGACTCCTGCCCCGGTTTATAAAATTCGATTGATCATGGGCATCCTAATTGCGCGTTTCTTTTTTATTTGTAGATCCCGAAATTTCGATGTTAGTGTGAAAACACTATGCATAAAAAACCACTGGCCCAAAAAATATTAATTGTAATTACTCCTGGATGCTTTCATTTCTTGCTTTGCGATGGTACAAAATCACCACACAGGTGGTTAATGTGATTGTGACCCACTTAAACGATAGTGGAACGCTGGTTTTACAAAAATAACGGTGGAGATAACTTAAGAATTGAGGGTGATAACGGTAATCATATGTTTTGTACAGCCATAGCTGTTGACGAAGACTATGAAGTTACGATTAAAACACACACATGATCAAAAACTTGTGTTGTTACTGATGGTGAGGGTACGGTAGAGGCGATGTTGGAACCCTAAGTCGCGTTGCTACGAAAAGTTATCTTCATTACCGATTGGGAGAGACTGATGGCGATATCGCAGTCTGAAGGGCAGATGAGTTTTGCATGAATGATGCAAACAAGCCTAATGATGGAAAGACCTATAAGGCAAATCTTGGCGGATGAAAACAATCGCAGAGCCTGTACAACCGCTGATGATGACCAGTGCATCGCGACTGGGTAATGACTGCGATACAACCTATGCAAGTAAAACAATACGATCATTGGCACGACCAATGGCGGCGGGATTTTCCTCTTGGATTCAGGGGGTATGCTTTTAAATAGTTATCAAAATGGAGTTGGAAGTTTTTTGGTCTGGTGTCATTCCCGATTGACAGCCTACAATGATTGTCTGAACTGGACCAGTAACGATGGTGGCGAAGAATCGAGCGTTGCAGTAACGAATGAAACCAATGCAGATGCGGTTGCTGCGGCTCCAGCGATGTGCGATGCAATGGCTCACCTCGCCTGCGCTGAGCAATAGAGTCAATTCAAATTTAAATCCTTGGTGGAGAAGCAGGGGAGGCCTAGCATAAAGGACTTGCGCTTGGGTTTATTCCAAGTACCATAAGGGTAGTGAAGAAGTACATCAAACCACTTCGAAAACGACTCAAGTCCACTATTCGATTTTTTTCATCCAGGAACAAGTTTGAAAGAGAATGCTGGATTGTTAAAAAGTTCCTGAATTTAAAAAATACCGATGATTTTGGAAGGCCAGACCAAGATCCGCCCGATGTTCTTTACGAAGATGCCCGTTTCGAGGTTTTTGAAATTCTTGATGAGGGCAGAAAAAGAAATGATGAGCATCGGGAACGTGCCAAAAAAATAGACGAAGCGGAAAGAAGCAACAGCCTTTCTCCTCTATTGGAGCCGCATGAGCTGTCCTATTTTTCAAAAAATGATTTGATCGGTGAAGTGCTGAAAAAAATAACCATCAAAGAAAACAAATACGCGCCAGCTGTGACGGCTTCTTTGGATTTATTGGTGTATGTTAATTTTATTTTTAAAAAACTGGATCTTGCTTCTCAAGTCACAATCGATATCGAAGATAGTTTTAAAAAATGGAGATCGGTATCTGTGCTCACCAATGGCCATGGGGGATTTGTCGTCTATGCAGGACCACTTGCCCCTGATTTTTTAAAGCGATTGCCAAAAATCTAGATCATTGCTCGTCCATACGGCATCAAAACTGCAAACCAAAGTTTACGATTTTGAGAATAATACATGATTTCGCCAGTTTGCACCCTATGAGTGGTTTTCACATGTTACCATGAAGAAAATTCAAACCACTGTTAGGAGTAAACATGGAACAACCTGTAAAAATCGTTTTGCATCCCAAGTCCGAAAATGAATCGTCCAGCCGAAAGGACAACGATCTGATCGTTGATTTCGATCAGGAAGAGTTGAATGCCTTGAAGGACACCAAGGTTGGTGAAACGATCAAATTGCATGCTGTGATCGATAAGTGGATAACGGTTCGAACAATCCAGAAGTTCAAGACTGCAGTTATGAAGCCAATTTATTTGAGCTGGATGAGTTCACTGATCCGAAAATCATCAAACCGATGGAGCTACCGAAAATCATCACGTGGCACCAAACTCATTATCGAAGTGACCAAACAGAAATGGGGCACGTAATAGTGTTTATAAGGTAAAAGTGCGTATATGTGAAGAATGAGAAGGTTTATTTGTTTTTCAGCTATTTGGATGGGGATGTTGTTTTCGTGTGTGACGGAATCGAATGTGGCCACAATGGAGTCGCTGAGCTATCAATAGGCGCACCTAGTTCCCTGACTTCTCCCCAGTCATGTAAAGTTATGAGGCTTCCGTCAATGCCGCGTCCGTTGAACTTACAGCTACCACCAAAGATCCTGCATCCATTTTATTGATCAAAGAAAACGACGAGCCTTACGGTATTATTCTTTCAGGTGAGAGCGTCGAAGTAGAGCTCAATGTCGGTAAAAAATGTGATTCGGTACCAGGTCGTTGCAGAAAATGGATACACTTCGCATTATACATTAATCATTACACGCTAAGACAAATCCATCAGTTTTTGTGAATGGAACAAGGCGTACTTTCCTTGATGTCGCCCGTTACCCGTCCACAAACGATCACTTCCATTTTGGTTGTTGGGCTGCGATCATTCTGGCCCACTTTTCTGAGCGAGGCGGAAGGCTGTTCCAGCCAATCACCCACACCGGACGTTCTCCGGGTTTGGATTTGGTGAGGGAGCTCATGCGATCGGACAAGTCGATGCGGCGCTCTTGGCAGATTTCCATGATGCGATCGAAAGTGATTTGAAATCCTTCTTCTTGATTTTTGATTTCAGTAATTTTGCCTCTGCTATCGAATGTTTTCCATTCACCGACAGCCAATTCTTGCTTGGCGATTTTGGCGTATTGCCCCTCGCGCTGAAGTTGGCCTTGTTTGTTGAATTCTTTGAAGTGAATCAAGCCGGATGGGTCATATTCTCTTTGGGTAAAAACTTGATCTGTTTCCGTTTCACGAACTTGATTGCCATTGGTGGCGGTGTAGATGGCTTCATTATTTTTCGCGTTTTTTCGGAAGGCATCGATATCAAAACCTCTTGGATTTTGCCAGCAATGGAGTGGTTGAAAGAAGATTGTCGATAGAGCCAGGTTGCGATGATATTTAATTTCATTGGCTAATTATAGCCAAACCGTTGGGGTAGTAAAATGATCCGCAGTATTTTAAGTGCTAAAAATAAAAAGCCGGGAAAAATCCCAATGGCCATTCTCTGCGAAAGATTACTTCGATGCTACAAGGTCGGCGGTCGTTCATCATGACTTGTTCCATGCATGGCTGAACTTGCAGGAATTTTTCCTGACCATCTTGCGCCGCATACACTTCTGATGGCGCGCAGTTCAGAATGAGATCCGGAACACCACACTGGGGTTGGTGGTCCATTTCACGGCTTTTGTTTTGCGATCCACACCTTCGTAGACACCTTCCGTTTTGGATTTTTGCCATTGGGTCGACATATCGAGCAGGGTTGACGAAAAAGTCATTGCTCAGGGTTCCAGGGCGACTGGTGAAACACCATGCTTTGAACCACCCGTATTAAGTATTCATCGCGCGCATCTCGCCACAAGTACTCATTTCTGAACAGTGAGGCCCAGCATGTTGGCACGATCCACCAGTGCTTCCATGGGCGACCAGAAGCTGCTCAAATATGGCTGCGGAATCCATCGGCTTTGGGTTCAAGGAAAGCAAACGATTCAACATCGGTTTGTTCTTGTGGCATCGCCACGTCCCGATGTGAAAGGTGAACTTCGACGTTTTTGTAACGCGTCTTTTGCCGCTTTTTCAACGCCAGCAACACCACCCAGAACGATCAAGTCCGCAAGCGATGCCTTGGTTTTTGGTGTCGTTTTTGATTTTCCCCAAAGCTGCGATCACTTTGCGCTTTCAGCTGGGCTGTTCACTGCCCAGTCTTTGCGGAGCAAGGGCAAGGCGCACCGTTGGCGCCGCCAGCATGTCCGTGCCGCGATAAGAGGCAGCCGCTGCCCATGCTGTGCGAACAAGTTCTGAGGTGCTCTAAACCAGTCTCAAGGATTTTTTTCTTAAGCTTTTGGCTTCGCCCATTGGATTTTGTTTCCGCAGGAATTGGGTCTTGCCAGATCAAAGCTTCTTTTTGGAGCTTCAGAGCCCATATCTTACGCTTGGACCTATGTCGTGTGGGTGGGTCGAACCAGGCTTTGGCAACGCGATTTCACCTTTTCGGATTATCCAAAAGCGTTTTGAAATTTTGTTGTAGCTTGATCTTCTTTTGAGAGCCAAGTCCGTGGTGAACATAGATCGAGCATGACGTTTGTTTTTGTCATGGGCATCTGGAACCATGTTACAGGCAGCTCCACCTTGGGAATCCAAACCGTTGCCCCAGCTGGAGTTTTGGTTTGAACCCACTCAAAGGCAAAAAGATTTTTCAAGTAGTCGTGTGTGAATTTTGCAGGATCAGAAGTCCATGCGCCTTCAAGTCCACTGGTGATGGTGTCGCCAGCGTTACCTTTGCCGCATTTGTTTTTCCAACCAAAACCCTGATCTTCTGTCGAAGCAGCTGTAGGTTCTGGGCCTAATAGCTTTACTAAGTGTGGCCTTTGCCGAAGCTGCGACCGCCTGCAATCAATGCGATGGTTTTCTTCATCGTCTGTCGCCATGACCGAACGATTCACGAATATCTTGGCTGCAGATTTTGATCATGATTTCCGTTGGGGCCTTCTGGGTTAACGTAAATCATCAAGCCCATTTGAACTGCGGCCAGAGGGTTATGGAGATTTCCTTGGCATCACGGCGTTTGCCTTCCAGCCATTTTTTTTCAGATCCCCAATAAACATGGTCAGCTTCCCAATCGTCTGTTCGGCCACCTGCAAAAACCGAAGGTTTGAATCCCATCGGATTCCAAAGCAACGCTACCTGTGAGGACCATCAAGTCTGCCCGCGAGATACTTTTTCCGTATTTTGGCTTTGACGGGCCAAAGTAGACGACGAGCTTTGTCGAGGTTGGCGTTGTCCGCCAGCTGTTGGAGCGGTTCGAAACGGTTGACCACCGCCCGCGCCACCGCGGCCATCCAGAACGCGATAGGTGCCGGGCGCTGTGCCATGCCATGCGAATCAGTGAATGGGCTTGTGTGACCGTAGTCTGCAGGGCCACCAGTCTTGACATGTTTTGAGAACTTTTTCGATGTCCTTTTTCACAGCTTGTAAATCAAGCTTTTTGAATTCTTCGGCGTAATTGGAAATCATCAGCCATGGGCGAAGATTCTTTTGCGTGCTGGCGTAGTGGAGAAAGATCATCCAAGATTCTGCCACCAAAACTGATTGTCGTGGCTTTCAGTACTGCTCATGGAATGAGCTGATGGTGCTTGGATGTTCAGCTGCAAACTTCATTTGTGCAAAGAAGATTGCCGCAAGCATGAAGCTTTGGATGGATGTTCTGATCATTGATTCTTGGTTGAGTTGGAAAGGTAATTTTTTAAGTTTTACTAAACACATGTTTAGCAGGCGTCAATTTTATGTCTAATTGATTTAGACTATCCAAATATAGATTCAGTTTATGAAAAACTTAACTAAATTACTGAAATTAAAGGATAAAAAATAGACTTGCGGAAAACCCCAGAGGAGTAGAATGAAGGAGATGTACAGCAAACTTCGAACATGATCTTCCAAAGTTCGCTTTCCAAAAGAGTTGAATATTCGATCAACGGCAGCGTCGAATTTCAACATGTCAACCGCCCGATACAAATTCAAAACATCAGCAAAACCGGATTACAATTTTTTTGCAATACCGCCATTCCCAATCAGACTGAAGTTCGTTTGAGTTTATGGTGAGATTTAAAATTGGGAATATTTTTGAATGCAATGTTTTATCGTGCGAAACATCACGCAACAAACCAAATCTGGTTTTACATATTGTTATGAGCCAAACCGACTTCTGAACGAATGGATTTGAAAAGAAAATTGAGTCAAATCGTCGATACAACCGAAGAGTTTCATCGCCAAACCATGGAAAGAAAATTCAGTCATATTTCTCCGAGTCTGGTCCACGATGCCATCATGTATGGTCGTGCCTCCTCGAAATATTTTGAACGGATCCAAGTCGCCAGAAGAAATTGTAAATATCGTCGGCGAATTGAAAGATTATGAAAAAGAAGCTTTTCATCGAGATGATGAAATTTCATTGTGGATTCAAAAATTGGCGACACAATTTTTTCATTCTCGACTTCTTTGCCTTTTTGATCGCGGGTGCCGCGCATTCAACATCACCAAACTTACGCAAGATAAATTGCATTCCATGGATTGTCTGGTGAAAGAATGTCAAAAGTACATGGAAAACTCAAAAACCTTCTTTCTGTCTTGCAAGAGAGTGTTAATCGCGTGAATTATGCGCGGGAGAATTAAATCGAAGTTTTCAATAAAGCGTGTGACTTCTTTTTCCGTCAAATCCGGTCGTTTGCCAATCGCTTAATATCGCCAAAGCGGCATTGAGATTGCATTATTTCATTCAAGCCATGTGTGAATGTGGCGTTTTTGGACCACTTCATTTGATTGTGGTACGAAAATGTAAAACAACTAATTCTTCAATATTTCAAAAGGACTGTTTGTATGAAAAAAATTCTTGATGTCTCTTGCGCTTCTTCTTTCGCAATTCCAGCATTCGCTGGGCCTACAACGATGCTTTGGTGGTAAACGCTTGGCCGTGGATGATGCTCATTACGCAGCTGTGGGATGGCCAAGTTTGGCTTATGAATGGTGGCAGCAAGGTGGCAATATGGATTGGGCCATCGGTGCCGAACTTGTCTACGGAGACTGGTCAGGAGAATTTTCCAACGTCGATGTGGGTTTCGCGCTCAATGTTCCAATGAAATGGCAACTTAGTCAGAGCGGACGTGCAAATATTGCATTCAAATTGGCTCCAGGCGGTATGATCGGTGGCATTAGCGCTCCAGGTAGCGATGTGTTTGTTGCTGGCTTCAGAGCTGAAATGGCAGTTCCAATCAGCATCGACATGAATGAACGAATCAATTTGTTGACCGGTGTTTCTTCGCCTTTCACTTTGATGTTTGTTGAAGGCGCGGATCCATTCGTCATCATCCCAATTATGCCTCGTCTTGGTGTTGAATTCGCAGCTGCAGATTGGATCACGCCTTTCATGCTTCTTGAAATCGGACCAGTGATCGCAGTGGGAGATTTCGGATCTGAAATCGAATTAGGACTTCGTGCTTCAATCGGTTCGGTGTTCTTCTAGATCGAGGAAAACAGATAGAAAAAAGCCCGGAAGATTTTTATCTTCCGGGCTTTTTTATTTTCGAAGCGATTTGCTTAGTTGGTGTTTGGAGAACCCGCCGTTCGTGTAACGGTCGTCTCAAACACAAGTTCAACCGGGTCTTCACTGCAGTTGTAGAATCTCACGTTGATTTGATCTCCGGGAGATCCTGCCAATCGAATGAAGATCGTATTGTCACCTTCTTTGAGGTTCACGCTGGAAGTCTCACTGAAATCTTCGTTGTGAAAATCATTGGGAGAATAAATTTCATCATCGTTCAGTGTGATTCTTGCGGACGAGACTCCATCAGATGTCACGACCATTTTGGTGCAGACATCAGGAATGTGATCTTCATCATTGGGTATGCCGTCGCCATCATCATCGGAAGATCCGCCTGAGTTTTCAGAACCAGGTTCATCCGGAGTAGGGCCATCGAATGTTTCACCTACGGACACGTTGTCGTTGTCCAAGATCGGATTGTCCTCATCGATGGAAAATTGGTTGCCTGCATTCACCGTGAAGTTTTGCTCGACGCCTGACAGGTTTTCGTCGTCCTCCGAGCAAGCCAAAAGTGCAACGCACAGGGCAGAAAAACAAATAACAGTGGAAAAACTCCTCATAAAAACCTCCTTTTGGCAGATTAATGCAAACCTGAGGCCCACTTATAATCGATTTTCAGTGGGAATTTCCAGCAATATCATTTAGTGTCTGCGCCGTATGTACATTTTTGGACAAGCTTTGGGCATCATTGGTTTTTTGGTTTCGATCTATTCTTTCTTGCAGAAGGATGACAAAAAAATGAAATGCTACCTGGGCCATTCTTCAGTCCTTGTTTCAATCGGTTACTATATGATCGGTGCATGGACCGGTTCGATTTCCATGCTCATCAGTGCTGCACGGAATTATGCGGCTGCCTTTGGCGCCAAAAACACCAAGCTCTATATTTTGTTTCTTATGATCACGTTGGTCTGCGGAATCTATACTTACGAAAAACCATTTGATGTGTTGCCTGTGATTGGAGCCATGACCGCAACCACAGCGCTTTTCATGTTCCACGGAGTGATGATGCGTGTGTTGATGGTGGTCGCCTGCGGATTGTGGCTGACGTATGATGTGATCAATTGGGCCATCGGTCCGATGATGATGGAAATGTTCAATATCGGAGCATGTTTGTATGCGATTCGAGGATTGAAACTATCCGTGTCCAAACCGAACTAATCTTTCAAAACCTGTCCAATCGCACGTTTGCTGACTTCCAGTGAAAATCCGGAAGAAATCAGTTTTTGCAACAGTCTATTTCTAAGTTCAAACTCAGGATTCAAACGAGAGTGGGGCGATCGTTTGAGTTTTTGATCCACCTTGTTTTTCGATTCATTCAATTTTTTGCGTGCGAGTTTCAGGGCTCTTTCGAATTCATCCTCCACATTTTGAGGAATGATTCGAAGTTCTTTGGGGATCCCTTTTTCTTTGAGTTTTTGCTCGATGTAGCGAAAGCCTTTTCCTCGTGTGGTGTAATCTCGAATTAAAATTTCCGTGTAACGCTGATCATTCACGAGTCTGCTTTCCTCACAGAAATCCAGAACTTCCGGTATCCATTTCATGGATATCGAATCCTCGATGTCGTTTTCTCGGCATTTGCGCTTCAGATACATTCCTAGTTTTGCACGGGAAGTTTCACGTTTCGAACAATAGAACGCCGCCAAATTCATCAAGCTTTGTTGGGATGTGATTTTATAAGCCAATGCGTAGTTTTATAACTGAACCGCAAAAAATGTCACTTTCGAGATCGGCTCCATTTCTGGACATGCAGGGCTATATTCACTACAAGAAAAAACATGATTCAATCCAAAAAAGCACGCTTATGGACGATCGGCGCATTGATCGTCATTTGTATTCTTGGACTTATTTTTTCCAAGGCAACCTGGGCTAAGGTTCTTTTTGGAAGCTTGATCGCACTGCTACTTGGCGCAGGGTATATGGAATCCAAAAACACCGACTATGACATGAAAAAGTTGGTGCAGACGGGTTCCTTTGAAAAAGCCAAGCTTAAGCGTGATGAAAAAGGTGTTTTGACCAACATTGAAGAATTCTGTGATGCCAAAGAACTGGATTACAACTGCAAGGATTTCAAAACGCAATCGGAAGCACAAATGGTCTACGATCGTTGCAAAACCAAAGGTAAGAACATGGATGTCTACGGTTTGGACCGAGACAAAGATGGCAAAGTTTGTGAAGCTTTGCCTATTGGCGCGCGCTGAAGTACCCTGAAAGGACTTAACCAGGAGGATACGAATGAATTGTTCACCTAAAACTTGTTTTAAGCCTGCCGTGCAGTCCTGCAAAGCTTCGGCTGCGTTGTTGATTCTGCGGTTGGTGGCGGGAAGTGCATTTATGCTTCATGGATGGGGCAAGATGCAGGCACCGTTTGGATGGATGGGGCCGGAAGCGCCAGTTCCAGGGTTCTTGCAGTTTTTGGCTGCGATTTCGGAGTTCGGGGGCGGTCTAGCCTGGATTCTGGGTGTGATCACTCCACTGGCATCATTGGGTATTGCTATCACGATGGCTGTGGCCACCTGCATGCATATGTTTGTGATGAAAGATCCATTTGTAGCCTCAGGACCTGGGATGGGTTCTTATGAGCCAGCCCTTGTTTACTTCTGTGTGGCCTTGGTTTTGATGTCGGTTGGCCCTGGAAAATATTCTTTGGATCGCAAGATCTTCGGCGAGCGCGTTTAATTATAAAATGCGGCATGACGATGCCGTCAAACATCAAAAGAAAAAGCCCGGGTTACCCCGGGCTTTTTTTCATTCAAACTTTTCGATCAATCTACTTCAAGTGTTTGCTAACAAGTTTGGTCATTTCAAACATGTTGACTTTTGCTTTGCCGAATACAGCTTTCAAAGCTTTGTCTGCATTGATGTTGCGACGGTTAACTTTGTCTTGAAGACCGTGCTTTTTGATGTATGCCCAAAGCTTTTTCACCACTTCAGTGCGTGCTAGAGGTTTTGCACCGACAACGACAGCCAACGCTGCGCTAGCCATCAACGGTTTCATGAATGCTGCGTTGGGTTTGCGTTTACCTTGGTTTTCGCTTTGGCTTTAGCCGGTTTTTTTGCTGCCTTTTTTTGCTTTTTTAGCCTTTTTCTTTTTTGCCATTTTATTTCTCCCGCTAACTATAAAGTTAATAATGTTCGTAATTATCTCACCTGCGGCCGAAAAAGCAATTTTCTCGAGAGGAAATCAGAAAATAAATCGCTGTTCATCGAGGGGGCATTTTCCTTTACAAAGGGGCCTTGCGTGGGTATATCCCGGTTGTTTTTTAGCAATTAAATTAGCAACCTACAGAGGCTATTATGCACGCAAAAGTGATTTATCTCATTCCAGCATTCGACTTTTCAGTCTTATTGTTATGGCTTTCCGATCCGCTTAAGTTTCCAAACAAGATCGCGGCGACGCCAACATGATCGAACTCTCCTCGCTGATTGGTGCAATGGCTTTCCTGAAAGTTGAATGGAAAATTTTCCTTATTTCGCAGTGATTGCGGCAATTCTGCTTGATGGTCAGGCACTCTGCTGAAACTTCTCACTGGTTGATTGCGGTATCTTTCGTGGATCGGTGCAGTGCTTTCCGCAACTGCTGGGTACATCGGTATGAAAGTGGGCGACCAGCGCCAAACGCTCGCACCACGCAAGCAGCACGTACCAGCCTTCAGCATGCGCTTAAAGTTTCTTTCACCGGCGGATCGGTGATGGGGCTTGGTGTTTCTGGGTTGGCAGTTTTGGGCTTTGGGTTTCCTATTTATTATTTTCTATCACTACTTTGTAACTTCCCAAGGTGCTGGCGTTTCCAGCATTGAAATGGAACGCGCCATCGAAGTTCTTGCTGGGTTTTCCTCGGTGCTGAATCCATCGCTCTTTTCGCGCGTGTAGGTGGTATTTACACCAAAGCGGCTGACGTAGGCGCTGATCTTGTCGGTAAATGAAGCTGGTATTCCAGAAGATGACATTCGTAACCCTGCAACCATCGCGGACAACGTGGGCGACAACGTGGGCGACGTGGCAGGTATGGGCGCAGATCTTTTCGGTTCGTATGGCTACGATTCTTGCCACGATGGTTCTTGGTCGCGAAATTTCCGTGACCGACAACTACAACGGTTTGTCTCCTATTCTTCTTCCAATGGTGATTGCAGTTTGGGTATCGTGTTCTCCATGATTGGATTCTTCTTCATCAAAATCAGCAAAGATTCTGCAGCTGATGTTCAAAGCGCATTGAATCGTGGTAATTGCGTTCATATTTTGACAGTGGTTGCTTCGTTTTTTCTGTTCGTTGTATGCTTCAGCGCAGCTTGAACTTCGCGGTCATGCGTTCAACGGTCGATGGCCTCTTTACAGATCCTTGAAGCCTGATCGTGGGCGCATTGATGAGCATGATCACCG
Organism: Bdellovibrionota bacterium; assembly: GCA_041391405.1. Classification (GTDB taxonomy): domain Bacteria; phylum Bdellovibrionota_G; class JALEGL01; order JALEGL01; family JAGRMV01; genus JAWKOB01. The sequence continues at coordinate 69,400 of JAWKOB010000005.1, read as the reverse complement.
AGTACTACACAGCGATGGGCAAACGTCCTGTGCTTTCAATCGTTCAAAAATCTGCTACCGGTCACGCCACCAACATCATCGGTTTGGCAATCGGTATGGAATCAACGGTATGGCCGATTTAGTTTTGGCTTCGGTATTTATCTTTCCCACCACTTTTGCAGGTTTGTACGGAGTTGCCATTGCAGCTTCTGGCATGATGGCCACTACAGCAATGCAACTTGCGATCGATGCCTTTGGTCCAATCGCCGACAACGCCGGCGGTATCGCTGAGATGAGCCAACTTCCCAAAGAAGTGCGTGGCCGTACCGATATTTTGGATGCCGTTGGAAATACAACTGCGGCAACCGGGAAGGGGTTTGCCATTGCTTCTGCTGCATTGACAGCATTGGCTTTGTTTGCAGCCTTCGTGGGTATCGCTGGAATTCAAACCATCGATATTTACAAAGCGGATGTGCTTGCCGGACTTTTCGTCGGCGGTATGATTCCGTTTATCTTCTCCGCGCTTGCAATTTCAGCTGTGGGACGCGCAGCGATGGCGATGGTTCAGGAAGTTCGCCGTCAGTTCCGCGAAATTCCGGGCATTATGGAATACAAAGCCAAACCTGAATATGAAAAATGCGTGGCAATTTCAACTGAAGCCAGCATTCGTGAAATGATCCTTCCTGGTGCGATTGCCTTGATCGCTCCGGTAGTGGTTGGTTTCGCATTCGGTCCTGAAGTACTGGGTGGTATGCTTGCGGGCATCACCGTTTCGGGTGTGCTTATGGGTATGTTCCAATCCAACGCGGGGGGCGCTTGGGATAATGCCAAGAAGTCCTTTGAAAAAGGCGTTGAAATCAACGGCAAAACCGAATTCAAAGGTTCAGATGCACACAAAGCATCGGTTACCGGTGATACCGTGGGTGATCCGTTCAAGGACACTTCCGGCCCATCCATGAACATTTTGATCAAACTGACTTCTATTGTTTCCTTGATTATCGCTCCGCACATTTCGATGAATCACGAAGGTCACGGTCATGCCGAGAAAAAAGAACCTGTACAAATGGAAGAAATGGTTAAAAACGAAGCTGGCGAAGCTACCGGCGCAATCCAGCGTTAGTCCATTTTACATCATTGAAAAAGAGCCGCTCGAAAGGGCGGCTTTTTTATTTTGGAAACGGAACGATTTTGGATTTCAAAATGGTTTTGTCACGGGTCATGAGTGGAATTTGGTGAACAATGCTCGTTGCCGCGATGATGTGGTCGGCAGGGTCAGCCTTGAAATCCATTTTTGTGGTTTGCAGGGCAATTTCTTGAGTGATGGGTAGAACTTGAATATCTCTTGAAAATTCCAGCCATTCAGGTGAATCGAATCGAAAGTCTATTCCCTTCCTGGATCGAAGCATTGCAAGTTCCCACAAGACCATGTCTGAAATGCAATATTGATCGAAACTCTCCATAAGACTGAATTCAGTTTTTGTCAGATCTCGATTGAGAAATTTCAAAACGATATGGGTATCAAGATTAATTATCATCTGGAGTCCAATCATCCCAGGCGCCTGTTGAAAAAATATTTCCATGGATTTTGATTTGGCCTTTCATACAACCGTAATAGTCGATCATTCTTTTCTTTTTGATCGGTACTACTTTCGCCACAGGTTTTCCGTGTTTTGTGATCACAATTCCTTCATCGGGAAGGTTATCGAGTTCTTTGAGACACTTGGCCTTGAATTCTGAAGCGGTCATGTTTTTCATCCTTCTATTATATGACCAGTCATAATGACCAGTCAATATCTATGAATTAACCTATTGAAATTGCTCCATTTTACTTTGGGACTCACTTTTGCAAGTTTCGAGTTGTTCATAAACATGTTCAAGATCATTCGTTAGCTCAATAAGTCTTTTCCAGGATTTGTTTGGATTCGAAGTATTCAAGTGAAGATATCCAATGTGCTTATGGCAAATATCGAGCGCCGTCATGCAATCGGAAATTTAGGCAAGGATGAGTTGAGGATTTGATGCATGATTTTGTCCTCGTTGTTCGATGTGAAGGCAATTTCTTTTGAGATAAAAAACAATCCATTGAATAAATCTCCAGAATTTTTTACCCAAATCTGAGGTGGTTTCCCTTGTTGAGATTGTTTCGTGTGGTGTTCAACAATCTGAGTAAATCTTTATAGATAGTTCGATTTTGAAACTCGAAGGGTTCGATTTTCGAATGATTCAAAGACATGGTTTGCATATAAATCCCTTGGTTGAATGATTCAATTCATAAGAGCACAAGCTGTGCCAATATGAATGGCGCAGGTGTCTGACACCTGCGTCAAGTACAAAGGCATGATATGGAAGAGTTTGCTTAAACGCTTAAAAGCGGGCGGGGTGGAATTCTGATTTTGATTTGGAAAGATTTTCCATTCTGATCATGCATGAAGCTCCAATTTGATATCTTGGAGTAATGCTTTTTGCGATCTCGCTCAAACTGCCTTGCTGAGCCATCCTGGGTAGGTGATCAAGTAACCATTGACAGTTATGCCGCGTGCCAATTCTTGCTGTACATTGGCGCCTACTGAAAGCATCGGTACTGCATAGGTTTTTGTGGCACCTTCTTTGATTTCCTTGCAATGGAATTTTGTACAGTTCCACCACTTCCATATTCGCATTTTGGTTCAAGTTGGTTTTGGTCATGACACTTGCGGAGTTGGCTCGGACAAACAAACCTTCGAGTTGTACAAATCCAGTCAAAGAAGTTCGAGTCAAAGAGTGGTTCCAGATTTTTGGAATGAAAGCCAGCCCAATGGAGTGGGAAACGATTTCCGTTCGAAGATGCAGCAATCCATCTTCTTTGAGAACGGGTGAATTGCGATGCTGCGTTGGTTGTAGCTACCAGTGGCCACCCAACGGGATTTCTCACCGTTGCGCAAAAGAGCTGAACCGAAATAGGTTGGACCGGTTTGGATCATGCCTCCGGTTTGGGTGATTCCCAGCTGAAGAGCGATCACATTGCTTTGAAAGTGTTCGGAAAGGTAGGTGTTGCGACATCACGAGCAATGTTGTATCCAACAATGTCCGTTTCAACCAGCCACATCTTCCAGGATGTATTCGCCAACACGCGCCTCTTCGCCATTCATCATGAAAGTGGCGATATCAATGATCTGACGTTTGTTGAGCGTGATGGATCCAACATCGTGACCCAAAGCTTTAATGATGTCGAGGTATTGGTAATCACCCGTTCCTGTGAATCCACTGGATACTTTTGCAAATCAAGCGTGATGGAAAAGTCGGAATCGAAATTTTTGGCGTATGGCTGCGATCACGAAAGGCAAAGCATCGCTGGAGATTTGATTCAATTGCCCTTGCATCTGGGAAAGAAGCTGATCAAGGACGATCCATTTTGAAGTCCATCTTGCAACATTGAAACGATGTTTTGATCGTTTGCTCACCCTGCGTCGTCAGTGTATTCAGCGCCTTTGGGTGCTGGAAATTGGCGCTGCCTTGAATGGTTACGCACTCGGCATTCAGATAAAACGATCCGCTGAATTCACCGTCGCGTGTGTGAGTGTGCAGCTTCCGGATGCGTTGGAATTGCTGGCTGTGGAAAGAAAACTGTTGTTGGGATTTTTGGGATCCTGAAAATGAGCTTATTGCTATCGAGAAAAAACCATTTTGACGAATGGTGGCTACCGTACCGGTCAGTTTTGTTTTGAAACGACTGATTCATTTGTGCTTGAGTTTGATCCAAAAGTTTTGCGCAGAGATCTGATTCAAGTTCGCACTTTCACTGAGCTGATCCAGTGTGGCTTGAAGAGCATCTTCGTATGAATAAAATCGCCCAAAGAGATGTGACTCCAATCGATGTTTTGAAGGGTAGACCAATCGACTAAATGGTGATAGAAGAAGCCGATTTGCTGGATATATGCGAACAGATTTTGAGAGAGTGCCGGGATATCCACGATGGAGGTCACATTGGCTTGACGATGATTTCGGCCCCATGGAATCAAAATGTCCTTCCCAGGATGATACAAGGGGAGCGAATTGATTCAATTGTTGGTTCAGAAAGCGCTGAATCGCGCGTCGATCGATGATCATTTCCATTCGATTCAGGAAATGTCGGGTTGATGAAGCTGAAATCCAGGAAGCTGAACGGCTTCTGAATTTTGATGATGTTGTTGAAATTTAATTTGGCCTTCCGCGTGTTGAAGAGAGTCCAATCCTTGTTGAAGACGAGTGTAATCCATCGTGCGAATATTGGTTTGTGGGAAAAGATTTGTGTGCGTTGGTTTTGCCGCTCATGCTGAATCCAAATAACCTTTTTGTTCACGCTCTTTGGTCAACTGTCGGCCAATGAATGTTGTGGGTTCTGAAGTGGAGGATTCAGCTTTTGAGGTTAAGAGGTTTTGAGAGTGGATTCAGAGTTTGAGCGAGTGAAACGCTTTGCCAGGAAAGCGGCAATCATGAGAGGCGAAGGAGTGGGCTCCCAGTTAATCCTCATTTTCATTTAAGGTGCAGGGGCGAGCACAAGACTTATTTTGTAAGATCCAATTATCACATGTCGACAAGGGTCGCGATCGGGACCCATCCTCTGCGGTGCATAGCTCCTCGAAGATCCCACCCATCGCGCCACCCGAACCGGCACCTTTCAGAGTTATGATTTTAGGAACGTGGGAAGGGGAGCGTTTTTGAGACGGTCGCAGCAGAACGCGGTGCTTTGAAGCTGAAATACCAAAAAAAAAAACAGCTCACCTAAAATGAAAAAATATGTAACGATGAAAATAAAAAAAGCCCGCTTTGATGCGGGCTTCCTTATTGTATAGTTAAAAAAATTATCGTTGTTCTTGCCAAGATTTGCGAAGACATTCGACATACGACATTCCAGCAGGGCAACCGTTTTTGAATTGATCTTTTTTGAACATTTCGGTGTTTTCGAAAGGATTGGCGCCATTGTAACCGGAAGAGCAAACCGCGTTGGTGGTGTTTTGAGCCAGGGCTTGCTTGGCGGCGGCAGAATTGCGAATGCTGAATTGGAAACCAATAAAAAGGCTACAGACATCAAAAGATATACGCATTTCCAGCAAGCTAATTTCAGTAGCCTCATTGTAACATATTCGGATCGAAAACCCAAAGAGAATAATCAGTAAAATATCATCTATATCAATAGCTTAAAAGCATTTTTGGTGGGTTGACCTACTGCATTATTAATGATAGCCATTATCAAGAGATAGTTGGGGGAGTGTATATAATGAAAAAAGTGATTTTTATATTGGGTAATGGGGTTACTCAAGTGGCATCGGCCCATTTTCCGATGAATCAACGTATAGGATTTGAAGGGTTTGGATTTTTCCTGCGTTGGCTAGTTTCGCATCAGACTCGAAAGATGTTTTATCCCATCGGAAAGACCGTTTACATCATGAATCAGCTCAAACGGTTTTCATGGGAAAATGCCCAGGTCGTTCAATCTGTGGATGTGATCATGGCGGGAAGCTATCGAAAATATGCTAGTGATCGTCGAGGTCAGGATTTCCCCAATTTGGGAATCTACGAAAGAGAAATTGAGAATGTGAATTTTTATTCATTCCGCAATCATTGGAATCAATACATCCAATACAGCTACATCGACCCTTCGAATTCAAATTCGAACACCTGTTGGTTGGAAATCATCCAAATCGAAAAAGCGATGATTTTTACGTAGTCACAGGAAGATAAAAACAAAATCACATCATAGCGATCTAAACGTCGATATTGACGATTTTTTTGATCCAGAGGGCGCCAACGCCCTGGAACATCAGCATCACAAAAATCATGATCCAGCCAAGTTGGGTGGTGACCAGGTGGAATGATGTACGGTGGTTGACGACGTAAAGCATGGCACCAAGACCGAATGGCAAAGGAGGAGGATCAAGCCCTGCATCTTGCCTTGTTGGGTCATCGATTTGATCTTTCCAGAAACTTTTCTACGTTCGCGAATGGTCGAGGCGATGGTTTCAAATGTTTCAGATAGACGCCACCCGTTTCGCGCAGAATCAAAACCGAGTGGATAGCAACGGCCAGATCGTCGCTGGGAATGCGCTCGAGCATTTTTTCCAAGGCCCTCATCGATGGTGAGCCCCAATTTTCTTTGGGATAGCACCAAGCCAAATTCTTGGGACATTGGTGGTTTGCTCTCCTGAATCAACACTTGCAATGCTTGCGAAAGGTTCAATCCAGATTTCAGGGAATTGGCCAAAAGGTTCAGCGCATCCACCAGTTGTTCGTTGAATTCATTGAGTCGACGTTCCCAGAAAAATTTCAGCCACATGCGAAAAGACTGATAGCCGATGGCCGCGAGTGTGACCGTGAACAAAATATTGATCCACCCAAACCCCAATGTGAGAACAAAACCCACCAAACCCAAGAAAAACGTGGATCCGGCAATGATCATGATCATTTTCTTGCGCGGCATTTCCTTAAACATGCGATGCAATAGAAGTTCACATTCTTGCAGGTAACCTTCGAGTTTTTTGCGTGTGAATTCTTCCACCCACGGGTAACCAAAAAAAGCAGCCCCGCCAATGAACATCACGACAATCAATGAACTGAGTATGCTGAATGAACTACCCACCGATCAATCCTTTCGGCAGCTTGATGCCTTTTTTCTTGAATGTTTGTGCGAAGGTCGGGACGAGACCCGTGGCCAGGAAGCTTCCCAGCACCTTACCTTGTTCATCTACGCCTTTTTCCTTGAATTGGAAAATATCCTGCAATGAAACTGTGGTGCTTTCCATCCCCGTGACCTCGGTGATGGCGGTGATTTTTCTGGATCCGTCGCCCATTCGTGTCAACTGCACAATCAATTGAACAGCGGACGCAATTTGTTCACGAATGGCTTTGGATGGAAGATCCATTCCGGCAAACATCACCAGTGTTTCCAGACGAGCGATGGAGTCGCGCGGAGAGTTGGAGTGAATGGTGGTCATCGAGCCGTCATGACCTGTATTCATGGCTTGAAGCATATCGAGTGCTTCGGCGCCACGACATTCACCCACCACAATTCGGTCCGGGCGCATGCGAAGCGTATTTCGAACAAGTTCACGGATCGGAATCGCACCTTCGCCCTGAAGGTTTGCGGGTCTGGATTCCAGACGTACGATGTGTTCTTGCGCCAGTCGAAGCTCCGCCGAATCCTCGACGGTGATGATGCGGTCATTGTTTGGAATGAAGCTCGCCAGCGTGTTTAGAAGCGTCGTTTTACCTGTTCCGGTACCACCCGAGATGATGATGTTGAGTTTGGCTTGCACACATGCGCGCAGGAAGTCCGACATTTCTTCGGTCATAGCGCCGAATTTGATCAAGGTTTCGGGGCCCAAAATATCTTTGCTGAATTTACGAATGGTAAGAACCGGACCGTCCAGAGCCAAAGGCGGAATGATCGCATGGACACGAGAACCGTCTCTCAAGCGCGCATCGACCATCGGTGTTTTTTCATCGATTCGGCGACCGATCGGTGCAACGATACGTTCGATCACGCCCATCAATTGCTTATCTCCGGAAAATCTCGAGGAAATGAGTGTTGGCTTTCCTTTGAGCTCCACAAAGATTTGATCTGCGCGGTTGACCATGATTTCGCTGACGTCCGGATTTTTCAAAAGATCTTCAAGTGGGCCAAGTCCGATGGCTTCATCCAACACATCTTTGACGAGCAATTGTCGCTCATCCCGTGAGGTGATTTCATTCATGCGGGATACGATGCCCAGGATCGCTTCTTGTGTTTTGGTTTTGAGCGCATCCATAGATTCGTCGTCCTGCTTCATCAATTCTTCAGGTGAAAGCTTTTTGAAATCCATCACATCAATCAAGCGCGCGTGAATTCTTTGTTTGATGCTGTCGATGCGTTCCGCGTCTTTGTTGGTGATGTTTTTCGACATGGGAGCGATAGATGTTTCCGTAGAAACGGCGGCTCGTTGAGGTCCTGCAAGGTTGGCCGTTTTGAGGCTCAAGGCTTGAACCGGCTGCAAAATGTTTTTGGTCAGAATTTTGCGGGTCAAATCCTCGATCACGCGGCTATAGATTGCACGAGGTTGCGTTTGAAAAATCGCAGTACCTTGATTGACAGCGTTTTGCATTTCCTTGATCTCATTGGGCAAAAAGCCCAGGCATTTGCGCTTGAGTTTTTGCGTGATGAGTTCCTCATTGATCACGCCTTTGGGATCGTATTGATTCACGATGAGCTGAATCAAATCCGAAGGAAACGCCAATTCTTGATAATCTTGCAGCGACTGCACAGAGCGATTCAACGTCACAATCTCGGCGGTGGTGCAAAAAAGAACAATTGATGAAACTTCCAGCGCTTTGATCATGGACGGATACACATGGCTGCCACAATCCACCACGATGTATTGAAATTGGCTGCGGCACATGTCGATCATGCTGGAAACCATGTCGTAGGTCAGAAGTCCGGCTTGTTTGATCTTTCGAATGGCCGGCAGATAAATTCTCTCTGCTTTTGTAGATGTTCTTCTCGACTTCCGATTCCGACATTTTGTGGAGCTTTGGGGCGAAATCAAATCGAAGGCAAGTCTTTGGCGCCCATGAAGAGCGCGACGTCTCCACAATCGTGCAGATCGAAATCGATGATCAGGGACTTTTGCTTTTGGTTTGACGAAGGAGGGCGTGCAGCGAGATTGACGGCAAAAGCAGAGGAGCCGGTCCCGCCCTTGGGACCGGCCAGCCACACTAATTACATAATTCTTCTTTTCATTCTCAGCCACAACTAGTTTGGATAAACCTCATACAAATTGAAGCTGTCTTTGAGCTCTTTGTTTGCATCTTTCGAGAATTTCAAGATCGTCGGGGTGATGAAGATCATGAATTGGCTACGCTGTTTGCTCTCTTCGGTGGATTTGAAGAGTGTAAAGAGCGATCCCATCGGAAAAGGATCCACGTATTGTCCCGAAGTCGCGGTCGGCATGCTGGTATTGGCACTGCCACCAGAACCGCCTGAAGTGTTGGGTGGACGATCAAGTGCTTGTCTGTAAGAATTGCGAACCAAACCCCCGATCACCACGGATTCACCGGAGCGAACCAATTGTGTGGTGTCGATCGAGTTTTGGGAAATCGCGATACCTCCGGAAACTTCAGGTGAACCGAGCGAACTCATCTTCACTTGAATTTCCATGTCGATGTCGGTGCCTTGAACATATGGTTTGATTTTCAGAAGGGCGCCGACGTTTTTGAATTCAATTGCAGCGGAACCATTGGGTTGAATCACAGGGAAACCAACTTGTGTGCCGGACTCGATCGTAGCTGTGTCACCACTTTTCACCGAGACGGTTGGATTTTCAAGAACGCGGGCCACACCCAAAGCTTTGAATGCGTTCAAGCGAGGAAGCAAGTCGATCGCCGTTCCAGTCAATGCGCCGGTGAAGCTGTCGGAACCGGTAACTGGATTGATTCTGTAAGATGCGTTGACGCCAACTTGCGGAATTGGGCTCCATTTGAAGTTGAAGTTTTTGGAGAAGTTTTTGGCCACTTCCACAAAGTGCGCGGTGACTTGAACGGTGTCTTTGCGAACCGGAGGATTCGGTACAGCGCGAACTTCCAACGTGTTGATGACTGCGCCAGCGTAAAGCGAAGCGATTTTTTCGGCCTTCACTTTGGCTTCAGGTGAATACACTTCCCCTTCGAGAAGGATTTTTCCTTTGACGGAACGAACATTGACTTCATCCATGCCGATTTCTTTGGAGATGCGTTTGGCGAGCAAACGTTCCGTGTCCGGATTGATCGTCACAAGGTTCACGATTTGATTGGTGTTGGCGGAGATTTTCTGAATACGGCTGAGTTCAGAGCCCAGCAAGACCGAGCCATCGATGATGATTTTTTGACCCACGCGTTTGATCGTGATGCCTTCGATGTCGACCAAAAGCTGTCGAACGTCCGTCAAAAGCTTTTCTGGATCAGTGGAATATACGGCCAAGGTCAGCACTTCCTTCTGAGATCCCTTTTGATCGAAAATGATCATCGAGGTTGTTCCCGGATTTTTCGGGAAAAGAGTGATGCGATTTTTTTTGCGGTCGGCTTTGAAGTTCACGATGTTGGGATCGCCCACCGTGATGTTACCGATGCTGTAGGAAACGTTTTTGATTTTCGGATTGTTCGTCACCAAGTATTCATCTGCAGGTTGATTTTGCTGAGCGAAAGCGGGCGCAATAAAAAATACGCTCGCGATCAGCAAAAACGCCGATGAAATTATGGAACGATGAGAGATTGATCTCCGCGTTGTTCTAACCATTGTGGGGTCTCCTTGATTTGTATAGGTTCTTTGATTCCGGTTACAGATTCAGTGGTGCTGCGTTCTTTTTTAAGATTTTCAATCACGTCACCCGAGAAACGGTCGTGGAAGGAACGAAGGGCGAGTGTGAGCGTTCCACTTTGCTGAGCGATGGAAAGATCCATGCACATGCGAGGAGTCACTTGTAGCGTGACCGTGGAAAATCCGGATGATTGTGTCGGCATCGACAGAATTGAGCCTTTGGTTTTGTTGGCCTGCACACGCGGATCAAAGCGATAGTTTTTTCCGGTGGCGATTACTGGGACATTTTGAAAGAGCGTGACAGCTTCCATTCCTTTGGTCACGCGTTTGTCCGTCAAAGTTTTGAATGTACCGATGATGTCGACCGTGTCACCATTGCGAATGTGACCACCGACGCCTGTGACTTCATTCACAGAAACGGTGCATGCACGAAAACCCTTGGGAACGATCGGGGAAATGCCTTCTTCACCCAGAAGGTTCAATTTTGTTTTGACGATCTGCTCGCCTTTTTTGATGGTGTTTGATGCAACGTAGCCAAGAACTTGTCCCAAATCTTCAGCTGTGGCGGCCAAAGGTTGAACATATGGTTTTGGGATTTGGCGGATTTCAAGCATCGTTTCATCCAAAACTTCAAACTGTACGATGTCATTTTTGGCGACAAGCACGCCCACTTGTTCAAACTTGCCAAGGTAGCGTTTTTCCATGGAATTGACGTAAAAAAACAGGAAGAAAAAGGAAAGAACACCGAGTAGAATCGCAAATGTCAGAGCGCGTCGATTTTTCATAACGTTATCCTTATATGATGAGCCATTCCTTGGTTTTTTTCAATAAGTTTAGGGACTTGTTTTGACGCATCACTCTTTGTACAAATCCTTCATCAAATGATCCCATGTTTTTTCAGCAAGCGATCGATCATCCATTTTTTCGTGAACTTTTTCTTCCGTGCGGAAGGTTTTGGATTTGCGAAGTTCGTTTTGAGCCACGAGCAGTTGCTCATGTTGTTTTTGAATGATTTTGTTTCGTTGGGCCATGACATGAGCTTCGATGGCTCCAGGACGAACCAGACGTTGAACATGCGCTTCAACGCGTGCCTTGATTTTTGGATTTTTTTCCAATCGTGTAAGAAACGATTTCATCTGATCGCTGGCCAGTACTTTTTGAATGTCGTCGTTGGACATGCGACGACGTTCTAAAATTTTGATCACATCCATCTGAGCTTTGCGAAGCACCAGCTGCATGTAGTATTCCCGAATTTGTTGCTCACGCGAACGGATTTCGTTCGCGGATTTGACGATGTCGGCATATTTTTTCGGACGAAGCTTCATTCTCGGGTTGCCTTGAGCAAAAGCCGATCCCGTGAAGGCCAAAATCAAAATCCAGCTTAAGATTCTCATGCCGAACCTCCCTCTGGAGGAAGCCCTTCGAATGATTCGAGTGTCTCAGCGTTGAGCACGCCTTCGTTTGCACCGTTCAAAATTTCATCGATACTGATGTTGAATGTGTCGTCGCTGGCCAGATCATCTGAGGTTTGCTCTGTGCCCAGAACGGTGGTTGCGCCATTGACGCTTGTTCCATTGGAACCTGAGGACGAAGAATTGAAACTGTTGGAAAGAGAAGTGGAAACCTGGTTTCCGGCCCAGCCCATCCCTTGGCCCACAGCGCCGGAGAGCGCGCCCATACCAATGGCTTCCAGACTATTGCCTTGAACATATCTGTCCTGGCTGCGCCGCCGATGGTAGAGACTGCGCGGTATTTGAATGTGTCGCTTCCGCCGAGTGCTCCGGCGGTTTGCTGGACTGCCGAGTGCACCCATACCTGCAGAGACAAGTGTGCTGGTTCCATCACCACCGCTGACCACGCTGGAAAACGCCATTGAACGTGCCGTACATCGCGGAGTTTTTTGATCATCGCCGGTGAGTGGAAGGTTTCGGCAAAAGTTTCGGTTTGAACGGTGCCCGATGCGGCACCAATTGCGGACAGTCTTGGCATCCCAGTTTCCACCAAAGATTCCACTGACGGAAGATTGAACCGCGCCCTTGGTCGCGCCACGCAAAATTTCTGTTCCGTTGGAGTCGGTCAATCCGTCGGTTCCTGTGGATACCCAATTTTTGGAACTGTCAGAGTTGAGCATGCCGCCCACCGCGCTGGCGCCAGCTGCTCCCCAGTCACCGTGGCTGTTGAAAAATCCAATCAAACCTGCTTGCACGCCTGACCCCAAAAACTCTCGAAGACTGGAGCCAGTTGGATCTGTACCTTGGAACGTGCTCGTTGCATTATCTGTGCGTCCATCTCCGCTGGTATTGTGGCTGGCCGCTGCACTTGCCAAGCCTGCCCAGGTTGCATTTTCCAAATCTTCCGCGCTCATTTGTTGAAGAGATCCATCTTGAACATAAGTATTCACGGCGGAGTCTGCGATCGAATAGGTGAAACCTTGCGCGAAAGCGCCATAGTATGTGGAGTTGTCGATGTTGAGCGCATCAAAGAGCTTGCTTAAGCCAAGCTGTGTGATGAGTTGTAAGCCGAGTTCTCCTGCAATTGCACCTGGATCGATGAGAGCATCAGGAGGAATCAACTCGGAATATTGTCCATTGGGAAAATACACACCCTGAATCGGGTCATAGAATTTTCCTTCCATGTGATATTTGTACATGCGCTCGGAGAAAGCTTCCGTAGTGATTTGATTGGTTTTGTAATTCACTTTGTAGGCGTAGATGATCATGCCCAGCATGAAGGCGAGGGTTGGCAGCAACAAAGCAAGTTCTACCGTGCTTTGCCCGACCCGTCGGTCGGCACGTGCTTGGCGTCCGGGGACACACTCAAGTATTTTTGTTTTGAATCTAAACATAAGTTCTAAATGTCTTTCTATGTGTTTGAGTGTGTCCCCAAACACTAGTGTAGAAAATCCTCCGCATAGAACGGTACTTCGCCGTTGATGTTGCCTTGGTAGTCGCGATTGGCAATGGATCCATCAGCACGATGCAATCGTACGCCGCCGATTTCATCAAAATCCGCGATACCAAAAAGTTTGGCGCCGAGAAACGAATCTCCATTGGAACCAGAGATTCCGGTTGAGTCCATCAAGTTGCCAGATTCTGGATACGTTCCACCATACGGTTTGGCCGCAGACATGACTTGGAAGGTGGTGCGTTGATGTTTGTCCCGCTCGCGAAAAAGTTTTTCTTCGCTCAACGTTCCGTCAATGTCTTGACCAAATGATGAGCTTTGCACGTCGGGATTTTTCACGCCCAGTTTGAATGTTTTTTGAATGATGCTCAAGGCTGGTGTGTAGCGAACGCCAGCAAAGAAGTAAGCAACGTCATCGGTGGCCTTGGTGACACGAGCATTGGCCGGAGTTGCTCCGGGAGCACCGATGAGTGCTCCCATGCAGCATGTTTGACAGCCCGATGTCGGAGAACAATAGCAGGCAGATTCTGAATAAGTATATTTCATGTATGTAAACATTCGCGGTTCGTTTTTCGGAATGAACAACGGGTCTTCTCGGTTTTCGTCCAAAATTTGATAGGTAAAGTCTTCATCATTGGTTAGCGTTCCTTTTTCGTATTCATGTTTGACTTGATTCACAGTGAAATTTGCACCCAAGATTTGTTTGAGTTTCAAATACATGCCGTGTGGAAGTCCGCCAGGCTCCAAAAAATAATCCAAAGCACGCTGAAAGCTGAGCTCATTGGAATCGGTGACAATGGTGACAATGGCCGAAGCCGCTTGGTTTCGAGCTGTGGTGTAAGCGCCGATCATTTTTGCGCGATACCATTTGTCCACGCCTGGCCCATTTCATTGCAAGTTCCAGATGCAACTTGTCCTAGAGTTGCAGTTGACGCTGCGATAGCAGCAGCCTCCTTCAAAATGCTTTGACCTGAGGGTTCGGCAACGCTGTACATTTGAGCAAAGGAAGGTTGAATGTCAGATTGAGTAAGGGCAAATCCTGCCTGAATGCCTTCATTGATTTTTTTGATTTCGTTCAAATTGGCTGCTTGATTTTGCGAAGCCATCAGAACTGCGTAGTCGGATGTGGTTTGAAGTTGGGCTTTGTCGATGGTGTTGAGTGTGGATTGAAACACCAAACCAAACATCGCCAGAATGCCCGCAAAGGCAAAGGCTAAACCGACAGCAAGTTGTCCGGAATTATGTCGGAAAAATTTTTCATTATGGCTCCACCGGTTCGCGGCCGAACTTGGTTTTGTGTGAAATTGCGACTCCAGAATAGGTGCGACCATCTTGAGTGACCGTGTATGGAGATTCGCCTTTGACGGCTTCAAAGAAAACTGTCAATACCTGAAATACAATCGGCATGCAGTATTGAACCTCAACCCGCTGCCTTGGTCGCAACTCAGGAGGATGGGCACAAAATTCACCCGAACGACACCCGTCGAGCTTTTGTGAAAATCCACCGCCATGGGTGGTGTTGTTTCCGTCTTCATACACGCGATTGAGGTAGTTGACCTGATCCAGAACTTCTCACACGACGCGTTGCTCCCACATCAAACTTTCAAATCACGGCTTCAGCTGCAGCTTCAGCGATGGTTTGTCCCTCGTTGGTGTATGAGGGCTGGCGACTTTGTGGTAGTTGATGCTTTGAAGATTTCGATTCGCCATACACCTGAAATGCGCGTGCCGAAACAAACGCTGCATACTGAGTCATGGTGGAAGATTGCAGAAAAAATGATGACCTGAACGGCATCGAAGAATAGAAGAAATAGAACGGGGAGAAGTAATGCGAGTTCGGTCGTGCCTTGACCTGAATTTTTTCACTCGCTTCATCATAGAATTATAACTCTCTTGCATAAAAACTCCGCTTGAAATGAAAAGTCTCGAGAACTTTCCACTCCAAGCGGAGAGGAGATAATCATTTGGGTCTTTGCGAATCATTCCTGTTCCAAGTAACCGTGAACTTATCAACCGGCTACCGCCTCGACAGTGGGAATGATTCTCCAAGCCCACCTTTTTTGCCCGGTAGAAGAAAACCTCTCGAGTTACTCTGTTTTCAAAGTGTCTTGAGCGTTTTTGATTGCGTTGCCGAATACATCTTTGGCTGCGCCATCTTTACCGAAGAAATGTTGACCCATCATGATTGCGCCGACGACGATAACGCCGATCACAAGTGCGTATTCAAGTGTGGTCTGACCTTCTTTGTTTTTGATTTTTTTAAGTACCTTAATCATTTGTTACTCCTTTTGTTTTCTTCATCCCTGGCTTATGGAAACGGCAGCGCTACTGTCATTTTCGACCGTAGGCCGGATTTTCTTCCGCCGAGTAATAGTTATAGTTCTGTGCTGTACGTCCATAGAGGTTGCCTTGAACGAAGCCTTGATAAAATAAGAAGCTCATATAAATGAACAGACTTACCACCGGTACAAGCAACACATACTCAACCAGCGTTTGCCCTTTATTTCCGGGCTTTATATCGCTCAAGTTTCACCTATTTCCTTATTCCTATGTAAATAGTTAGCCACTGTTCAAAAAATCAGCAACCGATTATAAAATATTGATATCATTGATTATTTATTTGATATGGCGGATTCAATTTGCTTATACGTATGGGCAAAAAAATAGCACTTCATGGGCGCCACCTCCTTAGTGTCTATTATATATAGAGCTGAATTTTTCCGAAAGCCCGAATGCGTTATGAAAAGGTATGTATCACCTTGACGACATTGCGCGTCGTGTACCCGGTACCGTACCGGGTACCTAGGGATGTCGCAGGGGCTGGGTGATGCGCAAAGCCGCCAAAACACCCTACCTATGAAGTAGCTATAAATTCAATAAGTTAGATCGATTTTGATTGGCACGGACGTTGCCATATTCATATGCATGAGAGGCACGATGATTTATGACAATGATGAAACAAAGATTCCAGGCTCTTCTTTAGTATTGCGGCAATTTTGGCTGCGATACAGATTACAGGTTGCCGTTCCAATTCTATGGGAGGCGAAGACCTGGGAACAGAGCTATTCTTCCGCCAAGCTCCATTGCGGCACAATTTACAACCGCAGGTGGAAGCTGGAGTAACGGAGCTTAACGCAACGGCGCCCGTAATCAAAGTGACCTGGGTCAACCCGACCTACACGGCGGCTGAATACACGATTCAGTTGGAATATAAAAAAGCCAGCGAGTCTGTTTACGAAACTGTAGATGTGGGTACGGAAACATCCCATGTGATCACGTCCGATATCGATCAAACTCAAGATTATAATTTCAAACTCAAGGCAACCACTGAAGATGGCGATGCATCTGAATATGGATTTGCCAACTTGACCGTCGGTGGAGGCGTTCGGGCACATGCCCTGTCGCTACAGGTGTTTCGGCTTCCGTGATTTCGCAAAGTAACGCTCAGGTGCAATGGTCTTGGAACTCGTCAGATTATGCTGAAATGACCAGTTATAAAATTCAACGCAAGACCCAAACAGCAACCACGGAGCAACATTTCCACACAAACTGGGTTCGGTGTTCCGGGCACGTCTTACAACGATATGTCGCCGATTGGTGGTCCGATCTCACTATCGTTATCACAGTTTGTGATTCCGGCGACCATGCATCTGGAGCTAGTGCAACGTGGTTACGGCCTATACCAACATTGCAACCCCAACTGGTTTGAGTACACCACAGTATACATCCACAGCAGAATATTTGAATTGGGATGATTATACCGGGTGGGCCATACAACCAACCTAACGGATACATCGGGATGCAAGTCGAGGCCCACAGTGATTGGTTTTAGTCCGACGTATCATTCGGTCAACAACAACCAATCCCAAATGTACTTCACGCCACCTAACTGCAATAGATGGTTTGACAGTTGAGTATCGAATCCGTGCCTTGGCTTACAACGGTGTATTGTTCAACTCCAACTCGGTCAGATCCAATTCAACGCTCTGCCCATAGATACGAGTTCGAA
The DNA here is from genome assembly GCA_041391405.1 of Bdellovibrionota bacterium. Classification (GTDB taxonomy): domain Bacteria; phylum Bdellovibrionota_G; class JALEGL01; order JALEGL01; family JAGRMV01; genus JAWKOB01. The sequence continues at coordinate 52,226 of JAWKOB010000005.1, read as the reverse complement.
GCGAGGTGCACTCCAAAAGTGCACCTCGCCTTTATTCAAGATTCTTAAAAAGACCGGAACCCAGTCAGCTATAGTTGCAAACTGCCGATTTTTTTCTTTTGGCTTTTTGATGATACTTGTTCGATTTGTCCGGAGCGTAACGAAGGACTTCTCGTATAGATCAAGTGCGGCAGCAGGGGTCCCCAGCGAGCTCTTCCTGCGCCAGAGCATCGGCATAAAGCTCGCGGGCTTTTTTTATCCATTTTGATTTTCGCATCCGACAACAATTTTTTGGCATCCGGAACGCAGGAAATTGTGGGGCTCACGATTTTTTTGACTCGTTGTAGCCGGCGACCAGCGTGTCGGGGTTTTGAATCATGGTTTTGGCAGCGGCGACGCGCTGGTTGATTTTTTATCCGTGTTGAGCTTTCGATTCGCGAGGTATTGATTGGCACTTTATAATTTCCGGATGCCCTTTTTCAGCAGCGACCTGTTTCAATAGCTTTTGCGCCTGGCCAATTTGTCCAGATTCATATTTTTGAACACCTTCGGTATAAATGCGAGAAAGCATGTCGTAGCGCTGTTTTTTGGCGAACGATTTGCGATCTTCCTGTTCCTGCAGAAGTTCCAGTGTCTGATTTTTTCTTGAACGTCGGGATCATCTGGATAGGTCTCAAGTAGACGCATATAGGTTTTCTTGGCCAACTCATACTGCTTGTCGTCCATCATTTTTTTTGCCTCGTCCAGCGCCGCATTTTTTTGAGCCAATTTTTCTTCGGCTTCTTTTTGCTTGCGGGCTTCGATTTGTGATCTGATCGCGTTGTTTTTGATATTCTTTTTCGAACTGAATGAACGATTCGTTGTTGGCAGCCAGGGTCATGAGCTTTTTCATGCGCGCATCGGCTTCTTCGACTTCCTTCTTTGTTGTTGATCACTTTTTTGATTTGATCGATTTGGATCACGCGTTTTTTCACTTCGGCCGAGCTTGTCGAAACTTCTCTTCGCTATTGATGGCCTGTTCCGGATCCACCGGTTCTCTTTTGAAGATCGATCCACCTTCCATCATGAAGAACATTGCAAAACCAAGCACCAATGCACTGGAGATGAAGGCAATCTTCTTCTTTTTTGGATCTTGCAAGACTTTTTGGACCATCGGTTTGACCAATTTCAATTTTTCGGTCAAAGCCAGAACGATTGATTTTTTGTTTCCAGGTTTGGAGCTGAATTCGTCTGTTTTTTCGGACAGATCGGAAGGCAGATCTTTTGAATCGTACATGAAGGTTTTGATGTGATCTCTTTCATCCGGTGGCGATATTTCAGTTTCAGGTGTCGAGAAAGATTCCGTCGGTATCGCATCGGAATTTCGTGATTCATCGATCATTTTCGGTGAAGAAAGTTCGATGGGATCGGTCGGCACATGTTCTTCGGATTGAATTTCTCCTTCAGAGGCCATTGAGAACGAAGAAGATTCAGCGGCTTCCTGGCTGCTTCCTGACTTTGTTGGTGTCCGGGAAGTCTTTCAACGCTTGTTTGATCTTCCTCGTCGATTTCGCGATTCAGGAAAACTCTTCGACATCTGAAGGTTCGTCTTCATTCTCTTCGCTCAATGAAGGAAAGTCTTTCAAAGAACGCTCCATCGTGGATTCAGGATGCTTCACCTGGTTTTGATTTGAGCTTCATCGGGTCTATCCACTGACTCAGGCTTTTCTTCCTCATCCAATTCGGACTGAAAGTCTGATAAGGTGTTGTTTTGTAATCCTCGTCCTCAGGTTTTGGTTTTTTCTTGCCCTTCTTTTTACGGGCTTTTGCCTCTTCCAGATATTCGGGGACTTTTTTGTAGGGATCGGTCGGTTTTGAATATTCGATCACGGGTTCAGAATCTGGGTCGACTTGTTCAGATTCGGGCTCGGCTTCGATGAAAGCTTCCGATTCAATGTCTTCATCCTGTTTTTTGGATACGGCAATGGCATCCAAAAATGAGTCGCTGTTGGGTTCTTCTTCCTCTTCGGGGGATGATGCCGAAGGAAAATCATCGGATTTGATCTTCGGACGCGAAAGGTTGGTATCTTCATTGAACGAGCGAGTGGAAGGTTCGTCTTCGATCGAATGCTCAACAACGGTTCGTTGAGCCTGAGGTGCCACACTTTCGATGGAAATGCTGAAAGGGCCCATGGTGAATACTTCACCTTCTTGGATCTCGCTTTTTTGGATGGGCGCACCTTGAAGCATGGTGCCGTTTTTGCTGCCCAAGTCTTCGATGATGATTTTGTTGGATGTTCGGCTGATCTTGACGTGTTTTCGGGAAATATCTTCGTGCAGAAGCTGCACGCCGGCCTCATTGGATCTGCCGATAATCAATTCAGATCCGGAAAAATCCACTTCTTTGAAGAACTGGCCGTCTTTTCGAATAATTAATTTCATCTTCTCTTTTGCATTTCCCGCTCAGCATCCCGGATTTTGGTTTCTGTTTGTTGATACACTTCCGGGTTTGTTTCCAGCGTGAGTGCGAGAACCTGTTTCCACTCGATGATGGCGCGCTCATAATTGAGCTTCTCATACTCACGTTTGGCAAACTCGAGATGTTTTTCAATCAGGCGCTTGAGTTGTTTCTTCGAAAACTCATATTGCGTCTTGATGTACTCGTCTTTCGGGTTTGCTTTCACAATTTTTTCATAAAGCTGCGTCGCTGCCAAGTAATCCTGAAATTGTAAGGCTGCTTTGGCCTGGGCTTTCAATGCATCGACTTCGGCATCGTCCAGGGGAGAAGTATTGGTGCTGTCGGAACTGTTGGTCAAAATTTCGACCGAAGGCGTGGTTTGAGGTTTACTCTTGGTTCCGGAGCTTTTGGGAAGTTTGGTCATGATCATCATCAAAACAAAGAGTCCCATCACTCCGTACATGATGGTTCGACGATTCAATTGGATCTTGGGCATATTGGACGGCAGTTTCAAACCTTTGAGTTTCTCCAATAAAGCGGTGTGTTTCAGGAGGGTGGTCGGTTGGAACTGGGTTTGCTCTTTGCGCGGTGTGGATTGCATTTCGCGGGTGGGTGCATGCTGGATCTCGGTGTGTGTTTTTTCTTCGACCTCAACGGCAAAACCGTGAGGGCCGATCATGATGCGATCGTTGTGTTTCAATAAGACGCGAATTCCTGCATCGATTTTCTTGTCGTTGACAAAGATGCCATTGCGGCTCTTTTCATCCTGGATAAATAGTTGATCGCCTTCGACGAAAAAAGTCGCATGATGGCGGGAAATGTTGGTGTCAGAGATGACGATATGGTTTTGGTGCGTGCGACCCACGGTCATCATGGGGGCTTTGAGGGGAAGGGTGTTTCCTTCGAATTCTCCGGCGATGCCTTTGATCGTCCAAATTACGATCTGGCTCATTGATCGACTTCCTCGATGGCCCTTTCGACAGCTTCATACAGGGGTTTGAAATCCTCAAAGGGAGGAGTATCTTGAGTGTAACTCTGACCCGTGCGCCACTGTTGGATTTTTTCGGCCAGTTGTTGAATCGGATTGATCAGCGTTTTGGAAGCCATCCATCCCAGCAGTACTGACAACAAAACCGACAGCATGATCAAAACAATCATCAGCTGATTGGCTTCTTTGAGTTCGCCGATGGATTTGTCGGCCGAGAAAACAATTTTGGCCACGCCGATATTTTCGTATTTGCCGGTGGTATCGTTGTAGCTACGGATCGGATGTACCAAAATCTGGGTTCCATCCGGAAGCGGAGGGCTCGGCAGCATGGATTGATCCGAATCATGGGCCAGTGCTTCCATGACAAATGGATCTGAATTGTTTTCATCGATGTTGCGAATCGGAGCCAGGATACGCCCCTTGTTGTTGATGATGTAAGCTTTGACCACACCGCGTTCTTTGGTGATGCTGTCCACGTCCAGCAAAAGCTGATTGTTGAGCTTCACGTCCTCGCGGTTTTTTTCGGCGAGATATTTCACCAGACCTTGCGCGCGGGAAATGGCATCGCGATGCAGGCGCTGTTTGAGAAGGCTCTTGAACGACAAACGTCCGAAAATCGACAAGGCCACGAAGGCAACGCCAAACAGAGCCACGAAAAATGGCCAAAGTTGTTTCGGGCGAAGCTTTTGGGTCACTTTGGTCGCGGCGAGATAGAGTGTGGCTTGATTTGCAAAAGATTGTTTATTGCCGGTGGGTTGATCCGAATCATCGTCGATGCGCAGTTCAAGTGTCACGTTGGCTACGGTGATCTGGTCCCCAGATTTAAGTTTTTCCAACATGATCTTGTTGCCATTGAGCAGCGTTCCATTGGCGCTGCCGCAGTCCTGCAAAATGATTTCATCTTCGCTGACGATGATCTGTGCGTGCTTGCGTGAAATTTCGCGGGAAGGAATCTGAACATTGGCCTGACTGCCACGTCCAAGGATATAGGTACCCACATCCAGTGGTGTGACCCGACGCTCAGGTGTTCCTGAAATAATATGTAACGATGCTTTTTTCATGCGATGAACACCACCCGGTCACCCACTTGGGTACCACTTTGCTGAAGCGTTCCGCTCGCCAATTCGAGTACGCTTAAGGAAGAGTGCTCCCATGATGATAAACGGAAAGGCTTGAAAGAGTGTAGAACTTTCACCACATGTTGGTCTGAGGATAGAAATGCAACGTCGATCGGAAACTTCATGAAGAAGGTATGGATCGAGGAACAGGGGGAAATCCACATTCCAAAACCTTCAGGCATGGTTTTTTTGCCGAGCAATCCACGCATGCGTGAAAACATCGTGTGGGCTTTTTCAACGTGGTGAGCGATGGTGGTTTGACGAGTTTGATTGTACGCTTGCATTATCTGAAGATTCCTTGCGTGAGCATGTTGAGCAATGTCGGTCCCAGAATCACGATGAATACGGCCGGGAAAATGCAAAAAATCAACGGAAACAAAATCAGTTGAGAAGCTCTGGCGCCAGCAGCTTCCGCATTTTGAAAACGCTTGGTGCGAAGCTGATCGGATTGAGCGCGCAACACATCCCCAATTGAGGCGCCAAGTTGATCGGCTTGAATCAAAAGCGTTGTGAATGAAGAGACTTCTTCGATTTCCAGGCGATTGCTCAGGTTGCGAAGCGCATCGGAACGCGCAGTACCCAAGCGAATTTCCTTGAGCATGTGACCGAATTCTTCCGCCATTGGGTTGTTGGTGGTGCGTTGAGTGAGACGTTGAATGGCTGCGATAAAATCCATACCCGCTTCCACGGACAGTGTGAGAAGGTCCAAAGTGTACGGTAGAGATTTCAAAATGGCCTTCTGGCGAAGAATGGCTTTTTCCTGAGCCAAATGTCCGCCGAGAAAAATCCCAAAACCATGATCAGTGGAATATAGAAAGGTGAAATCGAATATCCGAGTGCTCCACCGAAATAAAAGAACAAAATCGGCACAACAATCGCCATACAAACCTTAAACGCCACAAATTCTTCGGGTCCGATTTCACCACGCACGTTGGCCACAATCAAACGCTGTTGATAATAAGGCTTTTTATTCTCGATCCACTTGAGGGTTTTTTCGGGAGCGTACTGAGGAATCAAGGCATTGATGTTGGTGTAGATCGGATAAAACCAACGTAGAAGGGCAATGTTTTTGGGACGAATACGGTCTTCTTCCATGCCAAGGCGTTTTTGAGCAGCCAATTGGTCTTCGTCAGGAAACAAATAATAGACCAGCATGATTACCGCCACAAATGACATGGCGAATAAAATGATCTTCAGAAAAACCGAAGAAAACAATATGTTGAGGAGTTGGCTCATCTGTTTTTATATCTCTATTTTACCCTTTTTATGTTAATCTATAAATGGGTAAGTAGTTGAGATTCTTCAAACCATTGTACATTTAAGATCTACGATTGGAAAAATAATATGGTTTATTCGAGCTCCCGTTTCAGCTCCAAATTGCATCGTTTTACCGCCAAAACAATTGTAGCCGTTCTTATAACCCAATCCATGCATCTCTCCAGGCTTTGGCTGCCCCATTGCCACCAAGTGCCATTACAGGGTTTCGATCCGGAAAAAGCTCCCAGGAGGAGAAGGTTCGAAAAGCCTTAACCGAGCAGCTTTCATCCAATAAAAACATGCAGATCGAAGACGATGCGACGGTGGCCACCAAACTTCAGGAATACACCTCCGCCACGGTGGATCCGAAGTCTTCGGCTGTGACCGCCAACGCTTATGAGCATTTCAACACGGGTTTGCAATTCTATCGAAAACTGGACCTGACCAACGCCCTCAAGGAATTCAACATCGCTGTTCGTGGGTATCGCGAAGGGATTTCCATCCTTCGGGACAATCATTATCTTTTGTTTTCACACCTGTATTTGGGCATCATTCTGCACTTCCTGGGTCGTGTTCCAGAAGGTAAAAAATTCATCCAGGAAATGGTGATGTTGGACGCGCAACGAAAAACGCGCGTTTTGCCGCTGCGCGATTTCCCACCTAAAATTGTCGAACTTCATAAACAGATCACCAAAGAAGTTTTGGCTCGTCCTTCTTCCACATTGAGTGTGGACAGCACCCCTACGGGAGCAAAGATCATGTTCGATGGTTCCGAAGTGGGGCGCACACCGTTTCAAATCAAGGACATTCCTGCCGGCCAGCATTTTCTGGCGCTGGATCTGCAAGGCTACCAGTATTACGGTGCCCCCATCCAAGTGAATGCAGGTACACAGACCTTCACCACGGCGCTCAAGGAAAAAAATGTATTTCAAGTTTATGGAGCAGACATGCAGACAGACTCCGCAAAAGCCGAACTCAAAGTCATCGCAGAAAAATTGGGTGTGGATATCTTGATTCTGGGTCAAACCCTGTTGAAGGATACCAGCAATGTAACCGCGCAAGCTCAGCTGTTTGATGCTCGCAGTTCCAGTTTTTCAAACATTTTTGAAGAAACCGTGCCGAACAAAAAACCGAAGTTTCAAAAATTGATTTCAGAGATTCGAGAAGGTTACGACAATGTCGACAAACCTGATTTTGAAAAACCAGCAGTAGCTCCTGTGGCAAAGAATAAAAAAACCGAAAAATCTTTGATCAAAGAAGTCAAAGAGGAAAAAATCAAACCGCGCGAAACAATGGGTTCGCAAAATGAAATCAATGTCGCTGATTTCAACGATAAACCATCCAAGAAATCTTCCATGAGCAACAATGATTCGTCACCATTTTACAAAACGTGGTGGTTTTGGGGCATTGTGGGTGTGGCAGTGGTCGGTGGAGGGGCGGCGTATTATCTGATGCAAGATCGAAGCGCCGATTCCAACATCGTCACCATCCCAAATCCACTGTAAAATAAGGAAGTAATACGGGGCATGCGTGTGAAAAATAGAACCAAAAAGATTTTCTCAATTGCACTGGCTTCGGTTTTTCTATTTCAGTCCTCGGCGATTGCGCAAAATAAACCATCTTTGATCGTTTCTCCTCTCAGAGGAAAAAATACAAAAGCGGCCATGGACGCGATCGGAAGTGAATTCAAAAAATCCGGACAAGTGTTTGTCGTGGATTTCGAAAAAGTTCTGGAATACACCAAATCCAAGGCGACCAAAAAAACCAAAAAATCCACCAAGGATGCCGTCGCTGCCTTTGAAAAAGGAAAAAAAGCCTACGAAAATCTCAATATCAAGGAAGCGATCGAAGCTTTGGAAAAGTCCAAGATGCTTTATCAAGATGCTTTGTGGGACCAGTCAACGTTTGAAGGGTTGAGGACTACGAAATTTTACCTAGCCATGGCGTACCAAGCTGACAAGAAGGATACTCAGGCCAAACTCGAGCTTCAAGAAGTGATCCTGATCGATCCATCGCGTTCCGATACAACGTTGTCTGAAAAATATTATTCTCCTCAAATTCGCGCGCTCTATCAAAAAGTATTGAAGGAAGTAAAAGCTGCCGATCCAGGTAAAATTCAAATCACGACAACTCCGGCTCAAGCCAGCGTATTTATGGATGGCGCTTCCGTCGGCAAAACGCCACTCGATCTTCGGGACCTTCCTCCAGGACGACACTACTTCCGTTTGGTGTTGAACGATCAGGAAGAATTCATGGAGAAGTTCATTGTTGCAGGGAACAACGAAATCGAACACACCTTTTCGCAGATCGCAACCAATGACACCGACATGTATTTCCAAACCTTGGGTGAGAAAAAGAACTCGATCAACCGCGCGCGACCTATTTGGATGAGATGGGATTGGCTTTGGGAGCCGACTTGTTTGTCTTCCTTACGCCGCTCTCGGGTAAGGTCAAAGGACAATTGTACGATCAACGTAGCCAGGAAATTTCGCGCGAAGTGACCCAAAGCAATCCGCAAGCGCTGGTCGCTGAACTTCTGAAATCGTTGGGACCGGATGGTTATGTCGTTCCGTCAGAGCACACACCGACCTCGGCCCCGATGGCACAACCTGACATAATCGATCCAACCATGGAAGACGATTCGGGCGTTGGTGTGGATTTGAAACCGCGATCCAAACTTTCCAGACCGAATGTGGAGAACACTCCGGGTATCGCATTCAACGAGCAGCCACAACAAGCCGTTGTTTCTCCAGACAATCGTGAGTGGTATGAAAAGCCTTGGGTTTGGGGTGCGATTGCCGGTGGAGCACTTGCCGCTGGTTTGGGATTGTATTTTGGTGGAGTGCTTAAATTTGATTCCAACAAAAGCACGGTGAGGGCCGTGATCCCGTAATGAAAAAAATTCTTACTCTACTACTGACGCTACAAATGATTTTTCCGGCATCTGTCTTTGCACAGGTTCAGGCTGGAAAACCTGCCACCAGTTCCCAGGCTGCCAAACCGCCGCAACCTTACAAACCGCACATGGTTGTCGATGGTGTACTTGTTCCCGATGATGAACTTGTGAATTTGCCGACCTATCGTGCTCATTTGTATCGTGGATTCGCCCAGCAACCGCAACTTCGAATGGTCGATTATGGGCAAGTTGCGGAGTGGAAAAAGAAATTCAAATTCAATGAGCAAAACGTGCATGACAGTTATCTGGTACGTGCACGGGCAGCACTGGCCAGTGGTAAAAAGGCTTATCAGGAACTCGATTTCGAAAAAGCTTTAACGGATCTGACTGATTCCCGCAAAGAATTCATCCTGAACCTTTCCCATCTTCGCGCCAATCGAGATCTTCTGGAAGCGCACCTGTATCTGGGGATGACCTACATCGCGCTAGGTAAAAAAAACAAGTCGGCGGATGAAACCAAAAAAAATGAAACTTTGGCCACGGCTGAATTTGAAAAAGTGGTGATGCTAGATCCACAACGTGAACTTGCGCCACGAAGTTATTCCCCCAAAGTGATTGAAATGTATGAGAAGGCCAAACGCAAGTTGGTTTCCGGCAACCGCATCACAGTGAAAGTCGATGCGAATGTCCCTCAGGCCAAGGTTTTCATCAACGGCAAGCTGATCGGCCCAACGCCTGTGAAAGTGAACCTGATTCCGGGACAGTATTATGTTTTGGTGGAACGCAAAGGAATGAAATCTTGGTCCAAGCTTTCCAAGTTTGAAAATACGGTCGAACATCTGACAGCCAACATGGAAACAGCGACCGAAAACGCAGACTGGAACGGTATGTTCCAGATTCAAGAAGGTATGGATCAGCAAACCGCCAATATGGAAGAAATCGATGGCATGGCTGCTGCAGTTGGTGGTGAAATGGTGTTGCTCGCAAATCTGGAAAAGCCGGCCAATGACTGGAGACTTTTGGGGCAACTATATGACTCCCGTACGCATGAATTTTCGCAAGTTGCGATCGTACATGTCGGCCCATTGGAAGAATTTGAACCTGCAGCTTATGAAATGGCCGAGGCACTCGCCTCGATGATTCGATATGATGGCTATTTGTCCTCATCCGCGCAAGCCACCAATTTGATGGGTATGGATCCTTCTCGCGTTGGTGAGGGGCAGCCTCAAGCCATGCAAGAAAACGTCGCACCCAAAGAAAAGATCTACAAGCAGTGGTGGTTCTGGGCAGGTGTTGGTGCTTTGGCTGTAGGCGCGTATTTGGGAATCTCCCAACTCGGTGGCACCGACGGATCTTCCATCATCGTCAACAACAACGGCAATTTTTAACAGATTGAATTACTTTTTGGCGAGAACGTTGTTTGCTTGAATATTTTTGTTGAGTTGAATAGGAAGATTCAAAACGTTGCTTTCACCCGGGAATGTAATGTGACCAATGGACCAAGGAATGTAGTTATCGGTGGGGCTTATATAGCCAGCCGAAGATAACTGATTAGGTGATTGCAGATTCACGTATTGCTCACCTTTTGATTCGGATCGAATGTAAATCCGCCATAGATAAGCGTTTCCGGTCCGTCCCGGTCCTGCCGCGAATCCTTTTTCAATTTCGTTCAGCACAAAATCTCTGCCTCTGATCAAATATCCAGTCACCATATCGCGATTGATATATGCCATCAGTAATCGGGCAGGGATGCTACGTTTGAATCCAAGTTGCATCAATACAGCATATTCTTTGGTGATAGGATTTTGAATGATGGTGATATTTGAGAGCGGATTTTGAATGCGTTGAGGATTGAATCCCCTAGGTTTGCCCTTATTGACGAAATGGTCTTGATTCGAATGTGGATACCAATGTTTGGAATCATTGCCCGTGAATACAACGGTCGATCCTTCATATTTAAAGTTGGTAGAACGTGTTTCTTTGGTAGACCAGAATGCGAGAAATGGTTTTTTGAGTCCAAGCATACTTTGACTTCTGAATCTTGGGTACGAGCACCTGCTGGTGTATGAGTGGAAGCTTGAACCATTTGTTCAGTGATTTGGTCATAGCCGATTTCTGGTCTTAATTGGTCAAACAATACATCTTGGTAGCTTTTGGTGAAGTTTGGGGTTTGGATGTAGTCTGATTTGTTGAATTCAGCCGGAGTAAGCAACTCAACGTTGAAAACCATGTTTCGGATGTATTCGTATCCGGCGCATTTTTGTTCGACTTCTTCATCGGTTAAACCGTCTTTCTTAAATTTGGTATCATCCCAAAAATTGGAGTTTCCACCTTGAGGGTCATACTTCCATTTTTTACCGTCTTGCACGTAAAAGTTCTGTTCATAGCCATTGTGAAGTGGGCTATACCAAATCGGCGTACTTGAGAGTTTGTATTTTGAAACGACGGGTGCATCCAGTTTTACGGAAGTGGTAACTGATGTTCGTGTTTTTGAGGTGTCTGACCTGGCGCTGTCGCCTTTCAGGGTCGTTGGAGTGGATGGAATCGAATCGCGGCGTGTAACCGTCGAAGTCTTTTGGTAAAAGTGCTGTCAGAACGAGCTGGCATCACTGGTGTCAAAATGTCGTCTTGAACTTTGGTTTTTTGATCGATCGGCAGAGTGTGTTTGCTCGGGTGTTCCACGGTTACAGGTTCTTTGTTAGACGGTTCAACCGCGGTGGTAACTTCAGAGACTTGTCCCGTTTGAGAATCAGAGGGTGGTGTTGTCTCGTCTTTTTTTTCAGGTTCATCAGGGTTGTCGGATGCTTGTTCAGCAGATTCTTTTTTAGGCAGATTCACATGAAAAGTATATTCAGTCACTTCGTTATGTGTGCTGCTGAAAACGGGAACTTCTTTGTCTCCGAATTTAAGTTGGCCGAATGGAATCGATTCATCTTCCTGGCCTTTCATGGCCAACTTGATCTGATCTAGATCAGATTTGGTGACGTTTTGGCGGATGGTTCGGATGGTGACGATCAGACCATCGGCAGATTCCTCGATTTTGACGTTTTCAGGGAGAATGGATTGAAGTCCATTTTTATCAAGTAAGTACGCTTGAAGATCTTTTCGGGATTCAGGAATACAAATTGAAAAGTGTTTCGTTTCCACCAGGAAAAACAATCCGACATCTGGCTTGAAAAGAGCTCGAATGTTTTTCTGAGTTTCAGATGAAAGATTGCCGAATATTTTTTCAGTGACATCGATTGGATCATCCGCTTTGGATGGATCTCTTTTCGCAAGCTCCTCTTTGATTTCGTTTTCCACATCAGCACTAAGGGATTTGCCCTCATTGATGGTGTTTGCGGCAAGGTCGGAGATTTGAGTTTGGCTAAGATCAAACTGCACTTGTCCTTGTGCAAATAAATCGGTGATGTGGCCTTCACATGAAGGGTTTTTTTGAATCATTTCTTCGCGTTTGGTTTGAGCTGCTGTCTCATCGAATTTGATCAATTCTTTCAAATCATCATCCGGATTTTCGATGATATCGAGGTCACCGGTGATTTTACCTCCCAAGCCAAAGAACAGGGATGCGGTGTCTATCTCAGGGGGCAGAGATTTTTTCTCACCATCGACTTCTTCCTGCATGACATGCAAGAGACCGATCTTTTTGTCTCGGACAACTTTGGAAGCATCTAATGATGGGTGAAGGTACTTGGTGGTAAGGTTAACCACCTTAAATGGATCTTTGCCGGAGTTATCTGCAGTCAAAACGCTGTCAGAGCCGGAAGTTGATTTTGAAAGAACTTTGATCTGAGGAAGCGAGTCTTGATCAATGTCCAAGCGAGTAGAGTCCTTGCGTTCACCCAACATTGAACAAGCACAAAGGCTGACGGACAGTGCAGCGAGCGACAGCTTTCGAATTTGACGATTCATATTTCCCCTAGAGCGATTGTACATAAATTCTTCTTAATATCCAAATGTTAGGGATTCTCCGAGGATGTCGATGCGAGCCAAATAGACCACTGCGTCAAGGTCTTCCGATTCATACATGGACTCGTTTGCCTCTGGAGCAGCGAGTTCCTCCAAAACTTGGCGCGGAAGTAGTTCTTTTAGAGTCCCAACTGTGGTTGAGATTTTCAACTGAATGTGAGTATCCGGACCAGCGATCAAACCGGTGCCTTCGACTTTCCATTTGAACTTTTTCATGCCTTCACTTTGGTCACCAAAGTCATAAAATTTTACTTTTTTGGAATCATTTGGATCAACCTTTGCGCGAAAGCCTGAGAAATCAAGCTTATCCAGGCGGCTGACACCTTTTTTCTTCATTTCATTGCGGAATTGATCCTGATTGTCACCTTCCGGGAGAATGGAGTAGATCGAGAAGTTATCTGGGCTAAGAGATAAAACGACCTCGGTACCGCTTTTGTTGCTATTAAAAAACACGATTCCTGGTGCATAAGTTTTGGCTGTTACACCTTGAATGCCCGGTGTGACTTTAACCACACCCGTAAAACCTTCCAATTGGTAGGCTGTTCCGAAATCATCAATTTTTGCGCAGGAACTACCCATGACTTGCATCATGATGACCCCCCACGCGAGCTTTTTTGCAAAATTCATACGACGACAGATACTCCTTTAAAGGGCCTTTCGAAAACTTCCTTGTCAAAGGTGGTTGAACACTGGCCAACCGGCTACCGCCTCGACTGCGGGAAGATTTTCTGCAGGACCTAAATTCTATTGAATTTGCTCGCAACATATCAGATTTTGGTTTTTGACTCAATGCTTCTTTTGTTGGATGAAAATGGATTTTAGACAATAATATCAGTTATTTACGAATGTAATCTGTTTACTTGGTTTTCCCCTTCAAGCTCTGGTATGTCTTTTAACCATCATGAATGAGCCTGTCAAGAATCTCAAAAGTGCCTTCGAAGCCTGTTCTGAAGCCGCGATGACCCACTATGAAAACTTTCCAGTGGGCTCAAGATGGATCAAAAAGGAAATCCGGCCTCATATGCACGCCGTTTACTTGTTCTCTCGCACGGCCGATGACTTTGCGGATGAACCGCAGTTCGAAGGTCAGCGTTTGGAACTACTTTCGGCCTTTCGATCCAAGCTCAATGACTCAGCAATCGGGAAAGCCAGTGATCCAGTCTTCCAAGCGCTTGCGCATTCCATTGAAATTCACAAATTGCCGATTCCTTGGCTGGACCAATTGATTCAGGCCTTTGAGCAAGATGTCGTTCAAAACCGGCACAAGGATTTTGCGTCGATTCTGGATTACTCCAAACGTTCGGCCAATCCAGTGGGGCGCTTGGTGCTTTGGTTGCACGGCGTTCGGGATGAGCATTTGTTCGAACTTTCGGATTTCATTTGTACAGCACTTCAGCTGGCGAACTTCTGGCAAGACGTAGCCATCGACTTGAAAAAGGATCGTGTCTATCTGCCACTCGAAGATATGGCCAAATTTGGATACTCCGAAAAGGAACTGTTTGCTCACACCTACAATGAAACTTTCCGAAACCTTCTGGCGCATGAGGTGAAAAAAACCTGGGAATTGTTTGAAAAGGGGCGAGCGCTCTGTGATTTGGTGGAGCCATCCCTGCGCAAAGAGCTACGCTTGGTCTATGCCGGAGGAACAACCATTCTAAAGAAGATCGAAGCCGTGGATTATGATGTGTTCAATCGTCGTCCAAAGCTTGGAATGTTCGACAAACTCACCATGCTCTGGCAAATGATCTTCTGGAAGCCATCCCGATGAATACCAATTCGATTTTAAAAAAGTAAATCCAACTTCGTGTTGGCCTTTCTGGGGCTACCAAAAGATCAACGCCGGGCCATGGAGGCCATCTACGCCTATTGCCGAATCGTCGACGATATTGTCGATGAATCGCCGACGGTTGATCAGGCCAAGGCTGAATTGAATCACTGGAAAAGTGCGCTGGCCAAATGGCCGCATTTTTCTTCCGTGCTTCCGATTCAGGTTGCCCAGGAATTGGAATGGGCAGTTCAACAATTCCCAATTTTGAAATCCGATCTGCTTTGGATTTTGGAGGGTGTGGAGAAGGATCTTCGTCCGACCTATTACAGAACCTTGGAAGAACTGCTGGTGTACTGCGATGGTGTGGCTTCAGCCGTAGGGCTCTGTTGTATGAATATTTTCGGTGTGGAACGCAAAGACGCTGAGAGGTATGCGTTTGCCACTGGCCGAGCGCTTCAACTCACCAACATTTTGCGTGATATCGAATCCGATGCCAAACGCGGTCGTCTCTACATTCCGCATACGTTTCTGACAGGAGCAGGCTTGAAACCTCAAGATCTTGAATCTCCCACATACAATGAAGATTTCATGAACATGGCCAATGGATTCGCTCATGCAATCGAAGGGTATTATCGCGAGGCAGAAATTGAAGCGAAAAAACTTCCGATCAAAAAAATCTGGCCAGCGGAAGTCATGCGCAAAACCTACTTCCAAATTTTCAACAAGATCCGTGAAAAAAACTTTGATGTGTTTTCCAAAAAAGTGAGCATCAGCAAATTCAAGAAAGTCTGGATCGCTCTTTCCCAACCGAGAGCTTGATGAGTTTTGACACCGTTGTCATAGGTGCTGGATGTGCAGGACTTTCATGTGCCACAGCTTTGTCCGACGAAGGACAGCATGTGCTGGTGTTGGAAAAGCGCAATATGCTGGGTGGACGCGCTTGTTCTTATCCTGATCCGCAAACGGGTGAAATCGTGGACAATGGTCAGCACCTTTTGCTCGGGTGCTACAAGGAAACGCGTTTATTTTTGGAACGACTTGGGCAGACCCATGCACTCCCATTCCAGGATGGATTCAGCACACCGATGGTGGGGCCTGATCGAGTCATTCATCACTTGCGAACTTGGAATGTGCCCGCTCCGTTTCATTTGCTTTTCGGATTTTTGAAATACACGGCCATTCCTTGGATGGATCGATTGCGAATTTTCAAGGTTGCGCTAGCGCTACGAAATGCAAAAAATCTGGGAAACATGAGTTGTACGCAATGGCTGACATCGATGGGGTTTTCAAGGCCTCACGAGAAAAATTCTGGGACTTGATCATTTTGGCGACGCTCAACATCGATCCAGATCAGGCACCGGCGAATTTGCTCGCAGTTGTTTTGCAAGAGGGATTTTTGAAATCCAGGGAAAACTCCCGCGTGGGTTTGGCGAATGTCGGATTGAGCGATATGTACGCCAATCCCGCCAAAGTTTACATTGAGGCGCATCGAGGGGAAGTTCGCTCACGTGAGGGAGTGGATGAAGTTTTGATCGAAGGCGATCAAGTCCAGGGCGTTCGCTTGCACTCTGGTGAAACCATTCCATGCAGTCGAGTTGTCGTGACCGTTCCGCCATCAGCCTTGCAAAAAATCAAATTCAATCATGAGGCAGTTCAAAAGCTTGTTTTCAAAACTTCCGAATTGAAACCTTCTCCGATTCTTTCTTTGCACGTGTGGGGAGAGTTTCCAAAAGTCGATTTTCCGTACATGGGATTTTGGGGAACGAACTTTCACTGGGCCTTTCAAAAAAGCAGTGTGTATGGTCATGAAGATACGAAACACTGGACGCTCGTTGCTTCCAGTGCCGTTCATTTCGAGGAGCATGACAAACAAAAAATGATTCAGGTTGCGGAAGACGAACTCCGTACCATTCCTGGATTTGAATCCGTAAAAATCACCCGCGCCAAATTGGTTCGTGAGCTTGAAGCCACCTGGGTACCGCCGCTGTCCAACTCCTCCTCAAGACTCAAAACGCGCACACCAGTCAAAGGCTTGTACTTTGCCGGAGACTGGACGGATACGGGTCTTCCTTGCACGATTGAAAGTGCAGTCTTCAGCGGGCACCTCGCCGCCGCCGCAATCATCGAAGAAATCAGATTCAGATCTGCGATTTGAATTTAAACTGCGCTTTATTTTTTAGTCTAACTTAAGAAAGACAGGGCGTTGCGGGCGATGTTGGTGGCGACTTCTGTGGTTTTGCCAGAAGGATCCAGGGTGGGATTAACCTCGGAAAGTTCAAAACATACCACGCGTTCCCATGTCGACAATTGAGATACGATATCCAGGACTTTTTCGGCGTCTGGTCCGTTTTCAACCGGTGTTCCGGTTCCTGGAACGATGGATTTGTCGAGACAGTCGATGTCAAAGCTCATGTAAATGATATCGCAGTGACGAAGGTGATGTTTGATTTTTGTGACAAGAGCATTGGATGATTCATGCTTAACATACGCTGCATCCAAAATCAGACAATCTCTACCTTTGACGAGATTTTTTTCTTCCTGTTCCATGTCGCGAATGCCGACAAATACGATGTTTTCCAGTTCAACCATCGGTTTGGTTGGAGCCAAGCCTTTCATCTCTTTCCAAAGTTTTTTCTCATGATCTGTTGGGACTTGTCTGCGATCGGCGGTGTTGTCGAGTTGAGTTGCAGCCGACAGCGGCATGCCATGCAAATTGCCGGAGTGGGTTGTGTAGGGGGAATGAATGTCTGTGTGAGCGTCAAACCACACAATACCGATTTCCAGTGAAGGAAATGCTGTTTTGATGCCAGCGATGGTTCCGATGGCTGTGCTGTGATCTCCAGAAAGGACTATGGTGAAATTTTTTTTCTTCAGGCTTTTGCTGACGGCATCGCGAAGGGATTTGCACGTCTCCAACGTTTGTTCCAGACTTTTGGCATGTGGAGTTTGTTCTTTGGGAGGTGTGGTGGTTTGGGTGATGGTGGAGACTGCCTGCGTTTGGGCCTGCGGAATCTTGGCGAACAAGTGAGCAAGCACAGCCTGTGGGCCCTGAGCAGCACCATTGGTGGGCGCGCCGAGGTCATGTTCAACCAGCAAAAAATTCAAGCTGGATTGCGTTTTGAGAACAGGTGTTTCCATGAAGAGATTGAAACCTAGCCGACAGGTCCACCTGGGTAAAGGACTTTGTTTGACGCAGCCTTGTTAGAAGGTTCAGATTGAATAATATCAATGAGTTACGATTAGTTTTCGTAGGCTTCGATCTGCAAAAATTTGCGGATTTTGGCCTCGATCTTGGAATTGTAGCCGATGATATTGAAGAACAAACCTTCTTTGTGCACCTTGAGTGGGTGACGACCATGTTTACGAACCAAAACATTGAGTTTGAGCTCTTCATTGGTGACAGGGTGGATCAATTTGATGATGACCTTGTCGCCGGGATTTTTTTTGATGTTGGTTCGAATGAAGAAGTCTTCACTTTTCCAATCTTGGGGGAAGAAGTCTTCCATGCGGGTGACGGATTTGAATTTGACGATGAATTGGGATTCTTTGCCATCAAACGGTTCAATGTTGATGCTTTTTTCATCCATGATCGACTGTTCCATGAGCGCCAGGGAAAAAGAGCTTTGGGTCAGAGATGAGATGTGTTTCATCCAAACATCGCGATCAGCCGCATTCATTTCCAGAAAGCGAATGCCCATGGCATTTTCTTCTCTTACCGTCGTATGGCGGACAACCTTGCCGTTGATTTCAACGCCTCTGGCCACTCCCGGGACATACACCAAAATACGGACGAAGGAATTGATGGGTTTGAGTTTTTTGGCAACGATCAAAATTCCATCGCGCGACAGATTGATCAGCGTTCCCTTCGCTTTTGTTTTGTCCAAGAACTCTACGGGAATTTGTGTCGCGTATCGTTTGGGAAATCTGCGTTGCTCTTTAGATGACATATCTCTCTAATATTAGGGACTTTTGTTCGTAGCACAAGGGAGATGGCTGGCCGAACCTTGTCCCGGATTTTTTCATTATGCCCCAGAACCCTTGTCACAGCCAACAAAAAATCCCTTTGGTTTTGATAAGTTAGGGTGGCATGGAAACTGCTCTACAAAAGGCTTGTATGCGCATTCGGCGTTTTGCTATGGTCGATTGCAGGAGAAAGAATATGTCGAACAAACGTAAAGAAGAGCGAACAGCCCAGAAGGTTCTTGTATGTTTCGAGGGCGAAGATTTTTCCATTTATTCCAAAACGCGCGACATCAGTCAAAGCGGCGCTTTCATATCAACCCATTACATTTTGACTCCGGGAACGGAAATCACACTTCACATGGAAGCACCACAGCCCATTGAAAAAAGAGCGCGCGTGGTTCACTTGAGCATTTCCGGCGATGAAAAAGAAGACGTAGATAACACCGGAATCGGCGTCGAATTCTTAGTTTAATTTATTGGTGTGAAAGTAAGCGCATGCGGACTTTAGTGCTTCCGTATTCAGCATTTCTGAGTAGTGGAATTTTTCGTTCATTTTGAGTTTGGTAAGCATTGTACGCTGCACTTCTTTGTTCATGATGTTTTGAATTCCATCAGTTTGAATCAGTTTTTCAACTTCGTCGTACAAGAAAATCAAAGGTTCGATGGTGCTCGACAAAAACTCACGATCGGTATCCTCCATTCGGTAAGACCATCCTTGAGTCGATGCGTAAGGAAACTCGTGCTTTAAAATGTTTTGCGTTCGCTCACCCATGAATCCAAAAAATGGGAGAAGAGCGGGTAGAAGGTCGTTTTTGTAGTAGTTCATTTCCAGACGTTTCGATTTTTCAACATGCAGAGATTGGCTTCGTTGCTCGAACCAGCCGAGTTTTTCATAGCGTTGCAGAATATTTCCCCAGTCTTTATGGATGTTGGCGAGTTCTTCCGAGATGCATTGTCGGCATGGTTTGAGAAAATTCATCAGCCAATCCATTCGGTTCTGAACATTTTTCTCATCCAGAAAGGTTCGTGTTGTCAGAAGTATGAGCGCGATCAGGCTGGAGACGGTCGTGGTTTTTTGCTGTTGAACGCGGCTGAATACTTCATTGGAGAGTTCTTGAAATTTTTGTTTTGTGAATTCTCCTTGAAGAACGGAAGACAGTTGAATTGGTTTTCCGAATTGGACATGAACATTTTCATGTTTGGTCCAGAGAATCGAAAGTGACCCCAGAAGTGAAAAAGCGCTTTCCTTTTCTTTCTCGCCGCCTTGAAGTTCGCTGAGAATGCCTCTCATCTCAGGGAGTCGATCGTACGTGATCGCGGTTGGCACCATGTAAATTTCCGATGCGAGGCCGCGAGCCAAAATTCGCTCGACAAAAAGTGTGAAAATTCCGGATTGCGCTTCCCGAATCTTGCCGTCACGTGAACGTCCGCCCTCCATGTAGAATTCCTGGGAAATTTTTTCCTTGAGCATCCAGTCAAAATAAAGCTGCAAAAATTTAGTGTAGAGAAAATTGCCCGCGATTTTTCTGCGAATGAAGTAAGCACCCGTATTTCGAAAAAGCCACCCAACCGGAAAGAAGGATAAATTCACACCAGCAGCGATGTGGGGTGGGGCGATTCCGTGATTGAACAGAATGTAGGAAAGCAAAAGATAATCCATGTGGCTTTTGTGATTTGGAAGATAGAAGATGATTTTGCCTTGGGATGTCAGATCGTGAATCGTCTGGAGTTCATCGCCGTACGTCAGCGTGTTTTTGAACATGAGTTTTTTCAACGCACGAACGATCCAGTAACAAAGCTTCAACGTTCCACTGTTGTAATTGGAAGAGAGTTCAAGGAGGATTTCCCGGGCCTTTTTTCTTGAAGCATCCGGAGATTGATTTTTTTTCTCCTGGAGTTCGGTGAAAATAGTTTGGGCATCGGGGCTGCTCAAGATCGATTCAATGATGCGCTTGCGCCCATAATCCACGAATCCGACCACGTTTTTCCCTAGAATTTTCATGATAAGTTATTGATTCTCGGTATAATTTATACCACTAAACATGATGAAGTCGAACTCGCAACGCATGCTCAAATCCAGACCCTTGAAGAGGGGGTCCCATATCGCTCTGGCGGCGCCTTCAAGCCACTTTCGTCGTGAACATTTTGATGTGGCCTTGGCCTATTTGACAAGCCGCGGCTATCGTATCACCTATCAGGACGAAGTGTTTGCCCGTGAACATTACCTTGCTGGAAGTGATCAGCGCAGATTGGCGGAGCTGACCGACTATCTGAAAGATCCGGAAATCGACGGAATTTTTCTTCTTCGCGGAGGCTTTGGCGCGGCACGTATGTTTCAGTTTCCGATCAAAAATTTCAAAGTCAGCCATCCCAAGATCGTGATGGGTATGAGTGACCATACGTTCATTCTGAATCAGCTGGCTCGCAAGAATCATTTGGTGACCGTACATGCGCCAATCATCACCAGTGAGATGTTTCGTTCGATGCCAGATCAGGATAAAAATAAAATTTTCGATCGATTGGAAAAAAAAGGTAAGCAGGTTTTGAAAGAAGGGGATTATCAAGTCCTTCAGCCGGGCAATGCTTTAGGAAAATTGTGGGGTGGAAACTTGTCCATGCTGCAGACTACCTTTGGCACTCCATTCGAAAATTCCTGGAAAAATGGAATTTTGTTCCTGGAAGATACCAACGAAATGGAATATCGAATCGACCGGATTTTTGCGCATTTGTATCTGACCGGTCACCTGAAAGAGATCAAAGGGCTGATTCTCGGAGATTTTACCGACAGAGAAAACAATGAACATTCCATTGAGTTTCTTCAGCGTATTGTTCAGAGATATGTCCCCTCAAAGATTCCAGTGCTCGCCAAAGTCAAAGCCGGTCATCGACACGGCGATGTCGTTCTCCCCATTGGCGGTGGCATTTCAATAAAAAATCGGGGGAAAACTTTGGAAATCGATTCGATTGTATGATTAGCGCGGACGTAAAAAAAATCATTCAAAAGTATCTGGATGAGAAAATGTTTTCTGCGTGTGCGATCGGCATTCAATCCTTTGGTGAAAAACCTGAATTTCACACTGTGGGTAAAGTTTCACTTGATGCAAATGCTCAGGAAATCGATTCAAAATCTCTGTTTGATATCGCATCCATCACCAAGGTGATGTTCACCACCAACCTTGCAGCCGATTTGTTCGAAAAAGAAAAATTCAAACTCGATGACAAACTCGGCAAATGGATACCCAATAGTTTTTATGCGAATTACACCATCGAGCAATTGATGCTCCATCACGCTCGTTTCCGACCGGGCCTGAGATTTGCCGTTGCTGATCCAAATCTTCATCAAAAACCAAACGATTACAAATCAATTTCAAACCGCATTGTGAGCGCGATTTCCAAAAGCAGCATCGCGGCTGCTCCTCAAAAAATGATTTATAGTGATCCAGGTTTTATTCTTCTTGCAGAAATTCTTTCTAATGTTGCAGGAGAATCTTCAGAAGATTCTTGGAAAAAGCTTCAAGAGTCAATGGGATTCACTACAACCAAAACCACCGCTCAGATCAGCGATCAGGATATCGTTGTGGCTTCGGACATGGAACTCAAACGGGGAGAAGTTCACGATCCCGATGCGCTATATCTGGGTAAACTCTGTGGACATGCCGGTCTTTTCTCCAGCATCGAGGATGTGGTGAAATTTGGATCCATCTGGATGGATGATTATTTCGGCAAAAAAAGAAGATTCCAGGAGCAAACCATGCGACGATTCATTGATCCGTACGTTGGACATGATAGAGCATTGGGCTGGGATATTCCATCAGCCAATTCCACAGCTGGTGCCATCTCGAAAAAATCGATTGGACACCTCGGGTTCACGGGCACATCCATATGGGTGGACTTGGAAAAAAAACGCATTGTTTCGCTGTTGACCAATCGTGTGATCATGGGATTTGGAAAAGGAAACGAAGAGGAATTTAAAAAACGAGTGGGCGCGATGAATGCATTTCGTCGTGAGGTCCACCAAAGTGTTTGGGAGACGTGTTTCAAATGAAAACTGTGCATTTGATGGGTATTGGTGGATCGGCAATGGCTTGCCTTGCGGGTATGTTCAAGGAAATTGGCTGGAATGTGCAGGGCACCGACGGAAAAATCTATCCACCGGCTTCCACCACGCTTGAACGACTTGGTATCAAAGTGTTCGAAGGCTATGATGCAAAAAACCTTCATCCAAAACCAGATCTGGTTGTGGTCGGTAACGTGATTTCTCGTCCAAATCTTGAAGCGCAGGAACTTCTTAAATCTGACATTCCGTATGTTTCGATGCCGCAGGCACTTGAAAAATATTTTCTACAAGGCCACCGTCGCGTGGTCATCAGCGGAACACACGGTAAAACCACGACAACATCACTGATGACGTGGATTTTGGATTATTGCGGTCGCAAACCAGGTTATTTTGTCGGTGGTGTTCCACTCAATTTTGGACAAGGTTTCCGTGTCGGTG
This sequence comes from Bdellovibrionota bacterium, assembly GCA_041391405.1. Classification (GTDB taxonomy): domain Bacteria; phylum Bdellovibrionota_G; class JALEGL01; order JALEGL01; family JAGRMV01; genus JAWKOB01. The sequence continues at coordinate 29,356 of JAWKOB010000005.1, read as the reverse complement.
CCGGAAATGAGTTTGTGCTTGAGGGCGACGAGTACGACACGGCATTCTGGGAAAAGACGCCCAAATTCCTTCATTATGGTGCGCAACATGTGGTCATGACCAGCGTGGAGTTCGATCACGCAGATATCTATCGTGATTTGGATCATGTCATCGAGCAGTTTGAAAAACTCGTTGCGATCATTCCAAGCGACGGTTCACTGGTCGCTTGTGGCGAAAGCGCACTGGTTAAAAAAATCTCCAGCAAATATTCCAAAGTGAAATATTATGGATTTGCCAAGGAGCATGATTTTAATGCTCAAAATCTTCGCAACACTGGCAAAGGCATGGTGTTCGATATTTATCGCAAATCCGAATTCGTCAAAAGCATTGAAGCTCCGCTTATGGGCAAGCACAATGTGCTCAATGTTGTGGCCTGTCTGTGCATGGGTGAAAATTTAGGTTTGCCATTGGATCAAATGATCGAGGCCATCACGAAATTCAAAGGCGTGAAAAAACGTCAAGAGCGCATTGGTGAAGTGAATGATGTCGTTGTGTATGAGGACTTCGCCCATCATCCCACGGCGATTGCCGAAACCATCGAGGCTTTTGTCCCGATGGCACGTGCACGTGGAGGAAAGCTCTGGGCGTTGTTCGAGCCACGTTCCAATACGGTTCGCCGAAAAGTTTTTCAGGATGTACTGCCGAAAAGTTTTATGAAAGCCGATGAGATCGTTATGGCCAATGTATTCAAGAAAGCCGATTCGCTCTCCAGTGATGAAATGCTCGATCCTCAAGACGTGGTGAATCAACTCAAGGCTGATGGAAAATCAGCTCGTTACCTTGAAACCCAGGAAATCATTCCAACCTTGATGAGTTTGGTTCAAAAGGGTGATGTTGTGTTGTTCATGTCCAATGGAGACTTCCAGAACAACCCCCGCAAGCTAATCGCTCAGCTAGAAGCCTAGTAGTATTTTTTGACGAGAAGATTTTTGTAGGTGTCGAATTCTTTGAGAATTTTGCCTGTTCCAAGAACTACACTCAGCAAAGGTTCTTCCGCGATCTGAACCGGAAGATCCGTTTCCTTCTTGATCAAGTGATCCAAGTTTTTCAATTGAGCGACACCGCCAGTCAAAACAATTCCGCGGTCATGGATGTCCGCTGCGAGTTCCGGTGGAGTTTTTTCAAGTGTGCTTTTGATTGTATCGACAATCGCTCGGATCGGCTCTTGAAGTGCTTCACGAATTTCAGAAGATTTGATTTGAACTGTTCTTGGAACGCCGCGGATCAAATCACGACCTTTGACAGGAATCACTTCATTGCTTTCGGTTGGATAGGCTTCGCCGTAAGCTTTTTTAATTTGCTCAGCGGTTGCCTCACCGATGAGTAGAGAATATTTTTTCTTCATGTGATTGACGATGGCTTCATCCATCTGGTCGCCTGCCATGCGCAAGGACTTGGAAATCACGATGCCCGAGAGGGAAATGACGGCTACTTCGGTTGTTCCACCGCCGATATCCACGACCATGTTGCCGGATGGATCGGTGATTGGCATGTTGGCTCCGATCGCCGCAGCAATCGGTTCTTCAACGAGATGCACTTCGCGTGCGCCAGCAGAGAGCGCTGATTCTTCAACTGCACGGCGTTCAACTTCAGTCACACCCGAAGGAACGCAGATGATGATACGTGGACGTATGAAAGCTTTTTTTTCGATGACTTGTCCGATGAAGTGTTTGAGCATCGCTTCGGTCACAGAGAAATCCGCGATCACGCCATCTTTGATTGGACGAACCACGCGAATATTCGGTGGAGCTTTGCCGATCATGTTTTTGGCTTTATGTCCGATGGCTAGAACTTTTTTTTCTTCGTTGGTGTCGTTGGGATCATCGGAAATGGCAACCACAGATGGTTCATTGATGACGATGCCTTTGTCGAAATGATAAACAAGGGTGTTTGCTGTGCCTAGATCGATGGCTAGGTCGGAGAAAAAGAATGGGAAGTATTTTCTCAACAATGTAGTTTTCCCTTTAAAATTAAGTTATTATAGAGCACGTGTTGAATACATCAATTCAAAAAGTTTCATAATCTTAATTGCAGTTTTTTTAACTGCATCGCTTTGCGTCGTGAAAAAAGCGGGGGCAGAAATGTTGGAGGACTTCTCCAGTTTCTCAGGTTCCAAGTTTTCAGACAGCTATTGGAAAAGTCGAAACGGCAATCCATCTACGATTTATTCTTTTGTCAAAGAGGGAGACAACACATTTCTTGAAGCTCGAACGGTGAGCAATTCCGTGCAACTGTTCCGCAAAAAGGGATGGAATATCAAAGAAAACCCGATCCTTTCTTGGAAATGGAGAATTCGCGAGTTTCCTTACTCAGATACCAAGCATGTGGTGAAAAATGACAATGCCGTCGGCATTTATGTCGTCTTTCCGGCGCGTTGGTTCATGCCTGAAACGATCAAGTATATTTGGAACAGTGATTTGCAAAAAGATCGCCTCTTGCGCAAGAAAGATAATTTTCCGGCCATCGTGATTCGTGCTGGAAAGGACAAACAGGGCGAATGGGTGACCGAAGAGCGCAATGTCTATGAAGATTACAAAAAATTATTCGGACGCAATCCTCCGAATCCTGTAGCATTTGGTTTTTTGAGTGATTCTGACGACAGCAAAAGTAAATCCATCGGGGACTATGACTCTTTTGAAGTTCTTGCGCAGCCAAGACCTGTTCCTGTCACTGCACCAAAACCTGAAAAAATTCCTGCGAAGCCCGCTGTGAAAAAACCAGAAGAAAAAACCGCAGCAAAACCAGCGGCAATCGTTCCAGCTCCAAAAAAATAATCAATCACAAGCCCATTTGCCAATTTGAAACCACACTTTCATTTGGGTGAGCTACTTTTTTGAGTATTTCCCTCGGTTTCAAAGCTTCGCATTCACCTCGGGAAATCTCAAAAACGCTCACCAGCTGATTTGAAAACATTCAGGCATGTTGGGACTTCTACCTGAGGGTAACAGGAGTTTGTGAGTATCGTGTCGTCGGCCTGGCGATCACTCCACGTCGGTTCCTTTCCACAGGGTAGAAGGGAAAATTAGCAAAGGAGTTTGCAGTTTATTGACTGAATAGATTGAGCTGGACGGTTTGAACCAGATCTTGGTCATCTCTCGCCACAACAATGATCTCGTTTTTCCCTTTTTTCAAAGGAACTGACAAGTTAAAGTTCTCTGTTTTTTTCTTGTCGTCAAACGCGTGGTAGACGGTTTTTTTGCCGTTGACCATGATGTACATATCCTGAACTTGCACATCATCCTTGATCGTTCCTGTAAACGTCGCATGACCTTGTTGAACTTGGGTTAGCGCATTCATGTTGCTCAAGGAGATTGTAGGTTCTTGGAAATAGCGCACCATCTTGGATTCTTTTGGTTCGGCAATTTTGGCCTGGAACAATTTCATGTTGATCTTTTTTGAATGAAACTTTGATAATCCAGGTCGGAAACTGACACGACAAGATTAAAGGATGGCTCATCAAATTTTTGAGGAACTTCGACCAAAACTTCACATTGCGTTCTTGGTTCGGAGCGAATTGCTCAAGTTTTTCACGGGCTTTGTCAAACTGTAGCGTTTTGTCTCCATCTTGCTTGATGGAAACATATGCTTCTTTCGAAGGAACTTCGCCGATGTTTTTGATTTTCAGATTCAGGAAGAATTTTTCACCGCGTTCGGGTGTGTTTGGAGCAAGGAAGCCGGATTGTTTGTCAACCTGATCACGAATGTCATAGTCCATGGTGAACATGGGTTGTTTGTTTGGAAATACAGAGATCAGAAGGTCCTGGTCCTTCGGATTTGCATTCACAGCATTTTCGAATTTGAATGTCATCGAGTAAGCGCCGGCAGGCAAATACTTGGGAAGTGTCAGCGGAATTTTTCTCATCACACTCTGGTTCGGAGTCAATTTGCCGAAAAACACTTCTCGATGATCAAAGAAATTGGAATCGGATTTCGAAGTGGCTTTAGCTTGATACAAAGTGCAATCGCCGGTGTTTTTCATGATGGCTTGGATTTCGATCTTGTCTCCAGAATAGATGGTGGCTTCTTTGGTCGCTGGAAGAACGATGAAGGAAACTTCCGGTTGCTTGCAGTCTTTTTGATCTTTGGCGTTCGATGCCGTGGACCAATCGATGCCTTGCTTTTGCATCGCAGAGTCAATGAGGCCTTCCTGAGTTTTGGCGATCAGAAGAAGTTCTTTTTGGGCCGTTTCAAGCAAAGTTTTTTTAGATCGATCCGTGCTCATTTTGAGAATGTCGTACGCGGTCCTGGTTTCGAAATCTTCCAGTAGACGTTTTTGTTTCCCTTCTGCGGAAAGTCGATTGAAGGAATATTCTTTTTCCATTTCTTCCTGGCTCGGTTTCGGAAAGAAATATTCAATGCTGGCCAACGGCTCCATTTTGAGCGTGCGTTGATCTTTGCTGGTGAAGTGTCGTTCCAATTCAGCTTCCCCGTGTTCTTCTTCAGAATAGAAGAAAGTGATTTGTTCTTTGTCGATCACCACCGGAACGGTTTGGATATCCGGAACGATACCGATGGATTGAATCGAGATGTCCCCCGGAGTCAGGTACTTCGCAACAGTGAGTTTCAGCGCAGATTTTTGAGGAAGGTCGTACAGTGTTTGTACGGTTCCTTTGCCGAAGGTTTTTTGACCCAGCACAATCGCACGTTCATTGCGTTGCAAGGCACCTGCAACAATTTCAGACGCGCTGGCGCTACCTTCATTGACCACTACGATCATCGGATACATCGGCTGCGTGTTTTTCAATTCAGCGACTTGCGTGTCTCGCATCTTGTTTTTCAAACCAACTGTGGTCACGATGGTTCCTTCTTCCAGGAACAAATTGGAAATTTCGATCGCTTGATCCAGCAAGCCACCCGGATTGTTTCTTAGGTCCAGAATCAAACCTTTGAGACCGCCTTGAGCTTTGTCAGTGAGCTGCGCCAGCGCTTTTTTCATCTGTTTGGTGGAGTCCTCCTGAAAGTTTTTGAGTTTCACATAACCAATGTTGTTGCTCAGAAGCGCGGATTCAACACTTTCCACACGGATGATGTCGCGAATGATCTTGAAGTTTTTGTTCTCAGTCCAGCCTTTGCGTTCGATGGTGATGGTAACCGGGGCGCCTTTGGGTCCACGCATTCTTTCAACGGCCTCTGTCAGGGTCATACCGACGGTGGTTTCATCATCGATTTTGGTGATGAAGTCACCGGCCATAATTCCTGCTTTGGAGGCAGGTGTATCATCAATCGGGGAGATGACGGTCAAACGCGTGTCACGCAAACCGATGACGATACCCAATCCACCGAATTTACCGGAGGTGCCAACTTGCATCTCTTTGTAAAATTCTTCAGACAAAATGTAGAGTGAGGGTCCAAGGTGTTGAGAAGTCCAGCGATGGCAAGTTCTTTCAAGTTGGCTGCTTGTAAATTCAGGTTGAACGCTTTTCCAGGATGAATTTGACTGATTCAAGCAGGTTTCCACGAAGTGCAAACATCGGCCACTTCGGTCGGGAAGTCCTTTTTTTGCCGTTGATCAAAAGTGTGGTTTTGGTTTTGCTGTGATCAATCGAAAGCTTTGGAATGTTGGTGGCGATCAGATCGATGGAGTCTTCGTACATTTCGGTGAAATTCACGCGTTCAGGATCGACGTAGCTTTCTGGATCAGGTACAGAACTTTGCTGAGTCGTTCAAGACGGGTGAGTTCCTGGAAGGGAACCACCTTGAAAGGGAGAAACTCTGGCCGACAACTGAAGGGGGTGTGTCGTCTGTGGTCTGAAGCACGTGAAGAAGAAAACAAAAACAAGAGAAGGAGGTCTTGAAATTTTTTGAACATGAACGTGCGTTACCTTTTCAAATTTTCAGTTGGGATAATCTTATGATTATACAGGTTTTTTCGAGGGTTGAAATTTGAATTTCTGACCTGATAATGACGCGTTGCTATTAGAATGATTGAAGATATTTGGAGCGGGAGAAGGGATTCGAAACCCTCGACCCTCACGTTGGCAACGTGATGCTCTACCAGCTGAGCTACTCCCGCGGTCGTTAGGCTCAAAGAACCTAAATGGTCGCATGGTAGATATAACCTGCGGCCCACTGTCAACTAATGGATTTTATTGGAAGACAGTTGCTTGATATACGCCGGAGTTGAACTGGCGAATAGCGGTTTTGCAGACCGATCCCTTTAGCCAATGGGTACGCCGCCTCAAGTGAGCTGTTCCCACACAGATCAGTCAATGTCTTAATGATTACTGTAGCAGCTTTATTCTTTAACTGGAGCGTATTGCAAAGAAAGGGTGAGGCTTTGTGCGGTTTGTTGCGTATCAACAACTGTTACGTTGGCATTGGTCAGATCCATGACCACATGAAGATCTTTTTGATTGTTTTCTTCATGGATGCCCATGCGGATTTGATTGAGTAGCGCATGACCAATGAAAATATTTTTAAACTTCCAGGCCGCCATTTGCATTTGCAATTTTCAGCAATTAGTGAGGGTGATCACAAACTCGATTTTGGAAATCTGCAGTTGGTCGGTTGTCACAGGTTCGCGGAAATCAAACTTTACTTCAATGCGATCTGCAGCACCTTTCCATTGAATTTTCTCGATCAATCCATCCAAAAGCTAATGGCTTGATTTGTGGTTCTGATTCGTCGGCAAAGTCTTTCTCAGAGCCATTTTATTGGTCGCTTCGCAGTAGTATTTCGATGGGTCAAGTATTGGGTCAAACTGGTGGTAAAGAATTTTTGAAGGAAAAGATCATTGTACAAGTGAAAGAATCATTGCGCGCAATGGAAGCGAAGCCGGTGTTTTTTCTTCGTCAATGCGGAAAGATGTGGTTGTTCCTTCCGTAAAGTTTGAGGTTTGGATGGTGTATAGAATGAAAGTGTTTTTTCGGTCGGCGTGCCAAGACGACGATATGAAACCGGTGCATGTACGATTGGATCCGGACGAACTTCCTCCACATATTTGTCCAAAAAGTTCGAAACTTTGTTTTCCAATTCGAATGAAAATGTTTGGCCTTCAGCAGTTTCAGGTTCTGTTTGAATACGCTGAATCAGATTTGCGATTTTGGTTTTGGTCACAGGAATAAATTCATGAAAAGCGACGCCAACGTTATAGTGTTGATCGCCTTTTTCTCCAACCCAACAAACTTCGCCCATCAATTGGATACGTTCCGAAGGCATCTCAATGGAAACAATAGAGCCTTTGGTCAGGGGAGTTTTGGAAACGAGATGAGCACCTTTTTGAGAAAGGTTAATCGAGGAAGTATTTGAAATTCCAGAGAAATTTTCGGTTTCAAGGACGAAAACATTTTCGAACGCAAAACGATCGTACTTACGTCGATTGATATGTTCAATATTGGTCAAAAAAGCTCCTGTTGGAGCTGTAACCCGCCACAGATAAGCTCCCCAAGCGAGGCGACGGCCTCGCCAATTAATTAGTGAAGCTTCTTATAGTCAATCCTTCCGGCGAATTCAAGGGGCCATTTATCTTGAGCGATATAGAGCCATCTGCCCCTGGAACAATGTTATAAAACGACCCAAATAGCGATAAAAGCGAGGATATATTGGCATCGGAAGGATCAGCCTTCAGAACAGCCTCCAAATCCAGCTGGCTATCAATAAAGGACGGTGAAAGTTTGATGTTGCCCTTGCTTTTGCCCGACACGTTGGGCGCGGAGAAATCGAGTTTTTTGATATTCAGCGTTCCTTTGTCGAGTTTGGTATCCAGGTTGAACTGATTGATGTTGAGCATTTTGACCATGGGAGCTTCGATATCCAGTTTTTTGGATGTAATTTCCAAAAAGCCATTGGCTTCGGACAAGTTGCCTTGCTGAAGTGAAATTGTTTTTCCTTCGAGCTCCAAATCCAAATTCACCGTGGTTTGAATATTCACGGATTGACCCTGAAACATAGGGTTGGCGTCCAATGGAAAACTGCCGGTCCATTCAAAGTTTTTTACATTCACCGCTAAGCTGGAAGTGGTGCTACCCATGTCCGCAGAGCCCGACCAGATTTCTTTGCCACGTTTGGCTTTGTAGGAAAACCCGATATTTTTTCGAAATGGATACGTGATGAGGGCCAAGATCGATGGACGAATTGTTAATTCATCAATGGTCAGCAGAAAAGGTTGGCCTGCATTCATTGGCGGTTGAATCGTTACATTCTCTCCATGAACGCCAATCGGAAGCGTTAGGGAGAGTTTTTCCATCTGAACAATGTAGCCAGTATTTTTTTGGATGGTGGAAGTGATGATGTTTCCGAAGCGTTCCAGCGGGAAATGTACGAACAATCCCATGACAAACACGATTCCACCAATCACAAGGTATTTGCCTTGCTGCCTGAGCGATTTGATCCAGGGTCCTAATTTTGAAAAAATTCCCACGTGTTTGCCTCTGTTATTTTTGCTGGAACACCGAAACAATGAAGTTGGCGTTCAACAGTTTTGCATCCTTGAAGTTTGGTTTGATCTGCAATGTCGAAATCCTCATTGGTTTGCCTGAGTTCTCGATTGCAAAAAGAAAATCGATCAGAGGCCTGATCTGAACTTGTTCGACAGTCACCAGCGCCTGGTTTTCAACATAAAATTCATGTGGAGAACCGGGGCGATTTTTGATCGATTCGATTTTGACTGAATTGGATTGGGCCAAACCCTCCAGTTCGGTTCCGAGTTGGAAGTTGGGTGGAAGTTGGGCGATCATGCGTTCGATATCATCAATGTTTTGACTCAATCCGCGATACTTCGCACCGAGTTCAGCAACATTCTGCAGCCCTTTTCGGTTGTTCTTGATGTCCGAAGCAAGAGAGGCATTGGAAGCGGCTACAGCGAAATAGATCAATGCCAATACGAAAACGGCGCCGCCGGAGCAAATCAATAGAAACATCATCTGCTCACGTTCCGACAAACGCGAGTAATAATTCTTCACATTGTCGATATGTCGATCCAGACCGATTTTGGCGATGAGATTCTGAATCATTTTTTTCCCTTTTCTTCGCCTTCTTCACCGACGAGGATCGTCAATTGAAAAGATTTTTTTCCATCCGACGTGTCCCGAACATCACCTTTTTCAACACGCGTGAATTCAGGGAAGGTTTGCAAACTCGTCACGATGCGATCCACCGAAGAGAATGCATCGGTATCGCCGCGCATGGTGATTTTGTTGCGTTCGATCGAAAGCTCTTTGGTGTCCACACGGATATCTTCGGTGATAAGAACGGAAAGTTGGCGAAGAATGCCAAGCGCTGTGGTGCGATTCAATCCGGCTGTCAGGACTTCCTGTTTTTGCTGCAGTTCTTGAATTTTGGTTTCTAGCTTCTTGAGTGCGGCTTTGCCCGACTTGGATTTGTCATCCGGGATGATTTTCTTCACCTCGGAGATGGCCGCTTTTTCGACGACGCTGTTTTCATGGCGAAGGTTGTAATTCCGGAAAAGAAGCTGGAGGAAGGCCACAGCGAAGATCACAAGAACCCATTTGCCGATGAACCAGAGTTTATCTTCGAAATCTCCCAGAGATTTATTGAATGCGAAAATGCCTTTGCGGAAATTGATGGATTCGATGAGCGCCGCGTTTTTTCCGCGCGCGGAAACCTTCATGCCGATGCCTACGGCCGTGGCAAAGAGAGGTTCTTTCGGACGTGAAGCACGTTCTGGATCTTGATCTTCGAGCAAATGCAATCGCTGGGAAGGAATGTTGATCAATTGAGTGAAGTATTCCACGGCAGGTGCGAAGAAGAGACGTTCCTCCGCTGAACAAAACGTGTTATTGCGCTGTGAATCTTCCGGAATCAATCTTGTGAACGGAACAGATGCATGGATTGGTAAATTTCTTGGAAAAGCGGATTCGATCACGCTTTTGATACTGGTGGAGAGGCGTTGCAGGTCTCCGCTGCGGAGTGGTTGATTGTCCAGTTCGAGGATGCCGTGTTTTTCTTTTACCTCACTATCTGGCTTGTTCAAGGTGAGATTCATGTCATTGCGAATCGCCTCGTCGATATCATGACACACTCGGTGTAGAGCGTTCGGATCAGCGCAGAAGTTTGCCATCGGCGATCACAAATGGATGATTTTTTGATAGCCAAGATCGATGATTGCATAGGTTTTGACGGAACCGCCGATCAGTTGATTCAGGTTGTAAAGCAAAGGAGTATCAAATGTGATGAAAGAAGGTTGTATGCCCACTTTCCCAAGCAGATGAATGTGATGTTCGATGATGTTTTTTTGTGCAGCTGCAGCCAAACAAACCGTTTCGGTCTTGCTGGATTGGATGATGTGATGATCGATGATCAAGTCTTCCAACGGAAAGGGAATGTAGTTCTCAATTTCAAAAGGCAGAACTTTGCTCAATTGTTTTGGCGGAAGCGGAAGCTTGAGCATGCGATTGCTGATGAATTTCCCGGACAATGCCGTGATGACGTTTTTGGTGTCGATGTTGTTTTTGAAGCATCTGCTGAATCGACTCTGTGATGATGATGTCGTGCTCTTCGGGTGGAGCTTCATCCAGATGCAATGGGGCGGATTGGAAAAGATCGGTCAATGTATAGACGCGGAACGCTGTGTCAAAGAGCGCTGCTTTGATCGAATGAGAGCCAATGTCCAGGCCTAAGATCTTTTGTGCCATTCCTTAATATACTTTCCAGTAGAGGACTTTCGGCTTGTCTCCAGATCTGAGCACCACGGCTTCGATCTTTTTCTCGATATCTCCAGCAAACCCGCTGGCTTCGATGCGAAACACATCCGAACGCACATCTAAAATACCAAGAACTTCGCTATCGATAAAGGATTTAACATTCTCTGGGGTACCCCCGCCGCAATTGGATTGAAGGAAGGTAAACAGGTTCGGCTCGGTGCTACCCTGTTTAACGGAGCGAAATGCAGCCACACCTCTCATTTTGGCCAAAGCTGGGCGCATTCCAAACGAGCACGATTGCTGGTCATGGCCGATTGGGCGAAAATCACGGCGAGGATTTCCACCGGCGCGGTATTTGATGTTGATTTTCCCAACGGAACCACTGGAGAAGCCGCACGCGCGGCAATTTCGCATCGAATGGGTAGACCGTGACAAAAGGTTTGAGCTCTTCATAGAGTTTGTAGTTCATGGGTGCAAGCATGCGCATCTCGTCCACGGTGTACATTTTCCGTTTTTTTTGACTTTGAAAGTTCATTTTCGTTTTTGTATTCGGTGTCTTCATCGCCGCCGCGAAGATAGTTCACTTGTGTGTCAGAATCCGGTCCAGTCATCGATCGCGCGAGGATGTCGAGGATGTTTTTGTTGGAGGCGGCGGAAAATAAATATTGGAATCGAGGGAGGCCAGCAAATTCCACAAGAACACTTGCGGCACCGGACCAGCGCGTTCCGGTTTGAATCGTGCTGGATCCGACATCATTCAAATTGATTCGAGAGCTTTCATCTACTGTGATGGTGCTGGCAAATGTGCCGTCTTCACCTGGATCAGATGGGGTGGTTTGTTCTTCGGAGGAAGATGTTCCGGTGAGGATAGAGGTCACTGGAAAAGGGTAAGACAGTGGAAAGGTCCACTGGATTTCAGAAAGGTCGTCTTTTTTGCCACCATAGTTGGTTCCCGGAATGGCTGGGATCTGATCCAATGTGGTGTCCATTTGCAATCTGAACAAGGACCAACGATAGGCGGCCTTGGCCAACTCCAGCGCTTTGACACTATCCCGACGTTCGACCACCATCATCTTGGCCATTTGAACTTTTTGGGCCATTTCGATCGCGATCACGCTGATGATGGCCACGGTTCCAAGCACGAAAATCAAGGCGATTCCGGAATTCTTGCGGAGTTTATTTGCGAACGCCACCGGTGTTTCCTCCTCTCCTTGGTGTGGTTGGTGTCAGCAAGCTATCGGGTTGCTGTTGCTGTTGATTCTTTGAATTTCCTTTACTGCTGGAACCCGAACCTCCCATGCCGAGGTTTTGTGCAGTGACATTGAGATTTTCCGTCATCGGCAGATCCACCAGACTTTCAAAGTATTCTTCGCGCCCTTCCGGATCTTTGATGGTGAGCTGAATGCGAACGAGTTTGGGAAGCTTGTTCAAATGATCGGAATTGGCCGTGTTCCACTCATCAACGTATTTCACTCCATCATCTGAATAAGCAAACTCCAGGCTGCTGATTTGACGAGCCACGATCAAAGGTTGGTAGGTGTCGTTTTTTTCCTGTTCACCATCCAGAAAAGGAACTTCTTTGCGAAGCAAGACTTGGGTCTCGGTGGATTCAGGATCGCTGTCCAAGGAATAAGTCACTTCTGCCTCTTCGCATTCACGGTCCTCCGGATTCGGAGCATCATGTGAAAGCGTTGAAAAGGTGAGGGTGCGTGCTTCACCATTGAAGAAGCTGAGTCTTTGATAAGATTCAACCAAAAATACCTGGGAAATGTCTTCTTGCAGGCGACTCATCACGGAAAGTCCAAGTTGCTGAATTGAAATTTTCTGCTCGATGGTTTTTTGCGTGTTGAGTGTCGTTTTTAAATAGGTCCATGTGTATACGCCGATGATGGCCAGAAAAAGCATCACAAGCATCAACTCAACAAGTGTAAAACCGGTTGTTCGTCGTTGGGTCACTGTGCGCCCCCACCAGCCTGAGCTGCCGCTCCGGCCAATCCACCGATCACGCCCTGAATTTGTGCATTGGCATTCGATGCCATGAAGTGCGTCATGATCGAATAACTTTTTTCCTGCTCTCCTTCTTTCCACAAGACTTCAAGTTTGACTTCCATGATGGATTTGCCCCAGGCATCCATGATCATCTTCATTGGACCTGAAAGATCGGTTGGTTGTTGTTGACCACCGGATTCTTCGGAGTCACCTGCGCCTGCGGCAGAAAGCAGGGCAGAAAAGTCAGGAGCAGGAACCATTTTCTTGGTGATGTGCCATGTGTATCCCTCGAATTTCTCGGAATCGAAGTCACCACGTTCATCTTCCTTGATTTCCTCCACACCACGGCTTTGAACCAGAAAGTTCACTTCGGCCATACGCTGCTGAGCCAGCATCACAGCAGTGTCACGAAAGCGTGTCGCTTTCACCAGCTGGATCGCACTGACTTGATTTTCAGAATATGCGACGCACACAATGGCAAGGATGAGCATTGCAGCCATCACTTCAACCATCGTAAAGCCGGAGAGTTTATTTTTTGGAAGCGACATACTCTCCCTTCTCGATCTTGGCTTTGCCGGTCATCGGTGGGAAGATGATGCTGTAAACGTTGTCGCTGTCGCCATGGGCGATGTACAGGATGACTTCTTCGTTGATTCCAGATCCGGAAATGAAAAATGAAACTGTCCCTTGGGTTTCTGTCTTGTCTTCGCCAGGGAAAATGATCGATTTGATTTTCAGCGGAGGCTCGATTTGACCGGATTTGAGCACCACCGATTCAATCTTTTGGAACTTTGCCTCTTCGCGCTTCTTGATTTCTTCGGGATCGTTGGAATTTTCCTCTTCTTCGCGTTTGCGAAAGGTATTGAGAACTTCGTCCAAATTCGTGGTTTCATTGATCAATGGAATTGATTCAGCAGGGGCCATGTTTTCGGCCCAGTATTGACCCGTATCCATGTTGAAGGTCACACGGATTTTTTTGTGCGTCAGAATGGCTTGCTGATAGCCAGCTTGCAGAAAGCCAGTAACACGAAGCACGCTGGATTTGATGTTCAAACCCAGGGTCGATGAAACTTTCGGGATCGCGACAGTCGTGATCAATGCGACCAAAATGATCACGAAAATAAGTTCGATTAATGTGAAGGCGTTACGTGAATTTCTTTGATTCACTACCACAAGGATAATTACTCAGCGGTTTCTTCGTCTTCGCTTTTCCAGTTGGTGACGTCATCTGCGTCGCCTTCTTCACCATTTGGACCGTTGGACCAAAGGTCAAAGCTTGAAGAGTTGTGCGTGCCAGGTTTTTTGTAGTTGTAGTCGTTGTTCCACGGATCGAGCGGAATTTCTTGTTTGCGAAGAAATCCTTCTTTTGGAAAGTCTTTGCATTTTTGACCGGAATTGTTCTGGATCAAGTCTTCAAGGGAAGAAGGGTAGAAACTGCATTCAAGTTCGAAAAGTGAAATCGCCTGTTCAAAGGTTCCGATTTGAGCTTTTGCAGTACGGATTTTTCCTTTTTTCACGTTGGATGTGATGCCCACGGCAGCGATACCGATCAATCCAGCCATCAAAAGGGTTACAGCCAGAATTTCCACGATGGTGAAGGCGGTATTTTTTTTGTTCATTTTTCTCAACATTTTATTCTCCATATCATGCGGGCCGACGGGCTCGCCAAAACAATAGTGACTCCTATAGTGCGTTGCTCATTTGGAAGATCGGCAGCATCACGCTCATGATGATCGACCCGATCACGCCGACCATGAGTAATATCATAAGAGGTTCGATCAGGGAAGTTAGCGTTTCGACTTTGGTTTCCACTTGTTGATTGTAGGTTTGCGCCACTTTCTCAAGCATCGCTTCGAGTTCCCCGGATTTTTCTCCGACAGCGATCATGTGGGTCACCAGAGGCGGAAACTGTTTTGATTTCTTGAGTGGCTCAGCGATTGTGGCACCTTCAGAAACGTTCTCTCTCGCATTTTCAATGACTTCAGCCAGGACTCGATTATCCACAACTTTTTTTACGATATCCATGGCGGGTAGAATTTTCACACCCGAAGCCAGAAGCGTGGATAGCGTGTTGGCAAAGCGCGCAACCGCCACCATCCTGAAAAGTGGACCGAACAGTGGCAGATTCAGAAGTTTGTTGTCGAGCCAGTAAGCGCCTTTGTCGGTTCGAAGATATTTGACGATCATCCATCCCGCGATGCCGGCAAGCGCGAGCAAAATATACCAATACGACGTCATGAAGTTGCTGCACCAGATGAGAATACGCGTAGGAAGTGGAAGTGCTTGGTTCAGTCCTGAATACAAGTCAATCAGCTTTGGCATCACCACTGTCATGATGATGATGACCGAGGCGATACCCATAATGATCATGAAAATCGGGTAGGCCATGGCCGACACGATCTTGCCTTTGAGTTTGTTTTGATTTTCAGTGAACGTGGAAAGTCTGTCCAACACCGCTTCCAATGCACCCGAAGCTTCACCAGCACGGATCATATTGGTGTAGAGATTGTTGAAAATTTTCGGATGCTGTCTCATGGCATCAGCCAGGGACGAACCTTCGTTCACACGTCCGCGAATGTCGGAAAGTGCTTGTTTGAGTTTGATGCTTTCTACCTGATCGACAAGCGCACTCAAGGAGTCCACCAGGCGGACACCCGAAGATAGAAGGGTTCCAAGTTGCTGTGTCATCAGGGAAAGATCTTGGACAGAAACGCCGCTGGAAAAGGAAATTTTTTGAGAGCTGGAAGCAGCTTGAGCTTTGAGGGATTCGACGATTTCAGTGACGAAAATATTTTCTCTTCGCAGGCGTGTGCGCGCTTCGCTTATGTTTGGAGCATCGATGAAATCTTTGAGTGCTTTGCCCTTGGCGTTTACACCTTTGTATTCAAATACTGGCATCGGTTACGCCACCAACGTGTCTTCTTGGGTTGCTCTTAGAACTTCTTCGATTGAAGTGAGGCCATTGAGAATTTTTTTGCGCCGTCTTCACGCAGGGTGGTTAATCCGTTTTGGGACGCGGCTTTTTTAATGGTGCCAGCGTCCAAGTTTTTTAGAATCATGCTTCGAATGGTGTCGTCTACTGGCATGATTTCATAAATGGCCATACGTCCTTTGTATCCCGTTTTTGCGCAAGATGGACAGCCTTTGGCTTTATAAATGGTTTTGCCTTTCATTTTTTCAGGCGTGATGTTGAGTTCTTTGAGCTCTTGAGGTGTTGGCATGTAGGCCTCTTTGCAAACTGGGCAAAGTCGACGGACCAAACGTTGTGCCATAGCTGCAACCAGGGATGATGAAATCAAAAATGGTTCTACGCCCATGTCCACAAGACGCGTGATCGAGCTTGCGGCGTCGTTGGTGTGGATGGTGGAGAATACAAAGTGACCCGTCAAGGATGCTTGAATGGCGATTTCCGCCGTTTCTTTATCACGAATCTCACCCACCATGATCACATCCGGATCCTGACGCAGGATGGAGCGCAAACCTTCGGCAAACGTAAGTCCCACTTTCTCATCCACTTGGATCTGCCCCAATCCAGCCAACTGAATTTCCACCGGATTTTCAACGGTGATGATGTTCAAGTCTGGTGTGTTGATGCTGGTGAGACACGCATAGAGCGTGGATGTTTTACCGGAACCAGTTGGACCGGTGACCAGAAAAATTCCATGGGAAAGTTGAGTAATCTTTTTGATGAGTGCGAGTTGATGTTCGTCAAATCCAAGATCTTCAAGGTCCAGGACGACACTTGCCGTGTCCAGAATACGCATCACGATGCGTTCACCGTATGACGTTGGCAGTGTGGAGACACGAATGTCGATGTTTTTGCCACCCAGACGGGTTTTGATGCGACCATCTTGCGGAATGCGTCGCTCTGCGATATCGATGCCTGCCATAATTTTTACACGAGATGTGATGGAGGCTTGCGCACGTTTTGGTGGACGCATGATTTCATACAGAATGCCATCGATGCGGAAGCGTACGGTAATGTCTTTTTCAGCCGGTTCGATATGAATATCACTGGCTTTCTCTTTGATGGCGCGGAACAAAAGTGTATTGACGAGTCGAATGATTGGCGCTTCGTCATCACTATCAAGAAGATCTTGAGTTTCGTTCAAATCCACACTTGTGAGATCTTGAGAGTCGAGGTCATCCATCAGATCTTGGTGCAGTTCAGGATCACCTTGGGCGGCGGTAGGTTCGTACGCGCGGTGAATTCCATTCATGATGTCATTTTTTTTGGCCAGCGTTGCGCGGATGTTGGATTGCAGAAGGATACGCAGATCGTCAATGATGGCGATATCATTGGGATTGGAAATGGCGACGTAAACAGTGTTGCCTTGTCGTTCATAAGGAAGAACGAGATGTTTTTTTGCAAAGCCAATCGAGATTTTATCGGTCAATTCAGAATCGATATCCAAACCTTCAAGTTTTTTTGCAAGTGGAATTCCAGACTGCATGCTCAAGGCTTTGACAAGTTCATCTTCAGTGATGAGTTTCTTTTTCAGCAGCACGTCCCCGATGTTTTCCGAGCTGGTTCTTTCGCCGCTCATTGATGCGACTTGATTGATCTGGTCGCGACTCAAGGCAGGGTTGATTGTCAGAAGGATTTCACCAAGCTTGGTGGAAAATCCGCGGAACGTGTCTTCGATTTTTTCTTTCGAAGGTTGTTTGATATTGGACGCAGAAGATCCGTTGGTTTTGATGTCGGCGCGAACGGTCGAGTCTTTCTCTCTTCGCGTTTTGGTCACTTCGTCGCGATCGATTGCGATCGTCGCTTCCGGATTTTCGTCATCATCCCAAGGGTTATTTTTCATGGCGCTCTATATATTATACACAATCCACAGGAATTCTACTCCTACGAATAGCTTGTTTTTACAGGCTTTTTACGCGCCGCTTACTGCTTTTTCGGTTCGTCACCCAGGAAGCCTGAAGTTGGGCTATCTGGCGGCGTAGGGGTCACCGGTGCCTTGAGTTCCCTGTTCAAGCCGTAGTTGTTGATCGCAGGGTGTTCTTCCGCACGGTTTTTGCGGATGAACTCCTTACGCTCAAAGTTCTTCTGCAATGAAACAGCTTCAAGATCTTCCGGAGAACGAATGATGTTCGGTGTGAGCATCATCATCAGACTCATTCTTTTTTTCTGGTTGTTGGAACTTCTGAACAGGAATCCAATCAGTGGAATGTCGCCCAAAAGGGGAACTTTGCTTTTGGATTGTGATACGCGATCACTGATCAATCCGCCGATGGTCACGGTTTGTCCATTTTTCACAAGCACGGTTGTTTTGGCCGAACGTTTCGATGTGGTTGGACCGTAGATGTCGGAGTTGGAAATGATGTCTTGGATTTCCTGGAAGATATCCATTGTCAATTCATCCGAAGAGTTGATCTGCGGTTTCACGCGCAAGGTCAAGGCAACGTCTTCACGTTGAATTTGATTGATCGGTTGGTTGTTGATGTCACGACCTTGAGTCGAGATGAATGGAACCCTTGAACCGACCACGATTTCAGCTTCTTTGTTGTCGCGCGTGAGGATGTTCGGTGTTGAAAGTACATTCACGATACCGCTGGTCTGAAGCGCTTTGAACAAACCACCGAAAACTGGAATGTTCAATGTGCCGCCTGCGACAGGAACCTCGATCGTTTGAGCGCGAGCACCAACCACCAAGCCTTGCAAGCTGGAAGTAGAGTTCGGAAGTAAAATCGAACTCAAGCTGCCGAATGTGGTGGCACCAAATACATCTACCTGTTGATTGCTGCCATATTCTGCGCCAAGGTTTGCCGAGAAGCCGACATCGGTGATTTTGTCGACATCGACCTCAAGGATCATCGCTTCGACGAAGGCTTGTGGAATGCGTTTGTCGAGTTTGTTGATCACAGGGATCAGCGATTGATAATCGTTGGCCGAAGCAGTGATGATGAGCGCGTTGGTTTGCTCATCTGCCACGATTTCAACATCGCCACCCAACAGACCCGCCACCACTGGAGCTGAAGCGCCTTCAGCCGGTTGCGCAGGTGGAGTTTGATTTCTGCGATTGATGGGGCCTTGATTGCTACTTGAGTTCCGTTTAGAAGCTGATGCGGATACGCCAGCCAGTGTGGTTGCCAGTTCTTTGGAATCGGCATAGTTCAGATAATGCACATGAATGCGACCCGAGCTTGCGGCATCAGCAATCGCTGAGTCCAAACGTCTGACGAAGGCCGAAATTTTTTCAAACGCCTCTTGGCTGGAAACCACGATGAGCGAATTGGTTCGTTCGTCAGGAATGATTTTGGAAGCGTATTGCAAAGAGGCTTCACCTCCAGCAGCCGGTGCGCCGGCAGGGCCATCCATGTTGAACAGTTTTTTCACTTTCTCAGCCGTATCCACGGCAGGAGCAAACTGAAGTTTAAGGATGTTGATGTTGGCTTCAAGACCAGACTGGTCCAGGCGTTCAATGATGCGCACCAAGCGGCGAAGATTGGAAACGGAATCTGTGATGATCAGGGTGTTGGTTGGATCATAAGAAATCATGTCGCCGTTTTTGGTGAGCAGGTTTTTCAAGGTCTTGGCGATTTCAGATGAACGGGTATTTTGAACAGGAATCAGCCGAGTGATGAAGGCATCATCTCCGCCTGCGGTTCCAGAAACATCGGTAGGAATCGGAAGTTTGTTCATCTCACGAAGCGGAACGATCTTGTGCATTTGACCGACTTTGGTCACCGCGAAGCCTTTGACTTCGAGAGCGGAAATGAAAGCGGAGTATGCTTCGTCGATAGTGACGGGTTGAGGGGAAATGATCGTGATGGTACCGCGGACTTTGTCGTCGATGATGAAGTTTCTTTTGGTCAATTCACCGATGGATTGCGCAAGATCAGAGATTTCGGCATTCACGAAATCGAGTTGGATTTTGCCTTTGTCGTTCATCTTGATGCGATCGTCGACAATGTTCGGTTGATTGGATTTTTTGGCTGAGCGTTTGCTTGGCGTTGGCTCACTTGGAGGTGTGGAAGGTGTGATGGCCACCGTTTCTTGGGTCGAAGCAGGCTGCTCTGTGACTTCCGGGGCTGGAGGAACAGGCATATTGGTGTTGGCATCAGGTGGAGTTTGATTTTGCGCAAATCCCGCAAATGGAACCGCACAAACCAATACAAAACGAATGACCCAATTTTTCATTTCTCTCTCCCTACTGAATATTAATACTCATCGTTTGCTTAGCACCTTTACGAGTGATGTCGATCGTATAGGAACTTTCCGTTTTCAAAAGCTGTAACATCGGCAATGCTTTTTCCAAGCTGTCGATCTGCGTGCCGTTGATGTTGTTGATTACATCGCCGTTTTGCAATCCCAAGTCTTGAAAAATGCTTCCGCTTCGAATGCCGAATACCTTGAATCCATCCACTTGACCGTTTTCGTAGTTGGGTACCATGCGGGCTTGCTGAATGACCTGATTGAGATCTTGCAGCGTGGAATCGACTTTTGCTTTGGAGATGGTGACTTTGTTGCCGTCGACTTTCACTCCGGAAGATGCTGCTGGAGCTGCCGTCGAAGGTTGCGGCGTTCGGTAGATATTCGGAAGGCGATCGACTTCGAGATATTCTTTTCTTCCGGCATTGGTGAAGTATACGCGGTTGCGTTCGATCGCATAAATCTTCGCGATACCACTGATCAAATCGCCGATTTTGTAGGTTTCCGGTTCTTTCTTTCCGCCTTCGCTGACCGTCGCAAAGGAGAATTTATCATTAGTGGAGACCATCGTGCCCAGTAGTTTCGCATTGATGGAGCTTTTCACTGGATCAGCATCTGAATCAAATTGCGGAGATTCGTCTTGGATGGGTGAAAATGCCGGGCGATTGTCGCACGAAGATTGTTTGGCGGAATCAAACAGATTCCGTTCGCAGATGGGCATGTAGAATGCGATGTTTCGCTGCATCGGATCGAAGGCTGGAGCGGCAGTGGAAGAGTCTACGGATGCACGGGCAGCCGCAATCGGTGAAGGCGACGGAAGAAACAAGCCAATGAAACTGCACACCAGAGCGGATAAAATCCACGCCACCAAAATCGTTCCAACCATGTTGGCGATTTTCTGTTGTCTCTCGACGACGTACTCGATGTACTCTGCGTTCATGTGGTCTATATTATAGGGAAATCATTGGATTTTACCATTATTTCGGGGTGTAAAATAGCGCTGGTTTTTTTTACCGTTTCGTACAAAATAGCCGCCAATGTCGGATAAATTCGTACTCACCTGGAAAACGGGTTCGCTGTCTCTGCATAAATGCAGAATTATGGGGGTTCTCAACATCACCCCAGATTCATTCTACGACGGCGGAGATTTTGTTGATCCATCCCAAGCGGTGGATCGAGCTTGGTCCATGGTTGATGAAGGGGCAGACTTGATCGATATCGGGGCAGAAAGTTCTCGTCCTGGCGCGCCTCAAATCTCTCTGGATCAGGAAAGAAAAACGTCTTTTCCCCGTTCTGGAAAAGCTCAAAACGGAAAACTTTCCGCTTCCAGTATCATTGGATTCAACCAAGCCTGAAATTGTCGTCGAAGCTTGCAAAAATGGTCTGATTCAAATCGCCAACGACATCACGGGTCTTCGAAATCCTGCGATGGTTCTGGCCGTGGTCACGCATCAGATACCTGTGATCATCATGCATATGTTTGGCAATCCGCAGACCATGCAGGAAGATTATCATTACGATGATGTGGTCACCGACATCATCGATTTTTTCAAGAAAAGACTCAACGACTGCCGATTGAAAAGCAATGTGGTGCTTGATCCAGGAATCGGATTCGGGAAAAGCGTGGTACAATTTGGCGCTTCTGAATCGGTTGGATGAGTTTCTACCGCGCTGGGATTGCCGATTTTGATCGGCGCTTCCTGCAAATTCTTTCATCGGAACGACCTTGAATTTGGAAGTTCAGGATCGTTTGGAAGGCAGTCTTGCAGCTGCGGCCATTGCGTGGATCGTGTGGTGCCAAAATGCTTCGCGTGCACGACGTGAAGAAACCGTTCGCGTGGTTCGAATGGTCGAAGCGATTCAAAAAAGTGAACCAAAGCCGAATAATTGACCATATATATATGGCTTCATAAGGGTAACTCAGCGTCCCTGTGTGCCGTAATTTAGGCATACATTAACGCATAAAATCAAAAAAATAGTCAATTAAACAATAGCTTAAAAATCCACATTTAGGCATGGGCCTTGCTCTATAGTGGGTGAGGAGAAAAAGTCTCTTCGGGAGAACTATATATGAAACGCAATATTCTTACTTGTGGTCGTATTGCCTCGATGGTAACATCGATGGTACCGAATGTTTACGCGCAAAGTGCCATGGTCAGCATGGATTTTCCCGATGTGGAAATCAAAGACATGGTGAAGTCGATCGCGGAGATCACGGGTAAAAATTTCGTCATCGAATCTTCCGCCTCCGGAAAAATTTCTATCATGTCACCAACACCTGTTTCTGTCGACGAAGCTTATCAAGCGTTTCTTTCCGCCATTTCGATGAAGGGTTATGCCGTCTGTGAAGAAGGCAAAGTTTACAAGATCATGAAAAAATCCGCAGCCAAACGTGAGTGCGGTATTCCAGTGGAAGAATTCACGGTTGCGCAAGGGGATGAAATGATCACACGAATCATTCCGATCCAATACATCGACGCCAACGAAATTCAAAAAGCGTTGAAACTCATGATTTCACAAACCACAGGTTCTTGATCCGACCAACTCGCTCATCGTGACCGACACCGCTTCGAACATCCGTCGACTTATTAAGATCATTCAAAAGCTCGACAAACAAGGTTTTGAAAAATCCGTGGAAGTGGTCCCATTGCAATATGCTCAAGCTACGGATATCGCCGAAAAGATTTTGACCATTTACAATACCGGCAAGAAAGGTTCATCCGACAACTCATTCTCGTACAACATTGAACGTGGTGCGGAAGTTTCCACCGTGATTCCGGATACACGCACGAACTCATTGATCGTGACCGCGAATCGCAAAGGTTTGAGCAATGTTCTGGATTTGATCGCGGAACTCGACAAACAAGTGGCCAATGAAATGAATCAGGGACGCATTCACGTCCGTCATTTGAAACACGCCGATGCTGAAGAAATGGCAGAACTTCTGACCAATCTTCTCAACGGAACAACTTCTTCGAAGAAGAAAAACAGCAAATCAGCCACAGCTGTCAAAGCGCCAACCGCTCCGGGAGCAGGTTCTCCTGAAGGTGCAGTGCCTGCATCGGTGGGTGGTTCATCCGGTCAAGCCGGTGGAGCTCTATTCCAAGATGCCATTGCGATTGTGGCCGACACAGGTACGAACTCGTTGGTGGTCACGGCAACACCAGTCGATTATGCATCTCTTCAATCTGTGATTGAACAACTTGACGTACGTCGTCCGCAAGTTTTTGTGGAAGCCTTGATCATGGAAGTCAACATGAACAAGGATACGAGCGTGGGTGTCACTGGTCACGGTGGCGCAGCCAATGGCAAAGGCCTAGCTTTCGGTGGTACCAAATTCGAAGGTTCGAATACCTTGTCTGATCCGATGGGTTCAGTAGCTGGTGCAGCCGGTATGGTTCTGGGTGGTTTTGGTAAAGCCATGACCTTGGGAGGACTCAGCATTCCTGCGCAAGGATTCTTGTTCAAAGCTGTTCAAAACAACCAGGCTTATAACGTGCTCTCTGCACCGACGATTTTGACTTCAGACAATAAGAAGGCGGAAATCATCGTAGGTTCGCGCGTGTCTGTTCCGACAACTTCTGGCCAAGACACGGCTGGGAATCCACTTCGTTCATTCACCACAGAAAATGTGGGACTGGAACTTCATGTAACACCGCAGATCAATGATGGAGATGAAGTTACGCTGGAAATTGAACAAAAAATCGAAGATATCGCCAATAAAAATCAGGAAGAGATCGCAAAATTCGGTTTACGCACAGATCAACGTAAAGCTGTGACAACGGTTGTTGCTCAAAACGGCCAAACAGTTGTCATCGGTGGTTTGATCAAAGACAAAGAAAGTAAAACCAAATCCAAAGTTCCTGTATTGGGAGATGTTCCTATTATCGGTAATTTGTTCAAGCAAACCACAGTTGCGAATGAAAAAGTAAACTTGATGGTCTTCTTGACGCCGACCATTCTTCGCGATCCCAAAGATATGACGCGTATCTCGGTTCAGAAAAACGATCAACGTCGCAAGTTCAACAAAACCAACAATGTCAGCGAGCATAAAGGCTTGTACAACTATGGTTATGATGAGTCGATGAACATGGCGGCACCGGTACAAAACAGAATGGCGGAACCCGCCACGCAACCCGCGCAACGTTCGGCGAAAAAACGCTTCAACTATGAGCAACAAGAGTTGAAAAGCGCGGAAGCCGCAGAAAGCGATTCTTCTACAGAGCAGGTTCGATCCCGTACGACACCAGCATCAGCCACAACTGAAAGCAAACCGATTCGTTCACGCCAATCAGCTGAATCCGCTTCATCGAATCCATTTGCAGACGTCAAACCTCAGTGATCAGGCTACGATCTAGATCTGAATAAATTATAGTTTTGTGAATAAAGTGAAACAGTCTAGCTGTTTAGAGGTTTTCTGATCACTTACTATTGTTTGGCAAGGCCCCTTGGCCTTGCAGAAGAAGAAAGTTGGTTACGCAATGTCTACTATAGTAGACATTGAAATTAAGATAAGTGAATTGTTGTTGAGATGCCGAATAGGTCGAGAATTTTGACCATGCAATCGATAGAGACTCTCTCTAAGTGACGATTCATGATCGCAGTCACTCTAGTACGAGGAATCATTGCCATATCAGCAACTTCCTGGTGAGTGGGACGGTTCTCTTTCACGATGGAGATGATTTTTTCATTGAGTTCTTTTCGTATCCTATCCAAATTTTCATTCGGTTTGAACCCCAGTCTCATGGCCCTTTTAATCCTTACCCCACGATTTCTTTCTTCAATTAAAGCTAGGCGTTTTTGATGGAGTTCAAATAGTTTTTGGTCAATTACATCGAGATTTTTATCCAAGTGGTATTCAATGCTGCCTAATGTTCTCTTGTAGTGAATGGTCATATTGCAGATATTAACAAATCCCATGCCATGTCCAGCGTCCATTAAACCCCTTGTTTAGGTAGAATCACGTTCGAATATCCAACGCCGGCTCCGATTTTCGGATGTCTACTATAGTAGACATCGACAGGAGGGGTTGATTTGTAAGGGTTTGGAGAGTGTCTACTATAGTAGACATTGCTGGTGGGGTGGTGAGGATAAAAAAAGAGCCGCTCAAGTGAGCGGCTCTTTTTATTTCTATGTTCAAGAAGAACTAGATCTTGAATCCGAAGGTGGCGGCGTAGCGAAGGTTTCCGTCTTCGCGTGTGTGGAAGCCGACTTCTTCGTAATAAACTGCTCCGTCGATTTTCACGAACACAAGATCGATGGTCGCACCACCGGAGAGGTACCCTTGCGAGATACCGCCACGTACGGCCAGAATCCAAGGGAATTTCACTTCCATACCGGCGTGCAATTTCGAAAGGAGTGGACGGTCACGATTGATTTCGCGCAATTCAACAGCCAAAAGATTCTTGAATCTCCAGATTTCCGGATTGATCGAGAATCCAGCGTTGACGGTTTGACCGTTGCCAGGAAGCGGACCGAAGCTCGGGCTACCTACATCTTCCCAGGTCACACCCACTTGAGGTTTAAGTTGTTCCAGGAAGTACGTGTTTTTGAGAAAGTCGAAAGACAGATCCGATTTCAACCCGAAGTTAACAGGAATCGAGAATTGACGATCATCTTTGATGGCTTTGAGTTGATCCACCAAGATGGGATCGCCTTTGCTGTTTTCAGTGGTTACATCCGCAAAGGTGATTTGTTGATCACTTTCGCGAAGTGAAAACCGCATGGTCGGTCTGAAGGTCATACCCACTTGAAGGAGTTTTTCCCAGAACCCTGTCGACATCGCGACATACCCTGCGGCATCGCCAAGGTTTCTCATGTCGAAGTGAGGGAAACTCTGATCGCGGAAAGAAAGATCAAGTCTTTCATCGACAAGCAGGCCTGCGGCGAAGTTTTTGGTGGTGTAGCTCATTAACTCCACGTTCAAGCGCAAATGCTGGAATTCGCCCGTACGGTCTTGAATGAAATCATTCAAGGCGCGGACTTTGTCAGCATCTGTGTTGGCATCTTTCACGTTGTCTGAGAGATCCTTCACATCGGTGATGAGTTTGGTTGAATCGCTGGCGATTTCCGCTGTGATGTTCATGAAGCGGATTTCTCCATCGGTCAAATCGTTCAAGCCCGCCGGGTTGTAGAACGCAGCAGAGTCGTGGGTTCCCAGGATTGACACACCTACGTTACCCATGCCCAGGTTTCTGACCTTGCGATTGAACGAAGGTGATTCTTGTGGAAGAAGATCGATGGCGGAAGCAGAAGTCACTGTCGCCAGCAAAACCGTTAGTTGAGTGAGAATTTTTTTCATGTTCATCTCCTAGTTGCAAACTTGTTGTGCAGGTGTGTTGTACGAATTTTCGAAGAGAAGTCGAACGGAAGCTGTATTGCTCAGTCCGTATCCGTTGAGATCATCCAAAATCGCAGTTGCGCGACCCACAAGGTTGAAGCTGCCTTCGAAACCTACGATTTTTGCATCTACTTCGATGCCTTCCAAATTGTCACGGAACTGACGGGCTTCGGCCTGATCGATGTTGGTTGCATCGTAATCATCCGGAACCTCATCGACACCCGCGCCACCCGCGTTGCAATCGGTGTTCGGGGATGTTGCGCCCACGACTTGAAATGTGGAGGAAAGAGCGAATGAGCGGGCAACCAGACGTTGTAGAGCCACGTCAATGCGTGGGGTGCGTTCATCGAACTCTTCAATGCTGGACAAAAGATCCACGGCTTGCTGGATACTTTCGTTGTTGTCGCCTTCTTCAGGTGCGATACGTTGGAACGTTTTCAAACCGTTGGTATCATCGGCATCTTTGTCATCCAAAAGGCACGCCAGAACGCCCAAGTAACCTGTGTCAGTGTCTTGGCATCCACTCTTGGGGAAAGCGCAAAGTTTCCAATGATCGCAGAACCAAGGATGAATTTGGCTTCGCTGTTGTTTGGGTCAGCGTCGTAAATCGGTTGAACCAAAGTGATTGCCGCGTCGAATTCGCTCTTTATCGAGAAGAAAACGGGCTTCTTCGAGATTTTTTGTCGATCCGAAGCACAAGATAAAAATCAGCACAACCAATGCGCCGATCAAAAAGTTTTTTCATGGTGACCATCCTTGCAGAATAAGCGGGTTATTGACGTCCAGATTGTAGCATCGCCTCTTCCAGGGACAAAGGATTCGAATCAGAAAAGAGAGGGTTTGAAGCCCCCCAGTCTGGTAGGCGCTTGCGAATTTCGCCCACGTGATAAAATGATCCGGTGATCAGGATTCGGGTGGGATTCTGTGAAATGAGTTTTTCGACACATTGGATGGGGTCTTGAAGTTGAATAGAGGATTCCAGGTGCGTGGTGTCGGGATATGGGCCCAGTGAAAATGTCGTGTGATGGCTTGGAGACTCAATCATGGCTGGCCAAGGTTTATCGCTCGCGCAGCCAAACACGGTTTCAAAATCAACAATGTCTCGCGTGTACAAGTGTTGCACAAGTTTTTCCATCGCATCCAAATTGTGGGCCACGTCCAACCAAAGTTCGCAAGGACCCGTCCACTTCTCGATTCTGCCTGGATTGGTCGTGGTTGAAAGAGCTGCTTCAATGTTTTTCAGTGAGATATTCCAACCTTTGTTTTGAAGATAAATCGCCATGGTCACGGCGCACGCTGCATTGGAAGATTGATGGTCAGCGCGAAGCGCAAGTTTGATGGGGCCGAACCTGAAGGTATCTTTTTGGTAGATGAACATTTCGCTACTGCCGGAGTGTTGGAAATCTTTTCCTTCCGTGAGATGAGGTTGGGTCAGGGAAGTTTCAATGTATTCTTCAACGTCGGATGTTTGTTTTGCAATGACCGAAAAAGGTGCGCCTTGGGCAATGGGAAGTTTTTCTTGGGTGATTTTAACCAGAGTGTCGCCCAAATAATTTTGATGGTCCATTGAAATGCTGGTCATGACCGCACCCACGCGTGGAATGGCATTGACCGAGTCCAGACGTCCGCCAAGGCCAACTTCGAAGATCGCGATATCGATGTTTTCCTTTTGGAAAATATCCAGCGCTAGAAATGTTAGAAACTCAAAATACGTTGGAGTTACGTTTTTTTCTTCCAGCAAGCGCATGAAATCTTTTCCATGGCGCTCAAATGTTTCATCGAGGATTGCAATTCCGTTGATACGAATTCGTTCTCTTACATGTTCCAGATGAGGAGAGGTGTAAGCGCCAACTTTGTATCCAGCATGGATCAAAATGTTTTCCAGCAATGCGGTGGTGGAGCCTTTGCCGTTGGTTCCGCAAATCGTAACCACCGGTAGTTTTTTATAGATCAGCGAATTCAAAGTTTCGCTGCGCGAAAATTCAAAGTCGATTTTGGTTTCGCCTAATGTCTCTAGATATTTGAGCGTGGTCACTAGGCCAATTCGTCGAAGGAGCCCATATTGCGGTATTTGGCGTAACGGTCTTCCAGAAGTTTTTCTTTTGATTTCTTCTCGAGTTCATTCAAGTTGCGTTGAATGGCTTTTTTCACTTCCATGAACGTCATGGAAGGAGAGCGGTGTGCTCCACCTTTGGGCTCGGGAACGATTTCATCAGCGATTTTTAATCTGTGCAAATCTGGAGCCGTCAGTCGAAGGCTTTTGGCGGCAAGCTCAGCTTTGTCCGAACTTCTCCACAGAATCGCCGCGCAGGATTCCGGGGAAATCACCGAATAGATGGAATATTCCAACATCAGAATTCGATCGGATACCCCGATGGCCAGTGCACCACCAGAACCACCTTCGCCGATGACCACGGAGATGATTGGCGTTTTGAGTTCAGACATGATCATGATGTTTTTGGCGATCGCTTCGGATTGTCCGCGTTCTTCAGCGCCCACACCAGGATATGCGCCAGGAGTATCGATCAAGCAAATGATTGGAAGTTTGAAGCGATCCGCGATACGCATCAGGCGAAGCGCTTTGCGGTATCCTTCTGGTTTTGGCATGCCGAAGTTTCTCCACACCTTTTCTTTTGTGGAACGGCCTTTTTGATGTCCCAAAATCATCACAGGTTTTTGATCAAGATACCCGATGCCCCCGATGATGGCTGGATCGTCCGAGTAGTTTCTGTCTCCGTGAAGTTCTTTGAACGAATCAAAAATGGATTGGATGTAGTCCAGAGCATAAGGACGCTGTGGATGGCGGGAAAGTTGGGTTCGTTCCCAAGGGGAAAGTTTGGCAAAAATGTCGCCGATGAGTTTGTCCGCTTTTTTTTCAAGCTTGTGGATTTCATCCTGAAGATCGACGCTGTCACCTGAGGACAGGGCACGGAGTTCATTGATCTTGGCTTCCAGTTCCAGAATCGGTTTTTCAAAATCCAAATACATGAGCCTTCCCTTATACCCTAGTTAAGTTCTCAATAGAAAAGGAAAAATTGTCGGCTGCCTGGTCCAATTGGTACCATATAATAGATGGATTTTTGCGAAACCACGTGTCTTGGCGTTTGGCATATTGGCGGGTATGCGCTGTGGTGAGCTCGATGGCTTGGGCTTTATTGATTTTACCGTCCAAAAGTTGCAAGCACTCCCCATATCCGATGGTTTTTTCCAAGCGACCATAGGCATCTG
>JAWKOB010000004.1:0-98514 GCA_041391405.1 Bdellovibrionota bacterium | reverse complement strand
CCAAGTGAATCAAACGTGACTCAACATCACTACCCATGCCCACGCCCAAAAGAAGATTCATATCTTCCTTTTTCAGTTCAGCCGTCTTCATGATGTGAAGGGAAAGTTTGGTTTGCGCCGCGATTTTCTGAGCGATTTGCGCGAAGGTTTCTGGATTGATGGTATTGGCCGGTTCATTCACCAAATCACGCGCAAGATATGTCGCACGAATGATCGGATCCAAACGTTCATAATCTTTCTGAAGTGCTCTGGCCGCTTGTGCATTTACACAGGAAACTTCCACATGACGAATGTGCGTCTGGGATTTTTTTTCAGTTTTGTATGTGAAAAATCGATAAGCACCCAACAAGAATCCTTCCAATGCCACTTCAAATGGAATTTCTTTGGTGTTGAAATTGAAAAGACCCACACGATGGAATCCGCGATTGTTGCATACGCGTGAAACGGTTCCAAAAGCATCGCGTGCAGAATTTCTGGTGAACTCGGCTTTTTTGCCCAAATTCATGAAAAGAAAGGTCGTGGTCTTGAATTTGGATTTTTGAGAAATCCATGTGTGCTTTTCGTTGTCATTGACAACAAAATCTTGTTTCGACCAATTCGTGATGGCGCCCTCCAAGATACCATCCAACTCGTTGAGCTCACCGGTGAGCTTTTCGTCTTTGAATACAGGGACGACCCAAACATCGACATTTGTGTCTTTGGGGTTATGGGAGGAGATGTTGACTTGAATCTGATCTAATAGCGTTTTCATTCGTTCCCTTTTAGGCTTTTTGTGACCTTGAATTATTGTTCAATGCGTAATAAAATGAACCATATCCAAGAGTTGTTATGCTGTATAAAAATCCATTCTTGAAAGCCAGTTTTCTTTTAATCTTTTTAATGGTTGCCTGCAACCAAAAACCGACCCAAAATGCTGATTCTAAAGAGGAAAAAGGCCCTTCTCTGGCTGAAAATGGGGGGCAAAATACCAGCCAAAAAGGCCCTGAAACACCCGATTCCTCCAAGACCATTCTGGCCCTTGAAGGTGGCAAATCCCCTGCTTTGATTTATGGATCCAATCCAACCTATGTAAAGGTCGAAAAAGGCGAGGAAGGTTGGGACTGTAAATTTGTCGAGGATGCGTCCTTGGAAGATCCAGGCATGGTGGACCTCTCCTTCAAAATCCAGCCCAAATCCGGCATTGAATTCACCGAATACAATGGAACAAATCCCTATGGTCTGTATTTTGGAAAAATCCCGACCAAAACCAACATCCAAGTATGTGGACCCGAGAGCTGCAGCATCGTGGACCATCAAACCATGGTCGTGATCAAAACATCTCCAGAACAATTCGAAAAATTATTCACACAAGCCAAAGAATTCAAGGTTTCAGAAATTGAAGCCAAAGTTTGGGATCTTTACTTTTTCGACGTCTCTCTGAAAAATTTCCAAAGCAACACGCCGGCCAAATTGAATCTTGAAAAAGAAGGCACTTTGGACTGGAACAGAGTCTTCGATCAAACGGGTGTTGTACCCTTCTTCGTCGATGACAAACCTTTGCTCGAGCTTCGTTGGATTCTCACGGAAAGACCGGTTCTTGTTGGAAAATACAAGATGGACGACAAAGAGTATCGCGTGATTGGAATCGAGCAGTTCTCGATCGAAAAACCCCAGTCTTAAAGACTATTCCTCTTCGAATTTTTCTTCCTTTACGAATTTCTTCTTCGCTTCTTTCGCGAAAATTACCTTGATTGGAACGTTACGGAGTTGGAAGAAATCCACCAGCGCGTTTTGCCAATAGCGATGATAGGTCTCGCTCACACGATGCGGTTTGTTGCATTTGATTCGGAAGATCGGTCCCTTGCCCTGGCCAGGCGTGACGTGCAACCCCTTGAGCTGTAAGTGATACCCGGCATCCCCTGTTTCATTGTGATACTTAGAAATGGTTTGATAGGCATGGATCAAATCGTCGACTTCATATTCTTTGGTCAAACGATTCATGATCTGCTTGGCCATTTTCAAAATGTTATCCAGTGCAAGTTTGGTTTTTGCAGAGATAAAAACAACATCCGCAAATCCCAAGAATGATGAAAATGCGTACAGTTCTTTTCTGAATGTATCTTTGGCTTTGTCGCCCTTCGGTGCCAGATCCCATTTGTTGGCCAGAATGCAAAAACCTTTTCGACGTTCGATCACTTTCGACGCGATCTTTTGATCTTGTGTCGTGAGCTGTTCATTCGCTCCAACCACCAGAAAGACAATGTCAGCTTGTTCAATGGCTTCAAATGTCCGTTTGATGGAAAAATATTCAACATCATCATCGACCTTGCGTTTGTATCGCCCGCTGTATCCAGCAGAATGAATTTCTGTCCGTTTTTCTCGAAGGAAATGTCGATTGTATCGCGGGTTGTACCTGCGATTTCAGAAACGGCCAGACGCTCTTCATCGATGAGCGCATTCACAATGGATGATTTGCCGACATTCGGTCGACCAACGAACGCAATTTTAATTGGAGGATTGGCTTCTTGAACCTGCTCTCCTTGCGCATCCCCAAGCTTTTGAATGATGGTTGCCTTGAGATCTTCGATTCCGATGCCGTGCTCGGAGGAAACCTGACTGACTTCCTTGAATCCATATTTATAGAACTCATTGGCAACCGTATCTGAAGCTTTGGTGTCGACCTTGTTGATCACAACCAAAATAGGTTTTCCAAATGTGCGCAATTTCTTCACCATGCGATCATCCGCATCGGTCACGCCATGCTTCCCGTCAAATACAAGCATCAACAAGGCTGCGTCTTCGATTCCCTTTTGAATCTGATTGTTGACCAGTTGATTCATTTTGTCTTTGGTTTCGAATTCGAAACCTCCTGTATCCATTAAATCAACGATGCGATCATTGATGGTCAACGTGACGATGTTGCGATCGCGTGTTACCCCTGGACGATCGTATACAATTGCTCGGCGATACCCGACGAGTCGGTTGAAAAGCGTGGATTTGCCGACATTCGGTCGACCAACGATGGCTACAAGTGGATTCTTCATACAGCTCCCTGATGCTTCTTGAGCTGCGAGATCGCGGCTTTGGCCGCCAGCTGCTCGGATTCTTTTTTGGACCGCCCTTTACCTCGCCCCATGACCTGTTC
The DNA here is from genome assembly GCA_041391405.1 of Bdellovibrionota bacterium. Taxonomy (GTDB): domain Bacteria; phylum Bdellovibrionota_G; class JALEGL01; order JALEGL01; family JAGRMV01; genus JAWKOB01. Next base: position 95,390 of record JAWKOB010000004.1, on the reverse strand, counting down.
CAGAATCAACACTTCGGTTTCGAACGTACGCAAGTGATCCGGACCTTCCTGGTAAGCAATTTGATATCTCGGAATGGTTTTGAGCAAGCTCTGCGCCATTTCCTGAAGCGTGGTTTTGTAATCTTGTTTGTGCGTTTGAGCGTTCACGCTCGCGATCATATCGCCCAAAACATGTCGAATGAATTTGGAAGCCGCTTTCATTCCATTGGAAAGGTAAATCGCGCCCACGATGGCCTCGAACGTATCCGAAAGGATCGAAGGTTTTTCGCGCCCCTTGCTCTGCTCTTCGCCTTTTCCGAGCTTGAGATAATTTCCGCTTTCAATTTTGGCTGAGATCTGCGCGAGGGTTTTTTCGTTCACGAGCATGGAACGGAATTTGGAAAGTGTCCCTTCTGTTTCTTCGGGAAACTTTTTCATTAATTCTTCTGTGACGACCATATCCAAAACAGCATCACCCAAAAATACCAAACGTACGTTGCTTTCAGTATGTTTGCGACGGAACTCATTGATGAAAGAGCGGTGAATAAACGCACATTCCAAACGCTTGGTATCCTTGATCGTTTCACCCAGAATGGATTCCAAAAATGCGACAAAAGCTTTAATTTGCTTCGGCATCAGAGCACCCTGCCCATCATATAATCTTCGTCTTTTTGTTCTTTCGAATTTCTGTAAGCTCGACATCGATCTCACATTCCATCAGACGATCCCCACCTTCAAAACGGACTGGAACATAATGAGGTGTGATTCCGCATAGCATTCCATTTTCATCGCGACGTTTTTCAACCAGGACTTTTTGCGAATGACCTTGGAACAATCCGAAAAATTCGAAAGCGTTTTTCTGACTCAAGGTTCGAAGGATACGAACACGCTGCTTTTTAATCTCTGGGGTGACATCGTCGACAGGCGTATTGGCTTTGGTTCCAGGGCGCGGAGAGTATGGGAACACGTGGAAATAATTGATCGGAAGCTCCTCGAGCAAATCATAGGTCTGCTGGAACTCTTCTTCCGTTTCTCCGGGATATCCAACGATCACATCCGTACCGATGGAAACATTTTTTTGAGCGGCGAACAACGCTTCGATACGCTCACGAAAATTTTTGATCTTGTACTTGCGATTCATGCGACGTAGGACGCTATCGCTTCCACTTTGAAGCGGAATATGGAAATGAGGTTGAATGCGCGGGTTGTTGCGAACGACCTTGATCAAATCCGGTGTCAGCGTGGTTGGTTCCAGGGAGCTGATGCGAAGATTCATGCTTGGAACAGCATCCAAAATCGCCTGGACGGCCTCTGAGAATCTGCGACGAGGATTGAGGTCTCGGCCCCATCCTCACATGCGTTCCAGTCAAAACGATTTCATGATGACCTTGGGCTTCGTAGAATTTTGCCTGCTCTATAATATGGTCGAGCGGAATCGAGCTGCTGCGTCCACGAATGTATGGAAGAATGCAGAACGAACAATAGGCATTGCAGCCGTTTTGAAGTTTGAGATTCGCTCGGGTACGTTTTGAATAGACCGGCAAAAACTCTTCTTTCACTTCATCGTTCCATCCCAGCATCTGTGGAAGCTTGTATTGATCGTTGATCTTGACGACATGGGCCACACCCTGCATTTGTTTGATTTCTTCGGGTTTGGACTGTGCATAGCATCCAGTCACAACGATTTTGGCATTGGGATGTTGGCGGGAAACTTTTCGAATCAACTGACGGGCCTGCTTGTCGGCTGCGTTGGTCACTGTGCACGAATTGATGACCACCGTGTCCGGTGTCATGCTTTGGGAGTCATCGACCTTTCCATGACCATCTTTTTCCAACAAACGCTCAATGCTGCTGGTGTCGTACCAATTGACTTTACAGCCAAAGGTGTAGGTGTGAATGATTTTCTCAGATGTCTTCATGGTGTAATCCGTGAAGAAGTTCAAGGAAGGTGGGAATGTTCAATCGAGCTTGAACGAACTCATCAACTTTGATGTTCTTCGAGGCGCTTTCTAGCTGGTTTGGGAGCCACCGTCAATAGCCGGGTTTTTCGTTGGATTTCCGCTTTTAAATCAACTATATAGACCCTATGAAAATCGGGTTTTTCGGGGGAAGCTTCAATCCTCCACATTTGGGACACTTGCTCGCAGCCACCTATGCGCTCAAAGTTTACAAGCTGGATGAGGTCTGGTTGGCCCCTGTTTTTCACCATCCCTTTGCCAAAGAAATGATTTCATTCGATCACCGGTTGAGCATGTGTGAAATTCTCGTCAAAAATCTCACACCCCCGTTTCGTGTGACGGACATCGAAAGGCATATCGATCATGGTGGCAAAACTGTTTACACCCTTCGCGAGCTTTCCAAACAAAATCCAAACGATGAATTTGTCCTGATCATCGGCTCAGACCTAAAAGAACAGATCAAAACCTGGAGCGAATCCCAAGCCCTACAGAAAGAGTTCAAAGTCGTTGTTGTTCCACGCGGATTGCAAGACGATCCGACTTCGATTCCAAACATCTCTTCGACCAACATTCGCGCCGATCATTACTCAGACGCCCAACTTAAAAACATCGTCACCGAAGACATCTACGACTACTTGAACAAGAATAAATTGTATTAAGACGGCTTTGATTTATGATCCAGGTATGGATCTAGATTTCTGGCATCAAAAGTGGGAAACCAACCAGACTTTTTTCCATCAAAATCAAATCCACCCTCTTCTCATCAAATACTTTAACCACCCTCCAGGCAAAATCATGGTTCCACTTTGTGGGAAAAGCATGGACATGCTGTGGCTACTTCAGCAAGGCCATGAGGTTGTCGGAATTGAAATCAAGTCCGATCGCTTGCGAAGCATTTTCCACGGAAAACAAGCTGAAGTATGAAAAAATTGGCAACTATACAAAGGAAAAAAGCATTTCGATTTGGTGCGAGGATTTTTCAAGGTATCTGCCGAAGTTTGGAAGGGTTCACTGGACTGTATGACCGGGCCGCACTAATCGCCCTTCCTGAAACCACACGAAAAACCTGCGCCCAACACATCACCCAGCTGATTCAAAAAAATCGTTCAACATTCTTGAATATGCTTCTGATTTGCCTGGAATATCCGCAAGATCGAATGGACGGACCACCTTTTCCGTTTCAGAATCGGAAAGTGAACAACCTTTTTAAAACCTTTTCAGTCCAGAAGCTACATTCGAAGTGGTCCCGCTAGAACGACTACCAGACGTCGATGTTTTCCAAAAAGCCTACTCGCTAAACGTTTGGCAAACCCGCGCCCAGTGTAATTTTTGTTTGCTTAACCAACTTTCGTGATACTATTTTTTCATGAGCACGACCAACAACCTAAAAATTCCTTTTCGTTTCTCTGGACGGACTGATCGGCGACGCATCGTTTGGCGGATCAAGAAGGAGGACATCCAAGTCAAATACTTCATTCAAGACAAAGATGAAAATGACATTGCGGATGGGTTTGTGGAAAAATCTGGCTGGAAAAACGACGTTGACTGGGCCGATGTGGTCATCTTCGACGATGTTCTCGGCCAAGGGGCCAAGGCCCATGAACTTCGTCAAAAAGGAAAACTCGTTATCGGTGGAACTCCTTACACCGACAAGCTCGAGGACGATCGCTCTTTCGGCCAATCTGAAATGAAGGCCCACGGTATCAAGATTTTGCCGTATGAAGAATTCACCAGCTTCACCAAAGCCATCGACTATGTAAAAGGTAATCCTGGCAAATACGTCATCAAACCTTCCGGCGAAGCCCAAAACATCAAACGGTTGTTGTTCGTTGGACAGGAAGAAGATGGCAGCGATGTGATTCGCGTGCTTCAGGCGTATCCAAAAACCTGGCAGGAACAATGCGGTTTTCCAACTTCAAAAAGCTGCAGCCTCAGGCGTAGAAGTTGCCGTCGGTGCTTTTTCCAGTGGCAACGAATTCATCTACCCCATCAACGTCAATTTCCGAGCACAAAAAGCTTTTTCCAGGAGAACTCGGAGTGGCCACGGGTGAGATGGGAACAACCATGTTTTGGTCCGAGCCCAACAAGATCTTCAACTCCACGCTTCGCAAAATGGAACCTTCTCTGCGTCGCGAACGCTATGTGGGTTACATCGACATCAACTGCATTGTGAACGGAAACGGAATTTATCCACTCGAGTTCACTTCGCGCTTTGGTTATCCAACCATCAGCATTCAAAACGATGGCATCATCGGACCCTTGGGTGATTTTTTTCTTCCAGCTTGCCAGTGGAGAACCGATCAAACTTAAAACCCGAAAAGGATTTCAAATCGGAGCCAGAATCGTACTTCCACCTTTCCCTTTCCGGGATGACAAAACATTCGAAGCCTTCGCGAAAAACGCTGTCGTTGTTTTCAAACGCCCTATGGATGAAGGCATCCACATCGAAGATGTCAAACTGGTCAATGGCGAATGGGTTGTCACGGAACCAGCGGTGTGATTCTGATCGTGACTGGAACCGGTTCGACCATGAAGGAAGCTCAAAAGCAAATGTACACACGCATTTCAACGTTTTATTGCCCAACATGTACTACCGCACGGATATCGGCGATCGCTGGGCCGAAGACGGCGACAAACTCCACAGTTGGGGTTATTTGAGAGAGTGGTTACTTTCCGGCGCTTGCAGTACCAGAGTTTGGATTCAATTTTTGAGCCCCCCAAGATGACAATTGAGGCTTCATCATTCCAGCAAATCTTTTTCAATCGCTGGAAGTGTATAAATCAGGATGGCGTACTTTGAGAAGTAATGTTCAAACGTCAAAAGGTATTTATCTCGATAAATCGTATTTGAACCTGAGCTTGTATAGATCAATCTGTAAATGGAAAGCACTTCTTTCTTGACTTCATCGCTCATTTTTTCCAAACCAACAATGGATGCAAAGGCTTCATATGTTGCCTGCCTCCGCACCTTTCAACATTTTGAAATAAGTCTCAATCACGAACATAGGCTTATTCCCTTTGGTGGCATCCTTGGTCAGCTTATCGACCTTCTTTTCATCGGCGATCCATACAGACGCACGATTTTCCCGAATAGTTAAATTTTGATTTACCTGACCATCATCTCGTCGAAAGTTTCTGTTGGCTCTGGATCGGATTCAGCTTGAGCAATCAGGCGATATTTCTTACCTTATCGTCTTCAAGATACTGCAAAGCCATTGCTTGATATAGATGATCAGCTGCCTGCACGATGGACTCGTGACACTGAAGATCAAAGGAGTTGGTCATGAGGCATCATGATCACTCGACCATTGATCCAAGAGATTCTTTAGCAGCTTTAATTTCCAGGGTTTTCAACAGACTTCACTGGAACTGGTATTCTATTTTTTGGCAAACCATTGAGCAGCAAAAGACTGATAGGCTGAGCCCGTATCAAAATACATCTGATCGATTCGTTTTCTAACAAGCTCTTTCTTGGAATCGGGGTGAATTTTAGACAAAATTTGTTGCCCTCTGACGACAGCTTTGGCCAAGCCCTAGAATTTCCTGATCCGATGGTTCGCTTGGAATCGGATCTCCCTTACCTTCCGATGGAGAGCCCTCCTTGTCAAAATTTAAGATTCATTGATCGTTGCACCTTCATTTTTCACTTTGTCATTGTTCGATTTTTCTATGTGAAAAGACCACATGATCTTCAGTCTGTGTTGAATATGGATCATACCTTTTAGCTGTCTCTTGAATCATCTGATGATCAATTTCATACTCATCTCTCGACCATTGTTGCACTTTTCTCATCTTTTTGAGCATTTGTAGTAAGGTAGTAATATTGTGAAATATTGCCGATTTGACTCGGAATCAAATGATCACCGTAAATATATTATGGAGATTCTCAACCAAATCATGAAAATCATAAACAACTTCTGACTTTTGACTTGGGATTTTTACCAAAACATAGGGATGATTTTTGATATCCACCAGAAAAACAAAGTCAAACTGCGGACTTACTATTCCTGGGAGATGGACTTTTGGGCACATTTGCAGATATGAATAACCCCAGTTTTACCCCATGTATATTTTTCCCCAGAATGGTGCAAAGGAAAAATTTTCATTGATCCATCTTGTGAACTTTTCTAATTCATCCTGGGTAACTGTTGTATCTTTTGTAAAAATGCTGTTATGCCACGAAAAAGCGCAATCGGATTCTGACGGGATTCATTGATATCCTCGACATTGAATTTCAAATGATCCAGAAAGTCTTCACTGCCATAATTTTGATTTGCCTTTGTAGTATTTTTTTTGATTTTCGCCCCTTTTTCCTACTTGCAGTTCATCTGATGGCTTCAGTCTTGGTCTATTCTGATCGAATGCACGCTCAACAACGGCTTAGCTATCAACATCAAGACGCACAGCAACTGGATTATAGTACGGACCATTTTCTTTTGAACTCTGATAAACCTTTAAAATCCAGTCATATATGATCCCCAAGTTTTCCCAAATTTTATGTTTTGACTCTAAACTTCGTATATGTGCTTCCCGCATTGTTCAACATCATTATGCTTGATCTACTTGCAACGATTCTTTCCAGTCTTTTTCAAAAGCTTTTACCGAAACTTCATAATTGGACAACGCATTTACCAGTGCATTCAAAAAAATTACTTGCTGATAAGCCAAATGGTTGAGTTTTTTTTGTTTGTCGTAGATATGGCGAAGGATATCAACCTCAAAAGCTGGCTTATTGCCCATGTATCTAAAAAGCGTGTCTCTTTGCTCTTTGGAAACCATGTTAATTTCGACATACATACCGTTATCTAAATTTAAATAGATGCTTGGACGAAGTCCACCGACGTCTAAGCTTTGATAAGATCGCTCATTAATTGCTGTCAAAACATCATGCGATGAATGCAAAATGCCCATAGAAATACTTCTTAGAGTACCTGCGACGCTCTCGATTTCATCTAAATCCACATAATCTGAAATAGCGCCCTCTCGCCCTTTCTGAATTTCTCGCATTACTTTCTGATTGGTTGCTAGTTCGTTTTTCAAATCATGTCCATATGCGTAGATTTCTTCCGCACTGACATAGTGCTGATGTATTTTTGTGGAATTCAAATCACCATTTTCCCAACCATACGATTGATGATAAATACTCGGCGTTCTATTTTCACGCAGTTCTTCAAAATATAGATGACGAATTTCGTGCAGCTCCACAGTTCCCATCTCATTGAGAATAATGTTTTTTGCTGTTTCCAAACCAAATTCTACTTCTGTTGAATTGACCGAAGCCCCAGCGAATCGAATATGCAGTTCAACAGGGTTAAAAATAAATTTGAATTTTTCGATACGATGTTCAGATTTTGAAAAGTATTTTTCCAAAGTTCCGTAAAATTGAGTTTCTTTCGTTGGGGTAATTTCAAGTTCATAAATCCCATTGGATGCGTAAAACTTTTTTGTCAAAAAACCGTATTTTAAAAATACATTTTCAAGATCTATAACTATTTTTTCATTTGCGAGCTGAATTTGCATTCTGTTGCTATCAAATAGTTCGACAATTGGATTTCTCAAAAGATCTTCGCTCCACTTTTCATCCAAGTTAGTCATGAATTTTTTCTTTTCAGACTCTACCAAAATACCTTTACGAATAATCTGATTCATCAAACCATCACGTTTCTGCAGCAATCTCTCCAGCTTTGTATAATCATTTTCAACTTCAAGAAAATCTATCTCAACGCGAGAGGCATGATTATGTGAACGGTTGCGCTCTGCCGAGGCCAAAAAATGAGTTGCATTTCCATCGTAATGCCCACGACCTAGTCCACCGTGTTTGGCTATCCAATCTTTTGCTTTTGTAGCAAGATAACCTTGTCCTTTGGATATTTCATCAATAGTTGATATGACCAAAAGATCTGTTTCATCTAGATCATTTTCAATAACTTCTTCTGCACGCCTTTGTTGCCCCTTTCTTTCCTCTTCGAGGATTTCCCTGATTTTTTTATTGGTCTGTTCAAATTCGACTGGCTCGAGGATATCCGGAATAACCGGCATAGGAACAACATCTGGCAAAATCTCCATTTTTGCCTGTGGGGTAGAAGGTTGGACTGTTGGTTTTGCTATGACGGACGAAGGCTTGGTCGATGTCACCGTCTTGGTTGTGGTTCCTGGAGCTTTGAGTGCGACTCCTGCCCCGCCACCATTGACAGATGGCGCACCCGGCGATGGGGTGGGCTTAACATATCCATAGGTTCCAGGCTGATTTGGGAACATGCCACTGCCACTGCCCTTCTCGCTTTTTACAAAGTTCAAATAGTCTCGAAGCTTAGCCTCACCCAAATCGTGCTTGATTCCTTTGGGTTCTGGTCCTTTGATTTTCGCAGCAGTCTCTTTGATTTTTGCACGAGTCATCGTACTTGGCTTGGCTTGTCTTCCGAACCAAGCCTCTTGTGATGCTGCATATGTCTTATCCAGTGATCCGCCCCGCGCATCGAGATATTTTTTATACCGAGCCACCTTGGAAATTTGTGCAAGCCGCGTTCCTGCAGCTACTGCACCCAGTCCAGACAAGGCTATGTTGACATAAGACAACGGACGAGATGCTTGAAGCTGCTGAATCATTTCCAACCCGGATTCTCGATCAATCTGGTCGGACAACAAAGCACCTTGAATTCGATCTTCCAGATCACGAGAGACAACTAAATCAATGATTGTCGATCCTACAATTCAACACAAGGGCGGAATACGCGATGATTGAACCCGTCACGCCAGAACTTGCTCCAGCGGTCATGATGGTGGTCAACATCGCCACTGGCGCCAACATCTGCGCCACACCCTCTTTCAGAGAATTTGAAGACTCAAAATTTTGAAGCACTCTACAAACACTTTTGGCTCTTTCTCGTGAAGGTTTTGCCCAGAGTGCCTGCTGAATCGATGTTGGATTGGACTGGATGTAATCTTCAAGCAGATCTTGAGTTGATCCAACTCTTCCCTCCTCGATCACCTCTTTTAAATTTGTTTTATATTCTTTTTCGATTGAAGCATAAGAAGATCCGAGCAATCCCCAAAGTTCTTTTTTTGTTTCAGGAAGCTTCCTCAATCCCCTTCCATACTCTACACACGACTTTTGATTGAACGTTCCAACATGATTTCGCAATGCAGTCTGGGCCGTGTACATCTTCCCAAACATGGTTTGAGACATTACACCTGTATACAGACCTGCTTCCCAAGCCGCGATCGAACGCATTTCATCGTTTCTTTTTCGAATGATTCCTCTGATTCCGCCGTCGACAAATGCATTTTCTTCTTTGGATCCAAGCAGTATTGGCAGATCTTGATTCGTTTCCCAATTTTGAAGATGGCTATCGTTGTAAACCTTCATTGTACGGTCATAAATTGAATGAGTCTCACTGCAGATCGTATTAACGCCATCCACCATGGCATTGAAAGATTTCGCATGACGAATAAGTTCTTTCTCATCCCAGGAATCAGGAACTTCTTTGATTTTTTTTCGGGCCTCAGTGCTCGTAGTTATGGCTTTTCTTACCTGTGGATCGTCTGATAGCTCACCGACATCGATGCTAACTTTGCGTTTAAAAATTTCACTTTGAAGTCTCCAGTTGTAGATCAACTGATTGATATATACTTGAGTTGCTTCACTTCGAAGCCAATACAAATCTGTCCAATCGACTTTTTGACTTGCAATTTCTCTTTGCAATTGTTTTGAACGCATGGACCACAGCAAATGCTCTTTGGAGTTATCGCGATTGTGTGGTGGAAAAATATACAGCTGATTGGCTAATCCTGCATAGGCTGTTGCATTCTCAAATGAATCGACGCAGGCTTCCCCGATTTCCCCAATTTCAGAGTAATCGATTTCTTCCTGCACCTGCCTTGAGCTATCCAGCTCTTCCCAGGTTTGGTAATTTTTGGCATGAGCTTGCGGAATACTGGTCGAAAAAATAGCGATAGCCAATAGGCCTGCGACCAATTTTTTGGATGTCCCCCAGTAACTCATAATAAGTAGACGTACCTAAGCAACTCTCGGACCAAATGATAGCCCAATGAATTCAACACGTTACAATCTATTTCCCCCCAATAACTGGGACTTTGTACACCTTTTGGGGCACCAACGCAATCCCACCTAGACCTGTGGAATCATTGGATGAATTCGGTAAAACTCAGCCGTAAAAAACGATCAGTTTGATCCGGATGCGAGCTCATCATCATCGTCATCCAGCTCATCATCATCGTTGCTATCTTTGTATAGTTTTGAAAATGTTTTGAGATTTTCACGAATGGTATCGTAAGCATCTTCGTTGTTATCTTTATCGATGTATACGACTCCACCGTCCTGATCCAGGTCAGCAAAATCATCGACACCTTGAAACAAGTTGCCCAAATCAAATACCAGGAAAATGGTGTTGAGTTCGCCATTGGCAAAAGCCAAACCACTTGCGCTTTCACTTTCCATTTCAAAATCTTCATCTTCATCAAGTTTGACGACAAATGGAGTCGTTGAATCGTAGATACCTTCGATGTATACCGAGTTATCTACAATACTGGCACTATCAGAAACTCCAGCTGGAATTTCATCGTCTTCAAGTTTATCCAACTTGAATTTGAATTTGCAGTATTTTGCCTTTTCAATTTTTACCTCATCCAATGAAGGAATGGCTTTTTCAGCGATCAAATCCACAACAAAAGGTCCCTCATACTCAAACTCATTGGCATCATCATTTGCACTATCGTCCTCTACTGAGCAATCAACGCCTTTTTCAAGTTCGACTTCACTGATCACGAGCTTAGCTACTGTGAATTCAATGTTGGAAGGATTCACGATTGCATTCCCAATGGTTGTGGAGCCTGGATCAGACGTCACTTTCAATCTTACGAACGTATCCCCCGCCACTGAAGAACAAGCCATAACTCCAATGAATGACAGAGCAGGAAGCATTGACTTAGAGTTGAACCACGTTTTCATTTTTTCTCCTTTTTGGTTAGCGGGAAAAGTTGGATGTTCAAGTGATACACCTCATCCGTCTCTTCTTCAAGAGAACCCAATGTCGAATTCAATTCTTGACGGAATTCGTTGAGTTTATCTTTGAGTTTTTGAACTTGCGAGGCTGGAAGACCGAATGTGATGCCGCTATAATCCCTTCGCTCTTTGGGAATGGAATCCAAGCTTTCTATTGCGCGATGCCCCATTTCACGATGAAAATTTCTGGCGGACATCGACACTGAGCTCGCGCTCTGTTGTTACAGCCCTATCCGTTTGAACGTATTTTCCACTGACATCTTTTTGAATGAGTCCCAAACGTTCGAGCAATCTGAGTGACTCCCGGGCCTCCGGAACCGAAATCATCGGAAAAATACGACTGACGATCCATTTGGGATCACCCTGAAAATCCTTGCAACGAATCAACTCCCGAATCGCGGGATTGTACCATTTGGAAAAGTAATCATATTGATCCGTAGAAATCATGCGGATCTTTTTTTTCTTCTGAACTTTGAGCATTTCCTGGAAATATTCGTTTTTGCGCTCATTGGAGGATTCCTGATTAAGTTTGACTAGATTTTCAAAATATTTGGTTTCGGTTGAATCAAGTTGAAACCCTTTGGCTACTTTTTGGATGCTCTCCGCTGTGAGATTTCTTTTGCCATCGAGAAAAAATTTCAGGGCACTTTGAGACGCAAACCCAGACTTCTTGGCAAAATATCTGAATGAAAAAACTTTTGACTCCTTTTTAAGAAATTCAACCATGTCATTCATGTACTGAACATGATCCACATAGTTGTAAACTTTCGGTCTGTTGTTTTTTTTATCCATAGTTTCACCAAAACTTTGACGGGGCAGCATTGCCACCCCGTCATTTCGACAGTTTAATGATTAGTCGTCGTTACTACCGCCGTTGTCATCATTGCTATCACTTCCGCCGTTGTCATCGTTCACATCATGATTTGCGCCGTCATCACTATGATCTTCGCCTTCAAACTCAAACGAGTCTTAATGGCATCCAGCAAGTCATCGTAAATATCTTCACACTGACCTGTTGCAACTGTGTCTTCATTAATCTGAATCACACCGGCTGTTTCCACCAAGTCACCATCATCGATACACTCAACGAAATTCACCGCTGAGAACCATTGGTTCAAAACAATGTTCGCAAAGATACCGTTTGCAGATTCTTCCAGAACTTGAATGTCGGTTGGCGATTCAATTTCGAGTTCATCATCGTATTTGAGCTTCAATTCAAATGGATGAGTGCCACTCGAAGAATCGGACATTGTACCCGTCAACGACAAAGTTGTTTCATCGCCCAATGAGCAAACGTCGGCAAATCTGAATTCAACTTTGCGATATATACCGGATGGAACAACCACATCTGCAAGAGATGGAGTTGACTCACCTTGTCACCAAATCAAACACAAACGGACCTGCGATTTTGATCTTGGCTTCAAGTTGTTGTTGACCATCTTCCTCTTCCATTTTCTCTTCACAAGTAACGCCACTTTGCTGAACAAAGCCTGCATCATCACATGAAATACCTTTTGGAAGTTTTAGGCGAATTTGCTCAACGCATGCTTGTCCTGCAGTCACAGTCATTCCTTCGGCTTGAACCAAAGCTTGAGTCAATGCGTTGGTTGCCGCAGAATTTGCCTGAACACGCAGTCCCAAATTTGTATTGGTTTGACCGCCGTCTAGTCGCTGACTAAGAGCACCACCGCCACAAGCTACGGCAAAAACTGCCAAGCTCGACCAGAGCACTTTATGTTTGTTGTATCGTTTCATTTCTTCTTCTCCTTAGGGTTGGGTTGTTTACAATTCCAAAGTAACCCAACCAGCTCATCGGCTCAATAGGACAAGGCGCGATTCCGTACTCGCGCGTGTACACTCAAAAATCTTAATTTATATAAGTATTTGATATTATTATTAATATTTTAAGAATCGGATCTGATCCATGATTCTATCTTAACAAAATGACGTGATTTTGTGTACAACTATTCAGCGGGGCTAAACTTGATCGAGTGGGTCACGTCAATCAGTTTATCCGTCGGCGGGAAATCCATTTTGGCGAAAGCCTGTTCCACACATGCTTCGATTTGCGGATTGTTCATCGTGTTCTCTTTTACTTTGAACGCTCTCATCTTGCCGTTGTGCCCAATGGTGAAGAATGTTTTGATTTTACCGGTGATCTTGGGATTGTTTTTGGAGACTTTTTGATAGCAAGCTTCGATGTCATGGGAATTGAACATGATCACGCTTAGAATCGCCCCTCTTAGCATTGGGTTATCATCCGCCTGATCCAGATTGAGGGATAAACGCTCCAATTGCTCCAATTGTTCTTCATACGATTGCTGTTTCACCCGTTTAGGCCCGCATGCTGCGGCCAAAACCAGACATAAAAAAACGAGCGCATGAGTTTTGTTCATGCGCTCGTTATATCAAGAATTCTTTCGATCAACTAGAAACTAAGAGCAGTTGATGGCCACGGTTGTAACGTTACCGTTGGCTGTTCCCGAAGAATTGGTGATGTTGAAGTTCGGACATCCGGTCAACAACGGGTTTTCTGCGTTGTTGTGCGGCACAACTTCATATTCAGCCTCATCGGCGACCTTTTCTGCAAAAGTGAAATCGCCATCTTCAGTCAACACAAGCTCATCATAGACCTCGCCATCGACTTTCAAACGGATAACAATCGAATCTGCCAATCCGTTGACAGTCCCGCCAATTGTATGAACTTTCGGCTCTGGAGGCGTTGTACTGTCTCCATCTCCGCAGCCCATAAATGCAACCGTGGAAAAGGCGATCATGCTGGCAATCAATAATTTGGATTTAAACATGGGGAACTCCTTCCTCTCTATTCTACTAACTCCAAGGATCAAAATCAACATACGGTGAAATCCTCAACGAATCCTGGATCTTCTGCAACTGCATCGTCAAATCCCTGATCTGGTTGGTCCAGTACTGATCGGTGCCATAAAACGAAAACGCCTGCTTAAACGCTGGATCATTCCAGCGTTTGGTGATCCAAGCTGCGAAATGAATCATGCGCAATGATCGAAGCGGCTCAATCAATTTGAGCTCTCTGGGGTCAAAGTCCCTCATGCTCTCGTAAGCTTCGATCATCGTCCTGCGATCTGCCAAAGCAAACTCATCATCTCCCGGCACAAGCAACCACACGTCTTGAACAGCCGGCCCGACGATCATGTCATCGAAGTCGATAAAAAATGTTCCTTTGTCATCTCGATGAATCACGTTTCCCCAGTGACAATCGCCATGGATCCGCTGCGTTTGAATTCCCTGAAACAGAGGGTCGCTGATGTCACAAATCTGTTCAACAACACTTTTGTAAGCTCCTTGATACTGCGCAGGAATGGAGTTGGATTTGAGCAAGAAATCGAGATTCTTTCTTCCAAATGTTTCAGGCGTCAAGTGAAGGCGATAGTTCGCCTGCTTTGCGGCACCCACATTGTGCATACGCGCAAGGTAGCGACCCAAAATCTGCAAAAGCTGTTGGTCCATGTCATGTGGAGCACGGCCACCCTGCTTTGGAAAAACGCAAAACTGCAAATCGCTGTATCGAACTTTGAACAAAGTCTTTCCGTTGAATACAATGGGAGCAATCACTGGAATTTCAGCTTCTTTGAGTTCCAGCAAAAAAGAATGCTCTTCCAAAATTTGCTCTGCCGACCAACGTCCAGGACGATAAAATTTGGCGATGACGAAGTGATCGGATGGATTCGCGCTGTCCGATTCAATCTCCACCTCGTACACACGATTTTCCATACTGTTGAGCGCCATACAGCGTCCTGTAGGGATCAGTCCGAGACTTTCGACGGACTCCAAAATCATATCCGGATCGAGCCGGTAGAAAAACTGAGTCTCCTGCTCTCCCCACATGTAATCGGTCATGGAATGCTTTGCTCTTTCATGAAATGAGGATCTTTTGAAATACGTTTAAGTATGACAGAGAGAATCAGACTGAACAGCACAAATCCGATGAAAAGAATAAATCCAGGTTGCAACGAGGTTTGATTGGTTGTGATGCTGGCGATGGATGGTGTCATCAGGTTCAATCCAGTCAATTGAGTGTCCAATATCCCTTTGAATCCGATATACGCCATGAAAATCGCAACCACCATGACATCCGCCATCGACCACTTGCTGGATTCAAAGGCAAAAAACTTGATGACTTTGCTCTTTTTCCACTTCCTGGTTCCAAGCAGATAAAATTCTGTACAAATGAGTTTGGTGATCGGGAAAAGTACGCTGAACGTAAATATCAAGACTCCAACAAAAATTGAGTCGGCCTTTTTGGTTTTGATCAATATATGAACTACGTCGATGATACTTTTGCTCTGGAAAAAAATAACCTGATCCTTGAACTGAATCGTTTTGTTCATCAAAAGAAAATTGATCTCTTTGATGCGAGCATCGATTTCAATCATTGGCGTCAATACACCGATCAAAAGAACCACCAACGCCAACGCGACCGACATGATAAACATCGGCGTGTACATGAATTTTTGTCTGCGAATCAACCACCAGATAAGAAGAAACATGATCATGCACCCAAGGATATTGAATGATCGAAGGTAAATCCTGGCTTGATAAAGATCAGAGAGTTCAATGATTCGTTCGCTGATAAATTCGGGTTTGACGTAACTGTATTTTTTCAGGATCTTGTCATAACTCGACTGTTCCTCCAAAGTAGCCATGGTTTGATCGGCATACTCTTCCAGCTTGTCAGTCGCCAGCTCTTTGAGCTTTTCTTTGTTTTCAGGTTCCTTGATTTCATCCACGATGGTTTTGGAAAACTCAGGTACTTTTTCGCGAATTTTGTCGGTATCCACGAACGTCTTGAATGCGAATTTTTTGATTTTGTTGCCCAGCCCCTTCTGAGGCTGATCGATCATTTCTTCGGCCTGCGTGATCAGTGAATTGAGAATATCATCCAACGCTTCTCGCAGGAGCTTTTCCTGTTTTCCTTTCAACCGAAACTGGTCGATTTGCATGGTCACGATATCGGTGATGTTTTCCCGCCACTTGTCGACAGAAAGCAAACCGTATTGGATGTTGTTGAGCTCGAAAAAATCTTTTTTCAGCTCAGCGCGCTTGGCAGACAAGACATAAATTTCTTTTCCCCAAATCGCACACATCAGAACGATTGGGGCCAGCAGTAGCACAATCAATGTACGCTGTTTCAGTGGGTGGCCTGATTGCATACACTTGCTATATCATTGCGCAAAGCAAACTCAACTAATCCATCGCACCTTTGCGGCGCATAATCTATTCTCTCGGGGGTTCGTTCTGGAATAGCTTGGAATAATCCCCAGAGCGAAGCTGATTCATTTGATACATGATCCAAAATTGACGCTCGAGCACATGATCCGTCGGACTCTGTGGGTGATATTTGTACTTCGATGGATTGGGCAGTATGGCGGCGATGAACGCCGATTCCCATGCGGTCAGCTTACTCGCATCTTTTTTGTAATAATATTTTGCGGCCGCTTGCGCTCCGTAGACACCACGCCCCATCTCGATCACGTTCAAATAAACTTCCAGGATTCTTTCTTTGGTCCAGAATATTTCAATCAGGAAAGTGAAGTACACTTCCAGTCCCTTTCGAAACCAGGAACGCCCCGGCCATAAGAAAACATTTTTGGCGGTTTGCTGGCTGATGGTGGACGCACCTTTAACAACCTGCTTCTTTCCCTTTTGTTGGTTGTAAGTCATGGCTTTCTGAATCGCATTGAGATCAAATCCAAAGTGATTCAGGAACAACTGATCTTCTGAAGCGATCACAGCAAGAGAGAGCTCGTCTGAAATGCGGGATAATGGAACCCAATCTTTTTTAAAAGATTTGTCATCCGACTCTAAATACCGAACGATCATGAACGGCGTGATCGGCACTGGCAGAAAACTTATACAGAATGGTCGTCAGAATGGTGGATCCAAAAAAGAACACAAGGGTCCACCCCACCCACTTCCGAATTTTTTTCTTGAGATTTTTCAATCCCAACAAATTATCCGAAGACCGAAGTGGAGGCGATGTTTTTTTAAATGTTGGAAAGATGCTCTTTGAGCACGCGAACCAATCCTTCTTGATTGAATGGCTTGCTGATCAAGCCATCAAATCCGGCATCTTGGCAACGATCACGATCTTGAAGCGTGTTGTGTGCCGTGATTGCAACGATTGGTTTGTTGTAAGCACTTGCTCGAAGCTGTTTGATCACACCGAACCCATTCAAAACCGGCATTTCAAGATCCAGCAGAAGTAAATCTGGTTTGTGCTTCAGGGCCTTTTCCAAACCGTCCTTACCATTATCGGCTGTTTCTACTTGTAACCCGGCTGATTGCAGAAGATGACAGATCAATTCGCGACTATCTGGCGAATCTTCCACAACCAGAATTTTTTAGGCGTGTGCGTTGTTGTCATAAAATCTCCTTGCTCCTGTTCCAAAATTCATTTTGCGAATTTTGTACCATTTCTCCATTATAACAAAAATCATTAAGTACTTGATTTCACAAGATAACAAGCCTTGGATTTTGCGGCATTCAACGTGGAGATTTGGTACGCACTGGAGCGATTGGGTAATTACAATGACCAATGAATGGGAGGAATATGATGCTCTTGCAAATATTGATTGGTTTTGGAGAACGGTTTGGAACCAAAAAATCCACGATACGATGAAAGTGGAGATGGATGCGGGGATTTAATCAACAAATGCTTGGCTGAATCCACCTTTGCGGCTTTTTCTGGGCTGGAGATCCCCATAAAATAAAAACCAGATTTTTTTTATTTTCGTTGAGCACTTCAATCACACGATCCGTGAATTTTTCCCAACCCTTTTATGATGGCTACCAGCTTTTCCATGCTCGACCGTCAACACTGAATTCAACAGAAGCACACCCTCTTGGCCCATTGAACCAATGAACCTGAAGACGGTCGTGTGATTTGCAAATCACTTTCCAATTCTTTGAAAATATTGATCAACGATGGTGGCAGCGGAACGCTTTCATTCACGGAAAAGGATAATCCGTGTGCTTGTCCCTGACCGTGATACGGATCTTGGCCAATCACCACGACTTTGACCTGATCGAACTTGGTTTGGTCAAAAGCTGCCAAGATGTTTTGCTTGGCGGGATAAATGATTTTTCCGGCGGCCTCCTCTTTTTCCAGAAACTCCATCAGCTCCCGCATATAGGGCTTTTGAAATTCCTCGTAGAGGTACGGCCGCCAGGAAGAATCAATTTTCATTTTTAGTTCGCTACGGCAATGCACTCAAACAACAGGTAAATCACAACCCAAAGTGCCAAACTCGAGTGAATCACGCCTTTGACGGTCGCCAGTGGTTTCACCATTTTACCTTTGATGGCATTGAGTTCGATAATGCCGACAATGAGCATCATCACCATGAGATACGTTGTGCCTCCTTCAGCGGAAGTCCATTGAAGGTGACGTCCAGCTCCCATGAAAAACAACATCGGAAAAGAAAACAAAGCGTTGGTGCGCGATGCAACTGAAGCTCTGGCAGCGTAGCTCGGAACATTCGGATCAGCCGGTTGTCCAGCAGCCACGTTCACGGCATTGGCGATCACTTTTTTCTGATTTGGCCAGATAATCAACCAAGCGTTCAAGAACATCAAAATACCCATGGTTGCACCTGTGGTAATTCCGACACCCCAAGGTGTTTTCATGACTTCTGGATTTTGATGAGCGCGCATCATCAAAATGGTAAATCCAGTCAAGAATGTGAACATCGCAGCCCAGCGAAACCACCAAAGAGCGCGAGGAACCAGCACGCGGGTCACGGTGGATTTTGTTCCAGCATCAGTTGCTGCATCACCCATGAACGGTGTTTGTACGAAATTGAAATAGTAGAGCAGACCAATCCATGTCACGCCGAAAAAATAATGGAACCATCTCAAAAAATAGATAAAGCCTTCAGAACTAAACAGTGCAAGATTCATTGTACGCTCCTGGTTGTTGGTTTTGTCTCCATGCAATACGGATGCATCTTTTCTACTACAGATCGCCCAAAACGCAATTTTGCGAAGTATTGTGTAAATTCAATTTCAATCAAAGATATCCAATTGAGCTTGTCGAATGTTATCCGTTTTTCAATTGTGCATTCAAGGTGATATCTGCCTTCAGCACTTTGGACACTGGACAATTTTGTTTGGTCGTTTCAGCCGCTTTTGCAAATGCAGACTCATCGACCCCGGGAACGATGGCACTCACGGCCAAATGGATCGTAGGAATATGAAAACCGTTGTCGGTTTTTCCAGGCTCACTTCAGCTTTGGTTTCGATCGAAGTCGCGGTCACATTTTGTTTTCCAAGTTCTGCGGAGAGAGCCATGGAATAGCAAGCTGATAGCGCCGCACCGATGAGTTCCTCGGGATTGGAACCTTTGACACCTTCGAAACGCGTGTTGAACCCGAAGGGAATGTTTTTGAGTTGACCACTTTCAGTGCTGATGGAACCTTTTCCGTCTTTGAGTCCGCCATTCCAAGTTGTAGATGCCGTTTTTTTGATTTGCATATTGCCTCCTTTAGGATTGGATTTTCTTCAATCCTTATCCCTACCAAGACGATAACGCAACCCTCTAGCCAAGGTATCCTTTCGGATACCCAAGTTTTGCCGTCTTCCCCAGCGCAGGTATCCTTTTGTATACCCTCAGTACTTTATCGCGGGTATACGAAAGGATACTTACTTAAACTTAATTTCGATTTTGACTCCCAACGCACTTAAAACTTTGAACATGCAATCGATCGAGACTCGATTCAAATGTCGATTCATGATTTTGGTAACTCTTGGTCGATGAAGCATTGAAAAATCCGCCACATCGATGTGCCTGAGTCCGCTTTCTTTAACTGTGCGGATCACTTGCTCATTGATCATTGTCTTAACTCCAGAGTATTGATCGATCGGCTTCAAGCCCTCTCTTTTCGCTCGTTCGTATGCTGCCCGTTTGTTGATTTCCTTCATCAATATCTTCTTTTGAAGATCAAGCTCATTCATGACTTTGGGTAGCGCAGCTTGCGTAGCATCGCCAATTTTCCTGATTGCCGTTACAGCAAGTTTAGTTGGCCATCTAATTCCTGGTACATACATGCAAACCCAAAAAGCAACATCCATACCACCGGCGCGCGGGTATTTTTTCGTATACCTCCACTGTATAAACGTATTATCGACGTTTCACGTCTATTCCACGAAGGTATACGAAAGGATACATTGTTTTTCGAACTCATCCGTCCGATTTTCGAAGGTATTCTTTCGAATACCTAAGAGGTTTTTCCCCAATAAACGCTCAATGACTCGTGCGTAGGTATACTGACTTATCAGTGTGTAGGTATCCTTTCGGATACCCAAGTTTTACCGTCTTCCCCAGCGCAGGTATCCTTTTGTATACCCTCAGTACTTTATCGTGGGTATTCGAAAGGATACCTACCTCTTGAGTGGTGATGCTGTAAGGTATGCAATGTTTTGCATGGTGCTGAAAAAAGGGGGGATCTACAGTTGCATTAACGCATCCAGCCGTTTGAAATTATTAATGAATTTTATGGCACAGCCTTTGTATTTACCCCAGGCATGAACAAACTCTTCTACTCAACGCTTGCCCTGCTTTTGGTTGTTTTTTCATTTTCATCTGCACATGCAGCCTCAGCCGCCACGCAGAAACGATACGAAACGGTTCAGAAATCTTCCCTTCAGGTGGATGAATGCAGATCCAAATTCAGCCTGTTTTCTTCTCCAACCTTCGGTGACAAAACCAATCCAATGTCGATCAAAACCGATGCAACGCTTGGAACCATCATGATCGGCAACAACGACAAAGCCTTCAAACTTACACTCAACACCGGCATCATTCAGAGCTACGCGAACGAAAAATGGCAAACCATCACGTACGTGACGGATCAAAAGGGTTTTTAGGAACATTGAAAGACATGTACGCCTTTGTGAATCAGGCCCTCGAACTCGCTCAAGACAAAGGCAGCAGTTTTCAAGTTAAGCAGGTTACCTGCGCATCAAAAATGCTTGAATTCACCGAAAAAGAACACCAAATTTAATATCGTTTAATTTCCGCGAATGAAATCGACATCGATCGGCTTTTGAAGCGAAGAACCGCACGTCCAAGAGTTTTCTGCAGGAGCTTTGAGCATTGGGTCCGACATACGAACATTATCGATCATGTAGCAATTGCAACGGATAAAATCTCCGGTTTCACGTGTTTGCCCATCGATTTGCATTACGGCATATTGAAGCGTCTTGAGTCTTCCTGGGAAAACCACTTGCGTCGGCAAAGGCAATTCTTTCAGCTGAGTTAATGAATCGGCCGCCAGAGCGTTCATGAATGTCATCGCACGAAGAGGCTTGCTCGAGTCAGGATATACATTTTGATATGTTTCATTTTCATGCGCTCTCATGCCAATATAAATTTTCACGACATCATTGTTTTGAGTGTACGATTTGATTTGTAGTTTATCGATTTCGAAATCTCGAAATTGCTTTTGTTTGGGTTTGGATTTGTTGTTTTTTTTGATCTGCTCGAAGGTGAAATCCAAAACTTGATTGAACTCTTCCATCGATGTACTCGCACCATTGGTTGACAAAGATTGGAAACCGCTGACGATGCTGCTTGCCAAAAAGTTTTGACACTCATCCGCTGGAGTTAGATCAAAACCGTAAGCTGTTGAACTTAAAACTAGGATCGCGATGATTAGCTTTTTCATGCTCCGCTTATACCACGCCCGGATGTCACGATGCAACGAATCAATATAAATACAACTTATTGATATTGCTTAATTTATTGAATTTTAAAAATTTCTGACCTGCTTGGGATCGCAGGCTTTCTGTGAATCAGCGGATTCAGCACAGACCTCAAACGTCGCAAATTTTTCCTTGAATGGGCTGACGCCGATTTTCTCGGCGATTTTGGCGGCCACTTTCACGTCTTTGATATGACAAAAATCAGATTGTTTTTTGTTGAACAGGAATCGTTTCTTGCCCAGATTGCCACAGGAAAAAACCACGACATCTTGAAATTTCGCGACTTTTCCGTTGGGATGTTTGGCTGGAGTTGATTTGAGATTTTTATATGTTTTGGCTTCGGGTTTTTTTCTTTGGCTTCTTCTTTTGGCTCAGATGCTTTTTTTCAGACTTTTGCTCTTCTTCGGGCATCGGTTCGCCGGAGTTGATTCTCTCCACCATCATATCGAATTCATCTTTGGATTTTGACTCCCAGTTTGTGTACTGAGCTCCCACAGAAGTTGCACCCAACATCCAAACTGCCACCCACACCGTCAACCATTTCATATTTCAACCCTACCCCATTGAGCTCGAACTGCAAATATATGAATGATTACTGATAATATTTTGAATGGCGAATTCTGTTTCGAATCAACAATCCCAAAAGAAGAACGATGTGCTTGATCATGCCCCTAGAGTACTTGATTGATCTGCAATGTATACTTTTGCACACCCAGGATACCCGATTTAATTTACCTTGTTTTATATCCAGCAAATTTGGTAGGTATGTTGAATGCTGTACCGAATTTTGATGATGGGCCTGCTTTTTATTTCATCGTCGATTCATGCAAATGGATTACCCGACGAAACGTTGCTCGCCAAAAGCGTTCCGAGTGTTAGCCGCGCCTTTTACGATCTTCAAGCCATGAACAATCAGTGGCAGCAGAACATGCTGATTGGCACCGTTTATATCGATGTCAGTCTCGATATGGGACCGAGAAAAAAAGTCGAAATCAAACAAGATGAATTCAGTATGAACTTCCAGCAATCTCTTGATCTTGTGGAAATGAATGAACTCATCAGCAACATCGAAAATAACAATTGGGATGCTGCCCTTCCTCATCTTGAAACGCTCTTGAACCAGACATACAAGTCCTACATCCAAAGTCCCACAGGTTTTACAGCTTTTATCTACAGCCACTTGTTGGCACTCTTGGGAGCGGCTTCGCTGAAATCCACCGACATTTCCGTACCTCAAGAAAAACTGGATCTGCTCAACGCAGACATCCAACTCATCTGGCAAGGTCTACTTCAACCCCTCAACAACAAAGTTTTCAAAAAGCACCCAACCTACTTCTCTTAACGGACTCTGCTGCCAGAATACGAAACTCAGGACTTACGTAATGATGGAATGGACCTGCCCTTAAGATCGAGGCCTTAGCCGTTAGGCATGTGCCGCAATGATATAACAATCATTGGAAAGATCAGATTGTCAAAAGACAGAAAGGACAGGTCATGAATAGAATTAACATATTGGGGATCGATGTAGCAAAGAATGTATTTAGCCTGTGTGGGCTGGATAAATCTGGAAACCTCGTGATGGAATGCACAGTATCTCGCAAGAAGCTTTTTGAAAAAGTCATGCTGTTATCACCCAAAATTGTGGCGATGGAAGCGTGTGGAAGTAGCAATTACTGGGCTCGATTGTTTTTAAGACACGGTCTCACCGTTAAAATGATCAACGCGAAGTTTGTCAAACCGTATGCCAAAAATCAGAAGAATGATGCCAATGATGCGTGTGCCATTGCGGAGGCTTGTTCTAGGCCGAATATGCGATTTGTTTCGATCGCAACCGTTGAACATCAAGATATCCAAAGTATTCATCGAATTCGGGAAAGACTCATTGATAGCCGAACTCGGCTTACCAATGAGATTCGAGGACTTTTGTCGGAATATGGAATTATCCTGGCGCAAGGTGTGGGGCAAGTTCGTAAGCAATTGCCCAGAATCTTGGAAGATGCAGAAAGCGAGCTGACAACTCGAGCAAGAATGTTTTTTGAAAATATGCGTCTTGAACTGATCGAGATGGACAAGCGCATACAAGATTTAGATGCACAGATTGATGCGATTTATGTGGAGCACAAAGAAACGTGTGATCGGATGATGAAGGTTGAAGGTATTGGCGTATTAACAGCGACAGCCTTGCTCACCGTTTTATCCCAACCTCATGTGTTTGAAAACGGGCGTCATTTTGGAGCGTATTTGGGTCTTGTGCCACGGCAATACTCCACCGGTGGGAAAACCACGCTTCGAGGAATCACCAAAGGTGGTAACACGTATATCCGAAAGCTTCTGGTTCACGGCGCACGAAGTGCGATTCACTGGTCAGGAAGAAAAACAGATTTACGCAGTCAATGGATAAGACAGAAAGTCAGCGATCGAGGACACAACAAAGCGTGCGTTGCGCTGGCGAACAAAAATGCCAGGATTGTTTGGGCATTACTTGCTCACGATCAAGAGTACAACAAGGCTGCTTAAGAAAGTTTCAAGTCAAAGAGCGAAACAAAGAAAGAATGGGAAATGAAGAAAGCAAGATTCCACACCAAAACCTGACGGGGACGCAGGCCAACAAAGGCCGACGTAGTGATAAGGAGGATTTGGAATCTACCTCACGAAAACCATCGGGGCCGAAAGACAATAAACAAGTCTCAACAAGGCCGGATACGCGTATGCTCCTTGTTCCTATTTTTAAAATTGTTTCACCTTTGCTTGACGGGCAGGTCCATACATGTGTCCCCCGATTTGATTTCCTCTCACCCGTATAGATGTTCACACATCAAAGAAAAAAACATTTCTTCAACATATCTTGAAATTTATCAATTGCGCAGGGATTTTTGAGGGTGGCAAGGCCCGAACGATTGAGGCTCCCGCAGCGTAGTTCCCCTACGTGAGGACAGCCGATTGAGTGAGAACGCAGTCCAGCGTCAAAAAGACCCAGTAAGTCCAGCAGGACGGGACCTTGTACTAGGAAATAACCTTCGAGATCCAACCCCCACCAATCACCTGGTCATTTTTATAAAACACCGCAGCTTGGCCTGGCGAAATGGACTCTTGTGGGGTGTGGAATTTCATTCGAATGGTATCTCCCACTTCAATCACTTCCGCTTCACTCGGATAAAATCTACTTCGGATTTGGGTCAAAAGCTTATCGCCTTTTTTCACGGGCGTATTGACCCAGCGAAGCTCGCGAACGTCGAATTCGGATTTTTTCAAAGCTTCTTTGCTACCAACGGTGACATTACCCGTATCTTTGTCGATGTGGTTTACATACATCGGCAAGGTCGTGGGAATTTGAATTCCTTTTCTTTGTCCGACGGTGAATTTGTGAATGCCGTCGTGATCGCCAAGAACTTTTCCAGTTTCATCGACGAGTTTGCCTTTGATGGTTTCGCCTTGAATTCTTTTTTCAACAAAGTCGGAATAATCTTTGGGAACGAAACAGATCTCTTGGCTGTCCGGTTTGTCGGATGTGGCAATGCCGGCTTTGCGGCCAATTTCGCGCACTTCCACTTTGGTTAAGTCTCCCAACGGGAACATGATTTGCGAAAGTTCTTTTTGACTCATGCCATAGAGGAAATAACTTTGATCGCGGGTGGCATCCACCGCACGCATAAGTTTGTACTCACCATCTTCATGCACAACACGTGCATAGTGACCGGTGGCCAAATAATCAGCACCGAGCTCATTGGCGCGTTTGAGAAGCGTGTGGAATTTCAAATCGTTGTTGCAGCGAACGCAAGGGTTCGGTGTTTCGCCATGTTTGTAGGCAGTGACGAATTCATCGACAACTTTTTGTTCAAAGGTGGCTTGAAAGTCGGAAATGTAATGAGGAATGCCGAGTTGGTTGGCAACTTTGCGCGCATCGAATAGATCTTCGGGTGTGCAGCAACCGTGAGTTGCATCTTGCTCATATGACCACAGACGCATGGAGATGCCCACGACTTCATAACCCTGTTCGACGAGCAAATACGCAGCGACGGAGCTATCCACTCCGCCAGACATTGCAATTACTACTCTTTTACGTTTATTGGTCATATTTTGTCCGGGTACACACACCGCTTTTACAGCAACTTTGTTGCTGTAAACTTCCGGCAGTGTCCCCGGGTGAAAGCTTATAACACATTCCCCGTACCCATGGCAAAATGAGTCAAAATAGGCATTTTACTCAACAATTTCAATGGTTTAAAAAATTTCAGAAAGGCTGTTGACGGGTCAAAGCGAACAATGGTACCTAAGCTGACAGAAAAGTGGCTTAGCCATTTTTTCTCCTGTTCGCCGGAGGTTAGTTTCTCTCACGAAACCGATCTCCGGCGCTTTTATTTGGGCTGAAAAATTTCAGCCCCAAATAAAAGCGCCAAGGGCACACTGTTGTTGGCGCGGCCGTCGCCGCGCATTTACTGTTTAATAACTTCAGATTTGGCGCCGGCGGCTTTCAAAAGCTTTTCGATCTCATCCATTCTTTTTTCGTTCTTCACGAGCTTTTCTTTTTCTGCGTTCTTCCAAAAAGCGTAGCGGTGTCATGCCGTCGATTTGAGAAGGTTTTACCATTTGATCGATTTTGTCGATGAAAACGGGTTGGTTCACATTGGCTTTTTCAGAAATCAAAAACTCCACGGCTTTGGCGTCTTCATCCATGATGGCGTAATGGAATGATGTAAGTCCTCGGTCGCTCACAGCGTTGATGTCCACACCTTGATTCAAAAGAATTTGCACCACGGGCCGAATGCTGTTGATCTTGCGATCAGTCAGCGGACCGGAATTGGTCAACGCGTATTGAATCGGCGTTCTGTCGTAAATCATGGTGGATGAATTCACTTCCAGTACAGTTTTCAAATAAGCGCGAGAAACGAATTTTGAAAGTGTTCTCCCTGAGTGGCGTTGTAGATGTGCTTTTCCAATCCCAGGGGAAAGAAGTAGCCCATCCAGGCCACGATGAAAATGGCGATCAACAATTGTACCCACTCTTTGGGTGTGATTTTTTTGAACATGAACGCATTTTCACACGAACCTGCCCCCACGTCCAGATTTGATGAAAGATAGCTCACCTTAAGCGTAAGCGTTTTTTATTTCGGCAAGTAGATCATCCCAGTGTTTTGGGATTGTGCTCGTGACGTTGAATTCGTAGATGCGGGTTTGAGCATTCGAGATGTTGATTTGAATGTGAAGTGTGGGACCTATCCAGAGTTTGGGAAATTTTTCGAACCATTCGATCAAGGCCACGCCCTTTTCTCCCAAAAACTCCTCGAATCCCAGAGCATCGATCGCCTCCGGATTTTCCAGACGGTACAGATCGATATGATGAATGTTCATTTTGGCGGGATAAATGTGGTGAATGACATAGGTCGGACTGCTGACGGAAACTTCCGGCTCAGGTTTCATATGATTGACAAATTGAGCTACAAACGTGGTCTTCCCTGCGCCGAGATCACCCGAAAGCGCGATCACATCGCCTTCTTGGATATGCTGGGCGACCATGGCCGCAAGCGAATCAATCTGGTCAAGCGCCAGTGGTTTGGTTTTGATTGAGTTCATTGAGCACTTGTGGAATTTCGGTCAGTAAATCGGACGCAAGAACACCTCTTACACCCATTCGCTGTCCCAGTTTTTGTCCTGCACGTCCGTGGATATACACCGACAGTTGGCAAGCTTCAAACATGGTCATACCTTGGGCCAGCAAAGATACCAAAATCCCCGCGAGCACATCTCCGGTTCCTGCCACCGATAGGCAAGGATGATCGACCATATTGATCCATGTTTCACCGGTTGGGGAAGCCACCACTGTGTGATGTCCTTTGAGAATCACGTGTACATTCCATTTTTTCGCAAAGGTTTGGGCGGTTTTTGTTCGGTTCTCGTGAATTTCCTGAACGCTTAAACCCGTCAGTTTCGACATCTCCCCTTCATGCGGCGTGATGGCAACATGATGTTTTTCAAATGAGATCTCCGAAATATCGGTCGCCAGATCGGACAGCGCCTGCGCATCAATCACCATCGGAAACAAACTTTGCGCGACCATCTTTTCAATCCACGACTTGCGTCTGGAATCCGGCGCTAATCCTGGTCCAATCAGCATCGCCGACTTGCCCTCAAAAAGCGCCAAAATTTTATCGAGACCTTCGTTTTTGAAAACCGAATCTTCCGTGCTTGGGATTTCCTCACTCATCACATTGATAAGCTGACTTTTGATGATCATATGTGCGGCGGAAGGAAGCGCCAATGTGCACAATCCAACACCCGATCGCATCGAAGAGAGGCTGGAAAGAATGGCTGCACCGGATTTTTCTTTGGAGCCCGCCAGAATCAGGACATGACCGCGCACTCTTTGTGTGCTGTATCTGAAATATCCGGAAATTTTGGAAGTTGAAAGGTCATACCGAGGCGATGATGGTTTTCATTTCATGCACAGCTTGCTTCATTCCCACAAATATTGCTCGTGCAATGATCGCGTGACCGATTTGAAAGGATGAGATGTCTGGAATCTGTAGCAGCGGAGAAATGTTTTGATAATGCAAACCATGTCCTGCGTGAACATCCATCCCTTTTTGACTTGCGCAGGCAGCTGCGGAAAAAATCTTGTCCAGCTCTTTGGATTGAAGATCTTTGGATTGGTTGCAATACGTTCCCGTGTGGATCTCGATGGAGTGTGCGCCGACACTGGCTGCTTTTTCCACCTGTTTCAAATCTGCATCGACAAACAGAGAAACCGCGATATTCAGCGGCTGAAAAAGATCGATGGCGTATTTGAGTTTTCTTCATGCGCGATGACGTTCCATCCACCTTCGGTGGTGAGCTCTTCACGTTTTTCAGGAACGAAGGTGACAACCGCAGGACGAACGTCCAGCGCAAAGCGAAATCATTCTTCGGTCACAGCCATTTCAAGATTGAGCGGTGTGGTGATGCTGCGTTTGAGTTCCAAAACATCGTCGTCGCGAATATGACGGCGATCTTCACGCAAATGAACGGTGATATTGTCTGCTCCACCCTCTTCGGCATACAACGCTGCAAGCAAAGGTTTTGGATAAGAGATTCCACGAGCATTGCGAAGTGTTGCCATCGTGATCGATATTAACGCCGAGTTTTTTCATACTGCTTCTATATCCGAATTTGGACTCTTCGCCAAGGGCTAGCCTATATTAAGGACATTTCATCCCCTGAGCTGCTTTAAGCTCATCGAACAAAGTCGCTGAGCAGGAAAATGTAGGCCTTGAGAACTTCACTGGTAAAAAAATCAAATTATTTCAATGGTTTACTTCTGGCCTTCACTGGCACAGCCGTTGCTCTAATAGAACCTCCTGAGGGGTACGTATGAAATATATGAAAACGACTTTTTTGACTGTTTGGTTGTTATGGCGTTTGCCAACACGGCGTTTGCACTGGGACCGTGTTCCGCAGCACAATGGTCTGCCGCCGATAAATTCTTGCCGAAAGGTCAATGGTTCCGGTTCTTGCGCAAGCTCATGTCAGGCTGTGACTGAACATACAGCGATCGTGGGATGCGAAGGTGGATCCGGGTTTGATTGTGGTCAACAATTGAAGCGCTGGAACAACATGAGTTGACTTCGCTTGCTGGAGACGAAAATTTTGAAATCGTAAAAGATTTCAAAGATATTCGAACAGATGCAAAGATCACCACGAAAAAATAACGTTTCACCGTCTTTTTGATTCTGCTAAGGAGTTCGAATGCGCGCAAAAACTGTTCTGATTGGTTTTCTGGTTTCTTTGATGATGCTGAGTCCTGCTCATGCGAAGAAAAAACTGTGGAAAAACCGCAGCAACACATTTGCGATGAATCCGAACTCCAAACGCGTATCGACTGTCTTCATCGTTTGATCGGTGAATTGAAAATCAAAACAGAAATTTCTCTATTTGCTTCGGAAAATGATGATACCGAGGTTCCCATCGATACTCTCTCGCATGCAGAACTGCTGGCCTACGAAAAAGAACTTCGAGACCACCTTGATCAGCAATACAAACTTCAAGGAACCATGGAACCTGATGGCATCATGGCATCCATGATCATGTCCATCGTGCTTTATAGGGATCAACTACTCAATCCGGCCAAGTAATTAAATACCGATTTCGTTCTGAATAACGCTGGAAATTTCAGCGACAAGCGTATGCACCAGATTCTGATCTTCGCTTTCCACCATGACGCGCGCTTTGGCTTCGGTTCCTGAATAACGAACCAGCACCCTGCCATTGCCGTGAAGTTTTTTTTCTGCGTCTTGAATCGCTGTTTGAACTTTGGGCATTTGATCGAATGGTTTTTTCTCACGCACCTTCACGTTTTTGATTTCGTGAGGCAAACGGTCGAAGCTTTGATAATACGCCGAGAGCGGTTTGTTTTGCTCACGTAGAATATTGAGCAGCAAAATCGCTGAGAGAATCCCATCCCCTGTGGTGCTGCGTTTCAGGCTGATGATGTGTCCAGAAGCTTCTGCGCCGAACATCGCTTTGGTCTCTTTCATTTTCTCGACAACGAAACGATCGCCGACATCCGAGCGATAGAACGGAATGTTGATTTGTTTTAATTTTTTTTCCAATCCGAAATTGGTCATCACTGTTCCAACCAATCCATTTTTCACTTCTGGATAGATTTTTTCCTGATCGGCGACAATGGACAGAAAATCATCTCCGTCGTACACACGTCCCATTTCATCGCAGAACATCACGCGATCTCCATCACCATCGAGCGCAATCCCGATATGGGCTTTTTCTTCAATGACTTTGGCTTTGAGGGCATCGGTGTGAACCGCACCGCAATTCTCATTGATGTTTTTACCGTCAGGCGTGACCCCGATCGGAATGACCGTGGCTCCGAGTTCCGTGAAAATCGCAGGTCCGACTTTGTAGCCCGATCCGTTGGCGCAATCCAAAACGATTCTCATGCCTTCCAAGGTCAAATGCGGCGGCAAGAACTGCTTCAAATAAGAAATGTACCGGCCGTTGGCATCGTCGATGCGTTTGGCTTTGCCAATCTCGGCTGGATCCGCGTGAAGTGCGGCGGTTTCGTGCGGATTGGAAACGATGCGTGTGATTTCCGCTTCCATTTGATTGGAAAGCTTGAATCCCACTTCGTTGAAAAATTTGATGCCGTTGTCATCGAAGGGATTGTGGGAGGCCGAGATCACAATACCCACATCTGCTTTCATGCTTTCGGTCAGATACGCGATGGCCGGAGTCGGAATCGGTCCAACCAACAAAACATCCACGCCCATCGAACAAAAACCACTTTCAAGCGCTGTCTCGAACATATATCCAGAAAGACGCGTGTCTTTGCCGATCAAAACTTTGTGACGTTTGCCACCGTTGCTTTTGCGAAGAATGTACCCCATGGCCTTGGCCACGCGCAAAATCGTCTCCACCGTCATCGGTTCGGTGTTGGTGCGGCCTCGAATGCCATCTGTTCCAAAAAGTTTCATGGTTGCGGTGCTGCTTGCTGAGGTTGTTCCTGTGGTTGAGCCTCTTCCGGCTGCTTGGGTTCGTATATCAATTTCACGGCCTTGGGTTCAACCTCAAATTTCATGCCTTCAGCCACGGGCAAATCTAGGAAAATCACAGCTTCGCGGTTGCCTCGAAGCGCAGCATTGAGCTGCTTGGCGTTCAGGGTCGGTGAAATTGGATTTTTCACAATTTCAAAGACCTGAGTCAGTCTTCCCGAGACTTTCATCGTCACGGTTTCAGGCTGGATTCTGGCGCCATCTTTTTTGATTTCCTCGGCTTGCGCTTCTGTCCATTTCACTGGAACAGATAGAATCGTTTCGGTTCCGGTTTTTTCCTCAATCTCCACCTGAACATGGACCGTGGAAACCAGAAGATTGGCGCGATAACCTCGTAGATCCACATCATAATCACCTTGAAACGAAGTGCTGCGCCCGTCGAGGTTGATTTCTTCTGTTCCCAGGACATTGATCAATTCCAATTGGGCTTGGTCTCCCTGAATCTGAACTTGCGTCGGATTGATTTGCACGGATTTCAAACTGAAGCCTGGCATCGGATTGCCGACGATGCGTGGTTCGACCGTTACTGGCTTGGTCATGATTTTCGATAAAAGGACATGGATGTTCTGCGGTTGAATGCGATTGATGCTGACGCCAAAATGGCACTTTGAAGTCTTCGGCATAAATCCAAAACTATTGTGCCCCATTTTTGAACCTTCGAGATTGATCACATACGGCGTGAAAAAATCTTCGTTCATTTTGGCCATGCGCAATTTGCTTCCACGAAGCTTCAAACGAATGGTGTTGGGAACATCCGAATTCATGATGGTTCCCGCTGGAAGATTTTCAAACTTCACGGGAATGTTGACGGACATTTCCGTGAGTTTTTCTCCACGAATCACGAACCATAGTCCGCAAGCCAGTGCGAGCGAGAACAATTTCATAAGCGGGTGATACGTAAAAAAGCGCCGGATCATTTTACCTCGCCTTCCTTCGTATCTTCATTCAGAACAAGTTGGGACATTTTGGTGTTGAGTTGCTCGGTCAACATCTTGCGAAGCGCAGTTCCTTCAACATTGCGAATGATTTTTCCATTCATGATCACCGAAACCCAACCTTTTTCTTCCGAAACAGCCAAGGCAATCGCATCGGTTTCTTCGGTGACCCCAATGGCAGCGCGGTGACGCGTGCCCAAATCGGAATCGAGTTCGGTGGCCATTGAAAGCGGCAGAAAACAGCTTGCGTAGGAGATGCGACCTTTTTGAATCATGACCGCACCATCGTGCAGTGGAGAAGAAGGTTGAAAAATCGTGGTGAGCAGTGGTTTGGAAACATTGGCGTCGAGTTGAATGCCCTGCTCTACATATTCGTTCAAACCGGAATCTTTCTCGATGATGATGAGCGCGCCGATTTTTTTATTCGCCAGTGAAAAACATGCACGCACGACTTCATCCACCATTTCGGAGTCCTGCGAAGATCCCAAAAATGGAATGAAAGAAGTTTGTCCAATACGGGTCAGGAATCTTCGAATTTCGTTTTGAAAGAGAATGACGAGGATAAGCAATAAGCTTTCAAGGAAGTGATAGAGAATCCAGTTGAGCGTATAGAGCTCAGCGGCGGATGAAACCCAATAAATGATAAAGGAAATCACCACGCCCAGAATCATGTAAACACTGCGTGTTCCACGAACCAATCGAAGAAGGCTGTAGATCAAAACCGCAACAGCGGCGATGTCCACCATATGCAGGAAATACCTGAAGTAGACGGAATGTTCGATCGATTGCAGCATCGGGCCCACTTTAACCCAAAACAAGCATTTTTATGAAGCTAATTTAGCAGCTTAAGCTGGGCTTCCGATGATCGAATTGATCTCATTGGCGTCCAGAATCTCTTTTTCCAAAAGCGCTTTGGCCAATCGATCCAAAGCATCGCGATGTTTGATCAGAATGTTTTTCGCGCGTTCGTAATTTCTCATCACGATCTTGCGAATTTCTGAATCAATCACCTGCGAGGTTTGCTCGCTGAGTTTGTGCGATGTCGATGACATTTCTTTGGCCAGAAAAATCTGATCGCCGTGATCTTTGTAGGCAAGCGGTCCAACTTCTTCGCTCATCCCCCACTCGCACACCATTTTGCGCGCAAGATCGGAAGCACGTTCGATATCGTTCGCTGCACCGTTGGTCATGCGACCAAACACGATTTCTTCCGCCAAGCGACCACCCATCAAGATGGAGATCATGGTTTCAGCTTCGTCTTTGTGCATGGTGTATTTGTCTTTTTCAGGAAGCTGATGAGTCACACCCAGCGCCATGCCTCGAGGTACGATCGTTACCTTATGGATTGGATCGGCATTCGGGCTCATTTTCGCCACAAGCGTGTGTCCCGCTTCGTGGTAGGCGGTGACTTTTTTCTCATCGTCGGTCATCACCATACTGCGGCGTTCTTTGCCCAAGATCAGTTTGTCTGGCCATTTCGAAATGATAATTGAAACTTTTTCCAAGTTTTGACGTGTACAGAAGCGCAGCTTCGTTGATCAGATTTTCCAGATCAGCTCCGTGAGAACCCAACGGTACCGCGGGCAAGAATGCTCAAATCCACGGCTTCTTCCATCGGAATTTTCTTCGCATGAACTTTCAAAATTTCTTCGCGTCCTTTGGACATCTGGACGAGAACCACCACGTGACGGTCGAACGACCAGGTCGCAAAAGCGCAGGATCCAGAACATCTGCACGGTTGGTGGCTGCGATCAAAATCACGCCATCGTTGGTTTCAAACCGTCCATCTCCACAAGAAGTTGGTTCAAAAGCGCTTGCTCACGCTCGTCGTGCTTCGCCACCCAAGCCTGCACCACGCTGACGACCGACAGCATCGATCTCATCGATGAAGATGATACATGGAGCATTTTCTTTCCTTGCTCGAACAACTATGAACGCGAGACGCGCCCACCCCCACAAACATTTCAGCTGAAGTCCGAACCGGAGATCGAGAAGAATGGAACTTTCGCTTCACCCGCTACGGCTTTGGCAAGAAGGGGCTTTGCCTTGTGCCTGGAGAACCAACCAGAAGCACGCCTTTGGGAATGCGCACACCCATTTTGGTGAATTTTGATCTTTGAGGAAGTCGATGATCTCTCCAATTCTTCTTTTGGCTTCTTCGATGCCCGCAAATACCCGTGGAAGGTGATTTTCATTTTGTCTTCTTCGAGCATCTTCGCGTTGCGACTTTCCAAAGCTCATGGCTTTTCCACCACCCACTTGGATCTGACGGAACAAGAAAAAGAAGAAGAGCACCATCAAAGCCAGAGGCAACACGGACATGGCAAAGTTGCTCCAGAATTTGATTTTTCGGAAACAAATTCGAACTTCACTTTGTTGTCATCGAGAAACTTTGAAATTTCTCCGAAGAATCTCCCATCCAATCGACTTTGAAGCTGACCTGCTTTGATCGGGCGTTTTGTCATCCACTTGGATGTTCGAATCGGTTTTGTAAACACCCTGATCTCATCATGATAGATTTTGGCTGGTTCGATTCTTGCCCTGGCGGACTTCGTCGCGAAATTCACTGTAGGCGATATTCTTTGGCAATGGGTTGGCGTATTTACCAATGGACTGAAAACTCATCACAAAGCCATCAAGGTTAAAAGTGCCCAAAGAAAAAATGATTTACCTTTTCAAGATATTCTCCCTCGCTATGGATCCGTAGCTTCAAAATTCATGTCGTTGTACACTATTCGTCGATGATTGAAAATGGGCACGCCTTGCTTTTTTTCAACTCGAATCTTTGGAAGGAAGAAGTAGAAACTTCGGGTTTTGGGGCGTTTCCATCCAACGATCGATCATACCTACCTGCTCACGGAAAGTGACCTTTGTCCTTAATTATATAGGTATACATCAAATGAATCATTTTCTTTCGTAATGCCGGCTGAATTCCCCAACATTTTCACCGAGTATGCGTGTGATCATCCACTCTGACTTTTCCAATCATTTCAGAAGTTGAGTGGTCATATATAAATCAATTTCTGACATGGACTGGGCCAGATCGGCCATATGACTTTTTACCTGAGGGTCAAGCTTGATTCCAAGGCCGGCATCACCACATTCGCGGAATATAGTTTCGGGCCGGTCCATTGAGGGTATTGTCAAGTCCATGACAAACGAATTGCGCAACGCTCCGCTTCGATCAAAAATTTCATTACGGGAGATCTCCAACATTAGTCGAACGTAAGGCGATCGAAAAAGCCTTCATACCTGACAACCCCTTGATGTCTGCTCCACGAATCAAACGAAACAAAACGCTTCCGCCTGGTTTTCATCCATGTGATGGCCCAAAGCAATCCGCTCACAGTTTGTTCGATAGCAGTGGCCTTGAGAGTTTGATGGCGAAGATGGCGCAATTGATCTTCATTTCTGTAACCTCAACGGAACATCCAACTTCACACTGAAAACTCACACTCCAAACGTGTCGCGATCTCGCGGCAGCATTCTCGTCGCGATCAGATTCCTCCTTCGTGCTGCGCATGATGGATGTGGGCGCGATGACATGAGGACCATTTTTGGTTTTTTTTGATATTCACAAAGCATGTGCAACAGGACTGAAGAATCCACACCGCCGGACAATCCAACCAACACACGCGACACATTTTCAAAGCAAGCAGTTTGATGAATCAATGCACTGAATTTTTGATAAAGTAAGTTGCGATGCAATTTGTCGCAACCGTTTGGAATTCCTGTCGAATTCTTTCATTAAATTAGAATTCGTATTACAATATTCAGTGTCTTCGAAAGTATGGCTCATTTTATGACGAACTATATCTTTACAACCTTTAAAACAAGCAGAAATCACCCATGAAGAAAAACCTATTCTCCAAAGTCAGTCTAGGCGTACTTTGACGCTATCTGTTGCCTCTCCGGCCATGCGCAGGGGAAAAGCCTGCCACACCTCCTCCAGCCGTCAAAAAAGAAGTTAAAAAAGGATGAAATTGGTAACCAAACGTCGCGAAGGTATCGACGTCGTTCAAAACCGCGTATTACCAAAGAGGCTGCAGCGAATTCACTCTGGGCATGGGTTCGATTCGATAACCCTTTCCTCCGTTATCAATTGCTGAAGCTCGCTACACCTATCACTTCCGTGAAATGCTGGCATTGAAGTGAACTATGCTTATGCCTTCCATCAAAACAAAGCTCTTTGACCGATCTTGCCAACATTCCTTGCGACGTTCCACCGACATTGTTCGATGATACTGGAAGTTCCAATCGCAGATTGCGGCGTTACTTTGAATCCGTCCAGATCCATACAAACACATCATCGGCGGTAACCTTGTCTGGGCACCGATCTACGGTAAATTCAGCATCTTCTCGAAAAGATTCTTCACTTCGATCTTCGCGCAACTGCCGGTGCTGGTTACTACATGGGCGAACGAAAACAACTTCGGTTTCAACGTCGGTATCGGTACCAAAGTGTTCGTGAATGACTGGGCCGCTGTCCGTGTGGATCTCAGAAACTTCACTGTGAAAGAAGGCGCGCCTTTCAATCAACACATTTCTCAGAACAACCGAATTCTATCACTCGGTATGTCTTTCTTCCTTCCATCCATGGTTGAACGCGAACAATAAAGAGGGATCAACAATGAAGAACGATCGATCATCACTACGTAGCCTTTTACTTGGTGGTGCTTCGATTGATGCAGGCTTGCGCTTCCAACAAGCAGCCTGCAAAAATTCGATTTAACCCAAATTGAGCTCCAAATCAACGATACGATCGCCAAACGAAAAAACCGCTGCAAGGAAACACGCAGTACTTCAACTTCGTGGACCAATTGAACACGGGGCCGCAAGCAGTTGATCGAGAAGCAGCCGAAAGCCGCGTTCGCGACCTTCGATGCGATCATGTCCAACGATAAATACGAAAAATATCCTGAATTCCACTCGCGAAATACTATCGGCAGTTTCCATGTACGACATGGGCGTTCGTTATGGTTCATTGATGTACTTCGTGGATATTTTGGAAAAGGACCCTCTGCTTCCGCATACGCACGAATGCTTGCGTCGCGCGGTTGAGATCGCTCAAGAACTCAAAGACGATGAACTGATCGGCCATCGTTTTAAATCACGACCGACAAAGTTCCTTTGTCTCTTCGTGAAGAGTTCCGTTACTACATCGCCAAGAACCTTTATTTGATCGGCAAATACGATCAAGCGTCCAACTTTACCAATGGCATCACCTACAAGAACCGCTTGTATCTTGGTGCTCAGTATCTTCAAGGTTCGATCCAATCCAACAAAACCGTTTGGATGATTCGATCGAGAACTTCCGCAAGATCTGGCGATGAAAGGTCCGGTTTCCTATTACGATGAAGACCTGGCATCAAACAGAATAAATCTTGCGTTGGGTCGCGTGTTCTATGAAAACGCAACTACCCTCTTCAATCCTGTATTACAAAAAGTAAAACGATCTGGAATTCTATCCAACTGCTTTGTATGATGAGCTGGGGATTGTTCAAGCGAATAGGGCCTCAACGAAACCTTGTCCGTATTGCACTCGCTTCACAGCCTGTTCATCGAACAAGTTTTCTACACCAAGTCCTACTTGCTCAAAGCAGCGGTGTTCATCGATCTTTGCGATTACGGCGCAGCTGTGAAAGCCCTTTCTTCCGTTGAGAAGAATTTCATCGCGGTTGCCAAACAGATCGACATGCTCTTGCCCGTTCTGCGCGCTCTCCTTCTGAGTACTACCGCATTCTGCGCACCAAAAGCGTGAATCCGCAAGGTCAGGAAGTTTACATGTACCGTGAATTGTTCAACCTGTCGGCTTCCGACAAGAGTTTCTTGAACGTTCACCGTTTCATCAACCACCTCGAAGGCGAACAAGCCACATTGAACTCATTGAACAACAAACGCGCGACCGTTATCTCTCGCTTGTTGTCTCTTCGCATTCAATCGTTGGCTGAAAAAGCCAGCTTCGTTGCGGGTCAAACCTTGCTTAAGAGCCGTCAGCTCATCGAGCAATACTTGGCCATCAAAGATGTGCTCAAATACGAAATCACATCGGCTGAACGTAAGATTTTGCAAAAACGTTCACTCAAAATGGCTCCTCCTGTCCTGACGGACGCTGATTTGATCAAGCCTGAATTCACAGACAGCTTGAAGGAATCCATGATCTGGTGGGAACTTCGTGGCAATGAATATTGGGAAGATGAAGTGGGTTACTATCTCTATGATGTACCTACACGTTGTAAAGAAACAAAGGATGAATAGGTAATGAAAAAAACCATCGTTTCGCTTGCTGTCGCTGCTTATCTGTCCGGACATCCTGTCCAGGCTCAGACGACTTCGACAAAAACCAAAAGAACCAACACGTTCAAGTCGGAAAAGCTCTCCCCTTTACCGCTTGAATCCAAACGTGGGGACTTTCAAATGCGCCAATTCGACGCATTTGACGTGCCGGACTACAAGCTAAACGAAGCTTACTTGGAAAAATCCAAGCAAGAGATCCAGATCCTGGGCAATCTTTTGAACAAAACCACCAGTTTGAACCAACGTTCGGACATTTTGTTCCGTACCGCAGAACTTTACTGGACCGTGGGCAAAACCGTGCACTTCCAAAAAATGGAAGAATACAACAACCAATATGATCTATGGATGAACAAAAAGCGTGCGACCAAACCTGTTGAACCAAAATTCGACGGTCGCAAATCCATGGAACTTTACAA
This sequence comes from Bdellovibrionota bacterium, assembly GCA_041391405.1. Taxonomy (GTDB): domain Bacteria; phylum Bdellovibrionota_G; class JALEGL01; order JALEGL01; family JAGRMV01; genus JAWKOB01. Next base: position 56,501 of record JAWKOB010000004.1, on the reverse strand, counting down.
ACAGATCATCAAGGAAAACCCTCGCTTCGATCGCATCGACGAGATTTTGTTCTTGGCAGGTTATCGTGGGCGTGAAACCAAGGATCCACACTACGCGGACTACTTGCGCGCGCTGATCAAAAACTATCCGAACAGCAAATTCATTGCCGATGCCTACATGGAAATCGGGGAAGACTACTTCAACAAGCGTGAATTCGACAAAGCGATCGATACGTTCAACGAAGTGCTCAAACGTCCAAACAATTTGCACAACTACGCGCTCTACAAGATTTCTTGGTGTTACTACAACCAAGGTAAGTACCGTATTGCGAAGGAAGTCATGCAACGTGTGGTTGAATCTTCCAAAGGCGTTAAAGGTCAGATCGAGCTTCGAAACGAAGCTTTGCGCGACCTCGTTGTGATCTATTCCGACTTAGGTCTCTACCAAGAGGCTGAACAGTACTTCACATCGATCGGTGAGCCTGAATACGCGATCAAAGTATTGGAAAAGCTCTCCGACATTTATTTCGACCAATCTCGTTATGAACTCGCGACCGCTACGATCGCTTTGCTTTTGGAAAAAGCTCCAAACAAAGCCGAAGTTCGAAATATCACTCGAAATTGATCGATTGTCATGAACGCAGCCAAAACCAGGTTTCCGCGCTCAAGGAAATGACCAACTTCTTGTCGACCTACGAGCCAGGATCAAACTGGTACAACCAGAACACCGATTCAGAGGCTCAGAGGCGTGGATGCCCGCTCTGAAGTGTATGCACGCTCATTGCCACCCGCTACCATGAAGAATCTCAAAAAATATGAAAAGATCGATCTGAAGAAGCGTAGCTTCTCGCTCCTTGCGATGGGCTTCTACGACAAGTATTTCGAACGATTCTCTGCGCATCCGAACGCCTACAACCTTCGCATGCTCTACGCCGAGCTTCTGTTCCAATTCAAACGCTTTGATAAAGCCGCTGAACAGTATGGTTTGGTCTTCCAGGCCAATCCAAAAGGCAAGCACGCGAACAAAGCGCTTACAGGCCAAATCGACTCCTTGAGCAAAATCGAATCGGACAACTACTCCAAGATCGAAAAGTGGCCGAAGCGAAAAAAGGCAAGGCTCTTCCATTCCCGGATATCACCGTTGCGCTTATCAAAGCGAACGACAACTTCGTCAAACTCTTCCCGACCGATGCAAAAATCGCCGGAAGTACTATCAGCGCACGTTTGTATTACAACTACAACCACTTCGCTGAAGCGGAAAAAGCGTTCAACGACGTGATCAACAAATATCCGAATTCAAATACAATCAATCGCGCCATTTGATTCTGGACATTCACAACATCAACAAAGATTGGGAAAAACTGAAAGACCGGGCGCTGGCTTATTGCAAGTGGTCCTTCGCAACCGAAGAAAACCGCTCTTTTGTTGGATTTGATCCAAGGTTCAATTTTCCAACGCGCAAAAATCAAAGAGGACGAAAAGAAACATCTGGAAGCTGCGAAGCTCTACGAAAGCCTTACCGTCCGATATCCGAAATCGAAATATGCGGACAAAGCTTTGTTCAACGCAGCGATGAACTACATCAGTGCAGACGCATCTGAACAAGCCATCGCGACATCGAACAAGTTCTGGCTCAATATCCAAACCGGAATTGGCTCCGAAGATGTTTCTGTCGCTTGCGGGTTACTTCGATGAAAAATTCGACTATGCCAACGCTGCGAAGTTCTATGAGCTCTATGCGCAAAAAGATCCAAAGAATGCCCTGGCTGCAGATGCCCTTTTCAACGCGGCTTTGTATCAGGAAATCTGAAAGATCTACGCTTCGGCCTTGAAGAACTATTTAATCGCTATCTTGAATTGTACCTTTCCAACAAGGATGCACCGGTTGTGTTCTTCTCTCGCGGGTTGATCATGGAAAAACTCAACCAGCTCACCAACGCGGGCAAAGTATTCGAAGACTACTTGAAACGTTATGGCCGCAAAAATGCCACCGGCATCGAAGCGATTTATCGTTTGGCTCGTGTACAACGACGTCTGGGCAAAGTCGATGAATCCAATGCCAACTTGGGCTTACGCGGTTCGTGCATCGAAAAAAACTCGGCAGCGGTCCAGCTGCGGGCAAATTATGCTTCCAAGGCGATGTTTGAACTGGCAGAGATGAAGTTCAAAGAATACCGTTCGATCAGATTATGATGCCGGAACGTGCGCTTCAGCGTGCGATTTCGCAAAGCGGCCTCTTCGAAAGAATTGAAAGAAATGTACGTCGAGATCAATCTTGGCGATCCAGAGATGGGCGTAGCTGCGCTTCACTACTTGGGCTTGTCGTACCAAGAGTTCAGTCAGGCACTCTTCAAAGCTCCGGTTCCTCCTTCGCTTTCTCCTGAAGAAGTTAAAATGTATCAAGTTGAACTTTCCAACCAGGCGATGATCGAGCAGCAGCAAGCGATTGAAGGCGTTCGAAAATCCGAAGAAAGGATACGAGCTGGATGTGTACTCCGAGTACACGCGCAAATCGTACGAACAGCTTTCGCAGTTCAAACCTTCGGTATACCTTACCTCAACGGCGATATCATCAAAGGTGTGTACACGGCTGAAACAGTTAGCACCGATAAAATCAAAGTGGCAGGTAAGAAATAATGAAAACAGCGATCCTACTTTCAAGTCTTATCATTGCAGTTGCGCTCCTACCACGGGTGGAGGTTCCAGACCGCAAGAAAATTTCTGGCGCGGATAAAAGCGCTCGGAAAAGGCTGTCAGTGTACAACCTCTTCCGGTTGTAGATGCAGGACAAGCTTCTCCCGCGTGTCTGTAACGGGCATGGCTGACCGTCTCAAAAGCAATCAGCGTGCCGTTCAATCCAAACCCAAGAAATGGCAGATGCGTACAACGAACTGGGCGACATCTACACCAAAATGGGCAGACGCTTCCGCTGCGGATGCCTATGAGAATGCATTGCTTGTGAAACCAAAGCAGCTCGATCTTCAACTTAAATTGGCCAGAAGCTTGGGCAATGCGGGTAAATACAAACCAATCGATCGAAATCTACCGTCAGCTTGCCACCATTCATGAAAATCCATGGCAGGTGAAAAACGATATGGCGAACGTCTATCGCAAGAAAAAGGATTTCATCAACGCAACCAAGCTTTTAAGTTGTGGAGATCCTGATCCAGGAAAAAAGAACAACATCGATGCCATCATCAACACCTTGGCCCTGACCTACTACGATCAGCAAAAAGTATGAGTTGCCAGTTTTGACGTTGCAAAAAAGCAGTCAAAGCTAAAGTCGACAACGCGGTCACCCACAACAACTTGGGACTTGCCTTTGCCAAGATGGAACTCGATACCGAGTCCGTCACCGAGTTGAAAAAATCCGCACAGATGGATGCCAAACTCGAAGAGCCTCGCATGAATCTCGCGCAGCTCAACATGGAGAACGGCAACTACGCAGAAGCTTCGCAGCTATACTTTGAAACACTCCGTGCTAACTCGGCCAACATGATCGCGCGTCAGGAACTTGGGCGTTGCACTGATGTCTTCGAAACACCGAAGAAGCTGAAAAATCTTTTGAGCGTTCTTCAACTCGATCCATTCAATGCGGAATCCGCCTATCATTTGGGCATGCTGTATCACTTCTATATGCAGGACGGTGAAAAAGCCGTAGAATATTACCAACGCTTTTTGGCATGAGTACCGGCTGTACCTTTCCGCACACCCGGCACATAACTACATGGCCCAAGCTAAAAATTGCCGCCGAAAATCTGCCACCTGCCCTGCAGCTCCAGCTGTAAAGCAAGAGACGAAAGTTCCGGCGAAAAAGCTGTACCAACGAAAAAAGGAGCTACCAATGTCAAAAAGAAAAAGTAACTTCGCGATGATCGCACTGTCGCTTCTTTCTGCAAACTGCATTTGCCCAGGACGCTTCGGTTTCCTCCGAAGGTAAATGCAGATGGTCGTTCCGCAAAAAGCGAAAAAGACCGTTTATAACTGACGAAGAAGTGGACATTTTGGGTAACTTGAAAAAGCCGGAAGGTTCGGATGTGGTGAAAGCTCCAGAATTTCAATTCAAAAAGCTTTTGAACTTGGATGAGAGCTTCATCCCAAATATCCTCAACTCGGTGGATGAATACTAACTGTTGCTTGGGTGGGCCCGTCGGCCCACATTTTCTTGTAAAAAATTTACAAAACCCGCTGGAAACGGCGGGTTTTTTTATGCCCAAAAGTGACCTAAAAACCCAAAAAGATTGGTGTTTTTTTGGTGTTTTTTTGAAAGTTCGTTAGAATATTTAATACAATCTAACGTGTTTTTACGAGGGAAACGCATGGCTGCACCAAAACTTGATCTTCTTAAAATGCCGAGTGACACTAGCTCGGAAATCTACTTTAATTCCAATACGTTATCCGTAGATTTTCGCAAAAGAGACAAAGCTCCAAAACAAGGGTACCAACGCCAGCTGCGCGTCGTGGTTCAGGCCTACGGACAAACGGTTGTCGACAAGTTTTTTAAACCCGGATCCACCATCACTTTCGGTGTGGGTAAAGGTTCTGAAATCAACGTAGCGATTCCAAATCTTCCAGATGGCCACCCTCTTTTGACCTACCATGAAAGCGGAAGCCTCTCTCTTCGTCTGGCTTCTCAGTTCTCAGGCATCATCCAGATGGGTGACAAACTTACACCTGTTTCAGATCTCAAAGGCAAATCTGCCGGCGAATTCAGCATTGAAATTCCAAACCATCCGCGCGGCGCCGTTGAACAAGGCACACTTCGCATTTACTTCGAAGAAATCGATGATCCTGAGCGCTTGCTACCGGTTCCATTCCTTCAGTCCCTGATGGATCGCGAATTCGGCAAATGGCTGATGCTCTCGCTTGCTCTTCACTTGCTTCTTTTGTTGCTCATCAAGTTGATGCCTGCCCCGACACCTGAAGAAGAGCAGAAAGTTGAAGATCTTCCGAAAGCCTTCCAAAAAATTCTCGTACAGCCGCAAGAAGTGAAACCGTACAAACCGGTCATCACCCAAAGCTCGCTGACCACCAAACAAGCCAACAACAACCCGAACATCGCCAAACAAGTCATGAGAGGCGGCGGTCGTGAAGGTGAAGGTGCCAGAGCTCCAGGCGCTGAAGGTCGTCGTGGCCGTGCTGAACCAGGTGCAAAAAAACCTTCCATGGAAAAAGTAAAAAACGCGGGCGTTTTGAACTTCTTCGCGCAAGGCAACAAGAACCATGACCTTGTGGATGGTTCGGTTTCTGATCTTGCCGACAATTTGGCAAAATCTTCCGGTGGCCGTTATGGCCTGGAAGGTGAAACCGAAGTTCGACAAGGCAAAGGACTTGTCGGCGGCGGAACAGGTGGTGGAGGTAAAACCACTTCCATTGGTCAAGGTTTAGGCACCAAAGGTCGTGGCGCGGGTATCCGCGGCGACGGTCTTGCGGATTTCGGTACAGGTAAATCTCGTACGGCTGTCACGGCCAGCATCGATGCTGACGCTGCAACCGTTGTGGGTTCACTCACCAAAGATCAAATCGCGAAAGTCATTGCTGCGTACATGGGCCAAATCGAATATTGCTATGAACGTCAGCTTCAAAAAGAACCGAACCTTCGTGGTAAAATTTTGGTACACTTTGTGATCGGCTTGTCTGGTGCAGTCACCAGCGCAACCACACAAGTTCATCAATGGGCAGTCCAACTGTTGAATCTTGCATCAACGGTGTGTTCCGTCGTATGCCGTTCCCTTCTCCGGGCGCTGGCATCGTGGAAGCAACATATCCTTTGGTGTTTAACGTAGCGGGATAATAACCATGAAAAAAACAATAGCCTCCGTCATCCTAGGACTTTCACTTTTGACTCCGTTCGCTTCGCACGCGGATCAAATCTTCGGTGACTTCAAACGTTTGCCGGATGACATTGAACGCGATTTTCCGTGGGCGCGGATTTCGGCGCACTCTTTTTGACCGGTGACAAACGCACAGCTCAAACCAGGTTTCGAACTGCTTTCCACGACCGGCTATGACATCATGAAGTACCTTTCGGTCGAAGGTATTTATATCCTCGGTATTCAGGAAGCAGCTCCTCCTCCATTCGACAACGTCCTTCAGGGCGGTGTGAATTGGTTCATGTTCAACCTTGCTGCCAAAGGTGAATATCCGATCGGCCGTTGGGCGCCATTCATGGAAGTCGGCGGCGTGGTCTACACACAGCCATCGTTTTTGACCGACGGATCCAACTATAAAACCAACATCCTAATCGGTGGTGGTATCGAGTATTACACCTACCTTCGTCACTACTCTTTGTATGTAAAGACGATGTATCACATCATCGATCTCCCGGTGGACATGATCACCTTGTCCGCAGGTCTTAAGTATACGTTCTAGATTAAGGACCTAAGACTTAGAAAAGCCTGTAAATCCGGCTTTTTCATTTAGGGCTGTGGGTAAAATGACAGTTTTGTCATGATAAAGTCACACAAGAAACGAGACAAACGCCCCTAGCCCATTCAGAATGTCTTTACGTTGATTCGGCTATAAACGAATCGGCATTTAACCTTTAAGGAGAATGATCATGAAAAAAATTATGTTCGCAGCTGTAGCTGCATTGTTCGCAGTATCTGCTCACGCTGGTGATAAAGCTAAAATGGTTGAAGTTGCTGGTGCAACCGAAGAATCTTGCAAAGCTGAAAAAAACACCTGGAAAAACGGCAAATGCTGGAAATCTGAAATGACAGCTACGACCACAACCACCACGACAACAGCTCCTGCTACAACCGCTCCTGCAGCGAAGTAAGCTGGATCTTTTGATCTTGTAAAAAGAGGCTGAGCAATCAGCCTCTTTTTTTTATTTATGCGAGGCGCAGCCTCGCATAATATCCAATATATGACTTCATCTCCCAACAACTTGGTGCAACGTCTTTGGGACAAAGACACTTCCCTCTGGACATCAGATCCTAGCGTTGCCGCGACCATCTCCAACCGTTTGGGTTGGCTGGATTGCATATCGACTTTCGAACCCAAACTGGTGGCGATTCGTGCCTTCGTCGATTATTTACCCTATTCTCATGTAGTACTTCTGGGCATGGGGGGATCCAGTCTTGTATCCAATGTGTTTGCTCAAGCCATCCCTGAAAAGCGAAGAGTCTTTCATATGCTGGACACCACCGATCCCACAACGATCGAATCCGTTGCAAAGAAAATCCCTCTCAAAGACACACTATTCATTGTTGCTTCTAAATCCGGCACCACCATCGAAGTGGATTGCATGTTTGAGTATTTCTTTGGCTTGAATCCAAATCCAGAGCAATTCATCGCCATCACGGATTTCAACACGCCGTTGATGCACAAAGCGAAACAGATGAACTTTCGTCATATCTTTGTCAATCCCAGCGATATTGGTGGAAGGTTTGCAGCCCTTTCGTATTTCGGATTGATTCCTTATGCACTCATGGGTGGGGACGTGATTTCCTTTTATGAAACGGCCAAAGCATTTGTGGAAGAATGCAAAAAACCTGAAAATAATTTACCGCTTCAAATGGCCCAGCAAATGTTTGACCATCTCCAATCGGGTCGCAACAAACTCTACTTCCATATTCCCTCAGCTTACTCCGAATTGACTCAGTGGATTGAGCAATTGGTCGCTGAGAGCACAGGAAAACACGGACAAGGCATCGTTCCGATCCTGGAAGGAAAACCTGGCAGCGATGGATTTACCATGGATATCCACCTTGATACGACTCAAGATCTGGCGCGTGAATTTTTCGCTTGGGAAATGGCTGTAGCGTTGCTGGGATCCATGATGCACATCGATCCATTTGATCAACCCAATGTGGAGAGCAGCAAGAAAAATACAACCACATTTTTGCAATCCGCCAATCCGAAAAAAGATATTGCAGAAAAAATCAGCAACGTGGCTCAGCCCGTGGGTTCTGTGCTTTCATTTTTACAGGGCGTTGCATCCCCTGAATTTGTTGGGGCGCTTTCCTATTTACCCAATGCCAAGATGATTCGATCTTTTGCTTCCCAAGTTCCAGTGCCCTTAAGCATTTGCAATGGACCAAGTTATTTGCACTCCACGGGTCAATTGCACAAAGGTGGACCCGAACAAGGAAGATTTGTGATTGTTGTGGACGATCAGACCGATTTGCCGATTCCGGGCCGCAATTATGGATTTCAAACGCTCAAACTGGCGCAAGCATTGGGCGATTATGAAGCGCTCCAAGCCGCCGGCCGGAAAGTGCTGTTGGTAAAAATCTAGCGTCTCAAATACGATTATGCTAAGTACACAGGGCTTTTAGGTTTATCGGCGGGGTAGCTCAGCTGGTTAGAGCGAGGGTTTCATAAGCCTTAGGTCGGGGGTTCAAGTCCCTTCCCGCCACCAATAAACCAATAAAACCAACTATTTAGATTTCATTTCGATGAGTTGGGCGCGACGATTCAGAACCCAGATTTTATCGTTCAACGATACCGGTGCCCCCTGACAGAAATGCCCATTTGGTATTCCCACAACCATCGATTCGTTTTCTCATCAAATACGTTCAACGTTCCATCAAAAGCTGAAACATAAATTTTATTTCCATCATACGCCACGCCAGCAGGACGAATTTGTTTGCTGTAATTGATCGAACTTTTTTCCACGCCATTTAAATCCAGCCATACGATTTTGTCGTGCGCAGCCAGAAGAATACGATCTTGCAAGACAAGTGGTGAAGCCTGTGTAGATGCATTTTGATAAGTCCAGATATCGCGCCCATCAAAGGTGAAAAAAATCGAAGGACCAGAAACGAGCGTTGCAATGACACCTTTTCCTGGCACAAGCACAACAGAAGCCAAATCATAGAAGCGATTCTGCTGATCCATCACCCAGCGTTTCCAGATTTCATTGCCTGTTTGCGCGTCCAAAGCCACGAACTGACCATTTGGAAACCCAATGAACAAGCGGTTTTGCTCAACGCTTCCTTGAATCATGAACTGAATCTTCATTTTTTCATACGGCTCATGGTGATATTTCCAAACCGCATTTCCATTTTCCTGATCACACGCGCTCAATGTTCCATCATTGGTTCCGACAATCACCAAATTGTTGATCTTGGTCATGTTGCCGCGAGGAGGAGAAGAAAGCTGAATATTCCAAACAACTTTTCCATTGGCACGGTCCAATGCATACAACTTGCCGTCACCCGTTCCGACATACGCATGTTTTTCATCGATCAATACGGACGTATCGATGCTGTTCGATAATTTTTTTCTCCAAAGCAGTCGATGATTTTTCGAACGAACGGCCATCACCACGCCTTTGCGGGTTCCAAAATAAAAGTTTTCTCCGTCAGTGATCAATTGAGAATCCATCACCACACGATTCGAAAACTGAGCCATGAATCCGCCCGCATGGCGAGATTGGCTGACTTGCGTGATAGGACCTTTGGTACAAGCAGATGCAGCGATCAAAAATATGAAAAGGAGTTTTTTCATCATGGTCTATAGGAAATGGAAGGAAAATCCTCCGGTGATGGAATAGATATCGAACGAAACCTTGTTCAAACCCAAAATGCTCAATGTGGTGGCATCCTGATTTTCACCCAAAAGCATGTGATAGGTGAAATCGAAATTCAATGAAACGCTGTTTTTGAAAATGAACGCTTCGAAACCTGCTCCCAAAGGCACTTCCATGTTCGGAGAGAATGACATCGCAGTCTCGGAATTCACACCAAAAAACTGATACCCACCAAAGCCAGCACTGATATAGGGCTGAGCTACAACCTTTGGGTAATAAGCTTTGAGCTGGATGTATTCTTGATTCAAGCCCGCTCTGCTGGTGATGTTGGACGCTGGTGTGATCGGATCTGGAGAACTGAAACGAATCGTGGAAAGGTTGTAGACAAATTGAGCTTCAAGCCATTGATTGATTCGATGCCCGATGCCGGTGGTGAATACAAAGCCAGGATTGACGTTACCAACACCCTCTCCTCTGGCAATGCGACTCACTCCCAGACCCATGTCGAATGAAAACAGTCGATTGTTTTCATAACTTTTATTTTCATTCACAACCTCAAACGCCATCGAAGACGTAGAAATGAGGGAGAAAATAAGAGTGAAAAGAATCGATCGCATGATTAATTCGAAGCGGTATCCGAAAGCGAAAACGGCTTCATCACATCAACATTGGCATAGGATGAAGATGGAAATTCTTTTTGCAAGCATTTCGCGAGTCATGGCTGCCTCAGCTTTTTGACCAAGCTGGTCCTGCACAAGCGCAAGATTGTACAAATGAAAATCGCGCAATGGATTGTCTTTTTTGTCCGTCAGATTTTCCCAAATCGTTAATGCTTCGGACCACTTTTCCAATTGCATTTGGGTGATCGCTTCGCCTTCCATGGCGACATAAGCGTATGGAGCTTTGAGTTTTTTTGCGGCCACTTGATACGCCGTCAAAGCCTCAGGATATTGCTTCAAACTGAACAAGGCTTTTCCTTTGAACAATTGAGCGGAAGGCGTCATTGAGGAATCAGGATTTTTTGGATGAACGTATTGATTTCCGTCAGGAATGAATTCCAATCACCTGTTTCTTGAGACAGATTCGAAGGAAGTTTTTCCATCGCTTTCTCAAAATCGACAGCTGCGATTTGATTCGAGCCATGGCGTGAATGTTGGTAGAAAAATACAACCGCGCCCGCGATCAATGTCAAAAGCAACACCCAGTAAATTTCTGTTTTACGATTTTCGAGTTGCTGAACTTTGGACTGAAAAAAGCCCACGAACTCATCGGGTTTGCGCATTTCTTGTATTTCGTGTTTGGAAAATTCTCTAGACATGGCCGGCAAGCTAACAGATGCAACCCCATTGGGCAAATGTTTAACATCCTGAAATACTTTAAGATTCTGCTCGCTTGAATCTGGAAATTATTTATACTAATACATAGTGATTGTTTATGTTGCGCACCTTTTTCTATACACAAATAAAGCCTAATGATTTCGATAAGTTAAAGCAGTCTTGTCAGCCGTTTACCAAGGACATTTTCAGCGCCGATCAAGAGCATATCATCGCCTTTGAACAGTCCGGCCATGCCTGCAGAGCTGCGCTTCAATTTCTCAACAAAATATCGAACGATCAGGCCAAGCACGATTACAAAATTGTCCTGGTCCATGGTGAGTTTACTCAAGATCGACCCCAAGATCTTTCCGTTCGCGTGGCACGATCCATCCATCAAAATTCCCATCCGAAAAATCTGATCTTCACCGAAGAAGTCCTTAACCAGATCAACATGAGCGATATCGTCTTCGAACAAAAACTCCTCTCTTTGTCAAAGCGCTTCAAAAAGAAATTCCTACGTTTTCACTTTCACGTTTTGAAGATACTGAACTTCAAGTTGATCCAACTGACCTTTTCGACTTTTCACATGTCGATTCCTATTCCACGGTGGATCAAGTTCAAGTTTCTCCGGATGGTCAACCGATACCGCCCAAAGATCCATTTGAATCTTCCAACACAACCATTGAATTGGATCAGCCCAAAAAGAAAAAGATGTCCATCGACACGGGCAAAGTCCAACCCGCGCCACATCTTGCCAGCAATACCCCCTCTCAACGTGTGCAAAGCAAACCTCGCCCGCGCGTTCCTGAAATGCCGAAAACCCAACCCAAATCCATCGCCATCATTTTGGTTCTGCTGGTGATCATCACATTCGCAGGATTTTACCTGGCAAAATCCAAACCATCCTCTGAGGCACAGCAAACCACTGCGCAAAGTGATTTGCCCGCACCGAGCATTCCAGATCCACAAACCATGGAGAATCCATCGGCCCAAGATGAAGGAACCGCCGAAGGTACTCTTGAAACTTCTTCCATGCCCAAGGCCAAAAAATCAACCGCCCCTATTGCCTTTGTGAATGTCCATAGTTCTCCCAAAGGAGCGGAAGTATGGATGAATGGAAAAAAAATGGCGGGCAAGACGCCGATCAGTAACCTGAAAGTGAGCACCAAACAGATCGCCGTGATTGATATCAAAAAAAGCGGTTACACCAACGCGAGCAAAAGCATTGAACTTACTCCGCAGGAAACACGAACCGTGATGTTTCAGCTTGCTCCACCCAAGACACCTGTTAAAAAGAAAGCCTTAACGCCAACAGAAGCCAAGGCCGCAGCGCTGGCCAAAGCCCGAGCCTTAAGCGCTCCAAAACCCGCCCCCAAGAAAAAACCCGTCAAGAAGAAGCCCTAACCCCGATTCAAAGTATTGACATTTCGAATGCTTACGAATAGTTAATGGCTTCTTTATTCGTGCCGCCATGGTGGAATGGCAGACACAGTAGACTCAAAATCTACCGGCTTCACGGCCATGGGGGTTCAAGTCCCTCTGGCGGCACCAAATCCATTTCAGATAACTGATACCCGATAGCTGATATCAGAATGAAAAAGCACATAGGATTTTAAAAATCAGTTATCCGATATCTGCTATCCGTTATCGGAAGGTTTTTTGGTTTTACTATTTTTTGCCGAGGACGGTGAGAAGTCCGGTCAGAAACATCTGCACAGCAATGGAAGCAACAAACAACCCCATCACCCGGTTCATGACGCGCACGCCGCCCTCGCCGATATATCGAAGCAGTTTGACGGAATTGAGCAAAATCCAATAGGTCAAAAGGCAGATCAAAAACAAAATCATCAAGACAAAGCCTTTTTGAATAAAGCTGGTGGCTTTGGCCATTGTTAGAATGGTGATCGTGATGGTTCCTGGTCCTGCCAAAAGGGGCGTTGCCAACGGCGTGATAGAGATATCGTCTTTATGGGCCGCTTCAATACGCTCTTCTGGAAGGGTTTTGGTTCGAACGTTGCGACCTTTGAGCATGTCGAATGCCACGGTAAATACGAAAATTCCACCTGCGATTTGAAACGAAGAAATGGTCACACCCATGATGCGAAACACCAGTTGACCGCATACGGCGAACAGCACCAAAATCAAAAAGGCCGCCATCGCGGCGCGTTTGGCAATACGTCTGCGGTAGATTTCGGACTCAAACGCTTTCCGGATTGCTCAGAAAAACGCGGTCGCACCCACTGGATTGAGTGTCGTGAACAATGAGATAAAACTCATGCCCACAAAATGGATCGATGCACGCGGAATATGGTCTAAAAATTCAAGCATAAAAATGTTTGAGGACTGTAGAAGATTGTCTCAAAAAAGTGAACGAAATTATAGTTATGATTGTATAAATTTAAGCATTAAGCTTTAATATCTCCTAGGCAGTATGCACGACGAACTCAAAAAGATTTTCAAAGACACCGTCCCTTCCGGCATTGAATATGCCTCCATTCGCTATGTCGATGAACGCAGTGAAGTCCTGACCGTGGAAAAAGAAATTCCACGACCCGTCGGAAAAGAAACCGACCGCGGTGTGATGGTGGTTGTGGCCGGTAAAACTTCCTATGGTTATGCTGCAACAAGCGCGCTCACCAAAGAGGGAATCAAACAAGCGTTTGATGAAGCTTTGCGCTGGTGCAAAATCACTGAAAACAAGAGCGTCCAGGGCGTAGCGCAATTTCCAAGACACAACCGAAAAGCGCATTACAAAACCCAGGTTCAAAAACCTTGGGAAAACGCTTCGACATCGTCAAAATTCGAACTGCTTGTCAGCGAATGCAAAAAACTCAAAGTAGATCCTCGCATCGTTTACTACATGACTTCATTGTGGAGCACAGTTTCCGAAAACTTCTTCATGACAACCGACGGTGCCGAAATCGCACAGAACTTTTCTTTTTTGGTACCCCAACTCTCCGTCACTGCCAATGAAGGCACAAACACCCAAACCCGCACCCAAAGCGGCCACAACATGGTTCGGCAAGGCGGCATGGAAGTTCTGGACTATTTCAACTTTTTCTCCGGAGGTCCGCAAATCGCCAAAGAAGCTTTGGATCTTCTGACTGCTCCTCCCTGCCCGACCGATGTTCGGGACCTGCTTCTTGCGCCGGATCAAATGTACATCCAGATTCATGAATCCATCGGACATCCGCTTGAAATGGACCGCATCCTTGGGGATGAGCGCAATTATGCCGGCACAAGCTTTGTGCAAATTCAGGATTTTGGAAAACTGATCTACGGAAGTCCGCTGATGAATGTCACGTACGATCCAACCATCGAAAATGAATTGAATTCGTTTCTTTATGACGATGACGGTTTGGAAGCCAAGAAAGTATATTTGGTCAAAAACGGAAAATTGGAGGCCAGTCTGGGTGGATATACATCCCAAGCGAGGTCTGGCGTCCCTGGCGTGGCCAATTCACGCGCATGCTCCTGGAATCGTCCCACCATGGATCGCATCACCAATGTGAATCTGGAACCAGGCACATCCACCTTTGAAGAAATGGTCGCTCAAACGGAAAAAGGCGTTTACATGAAGACCAACAACTCCTGGTCCATTGATGACTCCAGAAACAAATTTCAATTCGGATGCGAATGGGCACAGCTGATCGAAAATGGAAAACTGACTCAGGTGGTAAAAAATCCAGGATATCGCGGTGTCACGGTTCCATTCTGGAATTCCATGAAGGCTGTGGGCAATCAAGATACCTTTGAAGTGCTTGGAACTCCATTCTGCGGCAAAGGCCAACCCAACCAAGTGATTCGCGTGGGCCATGCCAGCCCGGCAGCGTTGTTTTCCAACATCGAAGTTTTCGGAAATTAGGAGAGCATGTGAAAAGTTTTTTTTACGACATCGCCGACAAACTTTTCAAGAATCTGCAAGGAGATGAATGGGGTGAACTTTATCTTTCCTCCGAAAACACTGACTTCGTGCGCATCAATCAATCGCAGATTCGTCAACCGGGACACGTCACACAACATTTTCTAACGCTTCGCTTGGGCAACGATCAGAAAAAAATATCTTCCACGTTCACCATCGCGGGAAATCTGGCCGAAGATCTAAAAAAAGCCGTCCACGAGCTTTCCACCCTTCGTCATGAAATGCCGCAAGCACCTAATGATCCCTACCTAGTGAAGATTGCGCAGAGCACACAAATTGAAACCGAATCGAAAAACGAACTTCCATCGCACGAGCAGGCTTTGGATGCGCTTTTGTCGCGCGCTAAAAAAATCGATTTGGTCGGACTTTACACATCTGGCGATCTTTACCGTGGATTTGCCTCTTCTTTCGGTCAACGCAATTGGTTTTCCACGCGCAGCTTTCAACTCGACTGGTCGCTTTTTCATCGCGCGGACAATGCGCTCAAAAGTTCCTTCATGGGCGATCGATGGGAAGAACAAAAATTTGATCACAAATGGCAGCACGATATCGAACAATTCCAAATCCTGGGAAAAACCAGAAAATCTCTCGCTCCCGGCAATTACCGCGTCTACCTGTCCCCGTCAGCCATGGATGAAATCGTCAAATTGCTTTCCTGGAATGCCTTTAGCCTGAAAGCCCTTCGCAACAAATCCAGCTCATTTCTCAAATTGTCAGCGGATGAAGAGCACATGAGCACCGATCTGACCGTTTTGGAGAACATATCTTTGGGAATTTCTCCAACATTCAATTCACACGGCGATTTGAAACCTTCGCGAGTTCCACTGATTGAAAAAGGACAGTACACGAACTCATTGATCAGTTCCCGATCCTCCAAAGAATTTGACATTGAAGGAAACGCAGCTGAAGATCATGAACAACCCACCTCATTGGAATTGGCTGCGGGCAAACTGGATCAACACAAAGCCACGCAAGAGCTTCATACGGGAATTTTTGTCAACAACCTGTGGTACATGAACTACTCGGATCGCATGAGCTGCCGCACCACAGGCATGACTCGATTTGCGACGTTCTGGGTGGAAAATGGAAAAATCTCTCACCCGATCCAAGTTCTACGTTTCGATGAAAGTTTGTTCCGCGCCCTGGGAAGCAATCTGGAAAGTTTAACTTCCGAACGCGAAATGATTTTGTCGTCCGACACTTACGGAGAACGCAAGACGACCTGCGCTCTTTTGCCAGGCGCCTTGATCAACAATTTCAATTTCTGCCAGTAACCTTGGGGCTACTTTTTGGTTTCACAGGATTTGCAAGTATTGATGCCCAACAATGCATACGGTGGACACCAACCCATCAATCCAGTGAGCAACGGCACTAGACCAAGCAAAAACCATTGATTTTTGGGCCCCACAAAGGCCATCGACATCAATGCAAGACCCGCAATGACTCTCACCATGCGCTCTACCGGGTGTATGTTTTTTCTCATGACATTCTCCTCATCATTATTAGTTGAATAACCAGAAAAATAACTCCCAAACTAGGATTGATCCACGGATAAAGGGATCTTGGCAACTTTTGTTTGAGTTTTTGTATCAGAGTTTGACTCATCAGCAACGCTGGAAGTGTCCCCATGAAGAACAGAAAAATGGCTACCAGCGACATCGCTTTGGAAGACATGGAGGACGCTCCAATGTAGGCAGGGATCAAAAGACCGCACGGCAGTAGTCCGGTAATTAAACCAATTCCAATCGGAAACAACCTGGTATCTGCTAGTTTTGTAAAAACAGTCTGAATTTGAGGTGCAACCAGGTATTTAATGACCTGCAGAGCGACAAACGCAATAATGGCCCACAGCAGCAAATCTGACAACCTGTTCCACATCATATTTTTAATTGTAAAAGAGCCTATCATGACCAAAGCAAGAACAACTGTAGAGTACGAAATCAACCTGCTGAAATGATAGAAAAAAATGGACTTTTTGGCGTTTTGATTTTTAAAGATCATACAGGTCAAAGGGCCGCACATTCCAATGCAGTGCGTGCTGCCAAACAGACCAAGGATAAAAAATGACGAAAGTGTCGCAGCCTCAAAAACTTGTCCGTGATGGTGATGCATATCGTTCGCTTGTACCAACATTCAGCAACACCAAACATGATCAAGGTCATGTTCAGTGTTTGCACTGTGGGAATGATATACCAAGTTACAGAATTGGAAGCGAGTTTTGTTGCAACGGATGCAAATTCGTTTTTCAGCTCATCAAGAACGAAAAATTTGATAAATTTTATTCACTCACTTCTGGCAAAAAACTAAAGCCCAAAATTTTTCTCTTCAAAAAAAATAAAAA
This sequence comes from Bdellovibrionota bacterium, assembly GCA_041391405.1. Classification (GTDB taxonomy): domain Bacteria; phylum Bdellovibrionota_G; class JALEGL01; order JALEGL01; family JAGRMV01; genus JAWKOB01. The sequence continues at coordinate 39,462 of JAWKOB010000004.1, read as the reverse complement.
TCTTGAGTGGCTCGATCACGTTAACCTTGAAGGACAACCGTCGTGTGAGTTTTCTCTGGATGGGATGGAGTGTACAGCTTGCGTTTGGTTGATCAAAACACTTGGCAAACGTATGGATATTCCCGGCATTGAAATCAATTCCGCGCTTGGACGAATTCGAGTATCAACCAAGCATTTGCCCACTGCCCGCCTAAAAAGTTTTTTCAGCCGACTTCAAGACTTTGGATATCTAGCTTTTCCACTTCAGGGCAACACCTCTCGAAACCTTGAAAGCAAAGAGCTACTCAGCCGAATTGGAGTAGTAGCTGCGTCTGTTATGAATTCTATGATTTTCTCATTTGCGGTCTATCTTGGTCTTTCACAAAGCGAACCTTTTTTATATCAACTCTTTGGCTATATGAATTTTTTGTTCTGTACGCTTGCCATGGCCGCAGGTGGAACATACTTTTTCCGAAAAGCTTGGGCTGGTTTTCGTATTGGAGTTTTTCATTTTGATTTACCAGTATCGATCGGAATGTTGGCTGCATACATTGGATCTACTTACTCTTACTTCTGGGGCAATCGGGATCACGTTTACTTTGACACCCTTTGTACGTTTATTTTTCTGATGCTTATAGGACGGCTACTTCAAGTTCGTTGGATTGAAAAAAACAGGGCAACCATCGCAAACTCCAAAGACCTAGAGTCTATGACAATTAAAAAAATAGGCGCGCATTTGGAGGAAATTCCCCTACATGAAATTCAGGCTGGAGATACTCTTTTGGTATCCTCAGGCAACATGATCCCCATCGCATGTGAATTGATTGGCCCAGATAAAGTAAACCTTTCAAACGAATGGATCACTGGAGAATCTGAACCAATTCAGTGCAACAAAGGCGAGCGAATTATTGCGGGATCACAAAACATCTCCATGTATTCGCTCAAAATAAGAGCCATCGAAAATTATCGCTCTGGTGACATTTCCCAATGGATATTTTCAACCAAAGAAAAAACAATGACAGCAAGTTTTTGGCAAATCTACGCCCAAAAATACTCCGTCATGGTTTTGAGGTTTTAGCATTTGGATTCTTGTTTTTTGCATGGACTGACTTACCTAGAGCAATCAAAACGGCTGTCACTATCAGCCTGGTCACCTGCCCATGCGGCATTGGCATCGGCATTCCGATGGCTCAAATGGTCGCGCAACGAAAACTTCTGTCCATGGGAATTTACCTTCGGGATCTGAATTTACTGGAGCACATTCAGAAAATCAAAACGCTGGTTTTTGACAAAACCGGAACACTGACATTGGCCGAACTTCGAATCAAGAACCCTCAAGAGATTGATACGCTCTCCACTCAGGATCAATCAGTATTATTTCACGCAGCAGCGCAAAGCCAACATCCTGTAAGCCAGTCCATCTACCAAAACATGATTACCAAATCTCTACCTTTGGCAAATCTTCAAGTGCAAGAAACGGCTGGGCATGGTCTAGAAATTAAATTCGAAAGCGATCGATATTTTATGGGAAGATCCGATGTAAATGCCACATTTGTCTTTGAAAAAAATGGGGAAAAATTAATCCACCTTGAGTTTGAAGAAACGCTACTTGAAGATGCACGGCCTGTATTTGAATACCTCAAACTTCAGAATTATCGACTGCATGTCTTAAGCGGCGATAAAATAGAAAAAGTTGCAAGCATCGCCAATAAGTTAGGAATTCAGGAAAGTGAATATACTGCTCAATGCACCCCCCAACAAAAAGAGCAATGGCTACAAACCAACCATCCGGAAACCTCGCTTTTTCTGGGCGATGGCCTCAACGACTCACTTGCACTGGAAAGCGCATTGATCTCTGGAGCATCGCTTTCGAACTCTTTAACCTTGCTTCACATGCGAATTTTTATTTTTCAACCTTAGACATTCGCTGGCTACCTTCAATGCTTCAACTTGGCAAACAGTTTTCCAAAATCGTCAAAGGCAACGTGTTGTTTTCGATTTTTTATAATACGACAGCAGTTGCACTCTCGATGGTAGGTATTTTGACCCCATTGGTTGCTGCGATTGCAATGCCAAGCATTTCACTATTAGTTGTCGCACTTTCGATGCACAAAATGAAAAATGGAGAACACGCATGAATGTACTGATTCTTCCTTTGTTTATCAGCTTCATTCTTGTGATTGGAGCTATCCTGGGATACTTAAAGCTCGTCCATGAAAAGGAATTCGAACATCAAGAAGAAGTATCCTTGATGCCATTGGAGGATGAATAAACATGACCCAGGTCAGTTTTTTCGTCGACAAAACATGGGAATATGCGCTTACCAAGGGGAGACCTACAAATGAATGATAAAATTCTAGTTACATATGATGATCAGATCGTAAAACGTTTTGCATGGGCGACCATGATTTGGGGTGCTGTTGGCATGCTCGTGGGTGTGATCATTGCGACCCAAATGGCCTTTTGGCAAACCAACCTTCTTCCCTATCTCTCTTTCGGTAGATTGCGCTCACTTCACACCAATGCGGTGATTTTTGCCTTTGTTGGCAACTCCATTTTTTGCGGCATCTATTACTCGACACAACGACTACTCAAGACGCGAATGGCGTCAGATTTTCTCAGCAATCTTCACTTCTGGGGATGGCAGCTCATTATTGTCAGTGCTGCAATCACCCTTCCGCTCGGAATCACCCAATCCAAAGAATATGCTGAACTTGAATGGCCGATCGACATCATGATCGCATTGATTTGGGTTGTGTTTGCCGTGAATTTTTTCTGGACTCTTGCAAAGCGCAGAGAAAAACACATCTACGTCGCTCTATGGTTCTACATTGCGTCCATCATTACTGTAGCCGTATTGCATATCGTCAACTCACTGGCGCTACCAGCCACACTGTTCAAATCGTACTCCATGTTTCCAGGTGTTCAGGATGCTTTGATTCAATGGTGGTATGGACACAACGCCGTTGCTTTCTTTCTGACGACTCCAGTGTTGGGATTGATGTATTATTTCGTTCCAAAATCCGTCGATCGCCCGGTCTATTCCTATCGTCTTTCCATCATCCACTTCTGGGCACTGATCTTTTTGTACATTTGGGCAGGACCTCACCACCTTCTGTATTCAGCGCTTCCTGACTGGGCTCAAAGTTTGGGCGTTGTCTTCAGCATCATGCTCTGGGCACCAAGCTGGGGAGGAATGATCAATGGTCTTCTGACCATTCGCGGAGCATGGGACAAACTTCGAACCGACCCTGTTGTTAAATTTTTTTCGGCTGCCATTACATTTTACGGAATGTCGACATTTGAAGGACCTATGTTGTCGATCAAAACCATCAATGGTTTGGTGCACTCCACAGACTGGATCATCGGTCACGTTCATGGTGGCGCCCTTGGATGGAACGGCTTTATCGCCGCAGGCATGCTCTATTGGCTGATGCCGAAGCTTTACAAAAGCCATTGTATTCAACCAAAATGGCCAACTTTCATTTTTGGGTCGGATTTTTGAATTCTGCTTTACATGGCGGCCATGTGGGAAGCGGCTTGACCCAAGGATTGATGTGAGAGCCATCAATGCCGAAGGTTTGCTGACATATCCTAACTTCATCGAATCCATTCAAAAAAGCCGCATCATGTACATGATGCGCTTGGTGGGAGGCACACTTTACTTGATGACCTTCTTGCTAATGATCTTCAACTTGGCCAAAACAGTGGCCGGTGGATCCAAAGAAGATACAAAAGTCGAAATCACATCGAACATGGAAAAGGACCCTGTTTCCTGGAAACAGATGGTTTTCAATCCAACATCTTATGTATTGATTGCTGTTCTGATCGCAGTGTTGATGTTTGGAAGAAAAGATCTGATGAACTACGTCTTCTGGACGACATCATTTCTGATTCTTTGTGTTGTTGCATTTTTTGTCTTGGATGCAAAATCTGAAAAACTTCAAGGTCAATCCTGGCACCACTTGCTGGAAGGCAAAACTTTTCTGTTCAGCATTTTGGCACTCCTTGCCATTTTGATTGGTGGTGTGGCTCAAATCGTTCCGGCCATCATGGTCAATGGCGCAATACCACTGACTCAGAAACAAGTGCCCTACACTCCACTCGAATTGGTAGGCCGAGATTTGTACATTCGAGAAGGCTGCAACAACTGTCACACGCAAATGATCCGCACTTACCTTCCCGATACACTTCGATACGGAAGTGCTTCGGAACCGTGGGAATCCTCATTGGATCATCCACATTTGTGGGGATCCAAGCGTACAGGTCCGGATTTGGCACGTGTTGGCCGAAAGTATCCAGACTCTTGGCATTACAAACACATGATCGATCCTCGCGCGATCTCGAATGGCTCCATCATGCCTGATTATGCATTCATGCGTTCAGCCAAGGCTGATCTTGAACCCCTGGAAGCAAAAATGAAGACGTTGGCCAAATTGGGAGTTCCATACTCAACCGAGGATATCCACAACGCCAACAAAAATGCCCAGGAACAAGCTCAAGAAATAACGGATCGTTTGGGTCAGGATGGAATTCAAGCAGAATCCGATTCGGAACTTGTTGCGATCATCGCTTATCTGCAAAAACTTGGAAGAGACAAAATGAATCTTTCAACAACTGGAGGTGCGCGTGATTAAAGAATGGCTATCGGCAAATGCACAACTCAACATGGAAATGTTGGGACTAGTGATATTTGTGGTGGTGTTTGCCATCATCAATCTCTGGGTTTTTAGAAAATCTGGGAAATCCTCCTATGAAAATCAAGCATGTCTGCCACTGTTGAAGGAAAAGGAACTATGAGCGAAGAAAAAAAAGACCAGGTCAGGCCGTCCACCTACGATGGAATTCAAGAATATGACAATCAGCTACCTCGCTGGTGGTTGTTTACCTTTTTCATTACGATCGTGTTTGCGTTCATTTATTGGTCGCGTTACTACGTATTTGAATCTGCACCGAACCAGAAATCCGAACTCGCCAACAATCTTGAAAGCGTACAAAAACTTCATGAAAAAAATGAAGGGCCACATCAGGAAGAAGATCTTTATGCGATGGCCAAAGATCCTGCCGTACTGGAAAAAGGTTCAAGCGTATTTAAAACCAACTGCATCGCATGCCATGGTCAAAGCGGTGAAGGTGGAATCGGTCCGAACCTGACTGACAAATATTGGTTGCACGGTGGAAAACCCGAAAATATCGAACACACCATCACCAATGGCGTTGTCGAAAAAGGTATGACGCCATGGAAAGGCATTCTTTCCTCGACGCAAATTCAGCAAGTTGCCGCGTATATCATGAGCCTGGAGGGAAGCAATCCTGCCAATGCAAAGGCTCCTCAAGGCGATTTGATGAAGTGATCATGATTGCATGAGGCTATGGAAACGCAACACCCAGAATACCATCATCAAAGTTCCATCAAGTCTGATGGTAGCAGGCCCAAGATTCGCATTGCCGATGTTCATGGAAAATTCACGAATCTCAAGCATCTGATTTTTCCCATTCTGCTGACCATCTTCCTGGGATTACCCTGGGTCAGATTCGGTGGTGAACGATTGGTTTTACTGTGGGTTGAGCGCAGAGAATTTACATTGTTTGGATTTGCTTTCAATGCGCAGGATATTTATCTGATCTTTTTTCTTCTTACCGGAATTGCCTTTTCACTATTTTTCATCACCGCTTTGGTCGGACGGGTCTGGTGCGGATGGGCTTGCCCTCAAACTGTTTTTTTGGAAGGTGTCTTTCGAAAAATTGAACGATGGATTGAAGGATCCAGATCGGAACAAATCAAACTCGAAAAAGGCCCGTGGAATACCAACCGTTCGGTGAAATTTTTCATCAAGCATTTTGCATTCATCGTTGTTTGTCTGGCCATGTCCATCACGCTGACACTGTATTTCATTCCAGGTACTTATTACTTGGATCTTTGGCGAGAACCATTTTCACACCCTCTTTTGATGTTTTGGATATTTTTCCTCGCAGGCCTTTTTTATTTTGATTTTGCGTGGTTTCGCGAACAAGTTTGCCTGATTCTTTGCCCATATGGACGGTTTCAATCTGCACTCACGGACGATGACTCACTCATCATCGGTTACGACAAAATTCGAGGCGAACCTCGGGGCAAAAGCAAAGCTCAAGGAGCAGGAGACTGCATTGATTGCGGCAAATGTATTGCCGTCTGCCCAACTGGAATTGATATCAGAGCGGGTGGACTTCAGCTGGAGTGCATCGGTTGTGCAAACTGCATCGATGCTTGCGATGAGATCATGACCAAAATGGAACGACCTGTTGGGTTGATTCGGTATGACTCTTTGAACGGTTTGGAAGGCAAGAAACGCCGTATTTTGCGCCCACGCGTCTATTTATATGTTGTTTTGCTATTGATCGGAGCCACGGTGGCCTTTTTGACTTTTCGTGAGCGAACCAGTTTCGAAGCCAACGTCATTCGATTGGCCGGCCCTCCTTTCGTATTGGACCAGGAAAATATTCGCAATCAATTTGAAATCCATCTTGTCAACAAAGAGAACAAAGCTCATGCCTTCACCATTGAAATTCAATCAGCTCCGAACTTGAAAGTGATTTTGCCGATACAGGAAATTGAACTTCCAGCACGAGCAGACCGTCACATTCCCTGGATGGTCACATTCCCTGCCCAGGACTTCAAGGAGTCCTTTGAAATGAGGGTACAAATCAAGGACAAAACCAATGATCAAAATCTTGAAAGAAAGGTTCAATTTCTGGGGCCACAATAGTATATACCTTGGATCGTGACCTCCGACTGCTCACACAGAAAACAAGGCTCTTGTCTGGTATGCCCATCCAGAGATGATTCCATTTTTGCCGAACTTTCCACCAAACATCTTGAAGAGCTCGACAAATCCAAGGTCACAAACCTTTATAGAAAGGGACAGGTTCTTTTCCAACAGGATAGCCCTGCCCTTGGCGTTTTTTGCGTTCTGGATGGTCAAGTCAAAGTTCTCAAAAATTCCGAAGACGGCAAAGAAACCATCACACGTTTGGCTACAAGTGGAGACGTATTGGGCTTGAGAGGCGTATTGACCGAAAGCAATCATCCAGCAACCGCCAAAGTCATGCAAGATTCCAATATCTGCTTCATTGACCGAAGATTTTTCAAGGATCTTATTCAAAAAAGTCCCGAAGCTGCCAACAGCCTGATCATGAGACTGGTCAAAGAAATGACCAAACTGGAAGAACATGCTGAAGAAATGAACACCAAGACCGTCAAACAAAGACTGATTCAGTTGCTGCTCAGCTTTTGTCAGACCTATGGAATGCGCAAAGCTGGAGAAGTGTTCATCGACCTGAAGATCACACGTGCAGAGATGGCTTCCATGATCGGAACTACGCCAGAAACCGTGATACGAATTCTTTCGGAAATGGATAGCAGCGGCATCATTCGTCAGGACGGCAAGAAGATCTTCGTCCCGAGCATGGATCAACTGGCTGAAGAATCCGGCGTCCAGATTTAAGCTCCAGAAATACGTAAAAACCCTGACAAGTATCATGGTTTTGAAATTGACCATTTGCATAATGGGTCATCGTGAATCGAATCGACCCAAATTCAAAAAAAATACAAAAAATGCTTCACGAAGGATTTTTGAAATTCTTATCACCTGAGGAAGTGGCATTTTGGATACCTCATGGCACAACAGAAATATATCCGGATGGAAACACGATCTTTTATCAAGGACACTATCCCTTGGGACTTTACATCTTTACACAAGGATTGATTGCCGTCGAATACATTAAAGCGCGAAAAACGCAGCAAATCACACTAGGCACCCCGACGATGTTGGCTTTCAATCATCTCATCGAATCAACACCGAACAAATATACAGTCCGCTGCCTGAAGCCATCACACTTTATATTTTTGCCGAAAAACAATATCCGCCCTTTTTTGAAAAGCGCGAAATCAATTCAGAATTGAATTGAAAAAATCTACTGCAGTTCCAACACCAGACTTGTTCCAGACTTGCTGGATTTGTAGTTCGGAGCACCGTCTACGTACATGATCACGCGAACGATTTGTCCATCTGGGCCCGCATAAGCACGGGTTTCAACACGGCTGATTTTTGTTCCCGTGAATCGAGGATAGTCAGCTTTCAAACCGTTTTTTACGTCTTTGAAATCCACCACCACACGGCTTGGATTCACCATACGGAACACTTTGAATGGAACCGCTTTTTCACGATCGAAAGTTACCATCGTGGAATTACCCGAACGTTGTACTGACAGATTGGTGAGCGCTGGAAGATTGGCTTGAATTTTGGCCAAATCAAATTTTTGATTATTCGGCAAAGCCGCAACCTGTTGGCCACTGCTGCCCAAATTATCATTCAATGACATTTCAGTTTCAGCATCCAGCAAATTGGCGCTTCCTGCAGGCACTTTTGGTTCTTCCTTCACAACATCTTTCAAGTTGAATCCGTCATTGTCCGATGGATCCGTGAATCGTGCGGAGTTGTCTTGTTCGATCACTGGAACTTCTTCCTGACCAAGGGGAATGCTTTCCGTGCTTGGTGTGGACGTACCGAATGCGTTCAAATCCATAGAACGATCATTCTTATCTTGCGCAAGTGACCCCTTTTCCTGAGGAATCAGCGTTTCGGCTTGAGCATCGATATCGGTTTCATCTTCGATCATGCTAGCATCAAACGGTTTGAGCTGAACCGTTGCTGATGGTTGCGCTTTTTTGGTGCTCTTGGCTGTCTTGTTGGTTGATTTGGATTTTTTGCTCACCGCAGCTTTGGCTTTTTTAGACGTTGCTTTGGCTGTTGCTGTTGTTTTGGATTTGACCGGTTTTTTTGGCTCTGCGACTTTCGGTGCAGCAGGCTCTTCTTCTGTTTTCACAAAATCGATCGTCAACGTATCGTTTTTCTGAGTGTCCAAGAAATTGACGTTTTTATCGGTGACAAACACCAATTCCGTTGTGTTTGGATTTTCCGGCGATTCATTCACCGTGATGCTTTTGATCAATGGATGCGGCTGATCGAATGACTTTTGGATTTGTTTGGCCTGAGCATTGGGAACCTGAATTTTAAAACCATCTCCGTTCGGCAAATTGGAAATACTGAAATTGCGGCTATTGATTCCCTGAATTTGGACCTGAGCTCCTTGTCCCTGAGAAGTGACGGTTACTTGCTTGATCTCGGTTATCACTGGGGCTTGCTGCTGAACTGGTTGGGCTGGAGCGACCACCGGAGCCTTCTTTTTTTGATATCGAAGGTACGTCATGATCCCACCGGCCACTACGACCGCTGTTAGGATGAACAAAAAAGCTTTTATGATTTTTCTCGCCATGGATTTGGTGTAACCTTTCCCGTTATGTTACCGCTTATAAAACATCTTTATAGTAGGATCTCGTTTTATTCAATTCTTTTGATATTTTCGCATGTTACCTTCGTTTTCGCAGCTGAAAAATCACCTATCACCCCTCTTCTGACTTATTCAGGCAATCTACGCGTCTTAAACATCGATATAGAGACACTCGATCCCAAAGAACCCATTGTAGAACAACTTTATGACACAATTGAAAAAGATCTCAAAAAAAACCCCACTTACAAAAATGACAATCACTTCATTCTTGGATTTTTGAATCAATTGCAGGGTGAGTATCAGAAATCACATCAGCATTTTGAACAAGTCGAACCCAACCATCCCTTGTATTCAACCTCGCTGTATTACGATGCAATTTCCCTTCGCAACATCGGCTTGAAACAATCCCGCAACGAAAAGGAAAAACTTTGCAAAGATTCGATGGAGGCTTTGGAAAAGGTCAACGAACTGGCGCCAGACTATTTCACGCAACGTCAGCCCAAGGAATTGATGATTTCCACATTCTGCTACTTCGAGGCCCAAGTTGAAAAAGGTTTGCTCGATACACAGGACGAGCAGTGGTTTCAAAAAAGCTTGAAAGGATCCTCCGCTTACGTCAGCCAAGCACAACGCGAAAACCTTTATTTTTCTTACCTAGATGTGGTCAAATCCAAAGATTCAAAAGCGCTGCAATCGTATCTGGACTTCGGATTCACACTTTTTCCCAAAAACGCAAGATTGACCCAAGAAGCCAACGCCATCTCCATGCCCATTCCACAGGGCAAACAGGCTTTGACCAAAGATGAGATCGCAAAAACGGAAGTGCAAGCACAAGAGATACTCAAGGATGCACGAGCTGAAGTGAATAAAAACAGCCTGCCATCGGCTCTGAAAAAGTTCATGGAGATCATCGTTAAATTTCCAGGTTCTTACACCAGCGAAAGCGCAAAAGAAGACATTCTGTCCATGATTCGCAATGAAGTGAAATGGAAACGCCCCACCACCGCCTTCAACGATGATTTGAAAAAACTCCCACCGGACATGGTGTTCGACTTGGCCAAATACCTTTGGAATCAAGACTACAACATGACGTACAGCCTATACATGACCATGATTGAAAAATATGGCTATCACGAACGAGCCCCTGACTCCTATTATAGCGTTGCACGCATGCATGGAAGATTGGTCGGAATGGAGCAAGGCCATCAAGTACTATTCTGAACTGGTCGAAAAAATACCCCCGTTCCAATTATTTTGAACGGGCACACTTCAAAGTAGGCTTCCTGATGTACATGAATCAGGAATATGCCAAAGCCATTGATTGGCTGGCCAAAGAAAAAACCTTGGTATCCGATCCACACCAAAAGCACAGGCATCCTACTGGCTTGGACGTACCTATGAAAAAATGAAGAAAAAAGCGATGCGAGCGCTCAGTTTGAAGAAGTCCGCAAAAAGTATCCATTGACCTACTACTCATTCATCCTGGGCATTGATCCTCTACGATCAAAAAAGTCAGCGCCCCAACACCAAGCATTGATGTGAACGAAGGCCATCCTCTGTTTCTGCCTAAATTGTATCTGGGCGTTGGTTTGCACAAGCCAGCTCGCCAAATGATTCAGCAATATGGCAACCAAAACGACAAGAATCTGCTTCAAGTCGTGCAACTGTTCCATGACTCAGGGTTTCATATGTTCTCTATGCCCAATGCCCTTTCCTTTCTGAACGTCGAATGGAAAAAAACGGTCTGCAAGAGGACCTCATGAAAATGATTTTCCCTGTGAAGTATTTGGATGTCGTGGAAAAAGAAGCAAAATCGCGACAAGCGGATCCATTCATCATTTTGTCCTCATCAAACAGGAAAGTGGCTACTTCGAACGTGCGGTGAGCCCTGCCAATGCTGTCGGGTTGATGCAACTTCTAGTTCCAACAGCTCAAACCCTTGCAAAGAAAGATAAACTTCCATTACCCAACAAAGACGATTTGTTCGATCCAGAAAAAACATCAACTGGGCGCCTCCTACATCAATGGCTTGAGTCAACAATTCACCAACGACATCGTCCTTGTGCTGTCGGCTTACAATGCGGGTCCACACAGAGCCATAAATGGAAAAATCGATGGCCCAACGTTCGTCAAAGATGAATTTGTAGAATTAATACCGTTTTCTAGAACCAGAAAATACGTAAAACTCATTTTGAGAAACTATAGTTACTACAAATTTCTCGTTCAAAACGAAAAAGTGGACATTTCACAGTTCGGATTTTGATTTTTTCATTTGACAAGCTCACCTCTTTGCATTCCACAACAGGCGCAGCTTGCAAACTGTTCAAGCGCAAACTCTTTGCTTGACATACTTTCCGCAACATGCCCTGCATCCACTGATTTCTCGGTGTTTGCGAGAAATAATTTGTTGACTTTGATTTTCACGCTTGTTACATCATTGTCTGTCTGCAAAACAAACAACCTTTTTTAGGAGTATAAAATGACTAAAGCAGAATTGATCGAAAAGTAGCAACCTCTTTGAAACACCGTGAATTCTCTAAAGCGGCAATCAACGAAGTTTGCGATGCACTTTTCGACAACCTTTCTAAAGGCATCAAAAAAGACAAACGCTTTACTTTCCCTGGCTTCGGCACATGGACAGTTCGCTCTCGCAAAGCGCGCAAAAGGTCGCAATCCACAAACTGGCGCAGTGATCAACACCCTGCTAGCAAAACTGTTGGATTCCGTCCATCTCCAGAATTCAAAGATTCTTTGAAATAGTTCTGGCGATCAGAATTTAACAAAAAGGCCCGGCAACCGGCCTTTTTATTTCATTTTTAAGTACCTGAGGATTTTTAATTCAGACAAGGCCCGAGCGATCGATGTGTACGTCGAGGCCGTAGGCCGGTACATGAGATCGCGAGAACGCAGTATGAATTAAAAAGACTCGTACTAGTAGTCGTGAGTTTGGAGGCGGGCGAAAGTTTCCTTTGCATGCCACGCGGTGGTTTATCCAAAGATGTCATATACGCGTGCAAATTTGGCCATACAGAGGCGTCTGTTTTCTTTTCCAGCATCGCCATGAAGCGATCCCAGGGTTCATGCGGGCACACAGAATCAATTGATTGGCCGCACCTTCGGCATACTCATGGTGCACACCTTCGGTTTTCACCAAAGATGCCCACATCTTGCCAGGTAACCTCAATCATTGGCTGACGCTCCCTGAAAACAGATGTCGAATGCGATGAAAAATAGTCACCCAAGCCATGTACGACTTCTTTCATGACTTTGGACCGTTCACTTCTCCAATGAAGGTAATGCGGAACGATGCATCCGCATTTTCACAATCGGCTTTTTCACCAATCATACATTTTTCTTTTTTCTCACCGATCGGACTCAAGGCAAAGCCCTTGGATTTAAAAGACACGTATCGGTCATGTTTTGCATTCTCTTGCTTCGTTAACTCCAAAACACGTGTTTCGTTTTGGATATAGTTTCCATATTTAGTTTCTTTCAGACGAATCAGTAGGTCCAATGCGGCGTCACGTTTGTCCCATCCTGGGAAAAGCGGATCTTGAATCGATTCGATCGGAGTATAAAGCTAAAAGAATCCCTTTGATACCAATCGGGTGCCACTCCTCGAGCACTTTTTCAATCACGTCGATGTTAAGCGAGGTGATTGTATACAAGCACGACATTGAGCTCAGGTCGATCTGCGTTCTTCTTGATTTTGTTGTAAATGCCTTTCTGATTGCGCATTTCATCGAGCCGCTTCATCTCCATCGATGGAAATGTGGAAGTGAACTTCTGGCCAGTTTGGCAATGTAATCAATCCGTTGGTCACGATCAAATTGTGGGCGAAATATTTCTTGCCCTGTTCGATAAGTTCTTTGCGAAGAAGTGGTTCACCGCCGATCCAGGTCACGGAACGGGTTTTATTCCAGCTGCTGCCCATTTCCTTGAATTTGGCGAGCCAATCTTCATTGGTAAATTCTTCAGGCTGTTCTTGTTCGAAAAAATAGCAGTGTTTGCAGCGAAGATTACAGCGGTTGGTGATATCCACCGATCCAAAGGCGTTCTTCGGGAATCCAATCGTCGCGAAAATCGCACGCGTTAGAAGGAACTTTGGAAGATTTTTTGATGCCGCTTTTAGAGGATTGCGATGGTCGTATTCAGGCATTTTCATGGCCATGGTTTGCGTTTGCATCCATATCAAGTACCGAAAATTGCCATAAAATAAACATTTAATATAAAAAGGCGCCCTTTGAGGCGCCCTTTCGTAGATATTTCTATCTATGGTTATGTTCTTCTTCTTGGCGACTTTGTACACGACAAAAACATCAAAAGCGCAAACCATAACAACTGGAATGTTGGATTCTTCCAGCCAAGGCCAATGATGTCCGATCGCAACAGCACTTCCCAGTTTTTCCATGTTCAACAGTAGAGCGAGCAAGATACCGCAGATTGAACCACCGGCAATCAATCCGGAAGAATACAAAATGCCCGGAGAAGATTCTTCCTCTTCGGCTGTCTTGTTCTTTTTCTCTTTGCGTTCAACAATCCAGCGAACGAAACCACCCAAGAACAACGGCATCGATGTGGAAAGTGGCAAATAAACGCCCACTGAGAATGCCAGAGCAGGCAAACCACAAAGTTCCATCACAATTGTGATGCCCACGCCGAGAAGGACAAGTCCCCATGGCAATTTTTGGGTCAAAATACCGTCGATGATCAAGGACATCAAACGAGCTTTTGGAGCTTCGTATTTTTGAACAGCTGCACCGTTGTCACGGGCTGACAATGTTCCGTTGATACCTGGATCCACCAGGTAAGCGATTCGACCTGTGTCATCCACAAGGTATTTACCAGGTTGCAATGAAGCCAACGGGCCTTCGGTTGCTTGTTCCTTGATGCGGAACACATGGTATTCGTTGGAATCGGTTGAGCTCTCTGGGCCTTTGACTCTTTCCATTTGAGTCAATTCAGCCACATTGGCCACAACAGGTTCGGTAGGAAGATTCTTTTTGGAATAAACCGTCGAAGCATCATTGAGTACATTCAATGTCACACCGATCACAACCGCCGATGAAATTACACCGAAGATCAGCGCCAACTGTTGAGCTCGTGGTGTTGCACCAACCAAGAAACCTGTTTTCAAGTCTTGGGATGTGGTTCCACCATTGGAAGCTGCCACACAAACAATGGCCGCCACGCTCAAAGCCGTGATTCTGTTTTCAGGTGATGTCCATCCCAAGAACAAAAAGATCAATGAGGTCAAAAGCAACGTCGCCACGGTCATACCGGAAATCGGATTCGATGAAGAACCAATCTCACCGGTCAATCGCGAACTTACCGTCACAAACAAAAATCCGAACACGATGATCAAAATCGCACCCAGGAAATTCATGTGAAGATTTGGAACCATGGAAATGGCGATCACAAGACCGATGCAGCCAAGCATGACCCAGAACATCGGAATATCGCGCTCTGTACGCACTTCTTCGTTGCCTTTTCCGGTGTTTTTGAACGACTTCATTCCGGCAATCGCGGAATGAACGATGGTTGGAAGGTTTCTGAAAAGGGAAATGATTCCCGCTGCAGCCACCGAACCTGCACCGATATAAAGAACATAACTTCTCCAGATTTCACCATGTGACATTTCACTGATGAGTTTGGTTGCTGGGAAAAGTGGTGTTGTGAGGCCATCACCAAAAAGTTTGATGGCTGGTGTAAGAACCCAGCTGGACAACAAACCGCCTGCCACAGTGACTGCAGCGATGCGTGGTCCGATGATGTAACCCACACCCAAAAGTTCCGGTGAGGCTTCCGTGGATACGTTGGCACCTTTGAAAAAATCGAACACTTTTTCAGGCACTTCTTTGCAAAGTTTCATACCTGAAATCATGAATTTAAAAATCAAGCCCACAAAGAAACCGAAGAATACTGTTTTGGCCGTTGTTCCGCCTTCTTCGCCCGCTTTCAATACTTCAGCGCAGGCTGTTCCTTCTGGATAAGCCAAGGTTCCATGTTCTTTCACGATCAGAGCTTGGCGAAGAGGAATCATCATGAGAACCCCAAGCACGCCCCCGAGCACCGATACGGTGAGAATACGAGAGAGTTCCATATCGTGACCCAGAATCAAGAGTGCCGGCATGGTGGCCGCGATACCAAAGGCAATCGACTCACCTGCAGATCCAGTGGTTTGAACGATGTTGTTTTCCAAAATCGTGGCATTACGAACCTTGAACGCCTTGGAGAGTCCGCGAAACAGTGTGATGGAAAGCACGGCGACCGGAATCGATGCGCTTACCGTCATGCCCACCTTCAATGCAAGATACAAAGAAGATGCGCCGAAGATAATCCCCAAAAGACATCCCATGAGCACGGGGATTATGCCAAGCTCAGGAATGTTTTTACTAAGTCAATATATGGTTTGTGTTGCATAGTTCCGTGAACCTAACTTTTCGAAACTTTTGTCAACAAATGATCTAATTTTTCAAGAGGTTACTTTACATCTTGATAAGTTGGAATTATGTTCTGGCCCTGTTGTTTTTTATAGAAAAAGGAAGTTTAGAAGTCATGAGTTACCATTAGTTTATTGCCGGGAGATGGCATCGGTCCAGAAGTCGCAAAAGCAGCCCAAACCGTCATCGACGCGTCCGGTATCAAAGTTGATTGGGTTCAAGTTGAAGCAGGCGCTGCTTTGCCGAAAAAAACTGGAGAACTCATCCCTCAAAAACCCTCGACACCATCGAACAAACCAAACTCTGCCTTAAAGGTCCCATCACACACCCGTGGGCAAAGTTCAAAGTTTGAACGTGACCGCTTCGACAAAAATTTCAGCTTTATGCCTCAGATCACGATCCCATCAAAATCGATTCCTGGAATCAAAACACGTTTTGAAAATGTGGATCTTGCGTGGTCCGTGAAAACACCGAGTGTATGCCGGCATTGAAAATGAAGTTTCTCGGGCGTCATGGTCAGCAGAAAGTAGCTACGGAAAATCTGCCTACGCATTGCCTGTGTACCTTTGACTATGTGATCTCCAACAGTCGAAAAAAGTCACTGCATTTCATAAAGCCAACATCATGAAGCTCACCGACGGTTTGTTTGTCAATTGCGCGCGACGCATTTCCGAAAAATACACCGGCAAATTGAATTCAATATTTGATCATCGACAATGCCTGCATGCAGATGGTGAAAGACCCAACTCAATTTGATGTGCTTGTCATGGAAAACCTTTACGGTGACGTCGTTTCCGATCTTTGCGCCGGACTTGTCGGCGGTCTTGGCGTTGTTCCGGCGCCAATATCGGATAACACCATGCGATCTTCGAAGCGGTTCATGGAAGTGCTCCGGATCTCGCGGGCAAAGGCTTGGCCAATCCACTTGCCCTTATTATGAGTGGGGTCATGATGCTACGTCATATGAACGAGCACAAAGCCGCGGATAAAATCGAAAAAGCCTACAATGCCGTGATTGGTGAAGGCAATCCAGAACACCTTACGCGCGACATCGGCGGCAAAGGTACGACGGATACTTTCGTCAACGCCGTTTTGAAAAAAATCTAAGGCTCTCTCTATATTTCTATGAGTATGTCTTCACCCTGAATTTGGGTGGGAAACGTCTTGACGGTGATGCTGTCATCCCGTGTGCAGATGCCGTTCGTCACATCGTATTTCCAAGAATGCCATGGACATGTGATGACCTTGCCATCCAAACGACCATCCGCAAGCGGAGCACCTTGATGACCACAGGTATTTTCACAGGCGTATACTTTGCCTTCCACATTATAAATGCCGAATTCTTTGCCATTGACCATGACGGTCTTGGATGTAGCGACCGGTAATTCAGTCAATGTCGAAACTTTTACCCATTTGCCCATGGTGATTCCTTAGTTGATCGAGAAGGATGTGCCGCAACCACAGGTGGATTTGGCGTTTGGATTTTTGAAACGAAAGCCTTGGTTGCCCATGGTGAGTTCGTAGTCGAGTTCCAAGCCATCGATGAGTTTCATGCTGCGTGGATCGACAAGAACTTTGGCGCCGTTTTTTTCGAAGACAAGATCGTTTTCATTGGCTTCTTCAGCCATATCGAGTTTGTAAGAAAAACCGGAGCATCCCCCACCCGATACACCGACGCGAATGGAAAGATTTGGTTTGTTTTCCTTCTGACGAAGATTCAAAATCGCCTGAGCGGCGTTATCTGTAATTGTGATGTTGGCCATGGTTATTTTTTATCAAATGTTGCGGAATCTGCACGAAGAATATCCAAAGCTTCTTTGGCTTCTTTATGGATCTTTTTCATGGTTTCACGGTCCGAAGCAAAAGATTTGACCGAACCGAGCAGATTCATCTGATTTTTGGTTCCTTCGTTCTTTTCCTTCACAAGTTCGCGAAGACGCTTTTTGGCGCCGGCAATCGTGAACTTTTCATCGTACAAAAGCTTCTTGATTTCAATGATGCGAATGACGTCTTTTTTCTGATAGAGGCGTTGGCTGTTTTTGGTTTTGGTCAACTTGATGTTGAATTCGGTTTCCCAATAACGAAGGACATAAGGTTCCAAAGAAGTCAGTTGAGCGACCTCCCCGATCTTATAAAAGAACTTGTCCGGTAGTATGGTTTCAGCACCCATACCCATCCTCATAGTTCAGGAAGTTCCAGTCTGTCAACGCAAAAAAGCTTTAAATATGCTAACTTCGCAAGGTTGCTTCAAACTTTGCTTGAAGTTCTTTTTGGATCTGAGACATGGCGGATTCGATCTCTTGATCCGTCAACGTGCGGTCCAAGGCCTGGAAAACAAAGCGAAAAGCCAGACTCGCACTACCAGCAGGAACACCCTTTCCTTCAAAACGGTCAAAGACACTGGACTGTGTCAGTAATGGGATTTTCAGGCCATCGATGGCGGCCATAATGTCCTTATATTGGACTGATTTTTTCATGACCATGGCCAGGTCACGCTCAACCCTTGGGAAGGATGAAAACGCCTGAAATTTCGGTTTTCGGTTGCCCATTTCAAGAAGCAAATCGATTTCCAATTCAAACACGCAAATCGGACCCTCCAGCTTCATATTGCGAAGAAGCGAAGGATGAAGAATGCCCATCGTACCCATTGGCTTTTTGGCCATGACGATACGAACACTTTGGCTTGGATTCATGAAATTCGGCAGTTGGTCTTTGGTGAGCGAATAAGACGGAACTCTATATTCTGAAAACAAGGTTTCCAAGAACCCCTTGGCATCATAATAATCGACTTCACGTGTGCGGTTGTCATACCAAGATTTATCCTGCGCCACGCCAGCCCAAACCACAGCCAGCTTCAACGTCTCTTTGGCTCCTTGCGGACCTTCAGCAAACGTCTTTCCAATTTCAAACAATTTCACCCCGAAATTTTGGCGAGACTGGTTGGTTCTCCAAGCTTCAATCAAACCTGGAAGAAGTGAGTTTCTCATCACAGAAGTTTCAGGTGTGAGTGGATTGGTGACTTGAATCAGCGGCGCGGTGCTATCCACAAAACTTTCAGCCCAATCCTGAGATGTAAAACTGTAGGTTCGAACTTCTTGAAATCCCATTGCAACGACTTTTTGTCGAAGTTGCTCGATCGATGCAAATGTAGATTCCACGCGCGGCTCAATATGCAATGTCGGCAAACGAGAAGGAATATTGTCATAACCATGAATACGGGCGATTTCCTCGATCAAATCGATATCCCTTTGAATTTCCGGACGACGGGTCGGAACTTCGACACTCCATCCCTCTTCCATTTTTTCAAGAGAGAATCCAAGACGAGAAAGATATTCCCCTGCATTGGGGATATCGATGCCCAGGATTTTTTGAATCTTGGCGCGCTCCAGATGAATTTTCAAAGATGCCACTTTGTGCGATTGGAAATTGACCCCACCGATCAACTTTCCTTTAGCATGATCTTCAATCATTTGAGCGGTGATCATGCTCACGGAGGTCACCGTGGACGGATCGATGTCACGTTCAAAACGCTTTGAGCTTTCAGAAATCAAATTCATTCGACGGGATGTCGTGCGCACACGACGCGGATGAAAAAGTGCACTTTCAAGCAGAACATTTTTGGTGCTTTCAGTGATAGAGGAACGCTTTCCTCCCATGACACCGGCAATGGCAATCGGCCCCTGCTCATCGGCGATGATGATATCACCCGCTTTTAAAGCGCGGGTTTGATCATCGAGACATTCAATGGTTTCACCCTCTGTGGCCGAGCGCACTTGGATTTTTCCCATCACTTTGTCGGCATCGAAGGCGTGCATTGGCTGCCCACGTTCAAGCATCATATAATTGGTCAGATCAACGATATTGTTCAGGGTGCGAATGCCACTTTTTTCCAGACGCTCTGAAATCAATGTCTTCGACGGACCTACAGAAACCCCTTCAATTCTTTGCAGGGAATAATGCGGGCAAGCTTCTGCATCTTCCACCTCGACCTGCATGGGAATGTTTTGAAACATGGCGATGCTTTTGGCCGCAGGCTTGATGGTCCAGATCAAGGGCAGCTGCAACTTCCACAGCCACACCATAAATTGAAAAACAATCTCCACGATTCGGCGTAAGCGAAAGATAAAGAACAGCATCATCCAAATTCATCGCTGTTTTCAGCGGTGTCCCTGGAACAGAATTTTCCGGAAGAATAATGATTCCATCTGTTTTTTCTTTGAAACCGAGTTCATCGCCGGAGCAAAGCATGCCAAAAGAAACTTCCCCACGAATCTTGGATTTTTGAATCGCGAAATCACCCGGCAGAACTGCGCCAATCTGTGCAAGCGCAACATGGTCACCGACTTTGAAATTTTTTGCACCACAAACGATATCCAATGTTTCGGCGCCATTGAACACTTTGCACAATGTCAGTTTGTCGGCGTTGGGGTGAGGTTTTGTCGATTCGATTTTAGCAACGACAACTTTATCCAGTCCTTTGCCCATCTCCTCGATGCTTTCCACTTCGATTCCCACGCGATACAGCGCATCCGCCACTTGTTTAGCGGTGAGCCTTTCGGAGAAAAATTCTTGAAGCCAGCTGAGTAATACCTTCATAAGCGTCCGTTAAAACTGTTGTAAGAAACGTGCATCGTTTTCATAGAACAAGCGAATGTCCTTGATGCCGTAAAGGATCATCGCGATACGTTCGATCCCCAAACCAAATGCGAAACCCGTCACATCTGGATAGATATATGGAGATTTGTCTCCCTTTTTTTCCCAAGCACTGGAGACCGAAGCAAACACATTCGGATCCACCATTCCACATCCCATGATTTCCATCCAGTCACCATGCGGTCCCATCACATCCATTTCAGCGCTGGGTTCAGTGAAAGGAAAAGCTCGGACGAAATCTTGTTTTGGCTTTGGCGCCGAAAATATTTTTCACGAGCGTTTCCAGAATTCCTTTGAGATCTGCGAATGTCACGTTTGGACCGACACATAATCCTTCGATCTGATGAAATACCTGGCGAGTGGGTCATATCCGAGTCGTGACGATACACGCGACCGGGAACAATGATCTGCACAGGCGGTTTAACTTTTTCCATCGTACGAATCTGAACTGGAGAAGTGTGCGTGCGAAGTACGCGGTTTCCGCTGACAAAGAATGTGTCCTGCATATCTTGCGCCGGATGATTCGGTGGGAAATTCAAGGCTTCGAAATTATAATAATCGGTTTCAATGTCCGGACCTTCTTCGATCGAAAATCCCAGACTTTGGAACACCTGAAGAATTTGTTTTTCAACCTGCGTGAGCGGGTGATAGGTGCCGCGCGACAATGAATATCCCGGTAAAGTCGTATCGATGGTGTTTTTTTGGATCTCAGCTTGTTCTTCCAGAATTTGGAACAACCCCTGCTTTTCATTGATCAGATCTTCAAATTCCACACGTAGCTTGTTCACACGATCACCAAAAGCTGGACGTTTGGATGGCTCCATTGTGCCGATGGCTTTGAGGCTTTCGGTCAACTTGCCTTTTTTGCCCATGAAATTCACACGGACTTGTTGAAGAGACGCCGAATCCTTTGCCGCTTCCACAGCTTCGACAAACTCGTTTTTGATCTGTTCTAAAGAGTCATTCACGGAAGAAGTTATATCCTTAAACGCTTATAAGCACATCAGAAAAAAATAAGGCCTCGGTTTCCCGAGGCCCTACAAATCACGAATCTTACTTTGTATTAAGCAGATTTCGCTGCAGTAACGATATGTTCGAAACCTTTCGGATCGACAACAGCGATTTCAGCGAGAATTTTACGATCAAGTTCGATACCTGCTTTGGCAAGCGAAGGAATCAAACGAGAGTAAGACATGCCAAGGATTTGCACGCAGCGTTGATGCGTTGGATCCAAAGGCTACGGAAATCTCTTTTTTTGCGTTTACGACCGACATAAGCATACGCCAATGCGCGATCAACGGCTTGGGCTGAAATGGTGTAGCAATTTTTTCTGCGACCGCGGAAACCTTCCGCTCTGTCCATTACTGCTTTTCTTCTTGCTCTGGCTTTTGTGCCACGTTTTGCTCCTAGAACATACTCTATCTCCTACTAACTAATTCAAATCTTTTAAAATACTCTAACCATGCGAGGCGACGGCCTCGCCAAACATTAATTCGGCAATCCGTAAGGGATGCAGCGTTCGATACGACGTTGGTCGTTTTCATGAACATAAGCAGCCGGACGTGTTTGTCTTTTTGCTTTGTTGGTTTTTGCAGTCAAAATGTGTCTGCGGTTGGCAGTTTTCACTTTCAATTTGCCGGATTTCGTCACGCGAAGACGTTTCGCAGCAGCTTGTTTTGTTTTCATTTTTGGCATAATTAACCCTTACAATCTATCATTTGGTGCCTGTAAAATAATTCCTTGCTCCAGGTGCTGGGGCGTTCACCAACCGGCTACCGCCTCGACCCCGGGAATTATTTTCCAGAGCACTTTTAAAAGTGAGCCGTTATACATCAACGAATTTCATATGTAAACACATCAAGTTACATATTTCTTATAGACTCGCTGAGCAGCTGATATCGACATAAGTTATTGAAATAAATGGTTATTTTTTAAACATTTCGCTGACAAAAAAGCGCAACCCCCCAAAGCCCTCAGATGATCAACTATTTTCAAGCGATAGAATTCGATTTTCGTGGTTTTCGAGCTGATTGTGTACGGTTTTCGAACCATTTTTCAAATCAAGAAACCCTCGATCCATTTCGCTCTTTACCCCATCTATTTCATGCTTTAATTCGAGAAAACCAAGGTCCATTTTAAGTTCCAACCGACTGAACTTTTGATCCATTTGATCCAATTTTTGATCGGTTCGATCCGCCTTTTCTCTTAACCCTAGAATTCCATCTGCCAAGAGTTCGAATTTCGAACGAATGTCTTCCAAAACGATCGTGAATTGATCTCGCTTGTTCCCTTTGTAAGTTGATTTGCCCTGTTTATTCATAAACATTCCTTTCTTTGATCATGTTTTCATTGCCCAAGCAACGAAAACCAAGGAATGCAAAACCAAGACCAACGAAGAGATTTTTTAAAAGCTTAGTGATCTGAAAAGTTGCACAACAGAAAGTCTTTGGGTGGGTAGCATTCAGGAACTAGAAGATTTTGAATTCTGACAAGGCCGCAGCGATCGCAGTGTACGTCAAGGCCGAAGGCCGGTACATAAGATCGCGAGAACGCCGTCAGAATTCAAAAGATTCGGTTCTTACTTTTTCTGGTTTTGGGGCCAGCACCATCATCATGGTCCGTCCTTCCAGCTTCCAGGTTCCAATTCTACAGCTGCTGCACCTAGTGTATCTTTCACACGATTGAGCATGGCTTTGCCCAAATCCACGTGCGCCAGTTCACGGCCACGGAAACGGATCGACACTTTGGTCTTGTTTCCCTCTTCAAAAACGAGCGATGTGACGAACTTTCACATCGAAGTCATGCTGATCGGTGTTTGGACGGAATTTTGATTTCCTTCACAACGATCACAGTCTGATTTTTCTTCGCTTCCTGGGATTTTTTCTTCTGTTGGTATTTGTACTTGCCGTAATCCATGATTTTGCACACGGGCGGCTTTTCAAATGGAGCGATTTCGATCAGATCTGCACCATAGGTTTCCTTGGCCATACGAAGCGCATCTTGCGTATCCATGATGCCAAGCTGCGCACCTTCAGGTCCGATCACACGAACTTTTGGAATGCGAATGCGATGATTTACGCAGTTCTTTCGCGGCGGTTGTCTCTGAAGTCTCCGCGGTTACTGTCTTGTCCTTCACGAGGACCGCAGGTCCGCGCGGCGGGCCACCAGGCTAAGATCTGTTGCTATTGTCGAATGGTTTCACTTACGATTCCCTCTCCTCTTGCTTCCATGATTCGATGAGCGCGCCGACATTCATATTCGGCAATTGCTCACCAGTTCTTTGCGAATCGATACTTCGCCCTTTGTTTTTCTATCGCCGAGCACGATCATGTACGGAACTTTTTGCAATTGGGCTTCTCGAATTTTGTATCCCAATTTTCGCTGCGTTCATCGATCTCGACACGGAATCCTGCAGCTTTAGCTTTTCAGTCACTTCATTAGCATATTCCAATTGGCTATCTGTGATCGGAATGATTTTGGCTTGCACAGGTGAGAGCCAGAACGGAAATACGCCGGCATGATGCTCGACCAAAACGCCAAAGAATCTTTCAACGGATCCCAAAAGCGCGCGGTGAAGCATGATCGGACGTTTGCGTGAACCATCCACATCCACGAATTCAAGATCGAATCGTTCCGGAAGATTGAAGTCCGCCTGGATGGTCGCGCATTGCCACATGCGACCGATAGAATCTTTTACTTTGATGTCGATTTTGGTCCGTAGAATACGCCTTCACCTGGATCAACTTCATAGGGAAGATCCATGCTTTTGAGCGCATTTTCCAGAGCATCGGTTCCAATTTTCCAATTTTCATCCGATCCCACGGATTTTTCCGGACGGGTGGAAAGATAGATTTGATACTCGTGGAAGCCAAACGTGCGGAATATTCCAACGACAAAGTTCAAAACTTTTTTGATCTCTTCCGGCAGCTGCGCTGGAGTGATGAACAGATGCGCATCATCTTGCGTGAATCCGCGTACACGCATCAAACCATGAAGCACACCCGAACGCTCGAAGCGGTATACGGTTCGGATTCCGCGTAGCGAAGCGGCAAGTCGCGATAGCTGCGAAGGTGCGATTTGTAGATCTGAATGTGGAACGGACAGTTCATCGGCTTGAGCTGGTAATTTTGCTCTTCGACTTCCATCGGTGCGAACATGTTTTCAGAATAGAAGCTGGTGTGACCGGACTTGTCCCACATGCTACGACGAGCGACATGCGGTGAATAAACCAGACATAGCCACCCTGAAGAGATGCATTTCTCTCCAGTAATTTTCCATGATGTTGCGGATCATGGCGCCTTTAGGGTGCCATAGAATTAGACCAGGACCGACCTCATCGTTCACGCTGAACAGATCGAGTTCTTTTCCAATCTTTCTGTGATCGCGCTTGAGTGCCTCTTCTTTGAGCGCCTCATATTCTTTCAAAGCTTTTTCGGAAGCGAAAGCCGTTCCATACACACGCTGAAGTGCGATGTTCTTTTCATCGCCTTTTGAAGTAAGAAGCCGAAGCTTCCAGAATTTTGATCGCTCCGATTTGTTTGGTGTTTTGAACGTGCGGTCCGCGACAAAGATCAATGAAATCACCATGGCGGAAAATTGAAATTTCTTGATCAGCAGGAATGTCTTCAATGCGAAGAACTTTTAGATCCTCTCCCATTTTTTTGAAAAGCTCGAGTGCATCCTTACGGGACATCACTTCGCGCGAGAATTCATTATTCTGCGCAATAAGCTTCTTCATTTCCTCTTCAATCTTGATCAGATCATCGGGAGTAAACGCTTTTTCAACTTTGAAATCATATTGGAATTTTTCGCTATGATCGGTGCGTCCGACATCGACCTGGGTTTTTGGCCAGAGTTTTCACAGCGAGCCAAAACGTGCTCGGCCAGTGAGCGATCCTCGGAAGCTTGTGGATGTTTGTCGGTGACGATTTCAAAGGCACCGGATTTGTTCATCGGCGCTCGAAGATCGATCCATTGCCCGTCAAGTTTGCCGGCAAGCGAAGCTTTCGCAAGACCTGCACCGATCGACTTGGCCACATCCAAAGGTGTGGTGCCTTCGGGAAAAGTCTTCTGCGACTTATCTGGAAGCGTAAGCGTAATCATGATGCGATTGTCGCTTTGGAAATGGTAGGCGCGGACAGGATTGAACTGACGACCTCTACAATGTCAATGTAGCGCTCTCCCACTGAGCTACGCGCCTGCTGATTGCCCAAAAATAAACGATTCCAAATATACAACGATACGTCCTTGATACGGTTACTTTTTACCCGAATAGGCTTTGTTGTATTCGGTGATGACTTGTTGTGTGAGATCACCCGATTTGAAATAGGTCACGGCACCTTGGTTTTTTTCAAGGATGAAATCATAACCGTTGTCTTTTCCAATTTTTTGAATGACCGCGTTGATCTTTTTGAAGATTTCGCCAGTCATGGTCAACTCACGTTTTTGCATGTCTTTTTGTGCTTCGTATTGAAGTTTTTGGAATTCAATCGCTTGGGTTTGGAATTCTTTTTCCTTTTTGTCGTATGCATCTTTGGAAAGAACAAGTTTTTGGGAATCCAAATCCGCTTTCATTTTTTCAAGCGCTTTACCTTTGGTTTCGATTTGCTTTTTGCGATCCATGGCTTCTTTTTCAAGAGAAGAAACGGCTTTTTTGCCTTCATCGATGCTATCCAAAACTTGTTGCGCATCAAACACGCCGATTTTTGTATCTGCGAATGCTGCAGAGCTAAGAGCGATAAGTGCAACTACGAATGCTGATAATGTTTTCATCATATCTCCAAATTTTAAAATAATGATCCAAACGTAAAATCAAAGTTCAACAGTTTTTCGTCTTGGGTTCTGTCGAGTGGGAATCCCCATGCAAATCGCAGAGGCCCAAGCGGCGAGAACCAACGAAGTTCGAAACCGGTGCTTTGTCTTTGACCCGCAAGCGTAAACATACTTTCGCCGTTGTCAAAGGCATTTCCCATATCAAAGAAGAAAACCCCGTTGATATTGGCTGGCTTGATGATCGGGAAAATGTATTCGGCGTTGAAAATCAACTGCTTGTTACCGCCGTATACGAAGTCCGAAGTCGCGAAACTGCCCACATCATTCGACGTGGCTACGCGAATTTTGGGTCCGAGGGATCTCAATTGGAAACCTCGAATGGAGAAAACACCTCCCGGAAAGTAACGCTCAAAGAGCGGCACTTTTCCGCCATCTTCCAGAGGCCCTACATAGCCTGTGTTGACACGAAAAGCAATGACTGAGTCGGAAATGACGGGGATACGCTTTTTCGGAAGCACCGGGAAAAACCAGCGCGCGTCGAGTTCTGATTTGGAGTACGAATTGTCCCCTCCAAATACCGATCCAGCTACCTCTTCCGACACTTTCACAAAGGTACCCTCGGATGGATCAATGACTTTGTTTCGCGTATCGCGCGATAACGAGAACGTCACACTCGAGGTCAAACCACCCGTGAAGAGTTTTTCCACGGTTGGACGTAGATCCGCCAGATCCTGGTTGATCAAGCCATAGCTAATACCGGCACGAATACGTTCCAGCCCCTTGGTATATAAAAGGATAGTCAAAGCCAAGCGTTCCACCTGTCGAAGTCAAACTGAAGTTGTTGTAACGGCGGCTGATGTTGAACAGATTGAGCGCCATACCCCATTTCGTATCCAAGAAATATTCGTCGTTGTACGCGAGGTTGAAGATCTGGGTTCGTTTACCCACCTGGGCGTTCAAGGAAATATCGGAACCGTATCCGAGAATACTGCGTTTTTCCAAACGACCGATGATCTGGAAAGACTCCAAGGTGTTGAAGCCCGCCCCGATGTTGAAGGATCCGGTTTCCTTTTCTTCAACCTGAACGATGATATCGACGTAGTCGCCCGTGGAATCCTTCGGCGTGGAAATCGTGACGGTTTGAAAAGCGATAGACGATCCAAATTTTGCTTCGACTGACGGATCTTGGTGGCGTTGTACAAATCGCCTCTGTAATTCGCATTTCGCGCAAAATAACTTTGTCTCGATTGGACTCGTTGCCACCGACTTTGATTTCACGAATGGTGACCTGTTTTCCAGGTTGGACGGTGTATGTGATGTTTACTTTTTTCTGATCATGGAAAAATTCGAAGTTCGGGACAACGTTCGCATAAGCATACCCTTCATCTCCATAAATCGCAGAGATCGCGAAGATGTCTTCTCGAATTTTGGTCGTATCCGCGACATCATCTGGTTTGATCTTGGTTTTTTCCATCAGTTCATCGGTGGTTTTGGTGAGAAGTTCTCCACCGACCTCGATGGTTCCAACGTTGTAAGCATCGCCTTCTTCAATGAAATAAGTCAGGGTCAGCGATCGACGATCCGGTGAAAGCTCGATCTTTGGTCCATTGATTTTGACATTGATGTAACCTTTTTGCCCGTACACTTCCGTCAACATCTGACGGTCATACGCAAGAATTTCCTCTTGAAACTTTCCGCTCTGAGTGAGGAAGGATAGGAAACCCTTTTCACGCGTTCGCATGACCTTCTTGAGTTCTCCCGCTGAAAATTTCTGGTTGCCCATAAAATCAATCCGACGAACTTCCACTTTTTGATACTCAGTGATCTTGTAAATGACTTCGATTTGATTTTTGTCTTTTTCGACGAAAGTTGGCTCCACTTCGGCCAGATAAAACCCCTTACTGTCGTAGAATTGTTTGATCTTGTCGGCATCTTCCTGCACTTTGCCTTTGTCGAGATACGTGAACTTCTTCACTTTGATCTGTTTTTCCAGATCTTTGACTTTCTCTTCCTGGTTTCCCTCGAACTTCACGTCGATGATGGTTTTCTTTTCCTGAACCTCGAAAATCAATTCACCATTTTTCGCATCGAAATCGACTTCGATGTATTGGAAATATCCCGATTTATAAAGCGCGCGAATATCGTCCCGTACCTGGGCCTTGGAAAGCGAGAATCCCGCCTTGGAACGAATCATGTTGGAAATCGCGGCGGATTCAATGCGTTGGTTACCGTTGATGACGATTTTGGAAACGGTTCCCTCTTGCGCAAAAACAAGCGAAGGCAGCAACAATAGAAGAAATAACAAACGTTTCATCAGGAATGTGCCTCATGTCCGAGCTTACCGCTCTTCAAGCGATAGATATCGTCCGCTTTGGAAGCGAGCATTTCACTGTGCGTAGCGATGACCAAACTCATGCCGTGCTCTTTTACCATGCTGAGCAAAAGATTCGAAACGTAAAGCGCGGTCTCCGTATCCAGATTCCCCGTGGGTTCGTCGGCGAGAACGGCTTTGGGCTGGTTCACAAGGGCTCTTACGATGGCCACACGCTGCTGTTCACCGCCAGAAAGCTCAGAAGGACGATGATCGATGCGATGACCGAGTCCGATGCGTTCCAAGAGTTCTTTTGCGCGTTTGGTGTATTCCGCTTCGTTCTTTCCGAGCGATGCGCATTGGAAGCGTCGCGTTTTCCAATGCGGAAAATTCAGGAAGCAAATAATGAAACTGAAAAATAAACCCGATGCTGTTGTTGCGATAATTGGCCGCTTCGACTTCGGAGCGATTGAAGATGGATTGCTCCTTGAAACAAAACTTCTCCTTCAGTTGGACGAAGTAAGCCACCGAGAATTTGCAGGAATGTGGATTTACCCACACCCGACTCACCCATGATCGCGATGGTTTTTCCGCTTTCGATGCTGAAATCCACTCCATGAAGCACGTCCACTTTGTTCGGACCTTTTTCGTAGATTTTTTGGATGCGTCTGGCCTCAAGAAGATATCTACTCATAACGTAGTCCCTCCGAAGGATCCAAACGAGAAGCTTTCAAAGCAGGATACAATGTCGCCAAGAAACTGATGGCGAGGGCACTTGCGCCGATGATTACAAATTCAATCGCATCCATTTTCACTGGAAGAGTATCGAGTTGATACACGTCGGAGTTGAGCGGAAACTTGATGTAAACTTTGAGCAAGTAGCAAAGTCCAAAGCCAAAAATCAGTCCGAAAAACACACCCACACCACCGATGAATGTACCTGTGGTCATGAAAATACGCGCAATCGAAAAATTGCTCGCGCCCATGGCCTTGAGAATTGAGATTTCTTTACCTTTGGTGAGCACCAAAAGCGTGAGTGTTCCGATGATGTTGAATGATGCGACCAAAATGATCATGGTCAGCACGATGAAGAATGTGGTTTTTTCCAGTTTGAATGCATTGAACAGATCTTGGTTCAATTCCAACCAGTGACGTACATAATATTCAGATCCGACTTTTTCCTGAACGCGGGCGCCGATCTGGCGAGCTTTGTCGATATTGTCGACATTGATTTGAATACCAGCGACTTGCCCCTCTTTTCCGAAGAAACGCTGCGCCTGATCCATGCGAATGTAGGCGCTCTTGGAATCGTATTCATACAACCCACTCTTGAAGATGCCCGAAACTTTGAATCGAAGCACCTTGGGCCCATAACCGAATGGAGTTACCTCTCCAAAAGGAGAAATCAAATCGATGGTCGAACCCTTGTAAGTATACAAACCCTGCTCCGCAAGTTCTTTACCAACAATGATCGACGGATAATCTCCATCAACATTCAAATCCTCGACCTTACCTTCCACCATGTCGGTACCGAGTGAAGTCACTTTTTGAACACGATCCGGCTGTATGCCATAGACAACAATGCCAGCGGATTTACCCGCTTCGGACTGAGAAAGCACTTCGGCATAAATAAATGGACTTGTGGCTGTCACACCCTCGACAGATTCGATTCGATTCATCAACTCTTCGGTTTCGGTGATCGATCCATCGGCCTTGAGCAAAATGAGTGGAGCGTTGTTGCCCAGAATTTTTTTCTGGAAGTCCTGTTCAAATCCGGAAACCACGGAAAGCACAACCGTCAACGCCATCACACCCACCACAACGCCAGCAATCGAGATCAGCGTGATCAGCGAAAGCAGGTGGTGCTTCTTTTTTGAAAGGAGATAGCGAAGGCCGATAAAGGTTTCGAAATTCATGGGCGACTAAGAAGCACTCACTTCATTGAAACGTGTTTTGACAAAGCCTGCATCGAGAGAAGCCAGGAACATTCCCGCGCGTGGGCCTCGTTTTTTGGAAAGCAAAGCAACGTAGATCGCTTCGAACAGAACCTGAGGCTCGACACCGCAATCGGTTTTGGCCTGATAAATCAATTCATGAATCAATTTGGATCCCATATTGGGCGATAACTTATCCGCCAAATATTTCAGTGCCTTTTTCTGATCCACGCTCAAAGACTTCGCTTCTTCGGGCATTTTTTCTTGAAGCGTAATTTTGATTTCTTCCGGGCCGAATTTATCTACCCAGTGAAGTGCATATTCCACGCGACGCTCAAGAGAAGCGCGGTCAACGTTGGCATATCCTTCCATCTCAAGATTTTTCACGATTGAATCAATTCCACCGCCAGTGGCACGTGCGATTTGTGCAAGCACCACGATGTGCTTGAACGGAACGCCGATCGGCGCAAGTTTGGAAATCGAAGACAATTCCACGGCGCGGTGATTGCGCTGCTTGGAGGATGGATCATCGAATTCGTCGATCAAATTCAAAAGCGGCAAACCTGGATCAAAGACGATGGATTTGTTCGGTTGAACTTTCATCACAGAATATTTCAA
Organism: Bdellovibrionota bacterium; assembly: GCA_041391405.1. GTDB lineage: Bacteria > Bdellovibrionota_G > JALEGL01 > JALEGL01 > JAGRMV01 > JAWKOB01. The sequence goes on along the minus strand of JAWKOB010000004.1, from coordinate 8,422 downwards.
AACATCGGGCGGAACGACATCGATCATTTCCGCAACGGAAATGACGTTACCCTTGCTGGAAGACATATCTCCCCCACCCTTCAAACTGATCCATTCGTAGACCGCTGGATGCGGAGGTTCATATCCAAAAATTTCTTTCGCAAAACGTTTGCCGGTATCGTAGGAACCGCCACGTGTCGCATGGTCTTTGCCGAATGGTTCGAACGTCACCCCAAGAATCTGCCAGCGTGCAGGCCAATCCAAACGCCAGGTCAGCTTACCACCGCCGCTCATGGAAACTTCGCCTTCATATCCGTCTTCATTCACGTATTGAACGGTTTGTTTTTTCGCATCAAAGCCTGTGACTTTGGTACCGGTCATTTTTCCTGTTTTGGTGCAAATCGAACAAATGGAGACCAACGTCTCCATTTCTTTCCAGCTTTTTTTTCAAAATGGCTTTGATTTCTTGGGTCGCTTCAAGCGATTTGATGATTTGCTCAACGTACTTTCCCTCTTTGTACATTTGACTTGCGCGCAAAGTTTCACGCGAATGACACCGCGCATGCAAAAACGGAGCAAGAAAATGTTCCGCGTAACTTTTTCCATCGTTGGCGGGGCCAGGAATTTCTTGAAAGCGCTTGCTCCACATGCGGTTCATAGATTTCCTTGCATCCAGAAATGGATATTTTTAGCAGTGGATCGGAACGTGGTCGGCCACATAATAAAAACAACCTCGGATCCAAGGGCTTTGAGCGACCGAACGCAGTAAGTCGGCCGGCGAACCCACGCATGTTTCCGATGTGGATATCCGGACGGGGGTAATACTCCGTACAAGCCACGAATTTTGTTCGGGTTTTTTGAATTTCTTGAGCGATCTGGTCAGACCAGAATATTGGATTTTGAGCGTTGGTCACAGTGCTCGCCATACCCAAGAGCACCAAAATCGTCAATATTTATAGATGCTTAGTTTTGACTAGAGGAGCGATTTAATCGACTTCTTCAGACGAATCTTCAGATTGGTGGTATTTGGCGTATTCTTCTTCGAACATCAGATTGGTTTTTTCGACGCGATCGACATACAGCGTACCGTGCAAATGATCGAGTTCATGTTGAACTACGGTTGCGGCAAAATCCTCGACGACCAGTTCTTTTTCCTCGCCTGTCTCATCCAAATATTCCACGCGCGTACTTTGCGCGGTCGTGCCAATTCGCCGCGAAGACCAGAACAGATAAGCAACCTTCCCAGAACTCTTGTTTTTTATCGTCGATCACTTTGATTTCAGGATTGATAAAAACCGTGATGGCATCACGCCATTGGCATCTTGTAAGTTGTAGAACCCGTATCCATGCGAATGATGGCCACCGCTTTGATTCATGAATCTGCGGAGCTGCAATGCCAATACCGCTGTATTCTTCCATGGAATCGATCAAATCTGAATCAGGAGATTTGATCTCCGCAGATTCGATCTGCTTTGGATTGATTTTGGCGGCCTTCTCACGAAGAACCGGATGCCCCATACGTGCTATTTTGCGAATTGGCATGATTGAATCCTTATATCTCTAAGTATATTTTTTTAAAACCTGAAAAAATACGGGATTGCGGACAAGACCAGACCAACTACGATCATGATCGTTCGGTTGGGCGTGAAAAAGGTATAGGCCATCAGAGCAATCCCAACGATCATGGGCACAAAGACCTGCTGTTTTTTTCCGTAAACGAAATACGCCAGGCCAATGCTGCTAAAAATCAACCCAAGGAACAAATCGATCGGATCAAATGACATGCATTCCTACTTTCCTGACATTTTCAGAAGGTACTCTTTCATGAACACATCCAAATCCCCATCCAAGACAGATTGAGTCTGACTGGTTTGATAATCTGTGCGGTGATCTTTCACCATTTGATAGGGGTGCAAAACGTAGGATCGAATCTGACTTCCGAAACTCGCATCTTTTTTTTCTCCGGCAAGTTTTTCCTTTTGTTTTCGATTCTCTTCTTCTTGGCGTTTGTACAAGTGGGCTTTGAGCATTTTCATGCAGGTTGCACGATTTTTGTGCTGCGATCTTTCACTTTGCGAACTGACCACAATTCCTGTGGGAATATGCGTGATGCGCACCGCGGACTCGGTTTTATTCACGTGCTGACCGCCCGCACCCGAAGCACGAAATGTATCTGTGCGAAGATCGGCTTCGTTGATTTCGATATCGATTTCCTCATCGACTTCCGGAAGCACCATCACGGAAGCAAACGAAGTGTGGCGACGAGCATTCGAATCAAACGGTGAAATACGGACCAATCGATGAATGCCCATTTCTGACTTCAAATAACCGTAGGCATAATCACCTTCGATGGTCAGCGTTGCACTTTTGTATCCTGCTCCCTCACCCGGAAGTTCATCCACGATCACGGCTTGAAATTTGTGATATTCGGCCCAGCGCAAATACATGCGCACGAGCATGGCCACCCAATCCTGGGATTCGGTACCGCCCGCACCACTGTTGATTTCGACGATCGCTGAAGAAGCATCGAGTTCTCCACCCAAAATGCGCCTGAATTCCATCTCGGCAATTTGCGTGTTGAGTTTTTCAATCGTTTTTTGAATTTCACCCTGAAGTTCAGCATCGCCCTCTTCGGCCAATGGGGCGAATTCTTTGGCATCTGCAAGCTCTTGGTCCATTTTTTTGAAACTATCGACCGTCTGGGCGCAGATACGGCGACGCTTTTGTACCACGGCTGCTTTCTGGGGATCATCCCAGAAGTTTGCTTCGGACATCTGTTGTTCGATGCCTTCCAATTCCTTTACCAAAGCGTCAAACTGAAAGATTTTTTTCAGCTGCGCGATCTTCAGTTCTATTTCGTTAATATCTTCCATCAGTTATGATAATTGTGAGGCCTTCTTTTATACCATCATGAATAAAATCGATATGAAAAACTCCAGGACGCAAGTGGTGCTCACCGCAGCACTGGGCGCAGTTATTGGCGTTTTAAGCTCCCTTTTCATGCTAACTTTTTCAGATCTTCCCCAGGTTGAACAGCTGCAAAACTACGAACCGCAAGGCATCACGCAACTCAACGACAAAGATGGCAAGCTCGTTTATGAGTTTTATCGTGAAAAACGCGTCGCCATCAAATTCGAAGAAATACCCAATATCACCAAAAAAGCATTTCTTTCGGCGGAAGACTGGAGCTTTTACAAACATGTAGGTGTCGATGTTCCAGGTATCCTTCGCGCCATCATCAAAAATGCGTTTCGAGGAAGGTTTGCCCAAGGCGCAAGCACGATTACACAACAACTTTCACGCGTCCTTTTTCTGACGCCAGACAAAACCATTGCCCGAAAGCTCAAGGAAATTCTTCTCACCTTCAGAATTGAGAATCGATTCACCAAAGACGAGATTCTGGCGCTCTATCTGAACCAGATTTATCTGGGAGAAGGAACCTACGGTATTGAAGCGGCGGCTCAAAAATACTTCGGCAAATCCGTTTCTCGTTTGACAGTTGCGGAAAACGCGATGCTCGCTTCATTACCCAAAGCGCCAACGATTTACTCTCCGTTCAAATATCCCAAAAAAGCGCTTGACCGCCGCAATGCCAATCTGACCTTGATGTTTGAGCGTGATGTGATCACGGAAAAACAATTCCGTGAAGCCATGAAAGAACCGTTGCCCGAAGCACCGACTGTCACGGATGCCAAACAGAACTATTTCACCTTTCACATTCTGGAAGAACTCACCAAAACCATAGAAATCGATCAAATCTACCGGGACAAATTGCAAATCAGTTCCACACTCGATGCTCGTCTCCAAGAATCCGCTGAAAAAGCGGTGGCCTGCCGCCTCAAAGACTATGCGATTCGACACAAAGTTTCGCAGATCGAATGGACAAACTTCCACAAGCAGCCATGGTGGCCATTGACCCACACGGGCGAAGTTCGCGCATTCTGTAGGTGGTCGCGCGTTTGCTGAAAGTCAGTTTGACCGCAATTTTGCAAGCGCAGCGCCAACCTGGTTCATCTTTCAAACCGTTCATCTATGCATTTGCCCTTGAAAAAGGATACACGCAAGCCACGCCTGCATTGATGCCCATGGAATATAAAAACACCAAGAGCGGAACCTGAAACCGGGAAACTATGACGGGAAATATGAGGGATTCATTCCACTTCGCATCGCTCTTGAAAATCAAAGAACACACCGACGATTCGCATATTGGAAGATGTAGGTTTGGGATCGTTTCAGCTGTGATGGATGTCGAAATTCCAAATCACCACGAAAATTGCCAACGACCTGACCGTTGCGCTCGGCAGTACTGATGAAACTGATCGATCGCACGAAGCTACGCCATTTTTGCCAATGGCGGTTTTTGGATCGAACCTCATTTCATTCTATCGGTCAAAAGTGAATCCGGCGAAGAACTCTGGGATCAACTCGTTACGCCAAACCACGCGTCATGGAAGAACAACGTTGGCATACTTAACAGACATGCTTCGCGGAGTTGTACAAACCGGCACCGCGCGTGCTGCCAGCAGCATTCCTTGTGAGCTGGCGGCCAAGACCGGAACCAATTTAATAACTATGTTGACTCACTACTTGTGGGTTACAGTTCTGAGCTCGTTGTTCTGGCGTGTAGGGTTTGATCAGCGTAAGCCATTGGGGCATGGAGAAACCGGTGCGGTCACTGCCGGCAGAATCTGGAGAGATGTCATGGCCGATCATTGCGCCAAGGACAATCCCCGCGATATGACATTCTCCAACGAACTATCCTGGGTGGATGTCGATCATGAAACTGATTTTTACCAAATTCGATGTCGGTGAACGTACTCAAAGAAGCCTCGTTAAAGCTGCAATAGACGGCGCAAACCTGTTGCAAGCCAGACTACTACGGCAGATTAAACTGAGCTTTGAAGACGGAAACGAATCTTTTCAACATAATAGCGTCAAATTTCATTCGCCTTACTCACGTAGCGTTGTACGCTCCGTCGGCTCATTTCAATTTTCCTTGCCTGATTTGAAAATCTTCTATTTCTCTTACGAGAAGATTAAAAGTTAGAATTAAAGGGACGCTTTATACGTAGAGCTTTGAGAGCGGCGATGTCTTTTTCAAGTTGCGCCACTTCACTCGAAGACAATGCTGTGATTTTTTCACAGCAGAACGAACATGTGTGTCGATATTTTGAAGGAATGTTTTGCGGCTATCCGCCATGCGTTGTGAAATCAACGCAGAAAGTCGGCACGACTGTGGAGGTGATTTCGCCGGCATCGACAAGACGATCGACCATTTCCAATTCATGTCCTGCTTCTTCACCAATCCGCGCGTAGCTTTCCAGGAGAATTCAATCAACTGAGAAAGAGCCTGAGAATGAGGGCTGGTGGCGGTAGAATTGGTTTCTTTGGTTAGTTCCATGAGTTCCTCTTAAAGTTGCGACATACTTATCCGGTTCGACTAAGCACGTCAACTGTTTCCGACAAGTAGCGTCGAAATTAGTACAAATCTATTGAAAATACAAGCTTTTTTAGAATTGCTGTGGGGGCCATATGAGGATTTATACCCTAAAAAACCTTACGATTTTATGGTTGTTCTTTCTGACCGGCGCAAACCCTGGAGTTGTAAGGAAAGCGAGGTTTTTCCATTCCACACATTCTGAAGATGAAAGTAAACGGCCACCTTGTCCTTCAAATCACTTTTTCCAGGCATTCCATTTTCAAAAGCGATGCAGGAAAGTGCTCGCCCCGGGGCGATCGAAGCGTCACACGCATATGCCCCTGCCCGACTTCACTCACACTTCCTACCATCGCGTGCGTCATCAACAGTGGCTCTGGATTGCCGATGCCGAAAGGACCGAGTTTGGAAAGTTGTTGCTGCAATTCCAGATTCAAATCATCCGCATGCACGAATGCATCCACCCACGCGCACGATTCGGGACCACTGGATTTTTGCTCCATGGCTTTGAGCTGAATTCTTCGCGTGAATTCCTGAAGATCCTTCGTCAAAAGTTTACATCCTCCAGCTTCCGAATGTCCTCCATACTCCATCAGCAGGTCTTTGACGGAATCCATGATTTCAACAAGCTGATATGGAGAACGGCAGCGGGCAGAACCTTTGGCGATTTCATCTTCCACACGGAAAACAAATGCCGGTTTTCCTGTATCTGAACAAATTTTTTGCGCAGCCAATCCGATCAGGCCCGGATGAAAATCCCTGGATGCAAACACCAGAATTTCATTTTCATCGATTTGTCTAAAAAGTTCTTTTTGACATTGATCCACCATCTTGGTTTGGATTTTTTTTCTCGATGCATTCCATTCTTCCATCTGAGAGGAGAGATGCGCAGCCGTGAGTGGATGGTCCGCGACCATGATTTCAAATGCTTCCATGGAATACCCGAGACGAGCGGCAGCATTGATTCTTGGGGCGAGCTTGAATCCGACATCGAAAGAATTCATCGTTTGTGCTGCGGTGATTCCAGATTTTTCCTTCATCGCCAGAATTCCAGGACGAGTGGTTTTTTGAAGTTCTTCCAATCCTTTGAGAACCAGAATCCTGTTTTGCCCAATGAGCGGCGCCATGTCCGCGATCGTTCCAAGCGCGACGATATCGAGATATTTTTTCAGATTCGGTTCGGATTTTCCCTCGAAAAAGCCTTCTTCACGAAGTTTTTTTCGAAGCGCCATCAAAAGCATGAAAACCACCCCCACACCTGAAAGCTCTTCCGGCTGTTCTTCCGTGTGATCATGTTTTGGATTCACCACGATCGCCGATGGAATCGGTTTGGTGATGTGATGGTGATCGGTCACGATGGTGTCGATGCCATGGGTTTTGAGCACCAGGATTTCTTTTTCATTCGAGCTGCCGCAATCGCATGTGATGACAAGCTGGGCTTTTTTCTCCACGGCCAGATCCAAAAACCGGCGTGACAACCCATGCCCTTCAGTCAAACGATTGGGGATGAAGGTTTCCACTTGAACCCCGATCTCTCTCAAGAAAATGGTCAGCAAAGCGCTGGAGGTGATGCCATCGGCATCAAAATCACCGTGGATCAGGATGTTTTGCTTTTCTCTCATGGCCAACGCCAGACGATCGCAGGCTTCGGTCATTCCATGCAGAACAAATGGAGATCCCAAGGATTCCAGGGTGACCGTGATGAATTGTTTTACTTTTTCCGGAGTGTCGTAATTACGACCTATAAGAACTTCGGCGACGGACTTGGGAAATCCAAAATGATTTGAGATCGCTTCTGCCTTGATTGAATCAATCTCTCGAAGTTTCCATTGCATGATGGATCATGTAACACAGTTGCGCGATTTCTAATAGCTGAGTTGGCCTTTGATTTTGATCGACCACGGCGTATCGCCTTCAAAAAGACCTGTGACTTCGGTACCTTCAAATTTGACGACTCTTCTTCCGCCATTGACGGTTACATGATCACAACCACTTCCAGCACAGTCGGCGACGCCTTCATTGTTCTCAATTGTCGGATTTTGATCGTAGGTATATTTCACGCTAATCAGTTCATCGGTGTTTTCATCGATTTTCACCACAATGGTGTAGCTTGGCGCTTCAGGATTGTCGTCGCGCTCCTCACGAAAGACAGTGACCGTGCTTATGCCATTTTCTGTGACGACTTCGACATCATTGGCTTCAAATGTTTTTTCTCCAATTCCATTGGAGGAGTCAAAAAACGTGAACGCTGTACCGCCAGTGCAGGACTGAACAATCAATAACACCAGCCACAGCGATTTTTTCATGTTATGCCTTTTTCTGCATGTAGCGACGAATGTAGATCGTCAGCGGAGACGCGATAAAGATCGTCGAGAATGCACCTGCAACAACCCCCACGCAAAGCGCTAGCGCGAAGTTCTGGGTGATCGGTCCACCGTAGAAAAACAATACCAAACAAACCATCAACACAGAGGCTGAAGTCAACAAGGTACGGCCCAAGGTTTCATTGATGCTCAGATTGATCAATTCAGGGAAACCCAACGACAGTTTTTTTGTATTTTCCCGAACACGGTCATAGGTGACGATGGTGTCGTTGATGGAGAATCCAACAATGGTAAGAACTGCAGCGATTGAAGAAAGATCAAATTGCAGTCTCATGATTGAAAAAATTCCAAGCACCGCAACTGAATCGTGGATCAGCGCAAGAATTGCGCCCGGAGCGAATTCGAAATCGAAACGGAACCAGACATACAACAAAATCAAAATGATGGAGATGATCACGGCACCCAAAGCTTGCATGCGCAGCTCAGCGCCGACCTTTTCACCCACTTCTTCCATTTGAAGAACTTCAACTTGATCTTTGCCGAAAGCCTTATTGAGCGCTTCAACAATGCGTGCGCCTGCCCCTGAGAACTGAATGGCGTATTCATTGATACTGGCACGGCCGAATTTGGTCACGGATTGAATCTGAAGTTTTCCTTCACCCACGGTGCCAGCGGTCTGACT
>JAWKOB010000003.1:0-118216 GCA_041391405.1 Bdellovibrionota bacterium | reverse complement strand
GTTGGTTACGGTTTTGATCACATCTGGACCCGTAATGAAAAGGTAGCTGGATTCTTTCACCATCAAAATGAAATCTGTGATGGCCGGCGAATAAACCGCACCACCAGCGCATGGGCCCATGATGGCAGAGATTTGTGGAATGACACCGGAAGCAAGTGTATTGCGAAGGAAAATGTCGGCGTAACCACCAAGACTTGCGACGCCTTCTTGAATGCGCGCGCCACCGGAATCGTTCAAACCAATAACAGGGCAACCGACTTTCATCGCAAAGTCCATGACTTTGCAGATTTTGGCAGCGTTGGTTTTGGAAAGCGATCCACCAAACACAGTGAAGTCCTGCGCAAAAACGAAAACTTTTCGTCCGTCGACGTTTCCGTAACCGGTGATGACACCATCACCCAAAACTTTTTTGTCATCCATGCCAAAATCGGAGCAACCGTGAACCACAAACCGATCAAGTTCTTCAAAGCTTCCATCGTCCAGGAAAAATTCGATGCGCTCGCGCGCCGTCATTTTTTTCTGTGCGTGCTGCTTCTTTTTGGCTTCAGGACCGGTGCCTTCGAAAGCGGCCGCATTGCGTTTTTGAAGATCTTCTAATCTGGATTGAGAGGTCGGATTTTTCATGGGTCCATCCTTATTAATAGACCCATACAAATAAAGCCAGAAGGAAAAAATGTAAAGTTTTTAAGGGGTTAGACTAAAATCTGACGTTGGTGGAGAAGTAAACTTCGTGGGTGTGAATGTTTTGGTTCAGATTGAAAACGTCCACTTCGGTGTAATACGCATAATTGAGGAAAAAGGACATCGCATGGGTGGCGTTGAAGATGAAGTTTGCTCTCCATGTGCTTTCTTTTTCAACCTGACCTTTGGAATTTACAAACGTTCCATTTTCGAACAAATCTCGTTCGTTGGCGTAGAACGTTCCGCCCACTTCCGCTCGGAATTGATCATTGGCAAAATCACGACCGACAACAACATCGATGGATGAGTTGAAGCTGATGTAGTTGTTGATGATGTCGGTTTGAATGCGGAAATCATATTCGGAACCGAAAATCATCGGGTCGAAATATCCCAGAGTGTAACGAAAACGATTGCGATCATCGAATGTTCTTCGCGCGTATTCCATTCCAGTGAAGATGTAATTTTGGTTGAATCGATATTGGATTTCATCGCGTGCGGTGTAGTATTCGGAGGTATCAACGGCCGTTCCAACGACAAATGTAGGATTCAAACCCGATGGAACGGGAATGCCCGAAACGTCCGATTGTTTATAAAACAGCGAGCGGAATTGCGTGAGATAGAGGCGGTTTGTAACTTTGGGATTGATATGCGTGGTGACGCCGAGCAATCCTCGCTGCAAACTTTTTTGACCCATAAAACCAATGTCGGCAATGGCCGAAAAGGTCCATGTTTTGTTGGCGGCCCACAACATTTGCGCAAATAAATTGCTTCGATCCACCTTACGTTTGAACAAGAGCGTGTTGATGCTGGTGTCGAGTTGGAATTTTTCAGTGTGCATTTTGGTGAATACACCACCCGTATAAAAATCGGCATTGAAAGGTGTCGTGCGATACGTGGGGCCGATATACCCTGTTAAATTTCTCGGATCGTTTCCAAGACCTCCAAAGAATCCGACACCAAAATTTTCGCTTGTATCGAACAATGCAGTTGCTCCATCAACGCCCAATCCACCGGCTTCATAGATCGTATGTCGACCCAACCACAAATTGGATTTCCCAAAATCCAATTCAATATTGGCCTCGTCGATTTGATAGCGGTCCTTGTCGCTTGGAGATAGGGTGTAGGTACGATCCAGCAAATCGTAAAGCCCCCGAGCCTTCAAATGAACATTGATCTCAGTGCTGGAGGATGGAGAATTGAGTTTCAAGAAATCAAGGCTGGTGTTGGCGTTCAAAAGCGCGAAATTACCTTGAACGTAACTCTGACCATAACCATCGTTGGAAACGTAGTCAGGGCTGCTTTGTGCGTCTGTTTTTAAATACCAAACGCCCGTATTCAGATAGCCCTTCATCTCAGTGGCTTCTGCAGAGCCTGCCAAGAGAGCCAACGAAAGAATATATGTTGATGCTCTTTTCATCATTGTTTTGCTGGCCTAAATCCAAAAGTGTAGTGACAGGTATTGCAAGTCATTGGCGCGCCTACGTGTTGGGGTAGGCTTGCATTGAAATCTTTCAAGTGACAGAACATGCATTCATTCGGAAGTCCGCCAAAAATTCTGTTTGCATGACAGCGATCGCAGGACAAGAATCGATGCGCGCCGGAAAGCTCAAATCCAGTTTGGTTGTGACGGAAGCTTGATGGAAGCCATGCAATCTGTCCGTGGCAATTTGAACATTCTTGCGACAGCGAACCCATGTGCGGGTCTTTGTGGCAGCTTGAACACTCCATTGGACGAGCACGTGCAGGAGCTTTTGGATTGTGGCATGTTACACAATCCATTTTGTCATGAACGCCAGTGATTCGGAATGATCCGAAATTATGGAAACCGACCTTAGCTTGTTTGAATCCACTGGTGGTGTGACAGTTTTCACATTTTGGACCGTTGGCTCCTTTATGAACGTCCATGTGGCAGGTTGAGCAGCTAAAATCACCGAATTTGTATTTGTTGTTCCAATGGCATTGATTGCATTGGTTGCGCACATGCGCGCCATCCAGACGGAAGCGAGCTTCGCGATTATGATTGAATTCGATGTCGTTGAAACCGATGGCTGGTGAGTGACAACGTTCGCACTCCATTCCAAGTTCACCGTTGTGGAAATCGTTGTGGCAGGAATTGCATGAACGTCCAATGCCTTTGAATTTTCCACCGACGTGACAATTGTCGCAAGTCACGGCCTCGTGTTTTCCAACCAGTGGAAATCCTGTTGCCGCATGGTTGAAGCCGGATATGGCTGCCGTGGTTTTTGGAACGCTTACTGTTGAACTGCGCGTTTCAGGTTCTGTAGTTTTGCTGCTTGAAGGAGCTCGAGCAGGAGGAGCGCTTTTGATGATTTTGAAACCATCATTGCTGTGGCAGGAAGAACATGGTGTCGGAGCAAACGCGCCTTTGTGAACGTCAGCGTGACATCCGACACAATCACTGAAATTCTTATTCACCTTGCCGAGTTTGGATCCATGGCAGCTTTTGCAAGCAACCGTTTGGTGTTTACCCAAGAGCGGGAAGGCTGTTTTATCGTGATCGAATCCACCTGTTGCTTTCGAGGAAGCTTTTGAGCGTGATCCTTTGGTTGGTACTTTCGCACCAATGCCTACCCCAGCTTTTGGAGTGGATGTGGATTTGGATGGAGCAGTTGCTGAAGACCAGGATTTGGTATTGTGACAGGTGTCGCAGGTTTTTCCAAAACGCCCGTTGTGCGGATCTGCATGGCAGCTTGCGCATGCCATCGACATTGGCGCCCAAACTTTTTTGGTGTGACACTTCACGCAATCGACAGCTTCGTGGGACCCTGTGAGTGCAAATTTGGTTTCTTTGTTGTGATTGAAATTGGGTTGATCACGTTTATCCCATGTTGCAGTGGTGTGGCACTTGTAACATTGTTGAAAAGCAGCTTTTTTGTTTTGGTGCGGACTTTTGTGACAAGCGTAGCAAGCTGAATTGTTGCCGAGGTACTTTCTTCTAGAACCCAGTTCACCAGTTACTACGTTTTTGCGTGTTTTGGTGTGGCACTTCGGACAGTCCATATCGGCATGTTTGCCGGTCAGTGGCCAACCCGTTTCCGTGTGATCAAACACCATGCGTGATAATCCGGTTACGTCATAGGTTTCACCCTTGTGTTCACCGTGACATTTCACGCACGCACCCAACACGCGAGAGTGATAGCCTTGTCTTTGTTGAACTCGCTGCGCGATTTCTTTGTGACAATTCAAACATTTTTCATCCGGCACACCCTGTGCGGTGGAGTGACATTGTGTGCAATTTTTGATGCCTTCAAGGGTTTTGTGTGGAGAAGAAAGCGGTCCCGGATTGACCCATTTGGTAAAATCAAGCTGAGCGTGTGCGTCAAACGTCAACGCCAACAACAAGGCACCGAATGTGAGTAAAAACTTCTTCAAAGGTCGTGCTCCAAAACGACGAGGATGGACTTAACCTTTGGATTATCCTACGAAAATTTCAATGAGTCACGTTTTAGTGATCTACAAAACGTCTTACACGTTCCACTTGAAATAGAGCAGGTTGTACAGGATGTGGAAAATCGCGAATGTACCCATAATGTAGGCAAATGGGCGGTGAATGTACTGCCATTTTTGGAACAATTTGTAGGAAAAAGCCAGGTACGCCACGTTACGTGCAAGCTTCACCTTTTCTTTGAGCAAAAAGGCGAGTTTTTCCAATTCAGCGTCGCTGAGTTTCTGGGTTTCTTGAAGGTCCCGGATCAATTTTCGAATGAACATGTTGGTCACAAGGAATGAGCGGATCATTTTCATGAACGTTTGCACTTTTCCCTCTTCGCCTACGATGCGTTTGACGGCTTCCTGGACTTTTTCACGTTGTGATTTCGAATGGGAAAAAATCACATCCAATTTTTCCGAAATCATGCGGTCTTCGTTTTCAATGTCACGCATTTGAAGTTCGGTACCGGCCACACCCCGCGGTATCATTTGATACAGGAATCGTCCCAAGAACCCGCTCAGCATGACCGCCACCAGAGCGAAATAACCGATGGTTCCTCCGCCAACTGTGAATTCAAAACCTGTGTGAAAGGAAACGAGCAAAGTTCCCATGAATCCGCAGAAGTTGTGAAAGTCGAGCCATCTTGGTTTTTTACCGAGCATTTTGAAAAATTTGGGAAGTGCTTTTCGAACGGGATAAAGCATCGCAAACATAATCAAACCAAAGCCGATATTGCCCAAAACACACAAAGATCGGAGCCGCGCTTCAGCTCGATAGAAAAGTCTGCGGGAATCAATCCCAAAAGCTGAATGTTGGCCAGAACTGAAAGTGCCGGCCAGCGTTTGAGGGTGATCACCTCAAACATCAGGAAAAACGTGGATACCAGCGCGATAAAAACATACAGAGCTTGAAAACGAGCGGCCCATGGAGATTCAACGGTCAAAATTTGCTGTGGATCCCTGGTGTCCTTTCCCAAACCGAAAATGCGTGGATTTTCCAGAAGCGCAGTTGCGTTGATTTCAATGATGGCGTCAGTTGGGCAGTTGGAAATGCAGGCCATGTCTTTGTGGCCTTCACAGTGATTGCACTTGTCGGCGATGAATTTCGGTTTGACCTTCTTGTCAGGTGAAAAGAACCGCTTGTGGTAAGGGTTTTCCTGATCGGATTTGTACATCGTGATCGCGCCGTATTGACATGCTTGAGTGCAGCTTGTGCAGCCGATGCATCTATCGGTGATTTTCACTTCTCCCGATTTTTGATCGAAGACCACACTGTCGACAGGGCAGGCCGGAATGCATGTCGGATAAAAACAAGTCAAACAGCTTTTGGCAAAATCAAGAACGCCGTATTTGGCGTATCCCCGTGTCAGTCGCTGAAATCCGTGGCGTTCTTCGCAGGCATCGTAGCATGTATCGCAAGCGATGCACTTGTCCAGTTGCGTGATCTTCACGCGGGAAGCCTGAGTGAGTCCAGCTTGAATCAGAAATCCGAAGCACTGATTGCGCATGCTCATCTTCATTGTAAATACGATTTCGGTAATCCACGCGATCCTGAAATTTCCAAAAGCTGTCTCTGAAAGCTTTCGGACGAGCGGGCAATTTCGCGCAAACTGTCTTTTGAAACGATGAGCAATTCAGAGTCGGTGATCGCTGTGACTTTGGTGGTGACTTGGGAGTCCCATTGGAAAGATTTATCGACGAAATAATCGCCTTTGCGCAGAAAATTTAAAGGGCGAACCTTGGCCTCCATATCCAGCCCACTGACATAGACCTGACCGATGGCGATGAAGAAAAAATATTGGAAATTTTCCTCAGATTTGGGCAGTTCAATGATGACTTCCCCAGCTTGGGCGCTCGCACGGCGCACGTGTCCCTGCAGCTTCTCAAAGTCTCTATCTGCAAGGTCTTTAAAGAGGATCAGCTTCTTTAGTTCTTTTGCGTCAATGACCGGAAACGTCGGGGGCGCGCCTTTTTTCTTGCGCGTTTTTTTCTTTGCAATTGATTGCTCTGTTGGCATTTTAATTAATAAGTATATTATACACTTACATTCATTTTATATCATACTAAGAAACCAAAAAATTCTTCCTGCTGCGTAAGGAGATTTCGATGATTGAAGTTCGTAACCTGGTGAAAGAATACGGAGAATACACCGCCGTCAAAGGAATTAATTTTTCCGTCGCCAAGGGAGAAATCCTTGGTTTTTTGGGTCCTAATGGAGCCGGAAAAACCACGACCATGCGCATGATCACGGGAGCCCTGCCTCCAACCGCAGGTACAGTGGTTCTGTCAGGATTCGATGTTTTGGAGCAGCCACTCGAAGTCAAAAAACGTATCGGATACCTTCCCGAGACACCTCCCTTATATATGGACTTTGGCGTAGAAGCGTATTTGAAATTTGTGGCCAAAATCAAAGGTGTTGAAAAAAGCGTCCAAAAAGAACGCTTGGAATGGTCGATGGAAAAATGTGGGCTCACGGATGTCCGCAATCGCATGATCGGAAATCTATCGAAGGGATACAGGCAGCGTGTGGGTCTGGCCCAGGCCATCATCAATAAGCCCGACGTATTGGTGCTGGATGAGCCAACGGTTGGTTTGGATCCAAAACAAATTCGCGAGATTCGCACCATGATCCAGGAGCTTTCGAAGGAACATACGATCATTTTGTCAACGCACATTCTTCCCGAAGTCACCATGATCTGTGATCGAGCTACGATCATTCAGGGTGGAAAAATCGTCAAAGAGGGAACAATCAAAGATCTCACCCAAGAAAAAACGCTTGAAGAAGTTTTTGTCGAACTTATTTCTCGAGAAGATGCGTGAAGAAGGAGCTCATATGACCGGATTGGAAAAAGCATGGATTTTGACCCAGAAAGAACTGAAACAGTTCTTTGTTTCACCCATTGCGTACGTGGTGATGATGATTTTCCTGACACTCTCAGGATATTTTTTCTATGTCTACATGGTGCAATTCAGCATGCAGTATCAGAATTACAAGAACATGGTTCAGTTCTATAAAAATCCTGAAATTCTGGCGCAGTTCAATCTGAATCAAATGGTCATTGCACCGGCACTTTACAATATGATGTTTGTGTTTCTCTTCATCCTTCCGTTGATCATGATGAGAAGCTTTTCTGAGGAAATGAAGCAAAAAACCGATCAATTGCTCATCACTTCACCAATCACCAGCGGTGAACTCATCATGGGTAAATTTTTTGGATCGTTTTTCTTCGTCATGATCATGCTTCTGCCAACCGTTGCTTATGAAGGTCTGTTGTTTTACTTTTCATCTCCGGAAACTGGGCCCATTGCCACGGGCTATTTCGGCTTGATGTTGTTTGTCGCTGCCGGAATTTCCATCGGCCTTTTTGCATCGAGCTTGACGGAAAATCAGATCATTGCCGCCGTGATCACATTCGTGATTCTGCTTTTTATGTTTGTAATTAACATGGTGACCGTTGCAGAAGGATCATGGGTTTATAAGATTTTGCAGTACATCTCCGTTTCAGATCATATTCGCAACCCACTGCAGGGTATGCTTGATACGCGTGACGTCGTGTATTTTGGATCGCTAATTTTTCTTTTCCTGTTCATGACAAAACGTTCGCTTGAAGCGAAAGGTTGGAGATAACATGATTTTTCAAGGTCTGGGCATTACCGGAGCAATTTTACTTTTCTATGCAATGATCGCCTATGCGATCACTCAATCCAGTACATGGCAAAATAAAACTTTGTTGGTTCTGGGTGCTATCATGATGATCGCTTTTTTGATCGAGGCGGTCAGAAAGTCTTGGCTGAAAGAGTTTATCAAAAAAAGAAAAACGCACCATGGAATCATGGCTACCGTTTATTCCTTCATTGTCGCGTTCATATTGATTGTCGTGAATATCGGATCCCAAGATTTCAATAAGCAAATCGATCTTACATCTGAACGAATCAATACACTGTCCGAACAAACCGTTAAAGTGCTTGCTCGATTGGACAAGCCGATGAAGATCACGGCATTTTTTGATGCCAAAGACAAACAAATGGAACAGGCAAAAATGTCTGTCAAACTCATGTTGGATCGCTACAAGGCTGAGTCAGAAAAGATCGAAGTCCAGTTCGTTGATCCGGATCAGGACAACATTTTGGCCAAAAACAACAATGCTGCAAGCGGAGACATTCTTCTTAAGTATGGAGAGCAATCTCATATCACCAAGGATTTAACTGAGCAGGGTGTGACCCAGGCGATTTTGAAAGTTGTTCGCACCAATACACCTGTGATTTGTTTCACAGGAGGTCATGGTGAAATGGGTTTGGATGAGACAGAAGAAAGTCCGCGTAGCTTGTCGATCCTCAAAGCCAGTTTGGTGAACGAAGGCTATGAGCCCAAAACCGTTGCCTCCTTGGAGGATTCAATTCCGGCGGAATGTACAATTGTTGTGGTTGCATCTCCAGTTCAAAGCTTTCCTGCGTCAGACGTTGCCGTGATCGGGCAGTATTTGGACAATGGAGGAAAAGTGTTGGCGATGTTGGACCCACTTCTTCCAAGCGCCAAAATCGAACAGGCGAAATTTTCGATCTCTAAATCTGGCTTCGAAGAATTGATGAAAAAGTGGGGCGTGAATCTTGGAGGCGATTTGATGCTGGAAAAACATCTTGAACTGCTTCGCGGTGAAGTTGTGGATTTGAGCGTTCGCGCCATTTCTTATGGAAATCATCCAATCGTGGACTCATTGAAGGGAAAACAAACTTTCTTCAATACCGTCCAATCTGTACGTAAACAGGAAGGCTTTTCGGGCACCACTTATGAATTGATTCAGAGTTTGGGCAACAAAAAAAGCTGGGCAGAAACCAATATCGATCAGTTGTTCAGATCGCAGAGAGCCGACCCGGATGGCAATGATATTTTGGGCCCAGTGAACATCGCCGTGGCGATTGAAAAAGAAGGAAAGTCAAAGACACAAATGGTTGTATTCGGTGATGGAGACTTTGTTTCCAATGCACTTATTCAATCTCATGAATTCAATTACGATTTATTTTTGAATGCACTGAATTGGATGTCGGGAGAGGTTGAGAAAATTAGCATTCGACCGAAGAAAATCAAAACATCCGCAATTGAATTAACAACTGAAGAATCTTTCACGATTTTTTATGTTGCCATCATCGGATTGCCGATGTTGGTGCTTATTTTCGGAATTAATTTGTGGTGGTATCGTCGCAGAAAAGGATGATGCTCATCTTTTAAACAATTCGCCATTGACTGGAGTATCGTGTGAAACGTGAATTGATCAAAATCGTCATTTCTTTGCTCGTGTTTTTGGGCATAGCCATTCCGTTGAGCTTGCATCGCGAGAAAAAGATCGAAAAACTAGAAGAAGAAGATCGAAATGAAATGTTCATCCATTTCGAAATGAGCGAAATCAAAAAATTCAATGTCATTAACAAACAAGGTGAAGTTGAAATTGTGCGTCGGAAGGCTGATGCGACAGGGGTGTATCAAGATGAATTTGGATCAAGGGATTTTGAGTTCAAGAAAAAGCCAGAATGGATCATCGTAAAACCGTATCGTGCGGTTGTCGATAGCATGATGATCGATAGTTTCTATGAACAAATGAAGGAACTTCGTATTCAAAAAATCATCCAAGAAAACAAAGACCAGCTTAAGGATTATGAACTTGATCCAGCCAATTTGACCCTGCAATTTTTCAAAGATGAGGGCGAGCAACCGACATTCACACTGTCGATTGGCGGTGAAAACAATGCGGCTACCGATGTTTTACTATATGGCCTCCGACAAGCCAGGCATCTATCTCGGTGAGCAGGCATTGCAGCCTTTCATTCATCAAAATGATCAAGAATGGCGTGAAAAAAGAATCATCGGATTTTCTGATATCAAGGATGTCGAAAAAATCGCAGTTGATAGTTCAGGCAATGAAGCACTTTCCTTTCAGGCTGTTCGAGACAAGAGTCTTTGGAAGATCGGCTCAATCAAGGATAATTTATTGGGTGATGAAGCGGCCATCAATGGATTCTTGTTTCATATCGATGGGGTGAGAGCGATTCGCATTCTGGACGATCTGTCTGTTTTGAAAAATTTTCGAAAACTCGGAGAAGTTCAATTGACATTAAAAGATCGAAAGGATCCCGTGGTTTATCGGGTTTATTCGGATCCAAAGAACGCTAAAGTCAACTACATCCAGAGAACGGATCTCAAATCCTTGTTCCTTGTCGATCAAGATCCTGGAATTTTGCCAACATTCCAAGAGGTGGTGAGCAAAAAATTGACCACCGAAACGTTGTCGACGATTTCTTCCATGAAAATTGTTCAGTCGAAAATGACAACTGAACTTGCGAAGGAAAAAACGCGTGGATGATCAAGAAGCCAGTGGAAGATATGGCCAACGTGCGAAGGATCGAATCTATTTTGAAAGCATTGGTCGATGTAAAGCCATTGATGTACTTGAAAAACAAGCCGCTCAATGTTGCGGATCAAAAATTGAAATTTGAGTTAGGGTTAAATGACCAAAGCATCCACGCTGTTACTTTTTATCAGCAGGGCCGAGAATATTTTGCCAAAATTGAAGATCAATACAAAACCCGCGTGGTGTCACTGTATAAAATTCCTGAGGAGTTGTATGAACATATTTCTCGTTTGAGAAGCAATGAGTTGATTCCTGTGGCGCAGGAATCAGTCAATCGCATCATTTTTTCGCGTGGAAACTCAAAAGTAACGATCGAAAAAGGTGGAAAAAAAGCAAGGTTGGTATCTCAGCTCGCTTGAAAATACGCCGGCTTCCGTGCATATGAAATGGAAGGACGAAGTTATTCCGGATGAATTCTTCGAGCGCGTATCCGAGATGTATTTGGTTGATTTCAACAATACTGTTGATCCTGCCAAAAAGTACGATACAGCCACATTGGAAATAGATACCAGTGAGGGCGTCTTCACGTGGAAATTCGGTGAAGAAAAGGGGGAATTGATGGAAATTTATTCTCCGGAGCGAAAAATTTCAGGCACCTTGCCGCTGAGCAAATACAAAGATCTTTCCATTATGCTCGACGAGCCTGTGAAAAAGTAGTTAATCTTCTTGAAAGAGGTATGAAGTGAGGGATGAAGAATTCAAAGTGACAGACAAGCGTGGACAGCCTTCCCAAGACCATATCGAGGAAGAAGCAGGGCAAAAGCAGCATGCAGAAATTGGGTTTGCCAGCCTGATTGTTTCTTTGGGAACTTCTGCAATGATTCATATGGGGGTCATTGAAAATCCTGTCACCAAACAAAAAGAGAAGGACATTTCCGCAGCCAAGCAGGAAATCGATCTGATCATGATGCTCAAAAACAAGACCCAAGGAAATCTCAACGATGCTGAAAAAAAGGTTCTTGATCAGGTTCTTGCCGAACTCCAAATGCGATTTGTGGAAGCATCGAAATGAAATCTTTGATTATAGCCTTGGCT
Organism: Bdellovibrionota bacterium; assembly: GCA_041391405.1. Classification (GTDB taxonomy): domain Bacteria; phylum Bdellovibrionota_G; class JALEGL01; order JALEGL01; family JAGRMV01; genus JAWKOB01. The sequence continues at coordinate 106,646 of JAWKOB010000003.1, read as the reverse complement.
GCACTCTCATTGATCGCCTGTAATACTTTCCAGCCTGAATTTACCCCAGAGCCCAACCAAGTCCTAAAAGGAAAAGCTTCTTATGTCATTGATGGCGACACCTTTTACTTCTCGTATGATAAGGGAAAATTCAAATCAAAGATCATGGGAGCAGGTAGCCCGGGTATCTCAGAAAAGGGTGGGTTTGAATCTTACGAATTCTTACGAAAATTGATTCATCAAAAAACAGTGGATGTTCAATATATCCAATCAGATGATCAAAAACGATGGTTGGTGAACGTCAAAATGGAAAATGGTGAAGACGTCGCTGAAAAAATCCGCAACCACTTGAATACACTACAGACAAAATAGGATTGACAAACGGCTCGTCCGTTCCTTTATTTAGGGTATGGACCTACACCGTCTGACATTTAAAACCCAAGAAACGCTTGGCCAAGCTCAAAATTTGGCCTTGGAAATGAAGCATTCCGAGGTTACGCCCATGCACGTTCTGTCGGTGATGCTGGATGAAGAAAACGGGCTTGCTCGAAACATTCTAGAGCAGGCCGGTTTAGATGTTCCGTCGGCACAAACTTGGATCGCAAAGCAATTGCAGGGCCTTCCACAGATTTCCGGATCGAGTTCCCAGCCAAATGTGAACCCAACCATGATCCAAGTTTTGAATCACTCATTTGAATCAGCGAAAAAAATGGGCGACGAGTTTGTTACCGTTGAACATATTCTACTGGCTTTTTTCGAAAAAAGTTCGATGATTGGCGAATATTTTCGAAACCAGGGCATAACCAGCGAAAAAGTCCGAAGCATTATTGAAAGTATACGTGGAGGAGAAAAAGTGAACGATCAAAATCAAGAATCGAAATATCAGGCTCTGGAAAAATATACACGTGATCTCACAGACGTGGCGAAAAAACACAAGCTTGATCCTGTCATCGGTCGCGATACAGAGATTCGACGCGTGATTCAGGTTCTATCCAGACGAACGAAAAACAACCCGGTCCTTATCGGAGAACCTGGTGTCGGTAAAACAGCCATTGTTGAAGGTCTTGCACAACGAATCGTCAACGGCGATGTTCCTGAAACGTTGAAAAATAAAAAGGTGGTTTCACTGGATTTGGGCGCGCTTATTGCCGGAACCAAATTTCGTGGTGAATTTGAAGAGAGATTGAAAGCTGTATTAAACGAAATCAAAAAATCCAACGGTCAGATGGTTTTGTTTATTGATGAACTTCATACCTTAATGGGAGCTGGAGCATCAGAAGGTGCAATGGATGCCTCCAATCTTTTAAAGCCAGCGCTGGCACGTGGGGAACTTAGATGCGTTGGAGCTACAACGCTGAAAGAATATAAAAAATACATTGAAAAGGATGCGGCTTTTGAACGAAGATTTCAACCTGTATACGCAGGTGAGCCTTCCGTAGAAGATACTATCGCCATTTTGAGAGGTCTTAAGGAGCGCTATGAGCTTCATCACGGAGTTCGGATTCAGGACTCTGCCATTGTAGCGGCAGCAACGCTCTCCAATCGGTATATTTCGGATCGGTTTTTACCGGACAAAGCCATTGATTTGATCGATGAGGCGGCGAGCCGTCTGCGCATTGAAATTGATTCCGTTCCATCGGAAATCGATGAGCTGGATCGAAAAATCACGCAATTGGAAATTCAGCGAGAAGCTTTGAAAAAAGAAAAGGATGCAGCAGCAAAACAGCGTCAAGAAAAACTGGTCCAGGAAATTTCGGAATTGAAAGAGCAATCGGCGAAATTGAAAAGTCACTGGCAAAAAGAGAAACAAGCCATCACTGAAATACAGGGCGTTAAGGAAAAAATGGATACAGTTCGTATTCAGATTGAACAGGCCGAACGTGATGGAAATTTGGGTAAAGCAGCTGAGTTGAAATATGGAACTTTGCCTGATCTTGAAAAGCAATTGGCTGAAAAAAATGCGAAAATCAACGAATATCAAAAAGATCAACGCATGCTCAAAGAAGAAGTGGACGACGAAGATATTGCAAAAGTAGTCGCACTTTGGACAGGTGTTCCAGTTTCAAGAATGCTTGAAAGCGAAAAAGAAAAATTGATTCATATGAAAGAGCGTCTTGCTACGCGTGTTATCGGGCAAGATGCTGCTCTGGAAGCGATTTCCAACGCGGTGAAGCGGTCTCGTGCCGGCCTTTCGGATTCTAGAAAACCCATCGGCTCATTCATTTTTCTGGGACCAACAGGGGTGGGTAAAACTGAAACGGCGCGAGCTCTAGCTCAGTTTTTATTCAACGATGAAACAGCTATGGTCCGCATCGACATGTCTGAGTACATGGGAAAACATTCCGTTGCTCGAATGATCGGCGCTCCTCCAGGTTATGTTGGTTTTGAAGAAGGCGGATATCTGACGGAAGCTGTCCGCAGAAGACCGTATGCCGTTATTCTTTTTGATGAAATTGAAAAGGCACATCCCGATGTTTTTAATATTTTATTGCAAGTCCTTGATGAAGGAAGGTTGACCGATGGTCAAGGCCGTACGGTGGATTTCAGAAATACGGTGCTGATCATGACATCCAATCTCGGAAGTCATATCATTCTGGAAAATCAGGGAAAAAATAAGAAGCAAACAGAGAAAGAAGTCTTTGCGCTTCTTCAAAAAACCTTCCGTCCAGAGTTTTTGAATCGAATCGATGACATCGTGATGTTCAATGGTTTGAGCGAGAAAGAAATTGAAAGAATCGTGGATATTCAAATCGCGGAACTTATGAAACGAATTGAAGAAACAGGAATCCAGGTGAAGATTACTCCTGCAGCCAAAAAGCATTTGGCCAAGATTGGATTTGATCCACTGTTCGGTGCACGACCTTTGAAACGCGCGATTCAGAAAAATGTCGAAGATCCCTTGGCAGATCGAATCTTAGATTCGGAACAAAATGTTCAGGAATATGTGATCGATGAGAAAAATGGTGAGCTTACATTTGGAGTGCTCAATTAATTGGTGAGGCCGTCGCCTCGCACAGCTAAATAATCAAAGCTTCTTCATTGTGCGTTGTTTTTGACGGTCTTTTTTTGATTTTTTGCGAGGGTTTCCGCCCTTTTTTGCAGGCCGAGGACTTTCTTCCTCCGTAGTACGGCCTTCCATCCACGGAAGAGCCCTGGCATTGGATGTCGCGCTGGAATTGTATTTGAGTTTGAAACAAAATTCCTTCGCTTCCAGATGGGAAAGCCGTTTGGCTGAAGCGGCTTTTTGAATTCGATGATCGGAAGAAACCACAACCATGTTCGATTTTGCTTTGGTTTCCAAAAACTCTTCTATCATGTCATCAGCTGTCACGGTCAAAGGTGAAAAAATCACCTCGACGTATTCTTCCATGTATTTGTCACCACTTCCAGGCCCACGGTGGGTACCATCAAAGAAGACCGTGATTTTATGACCGTGTGATTTTTGATATCGCTTTAGGTGTTTTAAAAGCTCATCTCGATCCTTGAAGTCGGATTGAGCGAGCAAGTTATATCCATCGATAATAATATGTGACATCAGATTTCAAAGTCGATGCCTGCCGGTTTGAGAAGCATCAAATAAGCTTTCAATGTTTCCTTGATTTGATTGGCTGTTTCCGGATTGTTCGGAACATATTGCAGATTTTCCATGTCGCCGTCATCGTTATATTGAACACGAATTTCCGAAGTGCGACGTTTGTTTTTCCACAACTCAATCGCCGTTGGTTTTCCAATGCGCGAATAGGAGAATTTCACTTCTTGATCCTGATCATCGATGATGCTTTGAATTTTTCCATGAGTTTCATAAGTGAGTTTTACAAAACTGGAATTTTTTTCATCAGCGGAGGTTTTTTTCGCAAAGGTAAGGTTGCCACGCTGATCATAGCGATAGCGAATGGCTTCACCAGTATGTTCTTTGATCTCAGAAACTTGCTGGAATCTTGGTTCGTAATCGAAGGTGGTACGATTTCCCTTTGCATCGACTTTGGAGACCAGATTTCCATCTTTGTTGTATTCAAATTTATCGCGAATGCCTTGGGAAGATTCGATAAGTAGAGGCTTTCCGCAGCATTCGGACAACACGGTCGTTGTCACGACGTTGTTCGCGTCGGTCTGGCGAATTTTGTTTTCCTTGTCCATGTACTCATAGAGTGTATTTTCACCTTGGTTGTCCTTGATTCTGGTGGAAACGGTTCCAGCGACTTTGCTGTATTCGTAGGTGGTCTTCTTTTTTCCTGGACCTTCCTGGGCAATAACCTTGCTGGTTTTGGGGTCGTAAACGATGAGCGTTTTGCTTCCATCTTCTTTGAATGTGATGGTGTCCATACGCAAGAATTTATCGTAAGTGTACGCGATTGTTTTTTTGTCTGTTCCTGTGCTGGAAGTTAATTGAAGATCCTTGTTGTACTGGTAGCTCATCTCGCGGGAAAATGAGTCTTTGATTCGAGAAATTTTATTATTCTCACCGTAAAAAATATCCAGATAATTCCCGCATGAGTCCAAAACCTTGTTCAACCGTCGTTTTTTATCGTAGGTAAATTTCAGTTCATTTCCATTGCGATCCGAGATGCGAATGATTCCGCCATCCAGATTGTACGTTTCTTCTTGGCCAGTTGAAGTTGCGCGTGTGTATCCAGAGTCGCTTTTGGTCAAGTACGTCGTGCCTCGCGCATAGGAAACGTATTTTCCGCTTTGTGACGATTTTTTACTTGCACCGATATATCTATCGGATTGTCGTTTTAAGAAATCCGAATCCTGCTTCAGTTTTTTTTCAAGATCAGCATAGAATGCATCACCCTTGCCATCCTTCTTTTTCATATAAGCAACATCTTCAGCTTTTCGTGCAGCGACGATTTTTTTGATCACGTTCCCAGAGCTTTCATTGGCTTGCTCAACCGCGACATACTCGTTGATGAAGCCATCTGGTTCGATGATTTGAATCGATCCTTTGTCAGTTACAGCGATCTGAATGTCATAATTGAAGGTCCATCCGCCGCCAAAAGGACCGTTGCGGGTCGAAAAGCTGTTGTAGGAACGGTAAACTTCCAGCGGAAATCCAAAGCAGCTTTGATAATAATCAGGAAGTGGAAGATAGAAATTGCCATTGCGGGCATTGACCGGGTCTGGAGCCACATGGACATGCAGGTAGTCAAAGGGTAGTCCAGCGCCCAGATCGATGGCTGAAACGGATGAAAATGCGAATAAAATGGCCAAAAAAGTGAGCTTTTTCATGCATCTATTATGTAGTTCTGGCCGCGAAAAATCAACTTTGGATCAGATATTATGTGGTCAACTTGAGATTGATTTCTTTCAGCATTTTTTGAAGCAAATAATTGTCCGATTCATAACTGATGGCCAACTGAATGTTGAGTTTTGCCGAAGAATAGTTTTTTTCCTCCATGAACCGAACAGCTTGGTCATAGTAACGGCGAGCTTGAGGTGATTTTGGCATGGTGCCTTTGGTTTTTTCTTCTTTTTTGCGTTGGGATGAAAAAAGATGATCGATGTATTCTTTTCGTTTTTCTTCATCTTTCAACACAAGATATGAAGCGACCATTTCCTTGAAAACGCGCTTGGAAATTTCCTTGATGGTTTGATTGTTGCTGTTGAAGAAGCGGTCTGGGTGAAAATGCTTGCTGACATCTCGGTAGGTATCACGAATCTCTTTTTCCGTTGCGGTGGGTTCCAAGCCCATCATTTCAAAGTGATTGAGCGTCTCAAGGTTTTGATAAATCGCTTCTACAATGATTTGTCGTCCGGAGTCGGGATCCAACTGCAAAACATAACTGCGAAGTTTGTGGGACCCAGCCTTGATATTCAGGGCTTTCTGAAAAGCTTTGAGTGCATTGGCCTGCTGAGAAAGAAGAAGGCACCATTCACCCAGCAAAATGAACAGATGTGATTCATGGGGGGATTTTTCAATGCCGGTCTTTAGCAAATCAAAGACTTTTTGATTGAATGTCTCATCGGTGAATTTTTTGAGTTCTCGAACCAAATTTAGCAAGACATCATATAATTTCAAGTAGGTCGGATTTTTTTGAATATTGATTTCCAGGAAAGTCAGAGCCTGATCAAATTTACGAGCCGCAATGATGGCATTGAGTTCCTCTAAAAGTTTTTCTTCTTGGATGACTCTGCTTTGATCTGAAAAATTTTCTTTTGATCCTTTGCTGAGGAAATCATTGTATTCTTTCCTCTTTTCAAGAGATGTGAGGATGGCGTGAGCTTGGGTAATTTTGCCAAGGATGACATTGGCAGAGTTTTCTTCTCCAGGTATAAAAAGTTTTTGAAACTCTGGCGATGAAAATTTCTTCGTTTCAGTTTCGAATCCCAACCGAATCTCTTCGGAATCCGCCCCTTGATCGATGCCAAGGATTTCGTAGAAATTTTTAACGGACAAACTTTGAAGTTCTTTTTTCAACCATTGACGTTTTTTAAGCTGGTCATCTTTGAGTGTTTCAACGAATTTTCGTTTGTCTGATTCCAATGGAGACTCGATTCGTATGAAACCAGAGATTTCAAAAGCCAAAATCCACTGCAGGATTTTTTCCTTTTCCAAAAAACTTGAGTCCAGGATTTCAGCAACGGTGGAATTGTGCTGAATGATCGTAAATAGACCCATTTGATCTTCTGAAATCGTGAATTTATCCGGTTCTTTAACGATGCTAACTCTGGTGCTGATATCTTTGATTTCCGGCTTGATAATTTCGATATCGTTGATGGAAAATTTATCCGAAAGTGTCAGGAATAAATCCATTGTAGGGATGACAGCTTGGTCGACGGGTAAGTTCGGGAGCGATTGAAATTGAAATCCCGTTATGCCATGTAAATTCAAGTCGTTTAAAATGCTCATGGCCAATATTTTGCGATGATCTTGAATGGCTTGAGGTTGAAGCTGAATATCTGCATTTGCGAGCATCCATTGATTTGTTTTGGGTGCGAAACATTTCTGAAGATAGTTTTGATACTGAGCTTCACTCAGAACCTTTTTCTTGAATAAAAAGCTTCCAGGTAGCTCTTCTTTGACGTTGCTTCCAACATCCACGCAAATTCCCTTTGAAAACATGAACAAGCGCAGACTTTTTTCAGATTGAATTTTGAGTACACCCGTAGATAGATTTTTAACTGCCGATGCGAAGGCAGAAAATATCTGGTGGCTCATGTCGCTCATTATATATTGGCTTCAGGCGAAGAGAGTTGTTTGATTCGATCTTTTTCCAATCGACCGGCAGCCACAAGACGAACAGTCTGTTGTTTGCCAGTTTCAGGATTTTTGGCCGTGACGTTCAGAACTCCGTTGGTATCAATCTCAAATGTTACTTCAACTGAAACAGATCCTGCAGCACCGCGCGGCAAACCATCCAATGTGAATTCACCGAGGAGTTCGTTTTCTGAGGCTTTTTGAGCTTCACCCTGGAATACCCTGATTTTCACAGATTGTTGATCATCCACCACGGTCGTGAATGTTTTTGTATGATCCACCGGAAGCGGGGTATTGATATCGATGATGCGTTGAACGAGTCCACCGCTGATTTCGATGCCCAAAGATAGTGGGGTTAGGTCCACCAGAACAACATCGCTGGTTTCACCGATCAGCGCGCTTCCTTGAATGGCAGCGCCCATCGCGACAACTTGATCTGGATCGATGTCGGATTTAGGTTCCTTTTGAAAGTAAGTTTTCACAAACTCCTTCACGATCGGCATTCGTGTCGGTCCGCCCACCAAAATCACACCTTCGATATCTTTGAGAGAAAGACGTGCTTTTTGAATCGCTTCATCACATACTTGCAACGTTCTTTGCATCAGATCGCCCACAAGCTCATAAAAAATTTTGCGGGTCAGATCGATTGAGAAATCGACAGTTTTGTCGCCGGCACTGATCGGATCGAGAACAATCGTAGAGTTATCCTTTGTGTTCAAATTGATGCGTGCAACTTCGGCCTTTTCACGAAGGCTTTGCAGTGTTTTTTTGTCTTCAAAAAGGTCATAATCGTATTTTTTGCGGAATTCGGATGTGACCCAATCAATGATTCGATCATCGAAATCGTCGCCACCTAAAAAGGTGTCACCGGCCGTGGAGATCACTTCGAAAACACCGTTGCCGAGTTCCAGAACGGACACGTCGAACGTTCCGCCCCCAAGATCATATACGACGACTTTTTGTTGACCGGTTTTACCGTAACCGTAACTGAGTGCAGCAGCTGTGGGTTCATTGATGATGCGCAAGACATCGAGCCCGGCAATTTGTCCGGCATCGATGGTCGCGGCCCGCTGATTGTCGTTGAAGTAGGCGGGAACGGTCACCACAGCCTTGGTGATTTCTTCACCAAGATAATTTTCAGCGATTGACTTCATTTTTCTTAAGATCATCGCGGAGATTTCCTGAAGCGAATATTGTTTGTTGTCGATGGAGATTTCTACCGATTGATTCGGGCCTTCGACGATTTGGTAAGGCATGAGCACTTTTGCTTTTTTCACTTCCTGAGAAAAGTACTTACGGCCGATCAAACGTTTGGAGGAATATACAGTGTGGGCGGAATCTTGCACGGTCCATTTCTTGGCCTCTTTTCCAACCGTTACCGAACCATCTTGGCGAAAATGAACGATGGATGGATGAATCAATGTGCCTGCTTTGTCAGGGATAACGATGGCCTTTTTTTTCACGACGATGGAGACGCAGGAGTTCGAGGTTCCAAGGTCGATACCGAGCACTTTGTTCATGGTTCCATACTAACAATGCTCACGAATATAGTAAATAAGTACATTCTGACGTAATGTGGTATGAAAATACCGACTGGAAAGAGCACCACGTGATTGAATTAAAAGACATCGAAGAAGCGCGCCAAAGAATTTCAAATTCCATTATCCGAACCCCACTTGTACGTGATCAATTGATCACTCAGGCGAACGTTTTTTTGAAATTGGACAATTTGCAAACCACCGGATCATTCAAAGAGCGCGGTGCGGTCAATAAGCTCAAAAAAATCAAAGAAGAGGGTAAATACACCGGAGTCATCGGGGCATCGGCCGGGAATCACGCGCAAGCCGTTGCCTACCATGGGGCTAAGCTGGGATTTTCCGTTTCCATGATCATGCCGACGCATACCCCTACCGTCAAAGCCAACGCAACACAAAAATGGGGAGCCAATATCGAGCTTCAAGGCGAAACCGTCGATCAAGGGATCATTGTAGCCAAGCAAATTTCCAAGGAAAAAAATCTGGCGTTCATTCATGCGTTTGACGATTTGGACATCATCGCTGGACAAGGTACTGCGGGCTTGGAAATTTTGGACGATGTTCCGGAAATTGATTGTGTGGTGATTCCTGTGGGCGGCGGTGGAATGGCATCCGGCATGGCCACGGCCATCAAATCCATTCGTCCTTCGTGCAAAATCATCGGCGTACAGACCGAAAAATATCCGCAAGTTACAAATGCATTTTACGGTAAGAATGCCGATAAAATCGTCGATTCAGGCCCAACCATTGCCGACGGTATCGCTGTGAAGGGAATTGGAGAACATACAATCGGTCATCTCAAAAAATACGTGGATGAAATGATCAACGTTTCCGAAGAAGAGATCGCAGATGCGATTCTTTATCTATTGCAGCACAAAAAAATTCTGGCTGAAGGAGCAGGTGCCGCAGGGCTGGCCGCCATCATGTCGGGCAAGGCGAACATCAAGGGATGCAAAAATGTGGCAACCACGATTTGTGGCGGAAATATCGACATGAATCTTTTGAATAGAATCGTCGAGCACGGTTTTTTGAAGCAAAAACGTCTGCTCAAGGTAAATGTCGTGATTTCCGATCGTCCCGGCTCGCTCAACATGTTGACGGGATTATTGAAAAATTTGAATGTGAACATTCTGCAAATTGAGCACGATCGGGCATCGACATCGATTCCATATTACAACACCGGAACCAACTTGCTTCTGGAAACCCGCGGCGAGCAACATTATAACGAGACGGTCGAAACGCTCAAAAAGAATTGTTTTCGCGTCACCGTATCGAACTAACTATTTCACAGACAGTGGAGTTTTTTGTGCTTTTTGGATGAGCGCGTTCATCGAGCTGTGAATGATCCCGTTGGATGCGGTGAGCTCGCCACACCAAAGATCTTCAATTCTTTTCCCAGCAAAATCAGTGACGGTCCCGCCAGCCTCTTCAACGATCAGCATTCCCGCAGCGATATCCCATGCAGAAAGTTTGTGTTCCCAATATCCATCGAATCTTCCACAGGCCACATAGCAAAGATCAAGCGTAGCTGCACCAAAGCGACGAACATCCTGGCAACTCATTTCGATGAGGCAGAATTCGCTCAAGTTGTTTTGAACTGAATCTCTGCGATCATAGGCAAATCCTGTAACGATCAACGATCGGTTGATCTCTTTGGTTTTTGAAACATTGATTTTCTCACCGTTTAAAAAGGAACCCTGTCCGCGATGAGCTATGAACATTTCATGGGTGACCGGTTGATAAACGATGCCAAATTGGTTTTGAGAATTTTCTCGAAAGCCGATGGAAACAGCAAAATGTGGGACGCCGTGCGAAAAATTGGTGGTTCCATCCAACGGATCGATGATCCAAACAGGACCATCCAGAGATTCGTTATGACTGTTTTTGTTTTCTTCCGAAAGAATCACGTGGGAAGGAAATGCTTCTCGAATGGTTTCGATAACGGCTTTTTCAGCTTCAAGATCAGCGTCGGTGACCAAATTTACATCGCCTTTGTATTGGACTGTAAAAGCTCGATTTTTGTGATGTCTCAATAAAATGGAGGCAGCCCTTTCAGTTGCTTGGATGCCTACTTTTTCAATGAGTTTTGGATCGGTCATGGGGCCCATCTATTAACATGATTTTTTCAGCTGAGCCAGCGAGATGGATAAAAATATTGCCTTGAAAATACTCAAATTCAATGTCAGTAAAATCAGTAGTTTAGGCTCATTATAGCGTATAAAGCGTTATAAAGGCCTATAAAATCGAAAAAACAAAATAAATTGGCGAAAAATCGCCCACTTAAGTATGATGGAATTAGGCATGGAATATGAAAAGACATTACCTCAGGTCGAAGAAAAGACCCTGAAGACCAAATCTCATAACGCTCCAGTTGAAAAATCATATCTTGTTGCAATGTCCGGTCCTCAAGCAGGAACTGTTTTCACTCTTACCCAGGGTGTGATGGTGGCTGGCCGAATTCCGCAAGTGGAGATGTGCCTTCCGGACACTCAGGTTTCCCGCAAGCATGCACAATTTTCAAGCAACCTTGGTGAAACCAAAGTTCAGGATTTGGACAGCACCAACGGAACTTTCGTCAATGGCAAGCGCCTCGAAAAAGAAAAAGAGCAGTTGATCTCCGACGGCGATGAAATTCAGATCGGAGACACTGTATTTCGATTTTCCATTCACAATCCAATTGATGAAACAAACTTGGATTGAACAACCACGGATTTTTTGAAACGCGGTTGGCCGAAGAGCTTGATCGAGGTGCGCGATACAAAAGAAATGTATCCATTTTGATGATCGGTCCGAAACTTGGGAGCGGAGCTCAAGGAAAAGATGGATGATCTTTCCCAGCGCTATCCGACGGTGGTTGCATATTTCCAGAAAATCACAAGAGGCATGGATTTGCTGGCTCACTACGGTAAGTATGAACTCGAACTGCTTCTTCCAGAAACCAACAAGGAACAAGCCGTTGCCTTGGCCGAAAGAATCACCCAAGAAATCAAATTCGATAAAGAATGCCCGGTTTCAGTGGGTGTGGCTTCGTTTCCAGAAGATGGAAAAACCGCGGATATTTTGATCGAAAAATCCCGTCATGCGCTTCGACTTGCTCGCGATAAAAAATCAGATCGAGTAGCTCAGATCGTCGAGGATGCCAATCGTTTGATGATCGGTGACAAAAAAGAAGTCATCATCCGCAGCGAGAAAATGAAGGAACTTTTCGATCTTGTCGAACGCATCGCAAAATCCACGATCACGGTTTTGATTCAAGGTGAAACGGGTGTGGGTAAAGAAGTTGTTGCCGAATCGATTCACAGCCGAAGTGACCGCGCTTCCAAACCGCTGGTATGTTTGAACTGCGCCGCACTTACGGAAACTCTTCTTGAAAGCGAACTTTTCGGACACGAAAAAGGTTCGTTCACGGGAGCAGATCAGACCAAAATCGGACTCTTTGAAACTGCAAACGGCGGGACGATATTTCTGGATGAAATCGGTGAAATGCCGCAAAAAACCCAGGCTAAACTTCTTCGGGTGCTTCAAGCAAAAAAAATCATGCGTGTGGGGTCGAACAAAGAAATCGATACGGACGTTCGTGTGGTCGCCGCGACCAATCGAAAATTGGAAGAGCAAGTTGAAAAAGGTCTCTTCCGCGAAGATTTATTCTACCGTTTGAACGCAGCAACCGTCACCATTCCTCCGTTGCGCGAGCGCAAAGAGGAAATTCCGTATCTTTCGCAGACATTCGTGAAACAATGCTGCGAAGAAAACGGATTGCCCAACAAAGAACTTTCACCTGAAGCCATGGATGTATTGATGAAATACAGTTGGCCGGGAAACATTCGCGAACTTCGAAACACAATCGAACGTTCTGTTGTGATTTCCGAAGGTGAAACGATCTTCAAAGAAGCTCTGACGAGCAGACTTACATCGGAATATCCTTCCGATCGTCCTCATACCCAATCCATTGATGATATGGGAGGCGATGGCGATGCAACCGTTGTTGGTGATATGAAGGATATTGTTTCATCCTACGAGCGTGAAATCATCATCAACGCTCTGAAAAAAGCCCAGTGGAATCAGACCAAGGCATCCGAGATGCTCAACGTCCCTCGACGAACGCTAGTTTCAAAAATCAAAAAATATAAGATCAAAAAAGATTCTTAGGTTTTTTGATGTTTTGAAAGCGTGTGGAGGAGGTGCGCGTGAAGATTGAAACCAATTCTTCAGTTGCGGAGTTTTTTCGCAACATTGTTCGCAATATCCTGGACGATCGAAAAATGTCGATCCAGGAAATGACGGAGTTCTACGTCGTCAATCTGCTCACAAAAGCCGTCAATTCATCCCAGGAAAATGCCGATCCGAACTATTTCGATTCCCCACTGGCCATTTTATTTGGCAAGGCACTGGAAGCCAGCAGTCAACATCAAAGGTATGCTTTGCTCAAACATTTGGGCGATCAGTCCTTGTTCATTTCCGGATTTTTCGGAGAGAGCTTAAAAAACAAAAGCATTGATTTGGACTATTACGTCGCGATGGGATCCAATGCGTATGGGTGCCTGTCAGATCTTTCCAGAAAAACCGCAGAAAAAGATTTTTTCGGACAAACCTTCGATGAACTCTCGGGTAAATTTGCTTCGGTGATGGATATCATTTCTGAAATTTCAGAAAGATCACATACATCCAGCAATCAAGACGTTCTTAAAATTTATGAACGATGGTTACTGACCAAAAATCAGAGCTTGTTGGAACGGCTTCAAAAAATGGGAATTCATCCGATGGATCTGAAAGAGGAGGGGGTCCACTAGTGATTCATATTCTTCAGAAAAAAATCGAAAAAATCTATCGGTTGAGTTCTTGTCCGGAAGCTCAGCAGTATGTCCTCAGTCCAAAACAATTCAAAAAAATGAGCCGAAGCCCAGACAAGCCTCAAGTGATTTATCGGGATGAGGGAGAAGATGTGAGTTTGGGTATCTATCTCGGATCAGACCTATTCAAGCAGGTCAAACGCAAAAACAAGGTGTTTAGCTTCCAGGATTTTTGCGTGATGACCGAAGAAATCAGCCATTTTGTTTATTTGGTCTGGTCCAAAGCCAACGGAAAGATCATTAACTTGTTGGATCTTGAATTGCAGGCAGAAGTCGACAAATTCATGTTGGCCAGTGATTTTTTCGGGTCTGGAAAGGATATTTTCGGCAAATTGTTCAAGCATTTCCATATGCGTAAAAATCTAGGTCAAGACGAGCAGGAACGTTATTTCACTGCGAATCGGTTGGGAAAAAAATTCGCTCAGGCGATGATTCACACCAAAATGAGCTCGATTGACAAAATGAATTGGCTTCGAATGTTTTATCGACAAAATATCAGCAATCGCATTTTGATGATTGAAAAGGGATTACAATGATTCTAGAAGTGGGTATTTTCTTGTAGATTCAAATAAGGGATGATAGCGGGTGTTAGTATGAGTAGCAAAGCCGAACAGCAAAGAAGAAGTTCAAAACGTGTTCCAGTGAAATTGCAAGTGGACTACAAATCTGAAGGACACTTTCTTTTCGAAAACGCCACAAATATCAGCGAGCATGGTGTTTTTGTACACACAAACAAACCTCTCGATCCAGGCACAGTCGTTGAACTTCAATTCACGCTTCCAGAATCCAAGGAAAAACTAAAGGTTAGAGCGAAGTTATGTGGGTCAACCCATACCGCAAGGAACAAAGAAAGAACTACAATCCAGGAATGGGTGTACGTTTTGAAAGTTTGAATGAAGTGGATCGCGAAACGTTGCTCAACGCTATTAAACGTTTGGCTGTTTTGTAGTCTTGTCCAGAAGCTTTGACGATTTTTAAAAGCTTCTTTGTTGAACCTTGATGATTTCACCAGTTTCTTTCAACACCAAATTCCATTGCTGAAGATCGCCTTGGGTGTCGTTGGCATAGAACATCACCTGAATTTTGTCAGCTGAACGAAGAATCTTGGTTTCGCGGTCGATTTTGAGTTCTGGCTTCGATTCTCTTTACTTCGCTTTCCATGAGTTTGTCGATGAATTCCGATTGGTTCATTATGGTGCTGAGAAAAAATTTCGCATAGCCGATGATCTTGGCGTCTTGATCCAGCATGATCTTTTCGTTCGACATGACAAAGTTCCAGTCGTCGATTTTTCGTCGATCCAGTGGATAAATATCTTTCCCTTTCACAGCAAAATTCCAGGCTGGCGGAGGAAGGATGTCAAACCAACTACCATATAGCTGATGATTTTTGATCAATCTGAACCCTTACTTCGGACGATCATGCGGCAAGACGAACACACAGGATCAGTTTTTTGATTTTTTCAACGATGCTTTTTTCAATATCTGGTTCTTGGGCCCAAGCAGTTTGAACAAGCAATAAAATCAAAAGAATGTGTTTCATTGAAACCTCGGATGGGACGTGTTTTCAAAAATCACGGTAGGATTTTGAAAATATCTTTTGTTTTTATCACGATCTTTTGCCGGGCTTTCTCCAAAGCGTCCAATTTTGCTGAAACTCCGCCTTGTCTTGATTTTTCCATTCATACAGAGAAACCAACGAAAGCAGATGGCGCGCTTTTCCGCAGGCCTGGTTCAGCGTCGGATCGATGTAAAATTTATCTTTGTTGCGATCGTACACAATGGATGAAGCCGGAAGAATTTTGCGATATTCTCTCGTCGTTCGATGTTGATCGCGATTTTTTCTTGTAATCCGTAGTTTTTAATGTTTTGTCTTTGCCGACAGTACGGACCAAAAACATGAAATTACGGTTTGCAGCCAAGTAATAAGGATCCTTGCTTTCCACGTTGGATTTTTGAAGCGAAGTCTGGAAAATTTCGTACTCTGAGGTTCGGGTTTTTTGCAGAAGTTGAAAAGCGCGTTCCGGAGATGCGCTGGTAAATTGATCGACTTCATCGAAAAAGGAGTAGCTTCCACGCTTATTAAATTCGCGCGATCGGTCCGTTTTGGCCTCATTGTTGGTTTTTAGTTTAGAGAAGTTGGCCATAACCAGCGCTTCGGCAATGTTTTTCATGGCAGCTTGAGCGGCACCGGCAGGTCCTTTGCCTCCGCCTTGGCATTGATTCATCATTTTGGCAGCAGAGATGGATTGTGAAAACCACTGTCACCGCCGGTCGAGACGCTCATCGTGTCACCCGCCATTACGCGATTGATCAATCCCCCCCATTTGAGAGCATCGGCAGTGCTTTGAGTTTTGACAGTTTGGCCTTCCTTGTCCTCTGATTCATTTTGATCACGATAGCCGGTCGCCTCAGGATTCTTTTTTGAAATCCCTGGATCAAGCGAATGATTTGAGTGGGTGTGGTCTGATCCGCTGTGGTTGAGTAATTCCTGCAGCGCCATATCTCCCCTTTTTGTCCTATGCTCAATGTCAGGTTCCATCACCAAACACTTGGCGAGTTTGTAGACTTGATCCCCCATGTAAAACGTCATGCTTTCCACGTGAAAGGTCATCCGTATCTTTCTTTTCGAAAGTAAATACGTCTTTGGGCTTTTGTTTTTTGGAATAAAATTCCTGCAAGAGTGCATCTGAAAGCGTTTCCAGCGTCATTTGGCGTGAGCTTGCACCCGGAATAAGCGCGAAAATGATGATCCATAAAATATTTGTCATTGCATCCAGAGAAACGCTATAAAAGTTATAAAGTATCATTTTAGCAACATGTTAAAATGACTAACAAAAGGTCGTCCTTCAATTAATTCTAGGCATGCAGTAATGAAGAAAATTAACCGGTAAAGAGAAGCGTAAATATCATCGTGTGGAAGCCAGATCAAAGTGGTCTACGCTTAAAGATCTTGAAATGGAATACACCCAGAAATATCTCGGCCGGGGGTATTTTTCTCCAAAACAAACCGCCAATTGGACTCCCAATGCCGAGATCGATTTGGTTCTTTTTTTGCCCAATTCAACGGAAGAATTGCACGTCAAAGGTCGTGTCGTCCGCGTGATGACAGGCAATCCAAAGGATCCAAGCACTCAACTTTACGGTGTGGGTATACGATTCCTGAGATAGAACCCGAAGTGCAGACCGTCATTGAGAAGGAATTGGAGAAGTTGAAGAATTCATGAGAAAGATCGTAGGCATGTTCAATGGAGTATTTCGCAAAAGCCACGCCATTGAAGCAGCATGTCTGTTGGCGCTGATTCTTCTGACATTTTTGGTTCGTCCAGCGATGGATTCAGCACCACGAAAAGCAATTCCATGAACTTTCCGAAAAACTGGTTGGATATATCGAGACCACCGTTACCAAAGATCGAACTTTCACTCGATGAAGTGCAAAATATGCTCAAAAAGCAATTCACGCATTGCTTTTTCGCTTGGGAAAATCAGTTGGAAAGCAGGCAGCTGGGTTTCTTGAATGTGAAAATGTTTTCGATAGTGCTGCCAAACTCGCAGAATTTTACCGTCAGCATACGACCAGCGAGGTACTTGGCGAGATCATTCGCAATTCCCAACAGTTTTCAAATTCATATCTGAGAATCCAGGAAAACCCCATCTATCGAACAATGAGTGGCCAAAAAGTCAAAATTGGCCAATTTTCACTGGGCTATTTGGTGCCAGTTATATCTTTGCCGTTCCCCAAAAGCGGTGGTATTACGACGTGTTTTACAAAGGTTGGATGTTTTCTGCTGTCGAATGTGCTGATTTATCCGATGTATCTTCGTCGCAGAAAAAACAAATCCTTTGAATTTTCAACGCCCGAAAAAAACCATTTGGAATGGCTCGAGCGAGATTTGAATGCAGATGGTTTTGAGGAAGACACCACCGGGACAGCGAATTTTCAACCAAACCTGGATGGACCGAGCTTTCAATCAAACTGATTGAAAAGATTGGAACATCAAAGGTGAGTGGTATGCGAAAGATTCTGCAGCCATTGGCTTTCCATGGGGTCAGATCGATCACGACAAAATATGAGATTCCTTTCGATAAGTATGAATTTGAGGTTGAAGGACAGCGCATGGTGGGCGGTGGAAGGGTTTGCCGTTCTTTTTTTTTTTTTTCAATCTCAAGGCAAGGCATTGACATGGATGGTGGGTGGGTGGAAAAATACGCGCAGCGAAGTGATCGGATATGAGCACACCAAGACCAATGATGTGTTGGACAAATTTCGTTGGTACTACATCAAGATCGAATCCGATGCCGAAAAGCTGGTGGGTTTTTTGGACGGACGGAAAATTTGGGAGATTCAAAAAAAGGATCTCATCGATTCAGGACAAGATTTGGGATTTCAGCAAGGTTTTGGTGTCGCCGTCTGGTCATCCATGGCGCGTTTTCAGCGCATCAGGATCATTTCCATCGAATAATCAGAATTTAAAAAGTTTCTTGGCGTTGGCGGTGGTCGCAATGGCCACTTCTTCCAGAGAGATGCCTTTGACAGCCGCTATGGTCCTTGCTGTTTCGACCATATAGGAAGGTTCGTTTCGTTTTCCACGGTAGGGGATTGGGGCCAAAAAAGGTGCATCGGTTTCCACCAGCATACGATCCATTGGAACCGATTTGACCGCACAACGGAGTTCATCCGTGTTTTTGAAGGTGACAACTCCTGAAAAAGAAATGTACGCACCAAGTTCCACGAATTGAATGGCTTGATCTTCTGTGCCAGTGAAGCAATGAATGACGCCCCCCAGTTTTTCTAGAAGATGTCCTTTTCTTTCGCTAGGGCGTAGGTGTCATCAAAGGCATCGCGGGTATGAACGCAGATCGGAAGATTTTTTTCAATCGCAAGATCCATCAATTTTGAAAAACAATTCTTCTGATTGTCACGATTGGAATTTTCGTAATAATAATCCAATCCAATTTCACCGATGGCGCTCACGCGGTCGCGGAAGCATGAATGAGATCAAGTCATGAACGGTCATGGGTATAATGATCTGCATCGTGGGGGTGCAAACCGACAGCCATGCGCATGTAATCATATTGTTGCACCAAGCGTAGCAACGTAGTTTTTCCTGTGGCTAGGGCCCATCGCAATTTGCAGGATATTTTCAACGCCGACATCTTTTGCCCGCTGGAGCATTTCATTTCTGATCGACATCGTATTGATCGAAATCCAAGATGAAACGTGAGAATCGATCAGCGCAGGCTTCACGTATTTCTCACTCCATGAAGAAACGATCCAGTCCAAGGGAGATATTGCCATAGCTTTGATAAAGCTCTTGTTCCAGATTCAGGGCCAAATCGAACATTTTCTCCAATTTGTTGAAACGAGCGGCTTCAGCGGTGAACATCTGATCGCGGATGGTTTTGTGTACGAAGTTGAAGAAAAAAACCAGATTCTCGCGTTGATCGCTGAACTGTTCAGTGAAACTGAAAATATCTTTGTCTGAGTACGTTCTTTTGGCAAGCATGGAATCAAGTTCTTGCATCCATTCTTGTTGTTCTTGTTCATCGGCATTGTCCATGTCGGGAAATTGAATGCTGAAGAGACGAGAACGAATGGTTTGCAGCACGCGTGATGCGGAATTGGTCATCAAAATGATCAATGCATAGGTGGAGGAGGCTCTTCGAGAGTCTTCAGCAGCGTTGGAACAAGAGACATTCAGATGCTGCGCATTTTCGATGATCGCGATTTTTTTGGTGGCTTCCAGTGGCGGCATGAAAAGCCACTTCTGAGTTCTTTCTTCGATCTTTATGTCTTCCTCGGAAGACAATTGGTAAAAATCGGATGATTTTTGCCGGAAGCTGATTTCCGGACGATCTCTGGATTTTGCGTCTTTGGAAAATAGATGCATGATGAAATCATGAACTGTCGTTGCATCAAAGTTGCAGATTTTCACCGCTTCCAATGAACAAAAATCCTTGATGGAGTCTTTTTTTTGCATCCATGTCGATCAATCGCTGCAGGATTGTGTTCACGGACGCATCCTTTTTCAATTCATCGATGATTTGATGGAAAATCTGCTTAGGCTTTTCAATGGCATTGAGCACTACGATTCGCGCAGGCTCTTCTTTGGCAATTTGCAAGTAGGCGTTTCTAATTTTTCGTGAAAGGAGATGGTCTCCGACTCAAATCGGTCAATTTTCTTGGAACGTTGATTTCTTTTTTTGCGGTTTAAAATTCGAGTTTGTGAATCGGCTACCTGCAAATCCATTAGAAATGTAACATCTGGTTTTAATCCACCAGTTGCCTCATCATTCAAACTACGCAGTACATTCATATCCATGCCTCGTCCACCGCCCTGGTAGGCAAGCGTTGAGTCAGTAAGCCGATCGCAAAGATCAGGTGGCCACACCCATGTTTTGCGGATGAGTTCATCAACATGCTGAGCTCGAGCCGCAAGCATCAAAGAACTCCGGCTTTTTTCGGAGGTTTTCCTCTTGTTGATGAATGATCAGATCCCGGATTTTTCGGCGATGATTGTTCCGCCAGGTTCACGTATTGCGAATCTGATGTGAGCCCTTTTTCAACAAAATATTCGGAAACATTGGCGATTTGGCTAGATTTGCCAGATCCTCCAAGTCCTTCGAATGTGATGAAAAGGGTTTTTTCTGGAACTCTACTTACTAAAGAACTGTCTCTTTGTAAATGATTTTTGGGGATCAGAGTACGACCCAACATTGGCGTTTAGCCAATAGGTCAAGAACTTTATCTAGAGAAGGTGTAGAACCTTTGGAACGCATTGCGCGCTTGCGATTTTTGCCGCGTGTACGAGCTTTTTCTTTTGCGTTGTTTTTGTTTTGCGATAAGGAGCTGCCATAGTGTGGAAGCTTATAAAGCCTTTTCAATCAGTATGCGGAACGAAACCGTCGAAGTTTGACCTTTTCAAACGCGCTAAATCGGCCTGGGCTGCTTCCTCCGTCGAATAAGGACCTGTACGAACACGGTAAAAGTTATTTTCGCTGTAAATTCGAGGACTTAGGCTTGGAATGGCCCGTTGCAGTTGGCTGACAAAATCCTGGGCATTTCGCTGCGATTCAAAAGATGCTGTTTGTACATAAATGTCACCCCGGTCGATCTGGACTTTGTTTTAAAAATTCAAGCCGCACCCTGGCCGTTCCGTTGCCGATCATGCCGATTTGTTCAGCGGCCTTTCGAGAAAGGTCGATGATTCTTCCACGGACAAAAGGGCCTCGATCATTGATTTTGACGATGGTTTCGCGCCCCGTGTCCAGGTTGATTACTTTGACGTTGGTGCCGAATGGAGCCTGACGGTGTGCTGCCGTCATGGCGTACATGTCATAGGTTTCGCCCGATGCAGTTTTTCTTCCGTGAAATTTATCACCGTACCATGAAGCATAACCTTCTTCATTTTTGCCATCGAAAGGTTTGCTTTGCATGCGTCCATCGGACACTGAATAATTTCGCGCAGGATGTGAATTGCAGGATCGCAATGAGAAAAATCAGAAGACGAAATTGTGAGTTGAACTTTGAATTCATGCGTCAATTCTGTTACAGTCGGGCTCGTATATAGTACCCTTACCCTCACGAATCATGACACAAACCAAGCTTCGTCTCAGGAGAACCATTGAAAGTCGCCACTTTTTATCAACGATTGATCGCAAAGGCAGTGGACTTTTTCTGGTGCTTTACATTTCCCGTTCAGAACATGCGTTTGTGATCATTTGCAGTTTGATTTATTTGCTGATGTGCGACGGATTTTTCGATGGACAAAGTTTGGGTAAACGGATCGTGGGTCTAAAAACGGTCTATCTCAATCCACACACCAAAGAATACAGAAACCTGCACCTTTGTTCAGTCAGCAATTGAAATTATTTGTTTTTGACCATTTTGCTTTTGAGCATCATTCCATTCATTGGAATCGTTTTTCGATTCTGGGATGTGTGGCGATCTGTGTGGAAGTGTATTTCATGTATTCTGATTCGGAAAATTTAAGAATCGGCGATATTTACGCAAAAACAAAGGTATTGCAGGTCAAAGCATCTTGATGAAACAAATCCGAAAATATTCGGTTCTTTTGTTATTGATTCCAATGATGGCCTGCGCAGGCAAGCAAGTTGCCATGAAGCATTCTTCCATCCGCAGCGTGCAAAAAATGAGAATGGGTATGGTGGAATTGACATCCCATCAGTTCAATCCAGCACAGATGTATGAGTGCATGAAGAATTTTCCAGGTTCGAGCGTGACGTAGCGCTGGACGGACAGACGCGCGAAGAACTCAGATCAGTTGGCTGGTATTCCGATAACGATCCTTCACTGGGACAGCAAGATTTCGAAATCTACAACAACATCAAAAATTTTTCCTTGTTGATGATGCTTTTTCGCAACAAGGAACAGAAAATTTCATCCGCTTGGTGAATTTCATGAACAAACGCGTGATCACCATGTCGCTTCCCCCTGAAAGTTTTTCATGCGAGAACGTCCTGGCCGCCGCGCGTATCCTGGTTGTTGATTCGATTCCGCCATTTGCCGATGTGTACATCAATGAACGGAAAATCGGTGAAGCTCCGATATGGACGTCGCTGGATGACGGAACTTACGAGGTGCAGTGTCAATTGCCAGACGATATTTTCCCAAAAAAAACGATTCAAATGCCAGGCACGGCCAAACATCTTTGCAAGCGGGAAAATCTTTCCATGAGAAGTCTTGAAGCTGATCATGATCGCAATGCTGAAGCAGGAGAAAAAAACCAACAGTTGGTTCTTGTACGGCCTTGTGGGCGCCTTATCGGTAGGCGGAGCGATCTTGCCATTTTGATATTAATATGACGTCTAAAATTGACTATTGCATGGTTGGACACGTGACGATCGACAAGCTTGCGTCCAAGCAACAACCTGGCGGCTCCGTTTTGTTTGGTGGATATCTTGCGACTTGTCTGGGATTCAAATGTGGTGTCGTGACGGCGTCGGACGTCCATTTTCCGTATTCCGAATATTCCGATGTGGAGTGGAGCATTCAATTTTCTGCCAAGACCACAATGCAGGAACATGCGTACGTGAATGGAGAGCGTCTTTCCAAAGGCATTCAAAAGTCCGATCCAATTTTGCCAACTTCGATTGGAAAATCCCTGAGAAATGCAAAAGTGGTGATGTTGGCGCCTGTTGAAGATGAAATTCATCCTGATTTGATCGATCTTTTTACAACACCATGGATCGGACTAACCCCGCAAGGTTGGTTTCGAGAATACGATGCAGCTGGAACAATGAAGTTTAAAAAATCGGCATTCGACAAACTTCCAAAAAAAATCAAACTCATCGTTGTGAGTCGGGACGATATCGTGAACGATTCTGAGGCATGGGAATGGATCAAAACCTCAGCCGAGGTAGCGGTCTGCACGATGGGCAAAGAAGGTTATATCTTGGCCTATGATGGAAAAGAAAAACAGTACGCCCCTGTCGAAGTGATGAAAGAGACGAATCCAACGGGGTCGGGAGATGTTTTCGCCACGTCATTGCTTCTTCTTCTTTCAAAAGGGTTTCTTCCTGAGAAAGCTTGCGAATTGGCGGGAAAAGCTGCTGGAACTTCCACACAATTCGAGCAAATGAAGGAATCCATCCATGCAGCCGCCAGAGCCATCGATTCCGAATTGAAAATGGCAGAAAGCTTTTAAGCGCTCTAAGACGCGGCTTTAGCTACGGTTTCGCTGCGCGCTTGCTGATTCGATTGGCTGCTTTTTTTCTGATTTCCAATCGTTAATTTTTGTCCTGGAAAGATGGAAGATCTGCGAATGTTGTTCCATTTGCGAAGTTCCGAAACCGTCACGTTGAATTTTCGGGAAATGGTCCACAAGGTATCTCCACTTTGAACAACGTACTGAACGCCATTTTGCACAGCCACAGCTTTGTATGTTTTTGGGGCTGAAGATGAAGCGGTTTTCGTAGCAGCAGGTTGTCTGTCACCGATTGGAATCAAAATTTCCTGTCCTCGACGGATCATTCTCGTGCTTTTGAGATTGTTGTATTGTGTGATCGTGCTCAAATAAACACCATGCTTTTTGGCAATGCCCGAAAGCGTATCTCCACTGCGAACACGATAGGAGATGATGTTCTCAATTTTGTGCCGAGGCATTTGGGCATAGAGCGCTTCAAATTTGCTTTGAAATCCCACAGGGACTTTCAATTCATAATTCGGATAATCAGGAGGAGTTACCCCGCGGCGAAGTTCCGGATTCAAATCTTTGAGAGCTTCCAATGGAACCTCAAGAGTTTGCGCGATTGTTTCCAGTTTGACCGGTTCAGGAGCCGCTACTTTTTCGTAAGGAATAGGTTCCTGATACTCGATATCTGTAAAACCGTACTTTTCCGGATCGCTGGCAAGCAATGATGCAGCCAAAAGTTTAGGAACGTAGTTTTTCGTTTCAGGCTTCAGGTAACGATATTTGGACATTTCCCAGAAGTCTTCTGTTTGGTAACGCGTGATCGCGCGTGAAATTTTTCCAGCACCAGCGTTGTATCCAGCTGCGGCCAGGTACCAGTGATCGAATTCATCATACAAATCTTTCAGGTGTTGTGCGGCTGCCAAGGTGGATTTTTCTGCGTCCATGCGTTCATCAATCCAGTAAGTGACGCGAAGGCCATAGCGTTCGCCGGTGAATTTCATGAATTGCCATGGGCCAACGGCTTTGGCGCGCGAGTATGCGTTGGGGGAAAAACCGCTTTCAATCATCGAAAGATAAATCAGTCCTTCTGGAATTCCATTTTCACGCAGAATTTGCTTCATCATTGGGACGTATCTTCCCGAACGACCGAGCCATTTTACGAAATATTTTCTTCCGCGACCCTGAAAATAATCCATCCATTTTTCTACTTGTTGATTGAGAACAAGTGGAACTTCAGGAAGTGGGACTTCGCTTAGTTTTTCAGAAGCGATAAGATCTTCAACTTCGGCACCGATAACAGGTGCTTTTTCATAATTCGCCACTTCGGGGTCTTCTGCGTAAAGTTCTCCAAAATTTTCGTAGCTGGGGATCGGTTCGGCCAGAGCAACTGTGTCATATTCATCGATTTCATCGATCCAGATGGGTGCCGGTTGATTGGCCAGTGAAGATGGTGGTTTTTGACCCGCGCAAGAAGTCATAAAAGCGCTCAAAGTGACAGCCAAAAGGAGGGCAAGCTTCTTGTCCATGTTGAAAAATACCTTTCTATTTTCGTGATTTACGGTACAAAAACCGACGACAATGTTCTCAAATTCTAAACGAAATATCCGGGTTGATAAAGCGAAAATTCAATTTTGCATGGCTGTTTTGATCATGGCTGCAAGTTCCATTTTTTCAAGAGGTTTTGCACAGGAAAATCTGGAAAGAACCTATTCGATCAAGCGGATTTTCAGGAAATCTGAAAGTAAATTCATGCGATTGAAATGGAAGCTTCCATCACCAATCGCACAACTGCTTCATTCGTGAATGATGGGTAGTTTACCCCAATAGGTTCAGCTAAGTATTGCCCAACATCAACGATTTGAATTATCGCAGAATTTATCCAGACGGATTCT
Organism: Bdellovibrionota bacterium; assembly: GCA_041391405.1. GTDB lineage: Bacteria > Bdellovibrionota_G > JALEGL01 > JALEGL01 > JAGRMV01 > JAWKOB01. The sequence goes on along the minus strand of JAWKOB010000003.1, from coordinate 81,539 downwards.
CTTCGGGTTCCATTGAAATCCAGTCGTTGAGTTCAAATGGTGTTGAATTCGCAAATAAATTGGTCGAAGTGAATTACAAGCCACTTCCTCCCAAAACTTTGTATTCAATGCAACTTGAAAAAGAAATGGCTCCAGGTGAAACGCGTAAATTCGTGTTCAAGACGATTTTGAATGTTCCAGAGAAGTTCGGATCATTTGGATATTATAGAGATCGGCTGACAATGTCCGGAGGATGGACTCCGTATCTGGCCTCTTATCGGGATGGCTCCTTTTATCCAACCGATCAATCTCCACGCGCGGATTGGAATGTTACGGTTGTGTCGAGTGATAAAGTGGTTGTTGGAGGAAGAATCAGCGAAGCTGGATCGATGGTTTTTCAACGAAAAAATATCGGACAATTTCCCATTCAAATCGGAAAGCATTTGAAAATCGAAGAAACAGAACTCAACGGTTTCAAAATGCGCACGGTTGTCGATGAAAGAAAACCTGAAAAAGTCATCGAACCGTTTGATAATGTGTTTTTGCCTTGGTCAGATTATGTGAATCAGCTGGGAGCGTTTGAGGGTGGGGTATCCAAGGATGTAACGTTCGTTCAAGCGCCATTGCGTGAAATGTTGTCCGTTGACGCGCAAGATATGTCGTTTTTTTCCGATCGAGCGTACAAATTGGTGAGCATACTTCATCAGTTTCACAATGTTCCACTTGTTCGAATGATGTTTTCGCAATGGGTGTATCCGCAGATTCTGAAGAAAGAAAATGATCAAGACTATTACTGGATCAATGAAGTCATCGCAAATCAACTGACCGAAGATTTCATTCAAACCCAGCACTACAAGACGCGTGACGCGCGAAAGCTCGGCGTCATGCGCTTTTTCAGCATGCTTCCGCTAATTGATCAACTGATTCATACGCCGCAATTCGCGTTTTTCGATGTGTTTTACAATTTTTCATATCCATATGATCCAGTGCGTGATGAGTTCGTGCGTTTTCAGCATCGTCGGCAGTTCGGTAGATCGGTCATTTCACACATGCAGGATGAACTCGGTGATAAAATAGTTCAAGACATTGTTCACGCCTATATCCAAAGTCCTGACAAAACATTTCTGCAAGTCGCCGAAGAATTATCCGGTAAAAAATTGGATGACAGATTTGATCATTGGACGGCGCAACGTCCAGTTCTCAATTATCGATTGAGAAAAGTAAAAACGAAAAAAGTGGAGAACGGATATCATGGAACTGTTCAGATTGAAAAAGAATCCTCAAGAACGATCCAAGAGCCCGTTGAAATTCATATTCGTGAAAAGAACGGCAAAAGCCAAACACTGATTTGGGATTCCAAGGAAGCGGAACATACATTTGATTTTGAAACAAAATCGAAGGTTCAGAGTGTGGAGATTGATCCGCGACAACGACTGCTTGAAACCAAGCTCAGCGATAATCGCAGACCACCATATTGGAAATTTGTGCTTACCGAACTTTTTCTAGAATATGATTTCAATGCAAATCAGCCACTGGTCTATGTTCAAAGTCAGATTCGTAAAAAATATGGAGGACAAGATCGCTACAATATCGGTGGTTATTATCAGGCCGATTCTTACGGCACGAATCTGGGATATGTTCGTTTGTTCGGGAGATCGCTTGATACACTTCGAACATCTCATGGCCTAGGTTTGCAGTATGGATTTAGCCGTCTCAGAACCGATGATGTATTGGTCGACGCGACACCCGATCAAATTGTCCGCGTAACGGATAGTGGATTTTTGTCCACTGTCACCGCATCTTACTTTTTTGGAAACCAACTTTCATTTACCAATCCACTGCAAGGTGAATATGGTGGTGTAGCTGTCACATACGGAACTTCCTATCTCGGCGGGCAATTCAATTTTTATCAAGCTTCAGCCAGTGCAGCGAAAGTCATCATGCTTCATCCAAGTCATCTTTTGGCATTTCGAGGAGTATTTGGTGTCTCCGGACCGGACGATATGCCGAGCCAGATTCAATTCCGTCTAGGTGGGTTGACGTCCATGAGAGGGTTGGGCCTGGGAGAGGAAAAATATATCGGTCGCAATCTTCTTTTGTTCAGCGGGGAATATCGCCATTTTCTGGTGCAAGATATTGACTGGAACTTGGGACTTTTTCGTATTCGCGACATCCAGGGAGCGTTGTTCACCGATGCCGGTCGCGTGACCGATACCGTTCAAGAAACGGCCAATCAGGTAGTTTTAGGAGCTGCAGCCGAGGAGACATCTTTGGTGGATGTGTTTAAAATTCAGGATTTCGAAACAGATGCAGGCTATGGATTGAGATTTTTCGTCGACTATCTGGGTGTTTCGCCAGCACTGCTTCGATTTGATTTGGCCAGAAGCATCTCCGATCAAAATCAAGGATTTCGTTTCTATTTTGGTGTAACACAAAGCTTTTAGTCGTCTTCCGATCGTGATCAAAAATCTTCTAGATCGTGGGAAGAAAAGGTATATTGGGATCATGAAATTTCGCCCCATTTTCGCGATTCTATTGGTTCTCATTCAGGACTTGTTTGCGCAGATGCCGATATCGCTCAACAACTGGATGATCACTTCCAGGTGTATCTCATCAAAAAGGATCGTCGAAGCCAGGGCGATAAAGTTGTGGTCACCGGTGATAAAGCGGTTGTTTATTATTGGAAAAGTTTAAACGTCAGAACACCGGATGAAGTGATCTGTGATGCGTATGAGTGGCTTCTTACTGGAAGAACGACGTACGGCCGTGGTACCAAGGAAGCCTTTGAACGATTTCCTTCCCTTAATGAAATCGACATCAGTTTTTATGATCTTCAATTCAGCACCAAAAAAGGAAGCCGTCGTGCCGAGATCCTCCCATCACAAAACGTGATTGAATATCTGAGAGTGGGGATTCGTCGAGATTCTTTCATGAAAAAAACCTTCAATCGAAAAGAAGTCAAAAGCATGATCGAAAAACGTCAATGTGTGGAAGTTGGAAGAGATTTCATCGATTTGGTTTCCATCAATGAACCTTATATTAAAGGAAAAAAATGATTCGAATCTTTTTGTCAGCAGTTTTGTTTTTCAGTTTTGGTGCACTGGCCGTCGATGCGCAATCGACTTCCAGCCTGCCTGTGAATCAGGAACACATTCAATATTGGATGAAAACTCTGGAAACCAACCCGCTGATCATCGTGCGCAAACAGGCAGCGAGACATTTGGGAGCTTTGCAGAGCAATATCGCCGTTCCATCATTGATCAAGGGATTATCGGATGCCAACGACGATGTTCGCATTCAGTGCGCGTACTCATTGGGTCGCTTGGGAGATACCAGCTCGCTTAAACCTTTGTACGAATTGATTGAAAAAAGTTCGAATACTCAAGTTAAATCTTCGGCACGCAATGCGATCGACAAGATCAATGCACATGAAGATTTCATGAAGCAACGCAAACAGAAGCTTAAAGAACAGCAAGAAAAGAATTCTGCTGCTTCAAACTAATTTAAAAATTCGATCTTACTTTGAGGCGTCGAGGATTTCTTTCGCCATCTTGCGAGCAATCACTGCAGTTGCAAGATTTTCCTTTTCCGATCGAGCCATGATTTTTTCGATGGTGAAGTAAATATCACGCGTTTTCTTTTCCGCTTTTTCACGATCGTAGCCTTCAATTTCATGTGCCACGTGAATCAAGCCACCTGCGTTGATGGCAAAATCTGGAGCATACAAAATGCCCATCTGATGAAGTTTTTCACCGATTTCAACGGAAGCCAAAGGATTGTTTGCTCCGCCAGCCACAACTTTGCATTTGATTTTATTGAGGTTGGTTTCGTTGATCACGTTACCCATGGCGCATGGAGCAAGGATATCGCATTTTTCTTCTAGGATTTGATCTGTGCCGACCAACCTCGCGCCAAGTTCAGTGGCCAAAGCTTTGGCTTTGGCTTCATCACGATCAGCGATGATCAATTCAGCGCCTGCATTTTTCAACATCTTTGCAAGTGATGCGCCCACGTTACCTGTACCTTGAATGGCAACTGTGCGACCTTTCAGATCATCCGTTCCGAATTCATGTTTTGCGCAAGCTTTGATGCCTTCAAAGACACCCAAAGCGGTCACTGGAGATGGATCGCCAGCACCACCAAATTCAGGTGTAGCCACCACATGTTTTGTGTGGCGAAGATAAACGTTCATATCGGTCGGAGTTGTTCCGGAGTCTACGGAAGTGATGTAATTGCCGCCGAGGCTTTCAACAAACTTTGCGAAAGCTTCCAATTTTTTTTCATTCTTTTCAGTTTTTGGATCACCGATGATGATCGATTTACCACCACCAAGAGGAAGGCCAGCCAAAGCAGCTTTGTAGGTCATGGCTTGCGCAAGATTCATCACGTCTTCAAGAGCAGCAGCTTCGTTGGCATATGGATATGTAAAAACGACAACCACCAAGTGCAGGACCCCGCTGAGTGTTGTGAATCGCAATGATTGATTTGAGACCGGTTTCGTTATCGTAGTGAAAGTGGATGTCTTCAAATTTGCGTTCTTGCATTTGTTCCAAAATATTTTTCATGTGGTTCTCCCCAATGGGTAAAGGCCGTTACAGCCAAAAATTTGTCACCCTTTTAAGGAAACAAGTCTTTCCGTCAAGCTCGGTCCTACCTATTTAAGGTGATAAAGATCCAAAGAAATCAAATAGTTGCGATGTTGTCGTGGGGTAGGAGGAGTTTTTCCCAGCTCTTCGAATGTAACTATTGATAATTCGTCCTTTGTACGAGTGAAGGGTGGGTTTTGAGAGATTGATATAGTCGGTTTTGATTTCACGATGGATCACATGCTTGAAGCTGATGGTTCCCTCTTCATCGATTTTGGTCCCAATTCCGATGTGGGAAAGTTTATCGTTGATTCGACCATCTCGATTGACGTCATAAGTATTGGAGAAAAAATCAAATCACCGATTTTGGGAAGCTCATTTTTGTAAATGGTTCCGGAACGCTCGACATATTCAAAGATTTGCGCGACGCCATTGGTTCGAATTCCGTATTGACGGGTAAACCCAGCGACATCATGTCCCAGATTCGAAAGAATGGCCTGCACATACCCGCTGCAATCCCTGCGAAGTCTTTATGAGCTTGTTCGAGCGTGGTTCGAGTCAGCATTTCTTCCCGTTCCATCCCGGAATATTCATCCCAATATTTGGGCATCGCCTGGGTTGGATAGGCAAAAAGGATTCCCAGAACGGTTAAAATGGTCAATGAGGCCTTCACCGCAACATAGTATCAGAGCGATTTTCCATTGCCAAAATCAGCAGTTTCGAATACTTAACTGATCCTATTGTGCCCAAGTAGCTCAGTTGGTAGAGCAACGGATTGAAAATCCGTGTGTCGCTGGTTCAATTCCGGCCTTGGGCACCATTTCTCCTTGCAGGAGCTTTCTAAGCTTTTTTTGAGCTTCTCATTTCATAATATGAATAGAATAATGAATCGCATTGGAGAAATGGTGAAAAGACCATTGTAGTTGGCGGCGCCGTCGCGCCGCATTAGTTGGACCGTACCAAAAGGGGCAACTGTTTTTGGTGAGGCATTCGCCTCACAGAGCGACCTAACGGGTCGCATTTTTAGGTGTAAAATGAACCTTCAAGATTTCATTCATAAACTTCCAAAGACGGATTTGCATTGTCATTTGGATGGGTCGATGCGACCACAGACCATTTTGAATTTGGCCAAACAGGAAAATCTTCCACTCAGCCAGCTTTCAATGGATGAGCTGAAGAAAAATTGATATGTGGAGAACTCGTTCGTTCCCTGCCAATATTTTTGCAAGCATTTGATATCACATGTTCAGTGATGCAGACTTCAACAGCCTTGGAGCAAATTGCATTTGAACTTGTCGAGGACGCGGCCAAAGAAAATGTCGCTATTTGAATATTCGATATTACCCAGGATTTTTAACCAACCAAGGAATGACCCAGGAACAAGCTATCACAGCTGTTCAACGCGGGATTCTTCGGGCAAAAGAAAAATACAACATTGAAGTTGGTCAAATCATGTGCGGAATTCGTACGTTGGATCCGGCTGTAAATGCGGATCTGGCTCGAATTGCAGTTTCAATGAAATCCGAAGGAGTTGTGGGATATGATCTGGCAGGTGCTGAACGAGGATTCCCGGCTCGAGCACACAAGAAAGCATTTGATATCGCTATCCAAGGTGGGCTTTCGGTCACCATCCACGCTGGAGAAGATGATGCTCCAAGTAGCATTTGGCAGGCGATCGACGAATGTGGAGCAATTCGCATTGGGCATGGAAGAACGTTGATCGAGGATGAAAAATTAATTCAGCACGTGATTGAAAAAAACATTATTGTGGAATGCTGTCCTTCCAGCAACGTTCAAATCATGCTCACGGAGAATTTTTCCGAGCATCCAGTCAGAAAGCTTTTGCACAAAGGTGTGAAAGTTACATTAAATACAGACAACCGTTTGCTGACCGGCATTGTCGTTTCAGATGAATATGAACGATGCGCCCAATATCTTGAAATGACTCCAGACGAAATGAAACAGATCGCCATTCATGGATTTGAAGGAGCCTTCCTTCCAGGGGGCCAGAAAAAATCTTTGATCGAATCGATCAAAACCGAAATCGCTAAAATTTAGGACAATAAAAAAGCCCGTCAGAAATGACGGGCTTTTTGTTATTTATTATTTTCAAATTACAGGCTGAAACCTACATTTGCACTGATGGTGTGCAAGAAGGCTTGGTAATATCCAGGGGCATTCACACCAGGAGCCGCAGGGTAGGTGTTGCTTCCCCAACGACCGTTCCAGGCAAGACCTGCATTGTAACGACCCAAATCCACCAACAAACCTGCAGATGCCTCCTGGCAGTCAAAGTCCCCGCTTGTACGGTTGATGCTGGTTGCAGGAATCGAAGCATTAAAGTCACGGGCATAACCCGCGATCACCCCTAGGCTTTTCATCAGGTCATACTTCATACCAAAATGATAGGTATGCGAATCTTTCCAGTTTTGCGCAATGGGCAATGTTGCTGGAGCACCACCGATATCGGGTGAAGTAACTGTAAATGTTTTTACTTCGGAGTTTCTTTCATATCCATATTGGAAGGATAGGAGAAGTTTGTCCGTTGCTTGAGCTGCAAAACCACCTGTGATCAAGGTTGGAACAGTTATGTCAATGTCGGCATCAAACGCACCGAGTGTTGCGAGCTCACCACTGCCGCCCAATTTTTTGCTGACTTTGGATCGATAGTTACCACCGATGCGAAGCCAATCGGTTGGTTGAGCCAAGAAACCAGCCGCCGCGCCGTAGGTCCACCCACTTACACTGATTTCATTGAGTACATCGAATACAGCTGGAGCCAATTGCAGTGGCTGACCTTTGATGTTGAGGGACATACGTGTGACGCGCAAGGAAGCACCAAGGCTAAGACCTTTGATTACTTCGAAGGAAACAGCTGGATCAATTTCCATGGTGTACAGCAATCCTTCATTCGGGTCTGTTGGGTTGGACGCTGGAACGCTGAATTTGTTTCCGTTTCCATGCGGCAGGTACAATCCCAATCCGAATGAAAGTGCGCCAAGCTGGCGATTGACGTAACCAAAGTTTGGAAGAGGGAAGATTTGGCGATCACTGTCTTCGGCAGGTCCAGTAACTGGTTCATAGTGAAGTTTGGCGAACATGGTATCGACGCCAAGTTGAAAGTTATGATCTTTCTTGAGTTGGGACATGCCAGCGGGGTTGTGATAAATCGCGGTGGTATCATCCGCTACAGCGACAAACGCTCCACCCATACCGATGGCCTTCGTTCCACCTTGAACTGGTTTTGAATAGCCTGTTGCAAACGCCTGGGATGCAAACAGTGTTAGACTAAGTGCGACAATTTTCTTCATTTGATTCTCCTGATGCTAAACTACGAATATTCTAAGCTGGGAGCCTGCGATAGAGAAGTAATAAATGCGAAAAAATACACGAGCCCTAGTTCTATTCGTGGTGGTAGGGAGAACCGGCTTTCCACGAATACACTCTGTACAATTGTTCGAATAAAATGAGCAGGGCGAGTTTATGCGGAAAAGTGAGCTTTGAAAGACTTAGATGAAACGGAAATTTTTTCAGAAGCTTTTCCGAGAACCCATGGGATTCTCCAATTACAAAACAAACGGATCTGGATTGTATTTCCTGCTTGTCAATCCAATCCCTGAAGTCTTGGGTGTTCCAGCTTTTGCCACCGTCATCCAATAAAACCACTTGGGCTCCCGGCGGACATTTTTTTTCGATCTCCGCAATGAATTCGTCTTCACTGAATTTTTTCTTGGGATTGAGACGAACCCAATCGATCGAGACATAATTCTTCAATCGCTTCAGATAAAGATGAATCCAATCTTCTTCAAAGGATTCGAACTTATGTCCGACAAATACGACGGAAAGTTTCACGAATTAGAACGCCGATACCATCTGAGTCGGTTCGGAGGCAATCCCCATTTTTGCGAAAGACACGTCGGGAGCGTGGGACCACAATTTGTCCAAGTTGTAGAACTGTCTGAAAGATTTTTGGAAAACATGCACCAGAATGTCCCCAAGATCGATGATGATCCATTCGCCTTTTTGATAGCCTTCGATTTTGTTCGAAGGAACTGGAAAACTGGCCGCAAGGGCATTGGCGATGGCTTGGGCGTGGGTGGATGAAGTTGCAGTGACGAAAAGAAAATAGTCTGCATAAGAGCAATGTTTTGCAACGTTGACGGCCCTGACTTCGAGACCTTTATGGTCAAGAATTTTGAGGGTTACGGCTTTGATCGAGTTCAATTTTTTTGTAATTTTAGCTGCCAAATGATCTCCTTTGATTATATCAAACTTTTTTCTTCGAAGGCAATGCCCGTTTTTTAGGCTTTGCGGGCGGGGCCTCTTTTTTCTCCTCTTCCGGCTCGGGAACGGCGTCCTGTCCGTAAGTCAGTGAAAAAACCATGGAAATCGCCGTGTCCGTCTTGATTTGTTTGATGGCTTTGCCGAAGACAGGCAGGCCGGTCTTGGAGTCGATGCAGATTTTTTGCTTCTCATGTTCAAAACAGGACCACTGATTTTTCTCAACTTTGGGACCGTGGTTCTCCAACTCTTTCAAATCGAAGATCAGTTGAATGTCGGAAAACATCCTTTTTTTCCATTTTTCGAATTCTGGATTGTAGGAAGTTCTGATGAAATTCTTGGAGTCGTCATATCGAATGAAGTCTTTGTCTTTTTTTCCGATCCATTCAACTTCAGCGATGGGTTCAAAGATTTTTTATAGAAACGACTCTCATCGTTTTCGTTGCTTTCAAAAATGGCCACTGATTCCACGGGGGCCGTTTCCTGTTGCTGAGTTGGGGTAATCAACGTGCTTTTCAATTCAAAGCGGAAATTTTCGTACACGTCCTTGTAAAACTCGAAGGGATTGGACTTTTCAGTGAGACGTTCAAAAATGGAACTCAAGGAACTGTCGGTGAGTGATACGACTTTTTGCCCCTTTTCTTCAGCGCAAGAAGCGAAAACGACAAGCGCGAGAATAGATAGAAGCTTACATTTTGTCATGAATCTGTTTTGCGAGAGCTTCAATGCCATTTCCATTTTTGCAAGAGATCAGCAATGGAGCAAGCTTTATTTTTTTGAAGTATGCCAGGCTTTTGTCCAGCTTTGTTTTCGTGCTCAAGTCGACCTTATTCAACGCCACAAGAATGGGACAGCGTTGAAGAATGCTGTCATCGTATTCATTGATCTCATTTCTCAATGTTTCGAATTGCTGTTCGGGCTTGTGTGGCTCTTTTTGGGTCTGCAGAAATCAAAAATAGAAGAGCTTTGTTGCGTTGAATGTGTTTCAAAAATTGAAACCCCAGCCCCAAACCTTCGTGCGCCCCCTCGATGATTCCAGGGATGTCACCGATACGGATGGATTTTTCCTTCACTTTGAGAACGCCTAAATTTGGACTCAACGTTGTGAAGGCGTAGTTGCCGATTTTTGGTTTCGCATTGGTGAGTGTTTTGAGAAGGGTGGATTTGCCGGCATTTGGAAATCCAACGATACCCAAATCCGCCAAAAGCTTGAGCTCAAGCTGTACCCAGTGGCCTTCGTGTTTTTCGCCCGGAGTCGATTGTCTTGGGGCACGGTTGGTGGAGGAAGCAAAGCGCACATTTCCGATGCCGCCCTTGCCGCCTTTTTCCATGACCCATTCTTCCTTATCATGCAGGATTTCTCCGCGAATTTCCCCCGTGTCGATATCTTTGACGATTGTGCCGAGCGGCACGCGCAGGTACATATCTTCTCCGGAAGCGCCTTTTTTGTTTTTGCCCTGGCCACTTTTCCCATCCTGAGCGCGGAAGTGTTTTTTATATCGATAGGTCAAAAGTGAAGTCTCATCCTTTGATCCGACAAGAATAATACTTCCCCCATTGCCGCCGTCGCCGCCATCTGGACCGCCTTTGGGTTTGTACTTTTCCCGATTGAAACTAATTTTTCCGTCGCCACCGTCTCCGGCTTTGACGAAAATCTTGGTTTGATCGATGAATGAGTTCTTGATTGCCATTTGTTCCTAAACTAAAAAAAATGGCGACTGGTGCCTTTGAGGTACAGTCGCCATCTTAAAACTTTAAAACCTAGTACTATTCGACTGGTTTAACGCTGACTTTTTTCTTGTCTTTGCCGAGTCTTGAATACTCAACAATTCCGTCAATGGTCGCGAAAAGAGTGTGATCTTTTCCGTGACCTACGTTAGCGCCTGGGTGAATTTTGGTTCCGCACTGACGAACAAGGATGTTGCCAGCAAGAACGATTTGACCACCATAAACTTTGATGCCACGACGTTGGCCATTGCTATCGCGACCGTTTTTGGAGCTTCCGCCCGCTTTCTTATGAGCCATGTTACGCCTCGATTCCTTTGATCTCTACCATCGTATAATACTGACGATGACCGATCGTTTTTTCATAACCTTTACGTTTTTTCTTTTTGTAAACTTCGACTTTCTTTTCGCGGTCTTGTTCCACGATTTTTCCGACGACGGTACCAGAAACGTTCTTCAATTTGACTGAGTTGTCAGAGGAGACCATAAGAAGATCTTGAAAACGAACTTCGCTACCGATCGGAGCGTCGATTTTTTGAACCTTAATTTTTTCGCCGGGCTTTGCGATGTATTGATGTGTGCCAATTCTTACGACAGCGTACATGTTAATTTCCTTTCAAAAGAAGCGAGATAAGTAATCGAAAACCCTCGTGGTGTCAAGGGGCATAAGGCTGGAAATTCATGGATTTGGGCCGGTTTTTGGGTATTGATTGTCAGGTTCAAAATGTCGGGCTATGATTGTAGAAAGTGACCGATAATTCTAAAAAAATCCTTATATATTCAAGGCTTATTTCTGAGCACGGCATGGATCTCAGTCATGGTCAAAAAGCATGAAATGGAGCTAATTTTGGTCGAGGATGGGGCCCATGCGCTGGAAATGGCCAAAGCCCACGCCCCAGATTTTGTTCTTTTGGACGTTTCCATGCCCAAACTTAGCGGAATTGAATGTTGTCGATCCATCAAGGATTTTTCCCCAAATACCAAAGGCATGCTGATTTCCTCCGTCCATTCCCTTTCTCTCCAAGATTCTGCCAAGCGGGCACGCATCGAGCTTTTTACGGTGGCCAGCGTTGCCAATGTCAAAGTTCCGGAATTTGTCGAAGCGATGTTGAATCGCAAGGAACTTCCTCCGGATGCATCTGAAAATGTCGAGCGGGAGGTTTTGTCCAAACGCGGAACACAGAGATTTCCATTCGAAGGCGAGGTTCGCTTCAAAATCGGGGATGAATGGATGTCAGGTGTTTTTGTGAATGTGAGCCAGGACGGTTTGCTGTTTCAAAGTGGCCGAGACGTATCGGCTGGCACGAAGCTTTTGATTTCTTGGATGGATCAAGGAAAGAAAAACATCGAAATTCCTTCGATCGCTGTCAGACAAATACCGTCCGATCATCCGCAGTATCCATTCATGATCGGTGTGCAGTTTTTAAAAGTTTCGCCCGCGGTGGATCAAAAAATAGCCGAATTGTCCGACGAGTTCGATCTGTTTTCAGAAAACACGGCGGTGGAACTGGACTTGGATTTGATCGCCGAGCTTCTGAATGAGCGCGGTACGTATTTCCGCGACATGTTCAGCGGCGGCAAAGTTCCGTTATTCGTTGAACTTTCCATCACGGACATCGTGGAGCATGAAAGGGAGTCGTTTCAAAAAAACGACGATTATTCGAAGTGTCTGCAGGAGTTGGTTTCTTCGAAAATACTCTGTCAGATGATCGAAGCAACACTCGAGCAAATCAAGTCACTGAAGATTTCCGCGAAGAATTATTCGACACGACTTGTAACCATCATGTCTGAGCTTTTGGAGAAAATCGAATACGCCGAAGGGGATTCGGATCGATTGGTGAGAAAAAGCATCCAGGAAAACAAACCAGCAGAACGGCACCAAATCAACGAAAGCAATAACCGACTGTATCAAGCCAAGGCGGCGCTTTTGAAAACATTCTGTCAGCGCATCAAAGAAGAAGATATTCAAGATACACACACAGCTGCATTTGAAGAAATTCAAAAAATCAATCGGCAGCTTTCTTCGTATCAAGAACACTTGGACGAAATCGCCAAAGAAGAAGAAAAACAGCGAAAGCTTTCGATCGCCAATCGCGTCACCAAACCCGCAGAAAAACAACCGAGCACTTCACCTCAGACCAAGAAGGCAAGGATGACGACGTATGTTCAGCCTCAGGTGAAGCAAAAACATCACATTCCATTTGTGACGCTATTCATTGTTTTGATGATTTCAATTCCTTGGATTGAAAACGTGATGAAGACATATTTGATCAAGGATGACATTCGTTTGGTCATTGTTCCGGACGAAGTAAAAAGAACATCTCAAGACAGTCTTGCCATATCGATTCCCAAGGAGGCTTGGGATAAACTTACGGAAGATGCCAGAGAACTTTTGATGGACCAGGTCGAGGTTTATTTAACACGAAAAATCTGCATCAAGCCAAGATTGTCGACGGGAGATCGTTTGATCGCAGCTGTATATTCCAGCATTTACAAGCAATATCCTGGGTACATCAGAAATGTATTTTGGATGATCAAATCGTGAATGAAAAGCCTGTGGTTGTGGAAACTCCAATGGACGAGCCTGTCATCAACAACAGCAAATTGGAACCGGCGATTGCTCCGAAAGCCAAAATTTCACCGAAAAAAACACAACCTGTGGCCAAAAAACCTGCGAAACTCAAAGCAAGCACCAAAGCCACACGCAACAAAACAAAGAAAAAGTAAAACTGGTTTGGATTTATTTGGTGGCTATTCCAACGGGTCAAGGGAGTAAACGATATTCGCTCCCAGGGGCTTACCATCAACATCGATGCTGCCGAGCATTTCCCATCTTGAAAAACGTTGGTCACCATCCAAGTCACCTTTGGCAATGGCCGTGAAAGTAGCCTCTTCGCCGAATCCAGCTGTCTCGACAGAGTAGGAAAAATAAACCGGTGCCGGAATTGAAATCTGCAAAAGAGACCAATCGCCACTTGAAAAGTTTCCCACCTGTTGTTTGGGTCCTGGTGTTGCTGGTTGCGGTGAAAGTGGAAGAAACTGTTTGGTGTTGGAAAAATTTTTGAAGCTATCCGAGTTGCGTTGCGGCTGACTTGATTCGTAATAGGCCATCTCAGCATCGAAAATAAGTTTGAGATTGATTTGCGCTTCGGCGGCTTTGGACTTCAATTTTTGATTGGAATACCAAATGAAAAGAGCCCCCACCATCATGCAAATAAGGATGATCAATGAAAGGACTTCAAGCGCAGTAAAACCCAATCTTTCCGGGCTTTTTTTTGCGTTTGAAGGTAACATCTTGTATGTCTTTACAACCCTTTTAAAACGATTGCATGAAAAAAACGCTTTTTCACACAGCGCTGTCGCTAATGCTTTTATCTTCGACGACGTTTGCCCAAAATACGGAGACAAAGCCCAAAATCAATCCGTCGCAGTCCGATTCCATCGACGACGAAGCTCCGCTGAAACTTGAAAACAAAGAAGGCGTTACTGTCTATAACTTATCTCAGGCCATCAATCAGGCATTGACGATTTCTCCGTCCATGGATTCGGCGAGATATGACAAAGAAATTTCCGAAGCTCAACTCAGTGAAGCAAACAATGCGAGGTTTCTACCTAAGTTGGAGTTGAACGTTGCGGGTGGTGTGGTGCCGGATATTCCTCCAGGGTCTGGACCGGAAAGTAACTTTCCTCCGGTGAATACAAATATTTCGGATTTGGGTCCGTTTTCTCAAATTCGTGTCGAGGGTTTTCAGCCCATTTACACCTTTGGTAAAATTAAAAATCTTCGTCGCGCAGCACTTCAAGGTGTGGAAGCAAAAGATGTTGGTGTGGTCAAAGCGCGAAATGAACTCGTACAGCAAGTGAAAAAAGCTTATATCGGGCTGACTTCGCTCTACAGCATTCGTGAATTTTTGACTGAGCTTCAAACACAAGCCGGAAAAGCCAGGACCAATATTGAAAAACTCATTTCGAAAAAAGGCTCCAACGTCACTGAAATTGATTTGATGCGTGTGGATCTTTTCCAGGCTGAAACTGAACGACGCATGATCGATGTCAGCAACAATATCGAATTTTTGATCTCGACATTGAAAGTATTGATGGGGCTTCCGCGTGATGCAAAAATTGACATTGCAGATCAGAGACTGGTGATGGACAAAACCGTCATCGGTCCAATCGAAAACTACATTCAAATCGCCAAAGAAAAACGTCCGGAGATTTCCCAACTTCAGGACATGGTGGATGCACGAGAATATGGCATGAAATCAGTTCGTGCAGGATTTTACCCTAACATTGGATTGGCAGGTTTTTACCGTTATGGTTGGGCCCCGGATCGTCCGGACATTGTGAACCCGTTCTTGGTTGATAATTTTAATATGAATTCCGGTGGCGGTTTTTTGTTGCTCAATCAAAATTTAAGTTTTCATTTAACCAACAGCAAATATCGACAAGCCAAGGCTCAATATGACAAAGCCGTTTCCGATCAGCAGCGAGCGCTGCAAGGCATTGAATTAGAAATCAGAAAAGCCCACACGACCGCTGTTTCCAAACAGCAATCGGTCGACGCAGCCAAACGGGGATTCAAAACGGGAAGAAGCTGGGTTTTAGCGACCACATTGAACTTTGGTGTCGGAGTTTCTCCACCCAAAGATTTGTTGGAAGCGTTTGTTGGATATTCAACCGTCAAATTCAATTACATCCAAACCATGAACGATTATTTCATGGCTCTTGCGGACCTTTCCAACGCTGTAGGTCAAGAAGTCACCTCTCTGCAATACTAGGTCAAAATTAGTCCCGTAACCTGCTAGAACCTTGACGTGATTTTTATATTCAATGTGCTAAGGTATGGGTCAAATGTTACATGCTGAAATCAGACAATGGTGGATTGGTCGGGTCATGGGCCCGTTGGAAAATGCCTTGATTCGCTCAGGAGTGCACCCCAATTCCATCACCTTGTGTGCCTTTGCACTTTGTTTCCCATGTCTCTATCTATATGCGCATGGAAATCTTCTGTCCGCAGGGTGGCTCACATTGTTGATTGGAAGTTTGGATATTTTGGATGGGCGTGTAGCACGTAATACCAATCGCGTGACCAAACAGGGAGAATTTCTTGATTCAGTGATGGATCGATATCAGGATTTTCTGCTTTTGGCGGGTGTTTGTTATTATTATCGCAATCAATGGATTTTGATTCTTGGCATTGCCGTCATCGGCGGGTCGTTTTTTGTCTCGTATGTTCGCTCCAAAGCTTCCAACATCGGTGTGGATGTCGCCAAAGTAGGAGTCATGCAGCGACCGGAAAGATTTTTTATGTTGGGATTTGGTGCATTGGTGAGCTCAGTTTTGCAAATATCGATGATTCCATTTTACTATGAGAAAAACCTTGTTCCGCCGCAGTATATTTTCATCATCGTTTTGGGCATATTGGCCATCGCAACGAATGCATCTGCATTCGCCCGTATTCGCTATGTTTGGAATTCATTAAAGGAGAAAGTATGAAAAGATCAATTTTGCTTTTGTCAGTTGTGACGTTTGCATTTTGCGGTGGCAAGGCTTCCGTTCAGGATGGAAAAAAAGCGAATAAAAAAGACAAAGCGGTGATTTCGGCGTTTGAAACCGATGTAAAATCGCCACA
Source organism: Bdellovibrionota bacterium (assembly GCA_041391405.1). GTDB lineage: Bacteria > Bdellovibrionota_G > JALEGL01 > JALEGL01 > JAGRMV01 > JAWKOB01. The sequence continues at coordinate 65,336 of JAWKOB010000003.1, read as the reverse complement.
AACCACGACTCCAGCACCTGAAGCGTCAAATGTGGAAGCACCTTCCGCTCCTGTGATCCCGGCTGCTCCGGTAGATAAGAATTCACCCAAAGAAGTAATCAAAAACTATACGGGTCAACTTCAAACTCTCAAGGACGATACAAAGTTGCAAGGCAAGAATCGTGACAGACAAATTTCAGACAAGGTGAGAAATTTTTTCGATTTTGAAGGGCTATCGCGCCAGAGCCTGGGTTCGAATTGGAGCCAACTTACACCGCGCAAACAACAGGAATTCGTGACGCTCTTTACGAGTTTGATCGAAAGATCCTATTTAAGCCGATCGAAGAATCTGGTGGGAAATTATGAAGTCAGCTACGGCGATGAAAAAGTCACTGGGGAAACTGCGCGTGTGGGTTGCAAAATCTATAAAGAAGACGTGGATGTAGAAATTGTCTATGAACTTCACAAAGTCGGCAGCAAGTGGATGATCTACAACATCATTTTTGATCAAGTGAATCTGGTGAGAAATTATCAAAGTCAGTTCAATCAAATTATCGCGAAAAATAAAGTCGATGGTTTGCTGGACATCATGCGCAAGAAGGTCAAAGAAAGTCCTTCTGATACCAACGTGAACATCTAATTCGTGAACAGCGGAAAAAAATTCAATCGGGCCGTCTTTTTTTTGATGGATGGATTTCGTCCGGATGTCCTTCGTCAATTGATAGGGGAGGGAAAACTTCCGAATTTGAAAAAACTCTTCGTCGATGAAGGAACATTCTGGAACGGAACAACCGTGTTTCCGTCCACTACAGGCCCGGCTTATCTGCCGATGGTTACAGGATGTTATCCTGGAACTTGCAATGTTCCGGGAATTCGATGGGTTGATCGTGAACATTTCCTGGAAGGTAATTGGAACAAGCAGGGCACGCGCAGCTATGTTGGATATGAAAGCTTTTTCTTCAACAAAGACTTAAATCAAGATATCAAAACGATTTTTGAATTTTTTCCGAACCATCTTTCGATTCACAATCTGGCCAACAAAGGTGTGACCAAAGAAGCCGAGCCGATGAAGATGGTTTCAACGCTCATGATTTTTGTCGCCAAGCTCTCTCACAAATGGAAAATGGTGGATGATTTTTGTTCTTATCTGGCCCGTAAAATTCTGCGAAAGAAAGACGTTCAGTTTTCTTTCATCACATTTTTGGGAGTGGATGAAGCCGCGCATTTGTCGACTCCATTTTCGAATCAAACGATTGAATCTTATATTCAAGTCGATCAATCCGTGGCGAAAATTGTTCAAACCTTGAAAGATAGGAACATGTATGAAGATACGCTGATCATGGCCAGCGCCGATCACGGTCTTTCCACGACAACGAAGCATTTTGAACTTTGTGATTTTGTTGAGCAGATGGGATTCAAAACATTTGTGTACCCCAAAGTGCATAAACGCAACAATGATGCAGCATGCATGGTTTCCGGTAATTCCATGGCACATTTGTATTTCAAAAATCAAACCTGGGACAAGCAGATGCACTACGAGGAACTTGCTTCTCGCAATATGATTGCTCGACTTCTTGAGCAACCTGCTGTGGATATCCTGATTTCCCGCTCCTCATCAGGGACGGTTGTGGTTTCATCCAAGCGCGGGCTTGCCGAAATTTGGGGCAAGAGGGGTAGTTTGAAGTATCAGGTTATCAAGGGTGATCCATTTGGATTTCCTTCAAGCCTAGACTCCAAGAATGACTACTTTGATGCCACCATTGATAGCAATTATCCAGATGCGATCATGCAGTCTTGGCAAATCATGAATTCACCACGTGCAGGCGATTTGATCGTCACTGCAAGCATCGGCTGGGATCTTCGAGATCGATTCGAGATTCCAGAGCACTTTTCGTCCCATGGTTCACTTCATCGTGAGCACATGCTCGTTCCAATCATGTGCAATCAAAAATTGGATACAAGCGTTGCCAAAAGAACAGTGAATGTATTCCCAACCATGCTCAAGCTGATGGGGTTGGAAGCGCCATCGAATATCGACGGCGAATCGTTTTTTTAAAAATATTGTTATTTCAATTCAACAATTCGATTTTGATCAACAATGAGAGTTGTGATCGATCGGTTGGGTTCACGCTTTCCATTGAACCCTTTAAGGCCCGTGACACCTTTGTAGTCGCCAAGTTTGGAAAGATTTTTCAACATGGAATCACGCGAATTTGGAGATTTTTTCTGAATTACATGCAGTAACGCCATGGCAGAATCATAGCCTTGGGCTTCGAGAATTCCAGGTTCAGCGTTGTTGAGCTCATAGTATTTTTGCATAAAGCTCGTGACTTCAGGTGTGGCCTTATTTTTTACAAATCCATCTAGAAAAATAGAGCCTTCGATTTCACCGCCGATGGATCCGGAAAGAAGTTCATCGGTATTCCAAAGGTTGGTTCCAAGAACTTGAACGCCTTTGACCTCGTAGAACAGAAGTGTCGGCAAAATCTGACGAGCTTTGTCAAAGCTGTCTGGAATGAAAATCGCTTCGAAATCCAAAATCGGTGGGAGTTCATCCATAGGAAAGCAATTCGGCAGCGGGCCTCCTGCTTTTTTCATTTCCACCCATTTGTCAGCCTGAATCTTGGTGCAGATTTCATTTTTGCGGAGTTCCTTTTTGTTCAATCCAACCAATTTTTTGATCGGCATTTCAAAATCTGATGTCGAGCGATCGTATTCCTCTGCGCCTCTGATTTCACCGCCTTTTTTGCTGTATTCATTCCAAAAAAGCTCCATGAATTCTTTTCCATAAGAGGTGTTCGGATACAGAATGGCTGTGCGACGAATATTCATCACATCTGTCAAAAGGGAGGAAAGAATATTGGCTTGTTCGCTTCTTGTGATGCTGTTTCTGAAAACTGTGGATCCAAACGAAGTTGTGTTTTCTGCGGGACTGAAGGTGATCAGCGGCAGGTTGTTGTCTTGCGCCAGGGTTGCCACGGATTCTGTATCCTTGGATGACAGTGGGCCAATGGCAGCAATAATTTGGTGCTCGACAAGCAAGCGCTGCATGGCCTGTTTGGCTATTTCTCCACCAGCTCCGATGTCTTCCACAACAAGTTGAATGGCTTGATTCGGGCTAGATTGCTTGGCGATTTCAACAGCTGTTTTGATGCCATTGAGGACCTGATTTCCGTACACTTGTTGATCACCTGTCAGAGGCAACAAAACGCCAATTTTGTAACTTCCAGTGCTGTTGGTAAATTGAACGGGTTCACTGACCTGTGTGCGAAGTTCTTGAGCCAATTCGCTGGTTGGAAAATGCTCCACAATGTAAAGCACCCATTTTTTTGTGTCAGCTTCGTTGGCTTCTTTGGACAAATTGTATCTTTGAATGGCGGCTTCCTGGGCCGGGAACGCCGATTTTCTGACGGAGATGATACGTTCCAATAATGATTTATCGGTCATCGTCATGACTTTGTCGCGAATGGAACCTTGAAGTTCAGGATTGATGTCCGAGCGATTGATGTTCCACAAAAATGCCAGATCTTCGCGTTTGGTTTTTTGAATGCAGGTGTTGGCCGCGCTGTTCAGCGTGCTTTGTTCTTTGGCGGTGAGTTTTTTGAGTTCAATTTCGGCCATGAAGCTCAGCGCATCTTCGCATTTGTTTTGTTGAATGTTGATGGCCACGAGTTCGCGAACAGCTTGTGGACGAATGTCGGAATCGGGATACTGTGTGACCAGGCGACGAAGCGTTGCTTCGGACTGGGAAAGATTTTTTTCACGCTTATAAATTTGAGCGACTCTCAAAAGCGCATTGTCAGCGGAGGTTGTATTGTAATACTTTTTGGCTATGTATTGATATTGAGCCAACGCTTGCGCCATTTTTCCTTGTTGAAAAATGACTTCAGTGGCTTTGAATTCGGCCAAAGCTTGTTGTTGAACCTTTTCGGAAGCTTGGTTTTGAAGAGATCCAACGCCTGATTTCATACAGGCCGAGGGAAAGAGCTGTGACAAGCACAGCGACAGTTGAAAATTTACGTAACGTTTCCATAATATCTCCGCGATTCTGTGGGAAGAACTGTTGAGGAGAGATACTGCTTGTTTGACTTCCTCTTCACTTTCAGATTGAAGCAAGACTTTGTGAGCATTGTTGATCGCGCCTTCCAGAAGGTCTCGATCATTTTTCTCCAGCTTGTCGCGAATGATTTCGAAAGATTTCTCTGTCGAATAGAGTAAGCCTTCCAATTCATTTTTGGCTTCGATCACTTTCTTCATCTGTTGATCGGTGTTTTGTTTGGTTTTTGCTTCAGTGACGATGCGTTCGATTTCTGTTTCAGACAAACCACTGGATGAGTTGATGCGGACTTTTTGTTCCATGCCGCTGCCCAAATCTTTCGCTGAAACCGAAACGATACCGTTGGAATCGATTTCAAACGAAACTTCAATTTGTGGAATGCCACGCGGTGCTGGAGGGATGCCCACAAGTTCGAACACTGCCAGAGATTTGTTGTCTTTGGCCAGATCACGTTCACCCTGCAAAACGTGCACACGCACCATGTCTTGATTGTCGATAGTGGTGGAGAATACTTCGCTTTTTTGGGTTGGAATGGTTGTGTTTTTTTCAGATGAGCTTGGTGAAAATGCCCCCATCGTTTCGATACCGATGGAAAGTGGGGTCACGTCAAGAAGAAGAACATCGTTTACATCGCCTTTGATCACGCCGGCTTGAATGGCTGCGCCAACGGCAACGACTTCATCAGGGTTGACGCCTTTTGCAGGTTCTTTTGGAAAATTTCTTTGGCCTTTTTCAATCACGCAAGGCATGCGTGTCATACCACCGACAAGAATCAATTCGTTGAGTTGCTTCACTGTGATGCCTGCATCTTTGAGTGCTGTTTGGCAAGGTGCCACCAAGCGTTCAAGCAGAGGTTCAACGAGAATCTCAAGTTGAGCGCGCGTCAGTTTTTTGGTGAGGTGTTTCGGTTCACCATTGACCGAAGCGATGAATGGAAGATTGATCTCGGTTTCAAGAGTGGATGAAAGTTCGTGCTTGGCTTTTTCAGTCGCTTCGCGCAGACGTTGAAGCGCCATGCGATCTTGTTGGAGATCAATGCCCGTTTCCTTTTTGTAATCTTCCACCAACCATTCGGCAATTTTGATATCGAAATCCTCACCACCGAGGAAGGTATCTCCACAGGTCGCCTTGACGTTGAATACGTCCCCATTGATTTCGAGGATGGATACGTCGAATGTACCGCCACCCAAGTCGAATACGGCGATGGTGCCGGCTTTTTTCTTATTCAGACCATAGGCAAGTGCAGCTGCTGTAGGCTCGTTGATGATACGCAAGACATTCAAACCGGCGATTTTGCCTGCATCTTTGGTCGCTTGGCGCTGACTATCATCGAAATAGGCAGGAACCGTGATGACGGCATCCGTTACTTCGGAACCCAAATACTCTTCACCGATTTCTTTCATCATCTGCAGAATAATCGCTGAAATTTCCGGAGGGCTGAGTTGTTTGTCCTTGTATGTGACCCAAGCATCTTGATTGGCTGATGCGACGATTTCGTAGGCGTAAAGCTGTTTGGATTTTGCCACTTCTTCAGAATCGAATTTACGACCAATCAAGCGCTTGATCGCTGTGAAGGTGTTTTTTGGGTTGGTAATGGCCTGTCGTTTGGCCACTTGTCCGAGAAGGCGATCTCCATTGTCATTGAAAGCCACGATCGAAGGAGTGGTGCGTGAGCCTTCCGCGTTGGGGATGACGATTGGTTCTCCATTCTCAAGAATGGCGACGCAAGAGTTCATGGTTCCCAAATCTATTCCGACAATTTTTCCCATATTACCTCAAAAATTCCCTTCATTTTTTATCAGATTTGCAATGTTTTGCCGACGAATTGATCGATTTAATTTCCCTCTTCCGAAGGCTCGTCATCGTTGCTGTCCGGAGCGCCATCTCCTTTTGAAACCGTCACCAAAGCAGGACGAATCAGTTTTTTGTTCAGAAAGTACATTTTTTGGTGCTCTTCCAAAACAGTATGTGGCTCTACGCTGGAATCTTCTTTGTAACTCATAGCTTCATGAAGATTGGGATCAAAGATTTTGCCTTTGGCCGATTCGGAAGTAACACCGAACCGTTCAAGCATCATCAAAAGTTGCTGATAAATCATCTGAACGCCCTGCGCGAATGAATCATTCCCAGAATTTGGCGCAGCCATGGCTCTCTCGAAGTTATCCAGGACGGGCAACAGTTCCTTGATTAAATTTTCGTTGCCGTACTTGATCATGTCGGCTTTTTCTTTTTGAACACGTTTGCGAAAATTGTCGAAATCGGCTGTAACGCGAATCCAACGATCGCGATATTCATCCGCGTTTGGCTCAGTCTGAATTTTTTCCTTTTGATCTTCGCTGAGTTTCGATTCTTTGGTGCGCTCTTTGGATTTTGAATCGCTGATTGCATCCACAGCTTCATCCATCAGGGATGGATCAATTTCGATCTCTACTTTTGGATTTTGGTCGCTCATTCATGTCTCTTTCAAATGCGAAGTTATTCCGACGATATTATACGTAGATGTTGCTCAGTGTAAAGTATAATAACCAATTGAAATTATTCAAATAACTTCAAGAGAATTTCATTGGTGATGGGGATTTTTTCAGTTGGAATTCGAATAATGTTCCCATTTTGAAGGATCATTTTTTGTTCCACCAAACCCTGAAGCTGTTTTTTCATTCGATCCGGAATTTTCAAGCCTTCATTTTCAAGTTTGCAAAGATCAATTCCCTTTTTGAGCCGAAGGCCAGTCATCAATCGTTCCGTCAGATGCGTGTAGGGGGGAAGAATTTCCTCCATGTCAATCGTAGCTTTCCCGCCCTCGATATTTTTGATGTAGAGAGGAATGTTTTTGGTGTTGGAATAACGTTTGTAAATGTCACCAACGTTTTCAAACGAGTGGGCAGAAACACCGAATCCCAAATAGGGTTTTCCTGTCCAATAGAGCATGTTGTGCCTGGATTCAAATCCAGGAATAGCCGAATTGGAAATTTCATACGGATCAAAGCCCGCCGACTCCAGGATTGATTTTTCTTCGATTAACATTTGAGACTGAATTTCATCCGAAGGAAGACGAAGTTTTCCAGTTGAAAACTCCTGGTCATATTTCGTATTTTTTTCGATCGTGAGGTTGTAAGTGGAAATGTGCTGAGGCTTAAGACCGATGATTTTTTGCAAACTTGATTTCCAAGATTCCAGCGTTTGATTCTCCAATCCGAACATCAGATCCACACTGATATTGTCAAATCCACATTCCCGCAAAATTTGAACCGCATCGATGACTTGCTGCTGCGTGTGATTTCTTCCCAGTCGCGCCAGCTCCCCGTCGTTCATGGTTTGTACACCCAAACTGATGCGATTGACATCAAGCCTTCTCCAGGCGTGGGCTCGGTCGATCGTCACATCTTCCGGATTGGTTTCCATGGTGATTTCAATGTCCGGTGGTGTGTCGAAATGATTTTTCAGTGTTTCAAAAATCGACTGAAGATGTTCGATCGAAAGGATGCTGGGCGTTCCGCCACCAAGATAGATCGAGGTGATTGGAGTGGGATTTTTTTTGGATTCGATTTCTTTGCACAAGGCACGGACATAACTATCGATCAAAGGAGTCGGTGCGTCGGTCACCAAGGTAAAATCGCAAAACGGGCATCGTCGAATACAGAACGGAATATGAATGTAGATGCCGAGCATTCTGGGTGTATATCAAAGTGTTTTCAAAGAGAGTAGTCGGAGGTAAAAAATTACCCGTCTTCGGTCGGAATAAGGGGCCGTTGAAAAAATAGGTGTAAATTGAAATGGAGAAAATTATTTGGAGAGCGAGCTGCTCCTGGGACAGATCGCTGTTGGGCACTTCTTCTGCAGACAGTCCCTTCGGGTGTCATTAAGATCCTCGTACCGACCCAGAACGAATTCTTAAAAAACAACGTTATTTCAACAGGTTGCGTTTTGCTACTTTAGTGATATAATAATAAGACATGCCTATCCTTAAGTTATCCAAAGATGATCCTCAAAAAGAAGAAGAGTTTGAACTTGAATACCTTCAGTCGCTTACTTCCGCGCAAAGATTCCAGATGATGGAAAAACAATCCAGACAAATTCTAGTAACACTTGTTCGCAATGGAAAAAAGAAACCTTTTGAAATTATTAAACGACCGATCCGTTGAATATGTTGTGATTGGGGCTTCGGCCTTTCCTACTCACGGATATTCTCGGTCAACGTTGGACATTGATATTTTTATTCGCCCAACAATTGAAAATGCGAAAGCAACGCTTCAATCCCTTCAGGAATTTGGATATGACACCGAAGATCTAACTGCTCAAGACCTGCTTGAAAACAAAGTTTTGATTCGTCAGTACATGGTGGAAACAGATATTCATCCCTTTGTGGCAGGGACAACATTTGATGAGGTCAATGAAGGTAAAGTGTATGAAAATATCGAAGGTATTCGCGTTGCAGTTGCGGGCCTAGATGAATTGATCAAGATGAAAAAAGCAGCCAACCGCCCCAAGGATCAGGAGGATCTGAAATTCCTGGAGCAAATTAAAAAAACCAAAAAGTAACCAATATAGCTAGGATGCGTTTCATAAGAAGAGTCGTGGCAAAGGACCATCTCTGTGCGCAATGAAGTGTTTAAACAGGTCAATTCTTGTTTATCAGAGTAAAATCGCAAAACGGGCATCGGCGAATGCAAAATGGAATGTGAATGTAGATGCCGCGCATGCGGCCTCTATATCAAACAGTTCTTAAAGGTGCTAGACACCTTTGGGGAATGTAAATCCAACATCTAAGCCTATTGATCTTTTATAAGTTCAAAAATCAAAACCATATCGGTTCCGTTTTTTGGATTTTTTTGAATATATAAGACTCTTTTTCCCGGCGAAGCAAACCAACGGGAACTTGGAAATAAAGTATAATATCGTCTTTCATGGCCATGGCATCACCGGCCTTGGCTATAAAAATCAAAGTGTCGTCATCTTTCATTTTTTCAAAATCCGACCATTGTGCAATGCCATAGGTTTTGTCATACACCAAGACTTGCGGGCCGATCTGATCGCAACCCACCCATTCGCATTCTCTGGGTTCATTTCCTTTGGCTTTATCCAAATATTTATGAATACCGGATTTGATGTTGAGATAAGGTCCAGTGATTTTCAACTCGGGATATTTGGTCTTTGAAATTTTATTTCTCAAAAGATCCGACAGAGCTTCCCGCTGCTCTTCATAATTCGGATCGTAGATCAATTGGCTGTTGAACAAATTACCCCAGACTTGAAAATCCAGTTCATTAGCATCGACCTGTTCCTGCAGGTAATCCCCAGGCATTACCCACATACCGAATACATCAAAGGTTGATTCGCTTCCGCCTTCATCCACATCATCGGTTTCCCAATTTCGCATCAATGAAATCGCTTTGATGGCAATCACTCCGGAAGAATCTTTCACAGATGCACTAGGATTGTGGGGATTTTTAACGATTAGATCCGGATCGATATGAAAAGGCTGAAACGTGAATCTTTCCATCGTTCGTTTTTCATTCGTGCGGTCTGTTTCACGATTGGCATCATATATCACATCGCAGCGACTCGCCGGAATTACACCCGTCAGCCATCCCAGAGAATTAATCAGTGTCAGATCTTTGTCAGTCGAATTGCACATCAATTGGCTGCTGTCGGAAGAAAGCATAACGCAGCCCTGCGAATTAAGTCCTGGTGTTACTCCGTTGCAGGTAGGAATAACTAGTTTCTGAGTTTGCCCAAAAGACAAACCAGAAACAAAGATCAAGATTATTAAGGCACTTTCCTTCATATTTTGAAATTTTTATTAGGACACTTAACCAATTAAAGAGCCCCTTTTTTGAAAATAAATAGCCCACCTTCAGTGCCCACATAAACGGTTCCGTTAGCATCAGTAGAAATTGTATTAATTTCATGTTTCAAATCACGTTGTTTGAAAGAAATGCCCCCATCTTTGGAAATAAGTAGGTAACCGTTGCAAGCATAGAAGGTTCCATTTGCATCAACAATTGAAGAGTAAAAACCTCCTTCTCCTCTTTTGCTAAGATTGCGTTCGATAGAAAGTTTTTCATTAGTTTCAGAAATATCAAACGTAACACCATTGGATACGTACATAATATCTTTGACATCATCTACTACAATTGGACCCTGAATAGGGTATTCAGTAAATGATGCGCCATTATTTTTTGAAACGTACAACTTTCCTTTTTTATCAAGGACGTAAACATTTCCATGTTTATCTACAGAAACGGCTTTTATAGATTCATCGTCAAGTAAATGTATTTCAGATTGGTTTTCATCGTTGGATGAATTAATTTTCCAATCCCTTACCTTTAAGTTGCTTGATACTTCAATGACTCGGTCTATTTCTTCAATTTGTTCATGGATTTTTGTTCCCTCTTGAATTGATTTTTTTAAATCAGGATCTTGCAAGAATTGATTAATTTTTTTTATTAGATCAGCAATTTCTGCTTCAATTGCGGATTGAACGTTTCCTTGAGATGAGTCCCCACTGTTACCGCCGGGTCCGGATGATGCGCCGATACTGGATTGATTTCCGCCAACACCTCCAACACCATAACCGACACCGACATATGAATTGGCTACAGATTGTGAGCCGCCATTGAGAAGACTCAATAAATATTTTAATCGATTCATATAAGCAGCAAGTTGTTGCTCTTTGGTCATTTGAGGTTTGATGTAGTTTTGTAAAATGGTGATTCGATTGCCTAAATTGCTACGAGCATTCTTCACATGAATTTTTTCATCACTGTTCTTCCACCAAGCGCCTGTTCCCAAGTGACAATCCATGGTAGCGAAATCGATGTTTGTATGCGTGGTTTTGATGGGCTGAGCAAATTGAAACAGAACAGATGCGTCGTCATCGCTGGTTTGTTTGGCCATGACTACAGATGCCCATGTGTCTTTAGGAATAGTAAAGCCATTGGTCGCCACTAAAAGTCCAAAGTAATCTTGCTTAGCTGTATAAACAGAAAATTTGCACGAAGTTCTAGAATCGGAGTTTCCCATGATTTTACCATCAACAAATACCCCTGAAGAAACAACTCCGCCCGGAGTGGAAGCGTTGATTTGATCGATTTTGATTTCTTCATTGAATTGAATGATCGCGCCTTTGGGCAATTGATCGATTGGAAATTCACCACCATAGGGTTTGTATTCCGCGGTTTGAGCAAATACGCATGGGACTAAAGATATCGATGAAAAAATAAGAAATATGAATTTTGAATAAATGGATTTCATATCGGTCTCCTAAATATCTTCTTTCGTCATGGTGTATTCACCGGAGTTCATACAGGATACCAAGTCGCTGTTTTTTACATCTTCGAATCCCATGTAGTTCCCTTTGATTTCAGAATCGCTAACAAATGCACCGTTCATTTTCACAGTGTCTTGGGTGTTGACAAGGCGGCTTCCATATTCAAAGGTTTGGTTGACAGTAATCTCACCACTTTTGGAATCAATTTGCAATTTCACATCTTTTTGATTTTCATGGCTGAACTCTTCAGCATCGGCGTTCATAAATCGATGCATGCGGTATTGACCATCATCGGATTTTTCAACTTTGTAATACCAACCGTAGGCTGCGCCGTAACCTTTTTGAGCGACTCCATCTTTGATTCGATAAGTTTCTTTTCCGCTTTTATCCTTACAAACCCAGTTCCATGAGGCGATTCGAAATTGAAAATGATACATGCCTTCCAAATCGATATTTTCAACACTGACACCCTTGTTGCTGTGGGCGGCTAGTTCAGGAGCCGGAATAGAACCTTTTGCGCCATCCTTATTTTGTGAACCGTTACCGCCACTGGTGGATGCACCTTCCTTTTGCGTATCGCCACCAGTTTCACCATCCTTTTTTTTGGCACAAAAGGATGTTCCAAGGCATAGCGCCAGGATCAAATAAAATGAAGCATATTTAGCCCATTTATTCATGGTGACAAGTTGTCTTCATGAAGTATGTCAATAAAAAATACAATAAAATCAATAATTTATATATTCAAAAGGCTCAAGAACTGGGACAATTATAGGCTATGTAGGAAGTGGTGTGTCGAAGCTATTTCCACAATTTATGCATCTCTTCTTGGAAGTATTTCTTGTACATCACATCCCATTCTGGGGAGCCTTCCATGATGATGCGGGAGTGGGATTCGATTTTTTTGCGAACGATATCATCCACGGTGTCATCAAGCTTGCAGTAGGCGGTGATGATGTTTTTGGTATCGGTCAAAAGACGCCCAATATCGGGTGTCGTGATGAATCCTTGTTTGACGGATTGTTCACAAAGCAGGTGAGCGATGAACGAGATTCGGTCTTCAGTTAATCTCATCAGATCACCAATTTTCTTTCTTTGATCAATTGATTTTTGATCATTTGAAATAGCTTGCGACGATCCATCCCCGCGTTGATCTGTGCATCGTATTTTTTCAGGAGCTGTTCGACTTCTTTGTTGAGATTGTCTTCATCCTGCAGATTTTTGGCAAACGTGGCCTGAAGAAAAGAAAAAGCCTGACCTTCGTCTTTCATGGTGGCCAGATTTTTTTCCTTCCAGCTCGCAAGGATCTTATGACAGATGCGTTCGATTTCTTCTTCGTTAAGTCTCATTTTGCCTCAATCTGGAAGAACTTTCGGATTCTGTCAATATGAGTTTTGTTGTGGCCAATGGCCATTTCTCCACACAGAACATGTCGTTTGGCGCCCGTGGCTTCTGGAACATTGGCAGTCCTTCCGAGAAGATTTTCAAGTCCCAGCAGGGCAAAGCCCAAAGCTTCGGTTTGATTCACCGAAATGCCGTATGTTTCCGATGTTTGAACTTTGAGAATCGGCAAATGTCCCTGAATCTGCTCCAACATGAACGAGTTTTTGGCGCCACCGCCGGTGAAGATGATGGCTTGAGGTTTGTATTTTGGAATCACATGTTTTTGATATGAGTTCACGATTGATTGGATGGTGGCGTGGGTCACAGTGGCCACTGCGTTTTCCAAAGAAAGCTTCATGAGCGGTCGTTTGTATTTCGCCAACGCTTCGGGCCCAAATTCTTCCCAGCCTGTGGATTTTGGAGGTTTTTTTCCAAGATAAGGATGAGAAAGAAGTTCATTCATCAATTTCAAATCTGGGATTCCCTTGCGCGCCAAATTCCCGTTTTTATCGAGGTTGTGCTTTCCACCTGAATGCCATCGAACCACCGTATCGATCCAAATGTTGGCAGGGCCCGTATCGAACGCAAGTTCGATGGTTTTGTTGCACATCACGGTGGTGTTGGAGATTCCGCCCAGATTGTGAACCGCCAAATTTCGGAAAGCGGATCCGTACAACAGTTTATGCATGTATGGCATAAGCGGTGCCCCTTGGCCACCCACGAACATGTCACGCTGACGGAAATTTCCCACGGTTGTGATTCCGGTTTTTTCAGCCAAATAAGAGATGTTGCAAAGTTGGACTGTGCAGGTGAGTTTATCGCCCAAGAAAACGATTTGATCGGGTCTGTGCAGAACGGTTTGACCGTGAATGCCGATCACGTCGACGTCGCTCATTTTGACCGAACATTTTTTGATGAGCTTGTCGATGCCTTTGGCCGTCAGATTGGAAAGACGATTGCCGAACAATGTGCCTTCCAAAAGAAGATTCTCTGAGCCGATACTTCGCGCCATTTCTTGCACGTTCTGATCGAACGGTTGGAATACGTCGCAAATTTTTTTGATTTGATATCCGTCGTTGCTGCGTTTGACTTCGACGTAAACGATATCCATCCCATCAAGGGAAGAGCCTGACATTGCGCCGATGCATTTATAAGTCGTCATATGATCAATAAATCGATTTGAGGTCCGAGGTTCACGTTAATTTCCGTCGTCGGCTCCAGCATATCTCCATCAACCATCGGTTGCAAAGGATGGCGCAATAATAAATTGATGGAGGCTGATGTGAACTGCTCCATATCGGATGATTGAATTCGGCGCTTTTTCAACAAAGAAGACAAGTGCAGGAAAATTCGAAATGGGGAGCGGTAAAAAATCAATCCAGCGAAACTTTTGTTCAATTGAATGTCATAGTGAGGATTCAATATGTAGCCGACAGGTAGCGAAGAGCAACTGATGGTGGTGGCACTCATCTGACGGACAGTGTCACCGGTTCTCAATTCTGTTGAAAATTGAGGAAACATGCGTTTGTAAAATTTTGTGCCCAAAAAAAAGGAAATGGTGAGCCTGAAAATCAACCAGTTGGCAAGCGTGATGGAACGCTCCTTGTGAGACATGTAGTAGTTGAGCACGTTGGAAAAACCACCAATGGCGAATATAAAGCCATATTTTCCGTTCACATTCAGGATGTTGATCGATTTGGTTTGAAGTGAATCATTTGTCTCCAATTTTTTGAGAGCTTGTTTGAGATGGGTCAATGGATGACGACTTCCATAATAATACTTGGAATAAAGTCCGCCCGTTCCACCTTGCAAAAGTACGAAGGCCGGCAATTTATGTGAACTTTTGTGCCGAATGAATTCCTGCACGGTGGCACGAAAAGTTCCGTCTCCGCCGGATAAAAACACGACTTCAATTCCGTCATCCAGGATTTTTTTGGTGGCAGTGCTCAGCTCCTCCAGATTTTTCGGGCACCACAGGTGGTTTTTGTCTGGAAAATGGTTTTTCAAATTCTCTACATGCCCGGAAATTCTTCTCGATTTTTTCGCATGAGGATTAATAATGAGGCCAATTTTTCGCATAAGAACCGGTGGTTTTATTTCTTGATCAAAGGTAAAATCGACATACAATACCAGGAAACTGCATCGATTATGAGCGAAAACACAGTCATCAAAGTCAAACCGAAACCGCAAGAGACAACCAATCCAAAACCAAAGGTCCCTTGTTTGGTGGTTCTTGAGGGAACCAGCGTAGGCGAAGTCTACAAGCTGGAAAAATTTCCGATGCTTCTTGGTCGTGATTCGACCTGCGATATCTCCATCACAGAAGAAGGAGTTTCAAGGCAGCACGCTCGTATTGAACGCAAAGATAAATCCTATGTCATCGCCGATTTGGGTAGCACGAATGGAACCTACATCAATGGATTGCCGATCAATCAATCTGTTTTGAGTGAAGGCGACAAGATTCGTTTGGGCGACATTCTCCTGAAATTTTCACTTCAGGATGCCATCGATGTTTCGCATCAGGAAAATATGCGTGAGATGGCCATGCGCGATCCACTGACCAAGGTTTACAACCGTCGCTACTTCATGGAGTTGATGTTCAAGGAAATCAACTACACCATGCGGATTCGTCAACCGCTCACGTGCATCATGATTGATATCGATCATTTCAAGAAAATCAATGATACACACGGACACCAAGCTGGAGACGTTGTTTTGCAAACCGTTGCACAACGCCTGGCAAAAGAACTTCGCGTATACGACGCATTCGCACGTTACGGTGGCGAAGAGTTCGTCATCATGCTTCGCACAACGGCGCTCGACAACGCTCTGATTTTGGCTGAACGATTGCGCAAAGTCGTGGAAGGGCTCAACATCACATACGAAGGCAAAGATATCGCGGTGACCATCAGCGTTGGTGTAGCCACCCTCGATCCGGATCACGTGATGAGCGTGGAAGACCTTCTCAAAGAGGCCGATTCACATCTTTATCGCTCCAAACAAAACGGACGCAACCGGGTCACTTCGGCACGCAACGCCTAACGATGTCCCAGATTTTTCGACTATTTGAACCTACATCTTTTGCGGTCGGATCCAACGTGACTGTCTTTGATGATTCTCACCATATTTTGACCAAGGTGCTGCGCATGCAAAGCGGAGATCCTGTTGAGCTTCTGGATGGAAACGGAAAAATCGCCCAAGCTAGTATCCTCTCGGTGGACAAAAAATCGACGGTGCTCAATGTACTCAATGTCCGCAGTTTCGAGCCGATCAAACCGTCGATTCGGTTGTTTATCGGATGTTTGAAAGGTGAAAAGCTTTCGTTTGTGACTCAAAAAGCAACGGAACTAGGGATTGATGAAATCGGATTTTTCAATTCTCAACATAGTGTGGCGATGAAGTCCGAGAGTTTTCTCGATAAAACCCACAAAACCCTGATTGAGACTTTGCGCCAAAGTGGAAATCCATTTCTTCCAAAAGCGTCATTTTTCAAAAAACTGACAGATGTTCCGTTTTCTTCGGACAAAGATCATTGGAATGTTGTCTTGGATGAAACGGAAACCCAACCTTTCACCGCTTTGATGAAACAGGATCGACCCCAGTCCGTTTCGTTGTTTGTGGGTCCAGAAGGCGGCTTTTCATCGCAAGAGAGGGATTTTTTCAGAGAAAAAAAATGCAAATTCGTACGCATCGCACCTTACGTTCTTAGAGCTGACACGGCTGCCATCTCAGCTGTGTCATTGTTCCGTGCATCATTCGGCATAGAACCGGTCTGATTAATAACATTCTATTCGCCTGGCTGTAAAACTCGATGACTGCGTTCTCGCTCCCTTACAGGACAACCACAGCATGCTCGGTCGCTGCGGCCTTGCCCTCGAGTTTTTCGCTGGCGGCTCATCACGAATGTTATTAATCAGACCGGTTCAAAGGTGATTCGTTTTCAAAAATACGATAGAGTGTCGTCCATGTTTTCTCGACGAAATGCCTGCCTGATTTCAATGCTGCTTGTGGTGGCATGTGCTGAAAAAAACCCAGCACCGGTTTCATCTTATCAGGAAATACCAACGGTCAAAATCAGCCAAACCAAAATCAACCCTTCGTACCAGTACGTGCTTGAAGGTGAGTACAATTTCCTTCATGAGTTGGATGAAGCTGGAACCAAATCGATCGAAGAAGCGCTCAAAGCCGATCCTCAATCTTCATATTTGAAAATTCGTTTGTCTTATCAGTATGCCAAGAACGATAATGTGGTCGATGCTTTGCGATTGATCGACGAGGTTTTGGTCGCGGAGCCAGCGAATTTTGAAGCTCTGTTTTTGCGTGCACGAATATTGGCAGTACGCGGGGAGTTTGAGCAAAGCAAAGCAGTTTTTTTGAAGATTTTGGATCTTCCTGAAATCAAGAATGACGATGAACGCCGTGCAGAGGTCAGCTTCATTCTTGCGTCTTTGTATTTGGAAAAAGGTGAATTGGTTCGTGCGGAAGAGCTTCTCAAACAAATCATTCGAGAAAATCCGGAGCATTTGATCTCCTATTATTATTTGGGAAGGGTTTATTCCGAAAAAAATCAAATGAAAGAGGCCATCGGTGTCTATAAGAAATCGGTGGAGATCGATCCTCGATTTTCGCTTGGATGGCGCGCGCTGGGCCTTATCTATGAATATTTGAATGAAAATAAAAATGCGATTCAGGCCTATGAGCAAGTTGTGGCGCTTGAAACGCTCAATATCGATGTAAGAACCAAATTGATCGACATGTACATGAAGGAAGGAGATTCTCAGCGCGCAATCGAACAAATCGCGTTCATCAAGCAGATGTATCCAAATGTACCGGATGTATCGGTTCGTCTGGGACTTTTTTATTTTCAGGAAAAGATGTTTCCGCAGGCCGAGGCTGAATTCGCTGAAACGCTTCGAAAATTCAAAAGCAACACTGAACTTTATTATTATTTGGGGTTGACCCAGTATCAGTTGAAGAAAAAAGAACTGGCCGAGAAAAATTTCACGCGTGTTTCAGTCGATTCAGAGATTTATCCAGTTTCCCAACTTGCCTTGAGTTCTCTATATGAGGAATTGGGAAACAGACAGAAAAGCGAAACCGTTCTTCGCAAAGCTTTGCAGAGAAAACCAGAATCTGTCGATCTTCGTGTCGGCTTGGCCAGCAATCTGATTCGCAAGAAGAATTTCGATGACGCCAAAAAAATATTGGATGATGGAATCAGAAGTTCACCGAAAGAAGAGCGATATTATCTTTCATTGGCTGAGATTCATGAAAAAAGAAAAGAGTATGATGCCGTGGAGAAATCCCTTCGTACATTGCTCGCGCTGAACCCGAACAATCCCAACGCGCTCAATTTTCTTGGATACAGCTATGCAGACCGCAATATTAAATTGAATGAAGCTGAGGATATGATTTTGAAGGCTGTTAAACTCAAACCCAATGATGGGTTTATTCTGGACAGTTTGGGTTGGTTGTATTTCAAAAAGAAAGATTACAAAAAAGCTGAGGAATATATCCGCAAAGCCCTGGTGCAGATTCCGGAAGAGCCGGTGATTCTCGACCATTTGGGAGATGTGTTGGCGGCGCAAGGAAAGAAGAAAGAAGCTATCGAAAGTTACAAAAAATCGCTTGAAAACAGCGAAGATCCAGAGAAAAGAGGCGAACTTGAAAACAAAATTAAAAAATTATCTCACTAGTTTGATGCTCATCGTGTTGGTGGCTTGCGCCGCACCTGTTCAAAAAATGCAACCGGCATCGATTTCAAATCAAGATGATTTTATCCGCCAAGTGCAGGCTCACAATCCAAAAATTCAAACCCTCAAGGGGAAAGCACGCATCGAAGTGAAAACCAAAGACAAAACCTACAGATTCAAAGCCGGAATCATGATGAACAAAGATGGGTATATGTTCGTGGAAACCTATGGATTTGGCATACCACAAGGATATGCTTCCCTTTTCGATGATCGATTGACCGTTGTGTTTCCAGGAGACAAGAAGATGTATTTGGGCAGCAGCTCTTCCACCCTCACGCGTTTGATGAGGATCAATGTTTCTTTTCAAGAGTTGTTCGACCCGATTTTGCGAAAAATTCCAATGGAAATGGATACAGCCAAGCCAAAAGTTCAGATGACAAGCGACGGCTACGTCGTGACGGACACTGAAAAGACAAAATTTTATTATGATGCGAATCAATGGCTCACCAAAGTGGAGCGCCATGCAGGATTTCTGGTTGAATACGGTCAGCCATGGAACCGCAAGATGGATTATCCAAAAAGTGTTCGTTTAAGCTATGAATATCAATCGATCAGTATCACCTACGACGATCTGACGGTGAATGAGCCGGTGGCCAACGAAGCATTTCAATTGAATATCCCTACGGATGGATTTGCTGTAGAGTCGATTGATTAATCAAGAAGTATAGATGTCGAAAAACTTGAAAATGATGCCACTTGGAGGTCTTGGCGAGTTCGGAATGAACGCCATGATTTTTCAATCGGGCAAGACGGCTGTATTGGTGGATGCCGGTACAATGTTCTCCGATGGTCGAAATCCGGGACTAGATGTGATCGTTCCCGATTTCAGCTATCTGCTTCAGCCCGATGTCGATTTCAAAGCCATCATTCTCACGCACGGTCATGAAGATCATATCGGCGCAGTTCCTTACATTCTTCTTAAAAAGAATATTCCGATCTATGGCTCAGCCTTCACGTTGGAGTTGGTCAAAAAAAAGCTCGAAGAGTTCGGACTTCTGAACAAAGCAAAACTTCATTTGGTTAAACGCGGCACCAAGGTCACGGTTGAACCGTTCACGTTTGAGTGGATCGAGGTGGCGCACTCGATTCCGGATGCGTATGCGCTTGCGATCGATACGCCTCAAGGTGTTGTGATTCACACAGGAGATTTTAAAATCGACGATCATTCGCCGGATGGAAAAAAAACAGATCTGGCGCGCATGGCGGAAATTCAAAAAGAGAAAGGTATTTTCCTTCTTTGTGCCGATTCCACCAACGTGGAGATTCCTGGTCCGAGCAAATCTGAAAAAGACCTGTTGGAACCGATTCATAATCTGATGAAAGATGCGCAAGGTTGGTTTGTGATCACCACGTTCTCGTCTCATATTCCGCGCGTTACGGAAATTTTCCGGCTTGCCAAGGAAATGGGGAAAAAAGTCCATGCCGTGGGTCGATCGATGAAAACCAACATCGATATCGCACGACGCCTCGGCTATCTGAATATTTCCGATGCTTTGTTGATTGATGAAGATGAGGCGCTGAGACTTCCACGCAATAAGGTTGTGCTTTTGGTGACGGGTTCACAAGCCGAGCCCAGAGCGGCTCTCCAAAAATTGGCGCTTGGAGAATTCAAAAATTTGAAACTCAAAGAAGGAGATCGCGTCGTATTTTCATCCCGCGCTATTCCTGGGCATGAGCGATCCATTTATCATTTGATCAATCATCTATACCGTGCCGGTGCGGAGGTGATTACTTCAGCCGAGGCGCGTGTTCACGTCTCCGGGCATGCTTACAAAGAAGATCTGCGAAAAGTTTTGCAAACGTGCAAACCCAAATATCTAATGCCCGTGCATGGTGAGATCAAAATGCTCATCAACCACAGAAAGCTCGGTTTGGAAGAGGGTGTATCCAAGAAAAACATTTTGATGATGGAAAATGGACACCGCGTGGAGTTTGTCGACGGTCGCGCCGTTTTCCTGGAGCCCATCGAGCTTTCTCCGAAGTTGGTCGATGCGCCATATTTGGTAGAATTGGCTTCTCAGTATCTCAAAGATCGAAAAAAAATGTCCGAACGTGGCATTATGATCGTGATGTGTGTATTCGATCGTAAAAGTGGCGAGATGCTCTACGAGCCGATCATTCAGGATTACGGATTCGTCGTCGAAAGCCAACGCGAACCTTTCATCAATCGACTTCAGGGACAAATCGACAAGCATTTGCAAAATGTGGATGTTTTGAAGGAAGACTTTGAAACGATCGAGGAAGAAATCAGAAAAATCATCAACAAAACCAGTCGTGATGAATTCAACCGGCGCCCGGTTATTTTCCCATATATTTTAACGGTTTAATTCCATTCAAACCCTAGGTCGTCACCATGCATTATCGCTTGCGCAGCTTGTCGTCCCAGGTATACTAAAGTCCTAATCTATATGTTGTCCGATAAAAAAAACAAAAAAGTATCTGCAAAATCAAATGGTTCTGACGCCTGGCACCCCCTGAAGGATTTTTTGGGGTTTGTGTGCCTGTCCTTTGCTGTATTTCTGTTCATCTGCCTGATCAGCTACGATCCGAAGGATCCGTCCCTGAACACGAAAATTCTCAGCAACGATTATTCCATCGGAAATTACGGAGGAATCGTCGGAAGCTATCTGGCAGATTTCATGATGCAAGTTTTTGGATACGCCTCCTATCTTTTCCCGATCGCTATGATCGAGATCGTGCGATCGCTGGTTTTCAAAAAAACCTGGCAGGCCAATCTTTTCAAAATCGCAGGATTCGTTCTTTTGTTGGTGTTCACAAGCTTGGGATTGTCGTTGGCCAATACCGGTGAATCGCTTCCACTGTGGGGTGGATTCGCTGGATATTATGCAAAACTCACTTCCATCAAATACATGGGAATGACAGGAACGATTCTTCTTTGGAGCTGCTTTGGACTTACATCCATTTCCATGGTGTTTGGTTGGGGCGTGAAAGATTTCATGATCGCCTTCTCTCATTTCTCTGCTTGGCTGGCACAATTCGGAAAAAATGCCGCGATCAAGGGCAAAGATAAAATCGCCGAAGCCTATGAACATGCGCAGGAAGCCATTCGCAAAGAAGAGAAAAATCTCGAAAGTGGCATGAAAGAAATTAAAAAGGATATCGACAATGCGAATGTCATTCCGATCAAACAAGTCGCCAAACCCAAAATTTCCATCGATGAAAAAAAACCGATCGAGAAAAAACTCGAATTGGTGAAGGAAGAGCCGAAACCTACCCGCATCGACAACATCGACGGTCCACCGATCGTGCTTCAGCCGACAAAGCCAGCGAGTACAGTGCCTGCGTTGCCTGATCGTGAACAGGGCGTGGCCGAAAACACCAAAGAGAAAAAAACCTCCAATTATAAACTCCCAACGGCGGAACTTTTGAGCGCACCTGAAAATCAGGAACTTGAAATCAATCGTGACGAATTGTTGGAAAACGCTAACATCCTCGAGCAAAAACTCCGAGATTTCGGTGTGGATGGAAAAGTTGTGGAAGTTCAGCCGGGTCCTGTGGTCACCATGTATGAGTTCGAACCCGCTTCGGGTGTGAAAGTGAATCAGATCACGCGTTTGAACGATGATCTCACCATGGCCCTGGCGGCCTTGTCCGTTCGTATCTCGCTGATTCCAGGTAAATCCGTGATCGGGATCGAGGTGGCCAACCGCAATCGTCAGATCGTGTATTTGAAAGACATCATTTCCAATGATGTGTTCGAAGAAAACAGTTCCAAACTCGCGTTTGCGATTGGCAAGGACATTTCCGGAAACGCATTCACGGGTGATCTTCGCAAGATGCCGCACTTGCTTGTGGCCGGTGCCACCGGATCGGGTAAATCGGTGGCGATCAACAGCATGATTTTATCCGTGCTTTACAAGTCTACGCCAGACGAAGTTCGCATGATTCTGGTGGATCCAAAAATGCTCGAACTTTCGATGTATGATGGAATTCCGCACTTGCTTCTTCCAGTAGTGACCGATCCACGCAAAGCTGCTGCCGCGCTTCGTTGGGCAACCCAGGAAATGGAACGTCGTTATCGGTTGATGGCGAATTTGGGTGTTCGAAATTTGGAAGGCTACAACGCAAAAGTTTTGCAACATATGAAAGATAATCCTGCGCCAGCACAGGAATCTTTGCCGATCGATGGCGATACCAAAATTGAAAAACATGAAGGTAAAATTCCATACCTGATGATCGTGATCGACGAGTTGGCCGATTTAATGATGGTATCCAGTCGCGAAGTGGAAGATTCCATCATTCGCTTGGCTCAAATGGCGCGTGCATCCGGAATTCACCTCGTGCTTGGAACGCAACGTCCATCAGTGGATGTTTTGACCGGTGTGATCAAAGCGAACATGCCGTCCAGAATTTCATTCAAAGTGGCGAGCAAGATCGACTCACGTACGATTTTGGATACCAACGGTGCAGAAGTATTGTTGGGTGCAGGTGACATGTTGTTCATGCCGCCAGGATCGGCGCGCATCACACGTCTTCATGGTGCCTTCGTTTCCGATCAGGAAGTCGAAAAAGTCACCAATTTTTGGAAAGCTCAAGGCGATCCGGAATATCGTGAAGAAATTCTGGCTGTTCGAGAAAGCGACGACGATGGCATTTCCCTTGGTGGAGATTTCGACGAAGAGGACGATTTGTATCGCAAGGCGCTTGAAGTCGTTGTGGAGCGGAAAATCGCTTCGATTTCCTACATTCAACGTCGCTTGCGCATCGGATACAACCGCGCAGCCCGCTTGGTGGAGCGCATGGATGAAGAAGGCTTGCTGGCGCCGGGTGAACATGGAAAGCCGCGGGAAATTCTCACAGGCAAAATGCCACTGTAGTTTGTGTCGGGTCGTCCCCCGACATGCATGAAACAATCGAAAAGGATCGTATGAAAATCATTTTTTCAATTTTAATTTTATCCTTCAGTGCTCATGCTTCAGAAGCGCCAGCGGTGGTGAAGGAAGTTCAATCGGCATTCCGAAACATCCAAACACTTGAAACCAATTTCACACAAACTGTGAGTTCAATTCGTTTCGGAGAAAAAAAATCCAGTGGAAAGCTCACCATTCAGCGCCCCGGGAAAATGATCTGGAATTATTCCGATCCGAAAGGAAAAGTTTTTGCCGCCAATGGTGAGATCATCACGCTTTACGATCCAGAAGAAAAACAAGCGCTTGTTTCCCCACAACCCAAAGATGGAAAACTTCCCGCCGGACTTTCATTTTTGATGGGTCAATCCAATCTGACGGATTTTTTCAATGTGGAAATTGTATCGGATGGAAAAAATGCATCCGGTCAACGTGAAGTGAAGCTTTTTTGCAAACCCAAAAGCGAAATGGAATTCAAAGAGTTGGAACTGACCTTTGTTTGGAAACCTCAGGTGACGTTAGTTTCATCCACCACCAAAGATATGCTCGATTCTAAAAACCAAATTCAATTCGATCGCATGAAAATCAATCCGTCGATTTCGGCCAAGGCCTTCGATGTAAAGCTGCCCAAAGGCACGCCGGTGGTTACAAGTAACTCATTGTAATTATTATTTAATTGCCTCAACGACTTGAAAAAAGAGCATAAATCCCCTATACCCGCCCGACGATGAAACAGGAGAAAACCAAAATCGGAATGATCAGTTTGGGCTGTCCCAAGAACCTTGTGGACACCGAAGTCATGCTTGGGCTTTTGTCCAAGGATCAATACGAGATCACCAACGATCAAGACAGCGCCGATGTCATGATCGTCAACACCTGTGCGTTCATCGAAGACTCGAAAAAAGAATCCGTCGATACCATTCTTGAAGTGGCGGAGCTTAAAAAAACCGGGAAGCTTAAAAAACTCGTCGTTACAGGTTGTCTCGCGCAACGTTACAAAGCCAAACTTGAACGTGAACTTCCGGAAGTGGATCACTTTGTCGGAACCGGCGAATTCCAAAACATCACCGAATTTGTCCGTCAAACGCCAAACAACACGATGGAACTTCCCATGGCGCGTTCCAAAGTCGCCAAACCTCTCTATGTATATGATGAGCTTACACCGAGAATTTCAACCCTACCTCCGCACACGTCCTATGTGAAAATCGCCGAAGGCTGCTCTCGTACCTGCAGTTTCTGCATCATTCCGCGTCTTCGTGGAGATAGCCGCAGTCGTGCGATCGATTCGATCGTCGCTGAGGTGAAAAATCTCGTAGCCAAAGGAACCAAAGAATTCAATCTCATCGCGCAAGATCTGACCGCATACGGACTGGATCGTGAAGACGGCACAACGCTTGAAAAACTTTTACGTGAAATGGTGAAAGTGGAAGGCATCGAATGGATTCGTTTGATGTACAACTATCCGATGTATTTCACCGATTCGTTGATCGAACTCATCCGTGATTCCAAAGTGATCTGCAATTATGTGGACATGCCGCTTCAGCATATCGATTCTGATTTGCTTTTGTCGATGGATCGCAAAACCGATGAAAATGAAGTTCGTACGCTGGTGAAAAAACTTCGGCAGATGATTCCTGGAATCACACTTCGTACTTCCTTGATCGTAGGGTTCCCAGGTGAAACGCAAGCTCAGTTTGAAAAACTCAAAGATTTCGTACGCGAAATGGAATTCGATCGTTTGGGCGTATTTACCTATTCACAAGAAGAAGGAACCAAGGCCGCGACCATGCCGAACCAAATCTCGGACAAGGTAAAAAAACAGCGCCAAGAGGAAATCATGCTGCTTCAGCAAGAGATCTCCAATCGTCGCAACGCTCAAGCTGTGGGACAGACCATGCGTGTGCTCATCGACAACGCGACCAAAGAAAAGAATCTGTTCGTAGCTCGCTCTGAGGGGCAGGCGATGGAAATCGATGGAAATGTTTTTGTCACTGGTGAAAATCTAATGCCCGGCACCTTTGTCGACGTCAAAATCAACAAATCCCTCGAATACGATCTCTTCGCCACCGCCTAACCCTGAAATTATTGCATGGTTCGTCCTGTCCCCCGGTGACAGTCACCAAGTCCCAGGATGGAAGTCCTTAAATTGATAATGTTTTTCCACTAGCGAGCATTTTTTCTTCAAGTTCGAGCGCATGAACCATTTCTTTAACCGTTGGCTGTTCAATGAAGATTTTCCAATCATCTACCAATTTGTAAAGATGTGGGGATCTGACCAAATCATCAGGTTTTTGGGTTGTATGAACATGCGCGCTACTCCAGGGGTAATCGCATGGATGGCTAACCATTTTAGCAACCACGGGGTTTCTTTCGATGTATCTGGCCGTAGTTAGTACTTCGTTTTCTTCCAGCGGATCCGATTCAAATCGGTACTGCCATAAGTGTCCAGTCCACCCCATTTTTTTATTGATGTAATAAGAATATTTTCTGTGTGCATGACCAATCATTTTTGAAAGCCCTGTTTTGTCATGAGGACATGCAATCAAGTGAATATGGTTGTCCATTAAGCAGTAACACCAAATTTCAACATTGTATTTACGGGCAGCAGTGTCCAGATATCGAATATAAGTTCGAAAATCAGACTCATCAAAAAACGTCCGTTCACGTCTACATCCTCTCTGAACGATATGGTGTGGAACAAGTGGGTATACTTCTCTAAGTTGTCTGGTCATGAAGCACTATATTTCAAAAGTCACGCCAACCTGACCCTTGGTGACAGTCACCGGGTGACTGTCACCAAGGGTCAGGATGAAAAGGTTAGGATTGTGAAATTATTGCGTAGCTAGGATTTTTTCTACAGTGACGTTTTTAAAATCTTCGCTTGAAATATATAATTCAGAGATTGGGCTGATCAGAAAATCGTTTTTATATTTGTACACTTTGCCCAGCTGATAAGGCGATGGATAGCAGTCATCTGGCCCGTCGACTCCTTCAGAATAAGTTAATATTCCAGATGTTAATTCGTGACATTCACCAGATTTGGTCAATATGCCAGTAGAGTAGTGATGAGTATCACCGTATTTCAGATTCGTACATGTTCTTTCCTGCGCCATGTAATAGGTGCGATCCAGCAATTTTGAATACCCCGTTTCAAAAGAACCAGCAGAAAAATCTAAATTGGAACAAGATTTTGTTTCTTTATAAATAAGTGTTTCGTGGCTGAAGTGTTTCAGTTTTTCTTTCAAGTTCTCAGCGATAACAAGAAAAGATCCATGTAACTCGTAACTGTCTTTAACGTCATTTCGAAAATCGGCAGGTGTTTCGAGAACCTGGTTGTAGTCTGACTCTCCATACTCCTGCATGTAAATGAGATAAGGTTTTTGGGTAAAATGATGAGTCAGCGGATACGTTTTTTCATTCGACAGTATGAGTAATACTTCGGAATCTTTGGTTCCATTGGGAGCGGAAGTCGCCAAGAATTTTTTATTACAGAAGTGAGTGTGTTCTGAAATCGTGAATTCGCCGTTAAAGGTGGTGTCTTTTTTAAAGGAGTCGGATTGTCTCGATTGGTGAATATGCACATGCCTTGTGTAAAGGTCCAAACCCAAGAATTGTCGGGACATTGGTAAAGAGATAAAAATCCGACAAAAGCATTCAAGTCATCCAACAGTTCTATCTCTTTGCCAACGCGTTGTTTAATCGAAGTTGCACTCAATTTCGGTTTCAGAATCGAAAATGTCAGCAAATACTCCTTGAGTCGATCGAAACCACCGCTGTAATGAGTCTTAGAATTCGGTTCGTAAACGTAGGAATTTGAATTCTGTGCATGTCGTAGAGAATCAATTGTCTCGATGCCGCCTTTGGTTGAAAGGAGATCCGCAATCTTCATCGTGTTTGCCCAAAGTTCCTCCGGCGTCTTTCCTTTGAGGTCACTGTCGCAGACATTGAATCTGTGCTGCTTTGAATATTCACGAGTAGTCGATGATTGAGTTGCCGGCTCTGAACTTACAACGACAGGCTGCGAATATCTAGTCCATGAGAAAGCAGCGATGATGAATAAAAGCAAACCAAGTAAGATGATCTTTGTTTTATGCATGTGTGGATTATAAATCTGATCGGTTTAAAAACCGAATTTATTGGTGGTGGACACTAATTGAGGGGGAGGGTTTCGCCGGTTTCGGGTGATTCTGGAGTAGGCTCCTTTTTTATTGGAGCTACTTCAGCAGGCTTTTCAACAGTAGGTTCTGCAGATTTTTCGATGGTGGTGATGCTCGGAGGTAATTTTTCAGCTTTAGGCTCGGCTGGCTTTTTCACTTTTACAATTGGCTTGGCTGCAGGTTTTGTTTCAGATTTTTTTGTAGGTTTTTCTGCTGCGGCTTTCGCATCAGCAGCATCCAACGCAGCTTTTTGAGATGGAGTAAGTTGATATTCGCGCACCGCCTTCAAATGCTCTTCGTAGGTTTTGGTGAAGATGTGTTGGCCTTCGCGATTTCCAACAAAATATAGATATTCCGTGGTGTCCGGATTTACAGCGGCATGGATCGCGGCAGCGCCAGGGTTGCTGATGGGGCCAATCGGTAGTCCTTTGCGCGTGTACGTATTCCAAGGCGTGTCGGTTTGAAGGTCTACTTTGCGAATGTTGCCGTCGTAATTCGGAATTCCATAAATCACGGTCGGGTCGCTTTGAAGCATCATTCCTTTTTTCAATCGATTGTGAAACACCGAAGAAACCAATCCATACTCGTCAGGTCTTCCGGTTTCTTTTTCAATCACCGAAGCGAATGTGATCCATTGATAATCGTTCCATCCTAGAGCTTTGGCTTTGATTCGATCTTCAGGTTGAAGATTTTTTTTCAATTCATCGGTCATGATCTGGATGATTTTCGAAGCCTTTTCATTTTTGGGAAATAGATAGGTGCTGGGAAATAAAAATCCCTCGAAGCTGGATCCGTTGATTCCGTATTTCTGCAAAAGTTCAGGATTTTGAAACGCCGTCAGCAAATCCTGAGCGTTGATGATGTTTTGCGCCTCGAACCACGGGGCCATTTCTTTCATCGTGCTGCCTTCGGGAATGGTCACCTTTTGCAAAATTGGAATTCCATTGAGAAGCGTATTCAAGGCTTTTTGTGGAGAAGACGGTGTCCGGAATAGAAATTCACCGGACTTCACCTTGTTTGACACACCCCATATTTTAGCGAGCACCAAAATGGGCCAATCTTTGGTGAGGACTCCTTCTTTTTCGAGCAGTTTTGCGATCGAGCGAAGCGAAGAGTTGGCCGGAATCACAACGGCTTTGTCAACGAAGGGAGTGGGTTGTTTGAAAACATTGTGAACCTGATACGATCCCAACAAGACAATGAGTCCAAAGAGTGCGATGATTTTTCTCATAAACCTTTTCGTTCCAAATAATCTTGAAGAATAATCGAAGCAGCCATGGAATCACGAACTTCTTTTCTTTTTTTTCGTGAAACGTCGGCCGAAATCAAAAGCTTTTCCGATTCCATCGTGGACAAACGTTCGTCCTGAAGAATGACCGGAATGGAAACGTGCTTTTTTAGATCTTCAGCAAATTTTTCGGCCTCAATCGTCATTTCCGAGGATGTTCCCTTCATCGTGATGGGAAGCCCTACCACGATTTCCTGAACCTGATTTTCTTCCACCAGTTTTTTGAGTTGTGGAAACATGTTTTTGTCATTTGGAATGAAAGGAAGAGGCTGGGAAGTGATTCCAAGTGGGTCGGACATCGCCACTCCCACGCGTTTTTGTCCGTAATCAATACCGATGATTCTCACGAATGTGAGTTTAATATTCTTTGAATGGAGCGTCCACGAGAAACGCGCTTTAAGATCAAAGGTCTCTTGGTGTTATTGTTGGGTGGATGCGGAAGCATTCGCAGGTGCCGCAGCCGGAGCAGGCGTCACTGGACGTGCAGGTGCTCTTGCAACTTTCGCAAGTGAAGTTGCATGGATCACATTTCCATTTTCCTGAATGTCAGGACGACCTGTGGAGTTGAGAACAAGATTGTTGCCAACCACGTTACCCACGGTCACGCCAGCCGTACCGGCGATGATCGCGTAGCGAAGGTCATAGCTCATTTCGATGGTGTTCAGTCTCATGCCCATGTTCAAGCGACGTTCCCAAGGGGTGCTTGCATCCAAAGGCTGATCCATATCGATTTGCATCGTGTACACGGTGCCTTGCTCGGTAATCATGTAAGCCATGTTGTTGCCCACGGCGAAGTCCTTGAATTGAACCGTGGAATTGGCCGGTTGTGTATATGGACTGTTGCCATGATAGCCAGTTTGAAATGGATCGATCACGCGAATGTCCTGAACTGTCAATTGTTCATCGGATGCGTTCGCATACATATCGTTCAATTCTTCAGGCGTACGGTTGTAAGTCTCGGAAGGATCCAGGCCCAAACCTGTTTCCATGAAAAATGGGTGGCCTTGGGTTGTGAATACACCGGTCAAACCGTTATTGTTTTTAATCTTGTAGGAAGAGCCTGACGGAACAACAAAGACACCGATGTTTCGTTTGGCAAGTTGTTGCTGAAATTGTATTGGGTTCGGCTGTTGAAAACCGGACGGAATACACCGTTATAAACATCTTCCAAGCGGAAGATCAAAATTTGACCAGCATTCCCAGGCAATTGCATGCCCGCATACAGTGCACCTTGGCGATCGTCGATCACGATGTCCATGAATTTTGAACCATTCGGTGCTGGAATTGAATGCAATTGATCGGCAACACGACCTCCGTCACCACCGATGCGGTTTTCAGCAAGTAGTGTCAAAGTATTTCCGTTGTTGGTGATCACGGCTACGTGACCTGATGGGCTCGCAGCAATTTTGGTGTTCGGACCAACCGTAAGAGATGTGTTGTAACCGATTGGAGCACCCATGGAATTGGTTCGGTACATCCAAAGTTGATTGCTATTGGATCCGCCGGAAATGAAAAATGTATTTTGAGTTGCGGCAACTTCACTATCTAGACCGCAAGTCACGCCCAGACGACCGCCCGTTTGGTAAACACCACGACCGGAGCTTGGAAAAGAAGTTTCGTTGTACATGCTGGCAAAGTTTTGGTTGGAACCTTGAACGTAAGCATATGGCGCTACCGATGCTGTTTTGAATGTGCACGGTGTTTGGCCCGTGGTTTGTTGTGTGCCGCCTTGAATTCCCCCAGCGCCGCTAGTCTGTGAACCGCCGGTTTCTACGCCACCGGTTTGTGGATTGACAGACGGAGCTGTGGATACACCTGTACTATATTGATTGTAAACCAAGTAACCGATGACTTGACCATCACCGCCAAGATAAGGATTCACACCTGTATTCAAGAAAGCATTGGCGTAGCCATTGCGACCCCAGTTGTTGGAACCGAACAGTCCGTTTTGACGGTTCTGACAGCCGGATAGGGCAATCGAAAGTACTGCCGTCAAAAGCAGTGGAATATGTCGTTTGTGGTTATTCACAGTTCTCTCCATAACACTTCGCGTTAGTTAATACAATGCTCGATTTTCCTGTTCTTGCCCCTATTAATACAATCTCTGTGCCAGCTTTTGAGTGAACGTTCGGTTGATTTTATCCATTAAATTCAATAAGTTATAATCTACGTATGGAGACCTCAGCAGCCATTCTGTGCCCCTTTTCTGTCCCAACTGGAACTTTCAGGGCGCAGTTCAAACCGTATTAAATTCACCATAAAGATTGTTTGAAATGGGCGAACTTGGCAGTAAAGTGACCTTTGAAATGAACGAACCAGAATCCACGCATGTGTCTTTTGCCCCCTTTTCGGGCATCTTCAATTTCGCTCAAAATCTGGCTTTGATTGTCACCACTTTTTGTATGGTGGGACTGCTGCCCAAAGCGCCTGGAACATGGGCCTCGTTGGCTGCCGTGGGTGTCTATAGTTTGTTTGCGGATTTAATCTGGCAGCAGCAAGCTCAAATCATCATCGTCACGATGTTGATCGGGGTTTGGTGCTTGTACATTGTTCAGAAAAAATCGGTCCACGCGACGACGGTCGTTTTGTCATCGATGAAGTCGTGGGGATGTGGATCGGCATCGCTTCATTTCCGTTTCAGTGGGATTGGATGATCGCTGGATTTTTTATTTTCGCGCGCTGGATATTTGGAAGCCGTATCCAACTCGTCACATCGATCGCCGCATGCATGGTGCTTGGGGTGTGATGCTCGATGATGTGATCTGCGGCATCTACACACTGGCCATCATGAAAGTTATTTCTTCGCTTCGAGTATTTCTGTGATCGTTGAGTTTCTCACGTTTGGAAATGAACTTCTGGATGGGCGACGTATCGATACCAACACAGCTTGGATCGGAAGATTTCTCGCTGGCTATGGTTTGGAAGCGCGCTTTCGGCAAACCACGCAAGATCGGAAAGAAGATATTGTCGCGGCCTTTCGTTTGGCGATTTCCCGTTCCGATTTGATCATCAGCACTGGGGGACTGGGCCCCACACTTGATGACATCACGTTTGAAAGTCTGGCCGAAGCCGTGAATGTGCCGCTGGAATATCACGCCGATATTTTTGCGCGCATCGAGAAAAAATATCAGGCTCGCGGAATTCCTTGCCCACCTTCCAACAAACGTCAGGCGATGCTTCCCAAAGGATCAAAGGCGATCGATGAAGTGGGAACCGCTCCAGGCGTGTATATGGAGATCGACGGGAAAATGATCTTTTGTTTTCCAGGTGTTCCGTTTGAGATGGAACGCATGGTCAAAACTTTTCTTGTCGAAAAACTCAAAAGCAAAACATTCAAGCCCATCACGCAGCTTGGGTACACCATCTCTGGAATCGCCGAGGCCATCGTCGAAGAAAAAATATTGGAGAATGGTTTGGATTGGCATCCACATGCCGATATCAGCATCGCCTATACCGCATCACCTTTCACCGTCGATGTGACATTTTCATTGTCGCCACGCGAGAATCACACCAAGGATTCCATCGTAGCCGATATCGATCAAAGATTTCGGGCTTTGTTTCAAGCCAATCTAATTCAATGGAACGGCCAACCGATTGAAGAACATTTGGTTCAATGGTTTTTGAATCGACAATGGACCTTGAGTTTGGCTGAATCCATCACAGGGGGATTGATCACCTCGACATTGATCAATGTGCCGGGGTGTTCGCAGGTCATGGACCGTGGTTTAGTGACCTATAGCTATCCATCCAAGATGCAGTTGCTGGGGGTTCAGAGTTCGACTTTGGAACAAAAAGGAGCCGTTTCAATCGAATGTGTTCTTGAAATGGCCCGGGGTCTGAAAGAGAGGTCCAATTCCAACATCGCGCTATCGATCTGTGGAATCGCGGGTCCGGGAGGTGCGACCGATTCCAAACCGCTCGGATTGACCTACATTTGTTATGTTGGCCCGGCCCTTGAAAAGAAAAAACTGGAATCTGGCGATTTCGGAACTTACGTAAAATCTACAGATTTTTTAAAAAAAGTTGGACGAGCTCCACAAAACCCAGTTATGGTTAAAAAGACTGGTTCATTCATGATCGAAGAACTACTGGTTCATGATGAACATGGTTTTGCAAAGGTTCAAGGTTTCGTCTTTACGGGCGATCGAAAACGGAACCGAATGCTTGCAGCCAATCAGGCGCTGATGGGATTGCACGACTTTTTGAAAAATTATTACAACGAATAAGAAGTAAGGGAGTACATATGGAAACATCAAACGTAGCCAACAGAGACAAAGCGATTGAGCTTGCGGTCTCCACCATCGAGAAACAATTCGGAAAAGGCTCAATCATGCGCCTGGGCGATGATTCGGCGATCTTCAAAGATATTCCCTATATTCCAACCGGTTCGGTCAGTCTGGATATCGCTCTCGGCATCGGCGGTATTCCGAGAGGACGTATTGTTGAAATTTATGGACCGGAATCCAGCGGTAAAACAACACTGACACTTCACATGATTGCTGAAGCTCAAAAGCAAGGCGGCATCGCGGCGTTTATCGACGCAGAGCACGCGTTGGATGTGAACTACGCCAAAAAACTTGGTGTAAAAATCGAAGACGTTTTGATTTCCCAACCAGACACTGGTGAGCAAGCGCTGGAAATCGCTGAAACACTCGTTCGCTCTGGCGCCATCGACTTGGTCGTGGTGGATTCCGTTGCGGCCTTGACTCCAAAAGCGGAGCTAGAAGGCGACATGGGTGATTCGCACATGGGTCTACATGCACGATTGATGTCTCAAGCGCTTCGTAAATTGACGGGTAGCATTTCCAAATCCCAAACCACCGTGATTTTCATCAACCAAATTCGTATGAAAATCGGTGTGATGTGCGGGAATCCTGAAACCACAACCGGTGGTAACGCGTTGAAATTCTATTCTTCCGTTCGTCTCGATATTCGCCGCACGGGTGCGATCACCGAAGGCGAAGAAGTCATCGGTAACAAAACATCTGTGAAAATCGTGAAGAATAAAATGTCCGCACCATTCAAAAAAGTGGAATTCGACATTTTGTATGGTGAAGGCATTAACCGCGTTGCGGACTTGCTGGAACATGCAGCGAACAAAGGCATTGTGGAAAAAGCGGGCACATGGTTCTCCTACAAAGGGGAGCGTTTGGGCCAAGGTCGCGAGAAGGCCAAAGCATTCTTGCTGGAAAATCCAAAAACTTTGAAAACCATCGTGAATGAAGTGTATGCAGCAGCAGGGATTCCAGTTCCAGCAAAAGCAAAGACCGCTGACGAAGGTTCCAAAAAAGACGCAGAAACCAGCAAAAAAACCGCTACTGCATAACGTCAATAAAAGGGGACACACTCAAGTTCCTTATAATGCTGTTTTAAATGAGAAAAATTTGTTTTGAAGTTTTTGAGTGTGTCCCCTTTTATCCCATAGTACAATCATAGGATACCTATGATTGATATCAATGAGTTGTTGAAAATCGCTGTTCGTGGACGGGCTTCTGACGTTCATATCAAAGCTAGTATGCCGCCCATTTTTCGTGTGGATGGCTCGCTTGTGCCTTTGAAAGATGGCCAACGTATTTCTCCAGAAGACGCCGAGCGCATCGCATATTCGTTGATGAACGATGAGCAAAAGCCCATTTCAAAGCCAATCATGAAATCGATCTTTCGTATGGTGTGACAGGGGTTGGTCGTTTCCGTGTCAGTTGTTTTATGCAACGCGGTTCGGTCGGTCTTGTGTTCCGTGTCGTTCCATTCAAAGTTTTCAGCATCAAAGAATTAAATCTTCCTCCTGTGATCGAAAAGATCGCAATGGAAAATCGTGGACTTGTACTTGTCACAGGAACCACAGGATCCGGTAAATCCACATCGCTTGCTGCCATCATCGATCACATCAATGCCAATCGTACGTCCCATATTCTGACGATTGAAGATCCAATTGAATTTTGATTCGTGATAAAAAAAGTATCATCAACCAGCGTGAAATGGGTGTGGATACACGTACCTTCAGCAGTGCTTTGCGCGCATCGCTTCGTCAGGATCCGGATGTGATTCTGGTGGGTGAAATGCGGGATTTGGAAACCATCGAAACTGTACTGACCGCAGCTGAAACCGGCCACTTGGTTTTTCAACGGTTCACACGTTGGATGCGAAAGAGACGATCAACCGTATCATTTCTGTGTTTCCAGCTTATCAGCAAAAACAAATTCGCTTGCAGCTGGCTTCAGTTCTCAAATCAGTCATCTCTCAGCGGCTAGTCCCAGAGCGGATCGCAAAGGTCGCGTCTGTGCTTGTGAAATTTTGATCAACAATAGCCGTATCAAAAATCTGATCACAGAAGAAGATCGAACAGCTGAGATTCATGATGCGATCGCAGAAGGTAATATTTCCTATGGTATGCAGACTTTCGATCAAAGTTTGATGCAGTTGTTGCAGAAAAAGCTCATTACCTACGATGAGGCCTTGAAGCAATGTATCCAATCCGGACGATTTTGCCCTCAAAGTCAAGAGTGTTTCTTCTTCGACCGATACGTCATGGGATGCCTTTCAGTCAGAACCTGAAAGCGAAGAGAAAAAGAGCAGGGGCCGCTCACCCTGGATGATATTAAAATCGACAGATTTTAAAAAACTCAGAATACAGATTTTGCTCTGATATCGGATATCCGATATCAGTTATCAGATATCCGAATGGACCTCATTTTATGTTAGGTCTGCCCCACATAAAATGAGGTCCGTCGGTGGGGGAACCTTCGGACCTCACTCCCAGGTTTAGTAGCCTTAACAGCTATGCATGCACCTGAAATTTTTATGTGGAGATTTGATTAAAGTCTGGTCCCGAAATGGATGCTTCGTCGAAATCCCCTCCGACGACGGCGGTTCCACTCGAAATAATGAAGGACAGAGCTAGTAAAGTGAGGAGGCAATCTTTTTCATAACACTCTCCTTTGATGAGGTTTACAATTACAAACGTACTCATGTATCGGTACACAGTCAATCTTTTTGTGAAAGAAAATACAATATAAATTAGTTGACATAATACCGGTGTATCGCTACATGGATAACGATTAGATAAGGTAACGATTCAAGAAGGGTGTCATGTCCGCAATTCAGAAAAAAATAGATTTGATTTCAGATGTCTTCATGAAGGTTTCAAGTGATCGTAAAGTCTTGAAGAGTTTTTGAATGACATTTTAAGTCCTGGTGAAATCGAAGATATCCACAACCGCCTGATGATCATCGAAAGTCTGATGAACAACAAGACGCAGCGTGAAGTTTCCAAGAGTCTTAACGTCAGCATATCCAAGGTGACCCGAGCCTCCAACGTCCTGAAATATGGAAGCGGAGTATTTCAAAAGCTTTTCAAGATCAAAAAGTAAGATTGATACGGGCTATAAGTATGATAATACTTAGCCGGCATCATGAAAGATATACGTTCAGAATTCCTCACCTTTTTTGAAAAAAACCAGCATTTGGTGATTCCAAGCTCATCACTTGTTCCGACAGGCGATTCGACGCTCCTGTTCACCAACGCGGGTATGAATCAATTCAAGGACGTCTTTGCCGGAAAAGAAAAGGCCAAGACACCGCGCGCCGCCACCGCTCAAAAATGCATGCGTGCCGGCGGCAAACACAACGATCTGGAAAACGTCGGGTATACCAAACGCCACCACACCTTTTTTGAAATGCTCGGAAACTTTTCCTTTGGGGACTATTTCAAAGAAAAGGCAGTTGAGCTAGCTTGGACCTTTGTGACCAAGGAACTATCCCTTCCTCAAGATCGCCTATACGTAACGATTTTTAACAACGATGATGAAGCTTTCAATCTTTGGTCCAAAAAGATCGGTATCGATCCTAAACGTATCTTCAGATTCGGAGAAAAGGACAATTTTTGGTCCATGGGTGACACAGGTCCGTGTGGGCCATGCTCGGAAATTTTCTTCGATCTAGCTCCGGATGGAAAACTTCCGACCAAGGAGCAATTCGCGGCCCAAGATCATCGATTCCTGGAATTTGGGAATCTGGTGTTCATGGAATTTTTGCAGCACGCTGATGGCAGCCGTGAAAAACTTCCAAAACCTTCGATCGACACCGGCTCGGGCCTTGAGCGAACCACCGCGATTTTATCGGGCGTGGACAACAACTACGACACCTATCTTTTCAAACCAATTTTTGAATTCCTATCCCAGAATTCCAGTGTGGATTATTGGAAAACCAAAGATGAAACCCAAAAAGTTTCCCAAAAAGTCATTGCAGATCACATTCGGGCCATGACGTTCCTGATTGCAGATGGCGTTGTTCCATCCAAAGATGGTCGCGGATATGTTCTTCGCCGTATCATGCGCAGGGCCATGCGCCATGGTCGTAAAATCAGTTTTGCCAACCATGGAATGTCCGATCTTTCAGGTGTAGTCGTGGATCATTACTCAAAGGCATATCCTGAACTTTCTCAAAATAAAAAACTAATCGCCGATGTGATTCGTGAAGAGGAAGATAAATTCTCAACAACGGTTGATCGTGGGATCGTCCTGCTGACATCCGCTATCAACGAGACAAAACAGTCCAATCAATCCGTACTAAAAGGAGATATCGCATTCCAACTTTACGATACTTACGGATTTCCAGCGGATCTCACAGCGGACGTTCTTCGTGAAAACGGAATGACGCTTGATCAAACGGGATTTGATCAGGCCTTTGAAAATCATCGCGAAAAAGCGCGTGGAAGCTGGAAGGGATCCAAGGGGAAAGAAATCGAGACGCTTGTTTCCAAATGGTCAGGTCAGGGAATTGAAACCAAATTTTTGGGCTATGATCAATTGACTTCGCAAGGAACCATTCTAGCTTTGGTACAAAATGGAAAAGAAATTTCCGAAGCCAAAATCGAAGAAGAAGTCGAAGTGCTCGCCGATCAAACTCCATTTTATGGAGAGTCTGGTGGTCAAGTCGGTGACATCGGAAGCATCACCGGCCAGGGTTTTGCCTTGGAAGTGATCGATACCGTAAAGCCTTCTCCGACCATCTTTATTCATCGATGCCGTGTAACGGAAGGTAAAGTCACTCCAAAATCCAAGGCTGAATTTGCAGTAAATGAAAAAGCGCGCATGGATACCGCCAAAAACCATACGGCCACCCATATTCTTCACGCTACATTGAAAGAAATTTTGGGAAATCATGTTCAACAAAAAGGATCGCTGGTTGCCCCGGAACGTTTGCGTTTTGACTTCACCAATCCTGGACCGGTGACACCAGCACAGCTGGCCAAAATCGAAGAAATCATGAACGAGCGCATTTGGAAAAATGCGTCTGCAACTCTTGAAAAACTTCCGTATCAAAAAGCCGTCAATGAAGGGGCCGTGGCGTTGTTCGGGGAAAAGTATGGGGATGAAGTCCGCGTTCTTTCCATCGGTGATTATTCCAAAGAGCTTTGCGGTGGGACGCACCTTTCCAGAACGGGTGACATTGGCATGTTCAAAATCGTGAAAGAAAGCAGTGTTTCAGCCGGCATTCGTCGCATTGAAGCGTTTACCTCGCACCGCGCTTTCAGATTCTTGAGCGATCAGCAAAAGCAAAATCTGGAAATCGCCCAACAGCTTGGTGTTCCGGCGGAAAAAGTTTCCGAGAGAATCGAAAAGCTCGTCAGTGCGCAAAAAGAAGCGCGAAAAAGCGGCCCGCAAGTTTCAGTTTCTGTGGATAATGATTCGATTCAAAAGATCGGGAATGTTTCGGTGTATGAGAAGGTTTTGGATGTTGAAAACCCAAAAGATCTCAGAGATATCGCGGATCGCGCCATGGAAAAACTCAAAAGCGGTGTTGTGATTCTCGGAGCAAAAACATCTGATAAAGTTTTCTTGGTTGTGAAGGTTTCCAAAGACGTCCCTGGCGTAAAAGCAGGTGATCTCGTGAAGCAAGCAGCGGCTATCGTTGGTGGATCAGGCGGAGGTCGGGACGATTTCGCGCAAGCTGGCGGATCGGATATCGGAAAGCTTCCAGACGCGCTGACCAAGATCAAATCCTTGATCGAATCTGCAAAATAATCAGAACGAATTAATTTATTTCTTTTAAGCGGGATTGAGCTTTGCGTTGATATTTGTCGTCGATGTTTTGCTCAACGACTTTTTCAAAGGCCATTTTGGCGATGTCTGGATTTTTCATTTTCAAATGAACCACACCTAGTTTGTACAAAGCTTCACGGCGAAGATTGTTCGGCGTTTGATCGTTGTTGAGGGATTCGAGTCTTTTGAGTGCTGGAAAGTATTTTTTTTGACTGATGTAAAAATTGGCCAAATACAGCTGTTTCTTGGCAAGTTTTTCCTCAGCTTTGTTTTTGAATTCTTCGGCTTGCTTGGCTTCATCAGAGTTTGGCCAGCGACTTTGAAGTTGATTGAAAGTTGAAAGAGCAAGCTCGGTTTGAATCTGGTCCTTTTGCACACTTCGAGGTGATTGGCTGAATTGGCATTTGCCCAGCTGCAAATAGACGTATGGAATTTTTTCATGGGTTGGATGAAGTGAGCGGAACGACTCGTACTCCACCTGCGCACTTTCAAATTCATCGGTTTTGAAGTGGGCATCGGCCAATTTCAATTCGGATTCAATGGCATAAGGGCTATCTGGAAAACGATTTTTCAGGGATTCGAAGTAAGGAGCTGCCTCGGAATATCTTTCCTGGGTATAAAGGTCTGTCGCCACTTCATACAGACGTTTGTCTTGGTCGATTTTTTCTGGTGCTGGATGCGAGCAAGCAGCCAAAAAGAGTAGAAAAAGAGTGGAATAACGTTTCATCATACGAGCTTGTATATTATATATTTAATCATTACAATAACTTAATATTCATGAACGACTTCTTAGACAAAAAGCGTTTTGAAATTCCCAAAGGTCTGGGTGCCATCGTTGTTTTCACCGAAGGCAGCGAGAAAGGGCGTCAATTTCCGCTGGTTTACCTTCGCACCGCCATGGGAAGAAAAAAAGGCGATATTTTGATTCGCGATTTGGCCGTTTCTTCCGAACATGCAGCCATCGATTATCGTCGGGGAATTTTTCATATTGTCGATCTGGACAGCAAAAACGGCACATTCATCAACGACAAAAAAGTACGTGATCAGCAGATTCTTTTGGAGCAGGACGTTCGTGTCGGGGACAGTGTTTTTCAAATTCATCTCGATCCAGATCAGTTCGACATGCTTGTTCAACAACAATCTCATCACCCCAGCAAACAAAGAGGCCTGGTCGACCTGATGCAAAAGGAGTTTTTGGCTGAAGGCATCGAGGATACGGTGGCCTCCGCCCGTGAAAAGGCCAAGGTTCCGGAAGTCCCGACCAAAAAGTACATCAAAGTCAAAGTCGTGATGAAAAACGGCAAGGGAATTAAGTTGAAATATGTGAAGTCCAAGGTTTTAATTGGTCGCGAGGAAACGGATCTGGTGATCAACGACATCGAGGTTTCAAGAAAGCACGCTTATCTCGAACTTCAATCCAACAATGATGTGGTGATCCAAGATCTTGCTTCAGCCAATGGAACCTTCGTGAATGGAAAAAGAATTAATCGTCGTATGTTGATGCCATCGGATAAAATACAAATTGGACAGACATTCATCGTCTTCATGGGAGTACAGGATCGTGAGTGACATGAAAATCAAGGTCACGCTCACGGTCACAGAAGGCGTTGATCACGAAAAATCCCTCCAACTGACCAAAGAAACAACCTCGATCGGTCGCAAAAATACCGATTTCAATCTCAGCGATGGACGCATCTCCACACTTCATACAAAAATTGAAATCAAGGACGATAAAGTCGTTGTGTTCGATCTCAATTCCAGAAATGGAACATTGGTCAACGGCAATCGAATCGAAGGTCCCACAGAAGTTCACAATTTGGATGAAATCGAAATCGGATTCACCAAGATTCGTGTGACCATCATCGAGAATTTGGAATTTTTCAAAAACAAAAACAGCAAGATCATCGATGAAAAAACAACACGCAACGCCGATATCGGAAATCTGATCAAGGACGAACTGGAACGTTTCTCAAAATGGGATCTGTCGAATCCAAGCATGGACGCTTTGACCAAGCCGAAGGAATCCAAATATCCTTTCGGGTTCCAGGTGAAAAAGGGTCCAGACCGAGGGAAGGTTTTTTATTTTGACCAAGATCGCGTTGTAGTGGGGCGAGGCAAGGTTGAGTTTGTGCTCAAAGATCCCGACGTGTCACGCATGCACGCGATGGTTGAAATCAAAGAGGGCAGTCAAATCATGCTCAAGGATATGGATTCAACCAATGGAACCTTCGTGAATGGAAAAAAAATCGCATCCTCGGAAATTCATGTCGGAGATATCGTCCAATTTGGAAAAACCGTTTGTTTGTTTTTCAAGAACGAGGATTCTGACTGATGCTCAACAATCGTTTTGGAAAATATTTCATCGTCCGTAAAGTCGCTGTCGGCGGCATGGCTGAAATTTTTCTGGCGAAAACGAGATCAAATTTGACCGTTGCACTCAAGCGCATTCACCCGAATCTGGCATCCAAATCAAAATTCATCCAGATGTTTTTGGATGAAGCCCGAACAATTATTCAACTTCGTCACCCCAACATTGTACAAATGTTGGATTTTGGAAAAATCCACGATTCCTATTTTTTCACCATGGAATGGATTGATGGAAAATCTCTGGCTGAAGTTGTCGGAAGACAACATGAAATGGGAATCAAATTTCCGCCAGAAGTCGTGCTTTGGCTTGGTATGGATATTTGCGAAGGATTGGCGTATGCCCATGCCAAACGCGATCATTACAATCAACCCTTGGGTATTGTTCATCGGGATATCAGTCCACCGAATATTTTGATCACCAAGTCTTGTGCGGCCAAGGTGGCGGATTTCGGGATTGCTGAAATTCGAAACAAAGGTGTGCAAACGCAGCCTGGTGTGATTCGTGGAAAATTCAGTTACATGTCACCTGAACAGTCTTATGGAGAAGTGCTAGATCAGCGTTCCGATATTTTCAGTGTGGGCGTGGTTCTTTATGAGCTTCTCACGGATCAGCGTTTGTTCTTGCGCGACAATGAGCAAGCCACGATCGATGCTGTTCGGGAATGCATGGTCCCATCGATCGATAAATTCAGAGATGATGTCCCAAAATCGTTGAACAAAGTGATCGCGCGTTCACTTGCGGAGGATTCGAAGGATCGATATCCAGATTGCCCATCCTTTGCGGATGATCTTGCGCGTATTTTGAAAACAGAATATCCCGAAAGCACAAGGCAGGATGTTCAAAAATTCCTGACCAAGCTGTTTTCCGGCCAGAATTTTCAGCTCAGCATCGAAGTGCCGGACATTCCGCAAAAACGTCTCGATAACGTTTCCATGAAAAAAGCCTCGAATGTTGTGGAAGGGTTTCCAACGATCTATTTGGTGATGCTTTTCATCGTGTTGGTGGGCATCATCCTCGTCGCCGACTATTTCTTCGGCTTCTTCCATTTGAATCTATTTTAGTATAGAAGACCGGTCATGGAATTGGTCGGCAAAAGCATCAAGATTCACCTCACAACGCCTCTGATCGCCGTGGGTACAAATCACAACATCCACACCATCCAGGGTAAAGTTCTGGACAAAGGATCCGGGGGATTTTTGATCGAGTTCAGACAATGGAGCCATCCAAAGAGGGTCACAAGCATCCGTACAAAACCATCTTTGTTCCATCTCATAAAATCGATTTCTTTGGAGTAATCTCGTGATCCCATTTCAGAACAAACATTTCAAAACGCTTGATGACGTCGACGTCGCTGGAAAATCCGTTCTTTTTCGCGTCGATCTGAATGCGCCGATCAAAGACGGAGCGGTCACCGACGACACGCGCATCAGCGCGATACTTCCAACTTTGAATTATCTCATGGCCAAAAAGGCCAAGGTTACCTTGATCTCTCATTTGGGTCGACCGGAAGGTAAAAAAAACGCGAAGTACTCTCTACTTCCCGTGGCGGAACGTTTGGCCCATTTGAGCGGCATCGAGGTTTTGTTCCCGGATGATTGCATCGGTGACGGTGTGAAAAAACTTTCACAAGAACAGAATGTCAATCAAGTGATTCTGCTTGAGAATCTGCGTTTTCATTCGGATGAAGAAGAAAATAACAAAGAATTCGCCGAAAAACTCAAAGCGCATCACGATGTATATGTTTCAGATGCCTTTGGAGCACTTCACCAGGCCCATGCGAGCACATCTGCTTTGCCGATGCTCTTTCAAGAAAAAGCCATCGGACTTCTGATCCAAAAAGAATTGGAATACTTGCATCCGCTGGTGAAAAATCCAAATCGTCCGTACTCGGTGATTTTGGGTGGAGCAAAAATTTCGGACAAACTCAAAGTTGTCGATACCTTGATTCGCAAGGTGGATCGCTTGTTCATCGGTGGCGCGATGGTGTTCACGTTTCTCAAAGCCAAAGGCTTCGATATCGGCAATTCTCTTTTCGAAGAAAAATGATCAATCGTGCCAAAGGTATTTTGAAGGAAGCCGATGAGCGCAAGGTTTCGATTTATCTTCCCAAGGATTTCGTCATCGCCAAATCGATGAAGGATCTCTCGGAAATCAAAACCACCGACGCGATGAAAATTCCGGCGGGTTGGGCCGGGTTGGATGTGGGCCCGAAAACAGTGGCACATTTCACGGAATTTTTGAATGGATCCAAAACCATTTTATGGAATGGTCCGATGGGTTGGTTTGAACAACCGCCGTTTGACAAAGGAACGGTAGATCTGGCGATCAACATCTCCAAAATGGACGGAACCAAAATCATCGGTGGTGGGGATTCTGCCGCTGCCGTGGTTCATGCGGGCGTGGCCGACAAGATGGATCACATCTCCACTGGTGGCGGCGCCACACTTGAATTTATCGAAGACCCAGAGTTGCCTGGATTGAAAGCACTGCTCGTTTAAAATCAGAATACGACTTTTTGAGCCTTTTTCATGCGAAGCTTTTCGGCTTTTTTGCGATTGCGTTCAGCTAGTTTCTGTTTCGCAAGTTTTGCTTCTGGCGTACGTCCCATGAAATCATGAGATTGCCATTCCAATACGCCTTTGATCAGATCGGGATTCATTCTGCGAATCGAGGTTCGAATTTCATGAATGCCTCCATCCGGCGTGCTGATATCCATGATGAACTTGTATTCATAGTCTGCCATGTTGAATCAGATAATTGGCGATCAAAAAATTATCTTTCCAGTCGGGTTGATCATGAGGCTTGTTCGCTGATTTCCACGCTGCTCGCGCAAGTGGGGTGACGTTGCGTTCTGGTTGCACGAAATTGGGATCGGCTCCTTGGGATAACAACAAATCAACCAATCGAACTTCCATGTGAGAGACAGCGAAGAGCAGTGGCGAAACGATCTGATCTTCAACTTGAAAAGTACAGTTTACATTTTTACCTTGGCCTTTAACCAGCAGGTAAATTCCATCGAAATCCAGCTTTGCATCTGAGTTCTGAATGATCATCAGTTTTTCAACCAATAGCGGATCACAGGACTCTAAGTCCTGGTCTTGGGCATAGGCATTCCAAGCCAATCCGAGTGCCAAAAGAATCAAAATTTGTCCCCAACGAGTCATGGGATGGAACACTATCACAATTAGCCATGTCGCGTCAATTCGCAATGTAGACTCTTGAAAATATTTAAGATATTGGAGATTCAATGAGAAAGCCGCTGATTATTGGCAACTGGAAAATGAACAATACCGTTTCGGATTGTATTCGTTT
Source organism: Bdellovibrionota bacterium (assembly GCA_041391405.1). Classification (GTDB taxonomy): domain Bacteria; phylum Bdellovibrionota_G; class JALEGL01; order JALEGL01; family JAGRMV01; genus JAWKOB01. The sequence goes on along the minus strand of JAWKOB010000003.1, from coordinate 20,861 downwards.
GATCACCGAGCTTAAGGGTATGTTATCGGGCAAACAGGACGTCGAAATCGCCATTGCTCCGGGTATGGCTTCTCTGCATCCAGCGGATATCGCGTTGACCGATACCTCGATTCATTTGGCCGCTCAAAATGTTCACTATGAAGAAAACGGAGCCTACACTGGCGAGGTCTCGGCTTCTCAACTTTTGGATTTGAACTGCAAATATGTGATTGTCGGCCATTCCGAACGTCGGCAGTATTTTTTTGAAACGGACGAAATCATCGGCAAGAAAGTAAAAGCCGTTCTGGAACACGAGATGAGCCCGATCGTTTGCATCGGAGAAACGCTAGGACAACGTGAAGATGGTCAAACGATGAAAATCGTCGAGGATCAATTGCGCATCTGTCTGAGGGGCTTGGAAGACCACCACATGGATCGCGTCGTGATTGCTTATGAACCGGTTTGGGCCATTGGAACGGGAAGAGCGGCAACCCCTGAAATGGCGCAGGAAGTTCACCATCATATCCGTGGAATTCTCGAGGGCATGTTCTCAAAAAACATTGCAAGCGCGGTGCGTACCGTATATGGGGGTTCCGTCACACCCAAAAATATAGGCGAGCTGATGAAGCAGCCAGATATCGATGGAGCGCTGGTGGGTGGAGCTAGCCTCGACGCGGAAAGCTTTTTCGATATCATTCAGTATGGAGAATAGATCGTGATTCAATTCGTAACAATTATTCATGTAGTGATTTGCATTCTTTTGATCATTGTCGTCCTTTTGCAACAAGGCAAAAAAGACGGCATGGGCGCGGCTTTCGGCGGAGGAAGCTCTTCTGTGTTTGGCGCTCGCGGAGCCGAAACCTTTCTTGAAAAGCTCACCAAAATTTTGGCCATTGTGTTCATGTGCACAAGTCTATCTTTGGTCTATTTCGCTTCTCGCGAATCCTCGGGTAGCTTGCTTTCGGATGAAAAAGTGACCCAAGAAGCCCCTGCTTCTACAGAGTCTGAAACGGTGGCCGCACCAGCCGACCCAGCAGTCGAAACTTCAAAACCTGCCGAAAAAGCTGCCTCAGATACACAAAAATAGTTAATATTTTCAGTTAGTTGAAAATAATAAAAATCTGTGTGGTAATAAAAGTACGTTTTTTATATAATAAAAGCGTAACCAAAAATTACATGCTAGGTATGTAAAAGGTATCGATGAAGAGAAATTTTCTCCATTCGCGCTTAGGTTTTTCCCTGATCATTGCTCGTCGCCACAGTGTTGGTGATGATTCTTTCGGCGACCAGCTATCGTATTCTTTCCAAGCAAAAGGAACCTCACAACGTGACAACGTGGTGAGCACCAAATAAGTACCCAGATGCTTGCAGCTCTGGACCGCTTCAAAAAAGACGTTCCAATTGATCGATCCCCAATGGATGAAATTCAGCGTGGCTTCTGTATTTCCCCATCAAGGATTGGGATTTGGTGAAAACTTCCCGTCAACAATTTGATTCGCGATGAAGGGCTGAGCGATGGCGTGACTTTCTTGCGTGTGATCCAGAAAATCCCATCTTTATGCATTGATCATGACATGAAGATCCTACGCCGACGGTGACTGGGCTGTAAATCTTTTTTGGGGACTCATTGCAGATCGATGCTGGTCATGCCGTAGAACAGAAATGATTATGTTCTGATTTATCAAGGCGGCAAATTTGCCTTGGGTGTGGCTACGATGGCGGCGGCAACAACTCATCATGCTTCGAAAACCGTGCAACCGAACGTGAAACCACTTTTTTGAATGGCTGGCCTGAACCACGACACACATTGAAATCGGGCGTTGTGGTGGGCAGCTATGACGTCGACGGAACCAATACGTCCATGGCGGATGATAACGCGATCAAATTGGATGCAACCAAAGCGCAAATTCAAGTCGTGAAACCGGTTTCGTATGAGATCGATTATGCAACAACCGATAGCCGCCCGCAAAAGCGCTAGTAACGCCTATTTGTTGGATGAAATTGGCAATCGCAAAAAGGTCATTGTCCGTACAGAATATGTACCGCCGGGCATTCGCCGTGAATATTTGGCAGAAGCCAATCAGCTTGGTGTTACGTACGATGCGCTCAAATCTACCACCGACTTTGGAACCGATTCACTTCAGGGTTTTACCGATGGTGATCTGGTCAGAGACATTGGGCGGGATGCAACACTTCCTCTTCAATTTGTGAGCTTGTCGATGGATCGGCCAACATTACGTTCAATGATCCTGCATTCATTTCTACCTCCAAGAATTTTGTCCGTGCATGTTCATCGAGCAATTTGAAAAGCGGCGGCGCCGTCGATCAAAAGATTCAATGAGATTCGCGTGGCCATCGATCCAAGCCGCAAAGCAATCAGTATCGAAGAAGGTCGCACGTGGCCAACAATTGAAATCTTGACCCTCTAGGATTGGCGTTGTCCGGCAAAACCATCGGTCAACCGTTGTATTTGAAAAGAGGGCACAAGCAATCAAGCCACAGACATGCTATCCCAGGTTCAGGGCAGGTGGATGTTGTGGTTCCTGTTGCCAATTTGAACGATATTGCTGCGGGCTCATTTGAGTAAAACTTGTCATTTACAAAGATGATGGAACCCGAGTCAATGATGCGCAAGAATACAGTGAAATTCACTTCAGCTTGGAACAAATTCCTATTTCTATCCAAGCACGATGACCTTGGAATCGACAAGGATGGAACCACCACAGGTTTTTTATCGGTGGTTTTCAGTTCGTACCGAACGATCCAAACAATCCAACATCCGTAACACGACAACCGACCATAATACCATTCAATTTCCAGCTACTCAAACCTTCCGAGATTATGTCGCTGAACAAGCCGCCAATGAAACAGCGAAGTTGTGAATGGATGCCTCGGGCGGATGTTCCTTGCGGATAATACTTTGAAACCATCACCGGCTCGGTTTCAAAACTCCATTCTGTCGAGTCGTTTGAGAGACACGGCAGGCGGTATCGCTGTGGATGGTGACAAAGTTTATGTTGCCTCGATGACACGAACCAATGCCTCGGATTCGACTTTATCTATTTACGAAACCAACAGTTCGATGAACAACTTTGTGGAAAAAACGGTGGATACTACGGGGTCCATTTCCAGTAGCCGTGTGATCTCGGCGATTGCGCAAGCGCCGATCAACGTCGAAGGAGTCAAATATCTTCCTGTGTGTACGACGCGCTCCGTGGATGCGGCAGGAACATCAACTCCGCAGGAAGATGGAAAAATCATTTTGTACAATCTTACAACTTCTGGACAGCCTCCGATTGAAATCGCCAACCACAACTATAAATGTAAAACCCTCACAGCAATGGGAAGCAATCTGGTTGTGGCGGGAAATCACGTAACGCAGGTGATGAATCAGGAAGAAATTGCGGCTGTCGTCAGCGGCGCCCAACCGACACCGAAAATGCTCTACACCGATGAAATTTATAACCATATCAAGGAAACCAACACCAACATCTATGCCGACGGATATTACACATTGCCAGCGGCGTATGTGCATCCAGCTGCGGCTCCTCAGCAATATCAAAATGTTCTGGGCAATCACACCGGATTCACGGCCATGCAGTTGGATCCTCTGACCTTTGGTGTGGTGATGGGAAGCCGTGCAAATGTTGATGGATTCGATAAATATGGAAATCAAGCGAACATCGTCCAACAAGATTTCACGACGATGACAGTCAACTTTGGGGGTATGGCAGAAAGAGTGATTGCATCCATCGATACAGATTTTGGAAACCTCAATGCGAGTGAAGTGGTGACCAAGTATGGCCAGGGTGAAAGTCGAATTCCGGCCATCATCCTTCCAGGAAACTTATATTCGAGAGTGTCACGTGGAGAAGAACCACGAACGACGCCTGCGCTTTTGCCGCAGCTTCAAACAGGCATGACTGAAAATCAATGGTTTGAGTTTTTCCAAAATTACAACACTGCGGCAGCTGACAATGGGCCTCTTCACTTCATGCCTTCACCGGTTGAGGCGACGTTTGCATGTGGGAATTCGATTCCTCCAACCTGCCAAGCCGGCGGTTAAACGAACGCCAATCAGTTAAAATATTAACCCTACACTTTTTGAATAGTGGTGGTATATCCAAACCACTATGAAAAACATCTATATCCTTTCCGCAGTTCGTACTCCAATTGGCAGCTTTATGGGATCGCTCTCGTCCTTGTCTGCAACAGATTTGGGAGCCATCGCCATCAAAGAAGCTGTGCAACGTTCCGGTGTAAAAGCCGACCAGGTTTCTGAAACCATCATGGGCTGCGTTTTGACCGCAGGATTAGGTCAAGCTCCAGCTCGTCAAGCTTCGAAAAAAGCGGGCCTTCCGAACCATGTGCCAGCCACCACAGTGGGCAAAGTTTGCGGTTCTGGTTTGAAAGCGGTGATGCTTTGGTGCACAAGCCATCGCCAATGGTGATTCTGAAGTCGTTGTGGCCGGCGGAATGGAAAGTATGGTTAATGCGCCGTACCTTCTTCCTCAAGCGTGCAGGTGCCCGACTTGCAACGCAACCATGATCAGACTCGATGGTGAACGATGGACTTTGGGACGTTTACAACAATTTCCACATGGGCAATAGCCAAGAACTTTGTGCCAAAGAAATGTCTTTCACGCGCGAACAACAAGATGCTTTCGCCAAACAAAGTTATGAACGAGCTCTCAATGCGCAAAGCAAAGGTTATTTCAAATCCGAAATCGTTCCGATTGAAATCAAAGATCGCAAAGGCAACGTAACCCATATCGTGGACGATGAAGAACCCAAAGCAGTGAATTTCGAAAAAATGGCGACCTTGAAGCCGGTGTTCGACAAAGCAGGAACTGTGACGGCGGCCAATGCTTCCTCGATCAATGACGGTGCAGCAGCTCTTGTTTTGGCTTCCGAAGATTTCCGTGGTAAAGAAAATAATTTGAAACCGTTGGCGAAGATTTCTGGTTTTTGTACAAGCCGCTCGTGAACCTGAATGGTTCTCGATCGCTTCCGGCGGATGCCATCAACAATCTTTACAAAAAGTTAAGTTCGATGATTCCAAAGTTGATCTCTACGAAATCAACGAGGCATTTTCTGTGGTTTCACTCGCTGTGAATCAGAAACTTGATTGAAAGATACGGAAAGTAAATGCGTTCACGGTGGCGCGGTATCTTTGGGCCATCCGATCGGTGCTTCCGGTGCCAGAATTCTTGTGACGTTGTTGCATTCGCTTGAGCAATACAAAAACAACGGGTATCGCTTCACTTTGCATCGGCGGCGGTGAAGGCGTGGCTCTTGGCGTGGAGCGCGTATGATCAAACCATCGGCGTCATCGGTTCTGACAAATGGGCAATGGCATCGCGCATGTAGCTGCCCAGCATGGATTTCAAGTGATTTTGAGCGATATCGACCAGCATCGTGTCGAAGCAGGACTCAAAACCATCACCACCAATTTGGATCGCATGCTTGCGAAAGAAAAATCACTCCGCGAGCAAAAAGATTCAACACTTTCGAAAATTCAGATCACCACAGACCTTGAGCAGATGAAAAATGCTCAACTTGTGGTTGAAGCCGCCACAGAAAATGTTGCGCTCAAGCTGGATCTTTTCAAAAGACTCGATGAAATCACGCCGAAAGAAACCATTTTGGCTTCCAATACGTCGTCGATTTCCATCACCAAGATTGCATCCGCAACACGTAAACCAGAAAACGTGATCGGTATGCACTTCATGAATCCGGTTCCGATCATGAAACTGGTGGAAGTCATTCGCGGTCATTTGACCCTGAAGAAACGTACAAAACCACATTGGCCATTTCCGAAACCATGGGCAAAACCACCGTGACAGCGAGTGATTTCTGATCTTATTGAACGCACGCAGTTCGATGATCAACGAAGCTGTGTTCGCTCTTGAGAGAGCGGAATCGGCAGCCCGCAAGATATCGATACGGCAATGAAACTCGGCACCAACGCCTGATGGGTCCGCTTGAACTCGCAGACTTTGCTCGGTTTGATGTTTGCGGTGCTTGCCATTATGGAAGTGCTTCACAAAGGATTGGGCGAAGATAAATATCGTCCTGCTCCGTTGCTTCGCAGATATGTGGAAGCAGGTTGTTTGGGTCGCAAATCCAAAAGGTTTCTACACCTCAATAGTGGAGAAATCATGTCAGGCAGTTTTGATGGAGATTCAAGGTAAGGTCGCAACGCTTACGATCAACCGTCCTGAAGCACTCAACGCTTTGAATATGGATGTTCTCAAAGGATTGCATGACAGTCTTTTGGAAATCAGCCGAAACGATTCGGTTTCCATCGTCAAAATCAAAGGCAGCGGTGAAAAAGCTTTTGTGGTTGCTTTATTATTGCCAGCATGAAAACCATGACGCCTCAGCAAGCCGAAGAATTCGCAGGTTACGGTCAGCGCACATTCCGCATGCTGGAAACATCGAAAAAAATCACGATCGCGATAGTTCACGGCTTTGCTTTGGGTGGCGGGTGCGAATTGGCCATGGCATGTGATTTGATCTACGCTTCCTCAAAAGCAAAATTTGGACAACCTGAAGTAAATCTTGGTGTGATTCCGGGTTTCGGGGGAACACAAAGACTGTCCCGTCTTGTTGGAATCCAAAAAGCCCGCGAACTGATTTACACCGGACGCATCATTTCCCGCAGATGAAGTCACAAAGCCATCGGTCTTGTTGCGCAAGTCTTTGCACCGGAAGAACTCCGATAGTGAAATCACCAAACTCGTCGAGGAGCTTTCTTCCAAAGGTCCGTAAGCTTTCTCAAGCCAAATCCGCTTTGAGACTGGGTCAGGTTTATGGATTTGAACCGTGCTTTCGCTAAATTGAGAAGGAACTCTTCGCGATGTGTTTCCTCCTCGCATGTGGCGATCAAAGAGCGGCATGAAAGCCTTTCTCGAAAAACGGCAACCTAAATGGACGCAAGTTGAATAATCAAAAGGTATGGTAATACCTTTTTCAAGAAACATTGCAGCATGCTGATTGATATTTCGCTGCTGAAAAAATACCCTGATTTTCGCTGGTTGTTTTTCGGGCAATTCGTTTCCCTGATCGGTTCGATGATCAGTTATGTCGCTGTACCTTATGAAATTTATCAGCTCACCAAAAACAACGCGATGGTCGGAGCGCTCGGGGTCGTCTGGGTATTTGTACCACTGGTGATTTTTAGTTTGCTGGGGGAACCTATGCTGATCGAATCAATCGAAAAAAACTGCTCGATCATTTCCGAACTCATGATGGTGGTGGTGATGATGGTATTTTCCCGGAATGCCACGCGAGAAGTGCCCAGCGTTGTCTTGATTTTTGTTTTGATGGCGATTTTGCAAGCGCTCAATGGTTTCCACCGACCAGCCATGGAAGCCATCACGCAACAAATCATTCATCGAAAAGATTACCCGCAGGCGGAGCACTCACATCCTTCCGACACTCCTGACCGCGATCGTTGGCCCAACCATCGGTGGATTGGTGATGGCGCAGTACAACTGGCAGTAGATGCCTACATGATTGATGCTGTAACATTTTTGGTCGCCATTTGCTGCCTGATCAAAATGACAAAATTCCAGATGCGGAGTTTTCAAAAATCACCACTAGAAGATATGAAGGAAGGATTTGCATTTGCTGTTCCAAACCTGAACTCATTTGAACGTGATTGATATCGTGGCCATGGCCTTGCGTTATCGCTGGCACTTTATCCGCCATGTCTTCAACGTGGGTGGGGCACAAGTCGCCGGATGGCTTTTTTCCGCGATGTCGGTGGGAGCTTTGCTGGCCACATTGTTCAGCGGATGGGCGAATAAAGTGAGTTTGCGAGGTCGGGGCGTGATTATTTCTGCCACATTATGGGGTGCTATTCAAGCGGCAGGATATTCAACGAATCTGACATGGATTTTGATTTTTCTAGGGTTGGCGGGCGCGGCTGACATGTTCAGTGCGCTGTTCAGAAAGTCATCTGGAACGGGATGGCCCTGGAATATGATGCGCGGCCACTTTCCGGAATTGAAATGATTTCTTATATGATCGGGCCTCTGATTGGAAATGCGCGGGCCGGTTATATCGCGGCGAAGACTTCGGGTTCATGTCAGGTTCTTAGCAGGCGGATGGGTATGCATTTTGGGTGTGGTTTTGACCGCATTTTTCCTGCCCAAATTCTGAAATATCATAGTTCTTCCGAGGCTTAAAACAGTTCGCACCTTGTCAAAACCGCGGTAGAACAAAAGCGGTCCCAAGGCAAAGTCATTACTTTTCGGAGCAGACTTTTGGTACAAGGGGAACATTATGGACTTTACACTCACCGCTGAACACACGCAACTACGCGATTTAATTAGGAATTTTGCCGAAAAGAACTTCGTCCGTATGTTAAAAATGACAAAACCTACACGTTCCCAATGGAGCAAATCAAGAAGCTCGGCGAAATGGGCTTGGCGCGGCTGTATCATCCCTGAAGAATGGGGTGGTGCCGGCATGGATCCGATTTCTTATGTCATCATGATGGAAGAAATTTCCGTGTTTGCGCATCGACCTCCGTAACACTTTCCGTGAACAACTCGCTGGTTTGTGAAGCTCCTCAAAACTGAACCGACGAACAAAAGAAACGCTTTCTCATTCCATTGGCGAAAGGTGAAAAAATCGGTGCATATTGTTTGACCGAACCGATGTCCGGTTCCGATGCCGCGACCCAAAAAACATCCGCAAAACTTGATGGTGATTTTTATGTCATCAACGGCGCAAAGAATTTCATCACCAACGGTCCACAAAGCGACACATTGATTTTGTTCGCGATGACGGATCCATCCAAAAGGCGCCAAAGGTGTCAATGCATTCGTGCTCGACACCAAAACTCCGGGTGTGGTGATCGGCAAAGGCGAAAACAAAATGGGCAACTGCTCTTCCGAACCTGCAACGAATGAAGCCCGACAATGTTCGCGTGCCTGTGAATCAACGCTTGGGTGAAGAACTTTCCGGATTCATCATCGCAATGAAAACTTTGGACAACGGTCGTATCGGTGCACATCGCAGCGCAAGCGCTGGGCATCGCTCAAGCCGCACTGGAAGAAGCAATCAAGTACGGTAAGGAAAGAAAACAATTCGATCGTCCTTTGACAGACAATCAGGGCATTCGTTGGATGATCGCTGATATGGCGACGCGCATCGAAGCTGCACGACAACTCACCGCTGCATATCAAAAACTCTCGGAGGAAGATTCACCAAATACTCCGCGATCGCAAAATTGTTCGCTTCAGAAACAGCCACGTACGTGACCAACAAAGCCGTTCAAATCATGGCAAGCATATGGTTCATCAAGATCCAGCTGAACGCTTTTGATGCGTGATGCTCGTGTGACGGAATTGTACGAAGGTACATCCGAAATTCAGCGACTTGTGATCGCAATGCAAACTTTGAAAGAATTCGACGCGTAGGGAATTATGTCAGACAATCTGCAAATTTCGAAAGATTCTTTGAGAACCTGGGAAGAAACGACGTTGAAATCGACGTTGGAAAAAACACCTGAACGTCAAAAATCTTTCACTCACGATTTCCAATCATGAAATTCGCAGACTTTACACACCACTGGATACAGAAAATGTAAATTACGAGCGCGATCTGGGCAATCCAGGTGAATTTCCATTCACACGCGGCATTCACCCAACCATGTACCGCGGCAAAACTCTGGACCATGCGCCAGTTTGCTGGATTCGGAACCGCGAAAGATTCCAACAAACGCTACCACTATCTATTGGAACACGGACAAACTGGTCTTTCGGTCGCTTTCCATATGCCGACCATCAGCGGGCCACGATTCCGATCATGATCGCTCTCGCGGTAGCGGGCAAAGTGGGTGTTTCTGATCGATACGCTTGACGATATGGAAACGCTTTTAGCGGAATTCTCTGGATAAAGTGACGACCTCGGGATGACCAATAACGCTCCAGCGTCGATTTTGTTTTCGATGTACATTGCCGTCGCTGAAAAACAAGGCGTGCCTTTGGACCAAAGTCGGTGGAACAACCTAAAAATGACATTCTCAAAGAATACATCGCGCAAAAATCCTGGATCTATCCTCCGAAACCATCCATGCGTTTGATCGGGGACATGATTCAATTCGCGACGAAGGAAGTTCCGAAATGGAACACGATTTCGATTTCCGGCTATCACATTCGTGAAGCAGGATCGACCGCCGCGCAAGAACTTGGATTCACATTGGCCGATGGTATCGGTTACGTTCAAGCCGGTATCGAAAAAGGCTTGGACGTGGATGATTTCGCCCCTCGTCTTTCTTTCTTTTTCAACTCGCACTGCGATTTCTTCGAGGAAGTCGCGAAGTTCCGCGCAGCTCGCCGCATTTGGGCGCGCGTGATGAAAGATCGCTTCAAAGCCAAAAATCCAAGAAGCTGGATGTGCCGGTTCCACACGCAAACCGCAGGTGTATCGCTTACCGCGCAACAACCCTACAACAACGTGATTCGCACGACGCTTCAAGCCCTTGCGGCTGTCGTTGGTGGAACGCAAAGTTTGCACACCAACTCGCTCGATGAAACACTTTCCCTTCCGACCGAAGAAGCTGTGACCATCGCGCTTCGCACGCAACAAATCATCGCTGAAGAATCCGGTGTCGCCGCAACGATCGATCCATTCGCTGGAAGTTATTTCGTTGAAAACCTCACCAACGAAATCGAAGCCGCGGCTTTGGACTACATCCAAAAAATCGACGACATGGGCGGCATCATCAACGCCATCGAAAAAGGTTATCCGCAACGTGAAATCGGAAACTCCGCATACCTATTCCAGCAACAGCTCGAGAAAAAAGAAAAAATCATCGTCGGCGTGAACAAATACGTCGTTGAAGAAACAACCGACATTCCAATTTTGACGGTCGATGAAAAAGCTGAAGAGATTCAAATTGAAAACGTTCGTCGTATTAAAAAATCGCGCAACAATGAAAACGTCAAAGCTGCGCTCACTCGTTTGAAAACGGCTGCAAAAACCTCAGAAAACGTGATGCCGCATATTTTGAACTGTGTTCGTGAATATGGATCGCTCGGGGAAATTTGCGATGTGTTTAGAGATGTTTTCGGCGAATATCACGATCCAAAATGGTTATAGGAAGAAACAAATGAGCAACACACTTAGAATTTTGGTGGCTAAACCTGGACTGGATGGGCACGACCGTGGAGCCAAAGTTGTGGCACGCGCGCTTCGCGACGCGGGATTCGAAGTAATTTATACGGGACTTCATCAAACACCTGAAATGATCGTGAACGCCGCCGTAGATGAAGACGTCGATGCCGTGAGTTTGTCAGTTCTTTCCGGTGCGCACATGTTTTTGTTTCCAGAAGTCATTCGTCTTTTGAAGGCGAAAGGTGCTTCCGACATCACGGTGTTCGGTGGTGGCATCATTCCGGATGATGATATTCCTAAATTGGAACAATCTGGCGTGGCCAAAATTTTTACACCAGGAGCATCGCTCACAGACATCACCACATGGGTGCGTGATTGCGTAAAACCAACGAAGTAGATAGGGACGTTATGAAAATTGAATTCTCTGAAAACCACAACATGATCCGCGAAATGGTTCGCGACTTTGCAAAAAATGAAGTTGCACCCGGCGCAATCCACCGCGATGAAAAATGCGAATTTCCCCTCGAACTTTGTCGCAAAGCCGGGGAACTTGGATTGATGGGTATTTTGGTTCCTGAAGAATTCGGCGGTTCCAATATGGACGTCACCAGCTTCGCGATCGCGATCGAAGAAGTGGGCCGTTATGACGGCTCCATGGCACTTTCAATGCAAGCCAACAATGGTTTGTCCTGCGGCCATATTTTGACAGCAGGTTCTGATGCTTTGAAGAAAAAATATTTGCCTGATCTTGCTTCAGGACAAAAACTTGGCGCATGGTGCTTGACAGAACCAGGTTCTGGTTCGGATGCAGGCGCAATGAAGACAACCGCAGTGAAAAAAGGCGATCGTTGGATCGTCAACGGCTCAAAGAATTTCATCACACACGGAACGTACGGTGATACCTACATCATCATGGCCAAACCGATCCAAGCAAAGGTACCAAAGGCATCACAGCTTTTGTTGCGGAAAAAGTTGGAAGGGTTTGAACATCGGTAAGAAAGAAGACAAGCTCGGTATGCGTGCATCCGACACAACCTCTCTTTCCTTTGAAAATTTGGAAATTCCCGAAGAAAATGTTTTGGGTGAAGTTGGCAGTGGCTTCTCTGACGCTTTGAAAATTTTGGATCGCGGTCGCGCGGTCATTGGTGCTCTTGCCTTGGGTATCGGTCGCGGAGCGCTTGAAGAATCTGTAAAATATGCCAAAGAACGACGCGCATTCGGAAAAGCATTTCCGAATTTCAAGCGATTCAGTGGATGATCGCCGATACCGTGACAGAACTTGAAGCAGCGAAGATGCTTGTTTATCGAGCGTGCTGGATGCACGATCAAAAAATGTTCGCAAAAAAAGAAAGCTCGATGGCCAAACTCTATGCTTCAGAAGCGGCTTGGAGAGCATGTCATCGTGGCGTTCAAATTCACGGTGGTTACGGTTACGTGACCGAATACCCAGTGGAACGTTACTATCGCGATGTGAAACTTTGTGAGATTGGCGAAGGGACTAGCGAAATTCAGCGTGAAGTCATTGCCTCTCAGATTATCTAATCGATTCTAAACCTCGAATTTGATTGAAAAAATAGCCTTTTAAGGTGCGACATGAAGCACCCTGAAAAGCCGTCCAAAACAGGGCTAACCCATTGATTTTATTAGCTCGAACTTGGCTCGAGACTTGCTCTAATTAGGGGCTTCAAATGTGGTCGTATATTCATAAGCATTTTAAAGGCAAAAGGGTCACCGCCCTGGTTGTGGTGATTTCCATGCTTTTGCCCATGGTTTCATGGGCTTCCAACGAATCTCCGGCCCAAATCTCGGCCGCGCAAGAAAAAGAATTTCTCAAACTTTTTGAAACGTACAAAGATTCGATTCTCCGCGAAATTGAAAACCATAACGCCACGGATGAAAGTGGCGATTTGGTTTGGGTGTACCAACATCCAAAAATCGAAGGCATTCGATTTATGATGAAGCAAAATGAGCATGAAACGTTCAACCTTTTTGCTCAGGAAAAAAAATTCGCCCGCACCATCACAAATCCATCTCCTGGATACACGCGAATGGTCATCGATCGCAACAAGATCGTGTGGAGCAATAAGTTCAACGGACAACCACTCGGTGAAGTGGATTATAAAATCGCATTCCGTATTTGAAAAAGCTTATTTTACCAGCCAAAAACATCGATCAAGATCTTGGCCGCACATGTCCATCACGTCTCGACCAAGGGAATCATCTACAGTGCTGACGGCAAAGTGCTTATGTCTCCAGAAATGATTCAGAAGCAACAGGAAGCCGAAAGGAAAGAACGTGAGTTCACTGAAGTTGCACATCAATGTACGGAACTTGCAGTTCGACGACGTTCGTGTCGGGGTTGATTCGAAAAACATTCAACATTGATCGAACCAAAAAATCCTATTCCGAACAACAAAAAGAAACATTCAAGGATCAGATTCGTGAAAAATATGACTCAAGGATTTCAATTCATTCTGATGATGCAATCCATTTTGAATATCTCACTCAATACATCTCTTTATACGATGATGATCTTCCGGGAAATGTTCCTGGACCAAAAACCAAAAATGATTTGCAAATTTATTTCGGCCAATCAGCGATGTTTGGCTATGAGACTGTCAAAAACGAAAGCTATCGCAAAGCTGCCGGGAGAATGATTGCCACGTTCATGAGTGAGCGGGCTAAAACGCCGATTCCAAGCATGGAAGGTCCGGATCTTGATCTTGAAATTGAAGCGTTCAATGGCAACATTAAAAATAAACGAAATCTGCAGCGCTGCGAGAGTGAGATACAAAAAACACCGCAGCATCCTACAACGGAACCGCAACATTTGGATTTACAACACCCAAAGATTCGTTGGCCAAATATACATCCGATCAATATTTTCTGAAGGTTTCAGGTGTTCAGACTGAAAGTTATTTGAAAGCTTATGCGCAAATCCAAACTGGGTGTCCTTCTTTTCTCGGATGGATTTCGCGAGAGGGTAGGAAATTTTGACACGAAAGAATGTTCTCAAAAAGGAATCGGCCTTACCAGGGAGCCTATCACCAAAAACGATGTAATGGTTGGGGTAGATGAGGTTCGAGCGGGCTTTATCAAGCAAATCAAAGATGCAGTTGAAGATTTGTCTTCGGATGATCCAGCTGAAGTTGTAGGAAAATACATCCAAGCCTTTCCACTTACTGTCCAAAAAGTTCTTAACTACAGCAAGAAAAAGGAAGATGCCCTTTTAACCTGCGGAATCATCGAGCAGATTTATTCGGATGATTATTGGATGGATAAAGTCGATACGGGGTTGATGATCGGTGGTTTTGCCGCAGGGTTTATTTGCGGTATCACAGGAGTTGGGGCTCCGGTTTCAGCTGCCATCATGGGGCATTCACCGCCGCCGATATGATTTCAGGGGGTGTGAAATGGGCAGAAGGATACACCCTTGAAAATGCCATTCGAGGAGCGGGCATCAGTGGTCAAACTGAACATGTTCAAGGTCAGGGAGATCCTCAAGCAAGCTCAAGACTACAAGTCGGAAGGTCAATTGCAGTTTGCCATGGCTGCAGCAGGAGAGATGGGTGGTTATGCCGCCGGTAGAGGCATTCGATATGTTTATCAAACCAAACTAGCCAGGAATTTTTCAAAAAACCAAGATGCCCAGATTTTGAGCACCGTCAAAAATATTCTTGAACAACCAAAATACAATTCAGTCGACAAGGATCAATTTCTCAAAGTTATAGAAAAAGCCAAAATTGCCAGAGATTATGAAGATGTTCCTGCAGCCTTGAAACAGCTCGGATTACAAGAGGATGATGCGAGAAAGTTGTCGTCTTTGTTTGAAAAATCAAACGTCGAGAGCCTGATTTATGACCGGCTTCAAGATATTTTGGCGCAGAAAAAATATGTCGGCAAAGAAAATCAAACCTTTGTCATTCTTCATCAAGTTAGCAAAAAAGGAAGTGTAATGAGAGTTGTCGATGGGATTTACTACAACTCCCATGAGCGTATAGCCGCTTTGCAATCTGCTCGAAAAGAATTGATCAAAATCGGATACGAACCTGCTGATGCAGACAAAATGCTCAATGAGCTTTTCAATGAAAAAACAGGGTCGCTTCGAGGGCAATACGAAAAAGCTGTTGCGGGGAAATATGGAAGTTATTCAACCGAACATCCAGAAATCACAGGTGATCTCGAATTGAAAAAAACAGGTCTTCGCATTAGTCACACGGTCGATGAAGCCCAGAACATGATCAAGTACGAATACACAACCCCTGAAGCCTTCTTTGCGATCAAAGATCAATTCAAAAAGGGTGGAACCATCAAATTCAAAAATGGAAAAACCTTCAGTGTGAAGGGAATATATAACGATACGGGCAGCAGAAACACAATCTTGGAGCTGGATAGTGGTCGCTTGCTAAGAGTAGCAAAAAAAGAAACAAGGATCTCAGCTGCCAATGATTCACCCACACTCTTTGCATCTTCACAAAGAGTTCTAAAACAAAATGGTGTTCCAGTTGTAGAGATTTTTGAGGTTGCCCCAGAATATGTTGTTGTTGAAAAGCTGACCAACTCCAGAAATGTTTCGAATCTTGAAGAGTATTTGAAAATTCGTGAAACGCTTGATCCACTGGCTAGGGAAATGATGGACAAAAAACTTGTCGAATTTGCGCAAAAAACCAAAAACGTTGAATACATCGCTGATTTTCAAACAGAACAGCTGGTTTATACAGATGGAACGCGCGGTTGGGTGCTAGCCGACATGGCTGATGAAGTTCGAGTTTTTGACGGTAATGGAAATATGACCGTATTTGATGGTGATGCGTTTCACCATCTGCCTGAAGGAATGCAAGATGAATTGATCAAATCAGTTCGTCGAGCAAGGGGGCAGCCAGACATTCAAGGATATGATGATTCCTATATTCGTTCAAGTACGGGACCTTTGGATTCCCATGGTGGTATGCAAAGAACCATTGAGGCTCCGACTCCAAACCGTTCAACTGAAGGTGTTCTTGTAACTTCCGAAGGTGATATTACGGTAATTTCTGAAGCGAATGCCTACTTCGCTGGTTTGGCTGGAAATCAAGCACGCATTCAAAAGTGTTCAAAGCGAAATTCTTCTAAATATTCACCACTGGATCAAGACAAGCTTTTAGACGTGCTTCATAGCGTGCATCTCACAGGTGAAATTGAAGAGGTTCGTCCGGGTGTTTTTAGACCGAATGCTGAAAAACGCGACGCCATTCGCAAGGCCAAAGCTGAGCTTGTAAGATCCGGATATGATGCTGATGACGTCGAAAAAATCTTCTCCAAATTGAGTCACAGAGATGTGATGGTGTTGGGTAATCCTGTCAAAAAATTGCCTGACATGGATGTTTTGATCGATCCGATTGCTACTGCAAGGTTTTTTGATGTTGAAATGAATCCCCATTCAAATCTTTATTCATTAAAAGATTCTTTAGAAAGAATAAGAGACGGTGTTTCCGGGGTTGTTTATGCACATCTTGATGATGAGGTAAAAATTTTAAAATTCGAAAAAATCGATGGGAAAATCAAATTAACTGAGATTCAGAATCCAAATCAAACAGTAAGCATTGAATCATTGCCGAAAATGAAGCCGTATCAGTTTGTGAGTATGAGTGGGAAAAAAATTGAAACTCCAAAAGATCCATTCTCAATGTATAAAGGTAATGCAGGGTATAATTCCATCAAAGAAATAATCTCCGACAAAGCAAGAAACTATGGAAAAGATATCAGGGAGATTCTAATTTCTGATGGGATCACAGTCGAAAAAATCAAAAAATCTCCAAATTTAGGATCGCCAGGATGGGACCAGGAAATAAGTAAAGTAAAACTCTACACAACAGATCATGGTGAAAAATTTTCCATTAAAATGGGTGACACTGAAGACCTTTTGCATGGAAAGGCAGCCTATATTATGAGCGAAGAATTAAGGTTAGGGCTTGTTCCTCCAACGAATGTAATTGAAGTTGAGGGTTCAATTTTTTTAGTTCAGAGGTATATTTCGGACGCCTTGAAAAAAAACATCCGATTGAACGACGACGTTCACATATTTGATTTTTTAATTGGTTCAGTCGATCGTTCTCCAAAAAATAATGCCCTGGCAGATCTCAATGGCAGGGTTTGGCTGATCGACCATGAAGATGCGTTTGCACCGTTCAATATTGATGAAATGTATAGCTATTTTAGTGATCCATCCGACAGAAATTTAGGCAAAAGAAAATTTCTGGCGATGGTCAAGTCCAACCATCCATTTATGGAAAAAATGTCAGCCTGGAGTGAGGCCGACATAAAAAATGATTTGGTTGGGTTGCTATCCGATCAAGAATTCGATGCGCTTTTTAAAAGAAGAACCTATCTCATTGATCAATATCATCAGATGAATCAAAAAAATATTGTTTCGATTCTGGATAAATTAAAAAAGGATGTATTAAGAAATCACCCTGATTTGGACCCGAGTGTTGTGGATCGGGCTATCGCTGATGTTCAACAAACGCTGGATCGATATCCATCCCCTATGGACCAAACCGTAGCCATGGGGCATTTACAAAAAGCTCACACCACAGGAAAGATTGAATTTATCGATGGGAAATGGGTTCCGGATGAAGCCAAGAAGCGTGCGCTGGTCGAAGCTCAGCAGGAATTGGAAAAAATGGGTTATTCCAGAGAAGATGCGAGATTCATGATCCGTCGTTTATCTGAACCGAATGTGAGAATGTTGGGTGCAACTGAAGATGTACTGGAGGCTGTAGAAATTTACAGACATGCATATACGACGCCAAGTAAGTTTGCGAAGGATCTGGAAAACTTTGAAAATGGAGGAATTATATCCTTCAAAGATGGAAAAACATTCAAAGTTAAAAAAATCTATGACAACTCTGGGGCAAACAATGCGATCTTGGAATTGGATGATGGTCGATTGCTTCGCGTTCCAAAAGCGAAGCGTGACACTTATATTGATAAACCGACAGCATTTGTTCGAGCTCAGGCTTATTTGAAAAGCAAAGGTATACCCGTTGTTGAAATTTTTGAGCATGGAAACGATTATGTGGTTGTTGAAAAGTTAGCCAATCAATATGGTATTTCAAACTATATGGAATATCTCTCCGCAAGAGGGGATTTGTCGAGGGAAGTTATCGAATTGATCGACAGTAGATTTTTTGAATTTGTAGAACAAACCAAGAATATGGAATACATCGGGGTTTTTCACCCTAGACAACTTGTTTATTCGGATGAAAAGGGTTGGATATTGGTGGATTTCTCTGAAGAGGCGGCTTCCTATTCGGGAGTGGGTGATGCAACTGTGTTTGATCGAAAATTCGTTCAGTTTGTTTCAAGTGGAGAACAAAGAAAAATTATTGAAAGTGTTCAGGAGGCTAGAAGGTCACCGTATGCGAACGCACCAGTATCTTCAGCTACAGCCCATCCTCCAATTGATTATGCTGGTACATTGAATAATGAGTTTGAAGGATTGAATCAGGATTTAGAAAAAATTCTGGCAAGAAAAAGTGAAATCGTCGCTCCGGAAAATATTCTGGCGCACAGCGAAGCGATTAAAAAACAAATTCGACGTATTAGCCATGATATGGTTGTCAAAGTCCAAGGTATATTAAACACGCGCGGTATTTATTCAACCGTAGAGATTCAGAATGGACGATATGCTTTGAGTATTCATTTGAGACCTGAAAATGAATTTTATCAATTGATTGAAAGGTATTTTATTAAAGCAGGAGAGCATTCACCGCTTCCATTGAGAAATGGTTCGTCAACTTCACAAGTGGTTAAGGATGAGTTGGAATTGATCTTTGATCCGGTTGGTCTGCGAGACTCTCATAGTGGTGCATGTGTCATTGGTGGCAATGTAGTCAAATTTGATCTTCATACCATAGCAAATATTCTATCGAACAGGATTGGTGTTATCGAGCGGCATGAAATGATTCATATTGAGCAGGCTATCCGTAGGAAAAAGGGATTTTCTTCCAAAGTTTATGATCAACGTTTTGAAACCACCAATGAAAAAGGATTGGGAATTCAAAAGCCATATGACAAAGACTTTTCTTCTGAAGAGCTAAGAGCCTATGGAGACACACTTCAGCGTTATTCCGTAGGTCTTCGAAAGGGGGAACATTTTGAACCTTCCAAAGTTGAAAGTTTTATTCAATTCACTCGTTTGATGAATGAAATGTCACGAGCGACACTCAAAAATACAAAAGACGTATATCAGGCGATTCTTTCCAAAAAAGCAACCATGAACAATGGGTGGATCAGGCATCATAAACTGGATGGTAGTGATTTAATAGAAATTAAGCTTGAAGATGGAAGAAATTATTACAATGAGTTTATTAAGTCTCATGATCGTGCATTGATTGATCTGATGAGAAATCATGGCGGTGATGCCAGTCATCTTTACGATCAAATCCTGTTTAAAATCAAACAGGATCTTATGAATCTAAATAATATTGCATATCGAAATATTTTTGCGACCAATCAGCTTTTGAATGATTTATATCGAGTACATTTCCCGAACTCACGGCAGTGGGCAGAAATTCCCGATGAGACAATTCAAATTATTGGAAAATCTATTGAAGAACATACTCAAAATGTTCTGGCCATAACTAAAGAAACACATCCTGGATTTCGTTTGGGAGTAGAAAAAATGGACGATGAATATTGGAAGTTAACCATTCATGATAAAATTGAGGATCCGGCATTGGCTGTTTCTGTCAAAGAACTCCCGAATATTAGCCAAACGGATGCAATCCATTTTCATGTTCATCCAAGACTTCAGAAATTATTGGATGAAGCAATGCAAAATCACCCAACGTTAAAAGCTTTTGATCAGCATCAAGCCACCCTAAGAGTTCAAAATATTTTGTATAAAAATGAGTATCTTCTTTTAGATCAAGAAAAAGCGATTGGTATTTTGGAGGAAGCGCATAAGACAGGTCATTCTGTCATCAGTCAAAATCGATTAATTCCGAGTGAAGTCAAGAAGCGCGCGCTTGTTAAAGCCCGTCAAGATCTGGAAGCGATGGGTTATTCAAAATCCGACGCTAATTATATGGTTCAATATTTGGCCGATGACAAAGTGAGAATGCTAGGGACACTAAGATCAGTGACAAGTTTGAATGAAGCCACACAATTTTTAAAATCAACTTTGAATATAAATGTGTCTGATTATTTTGCAAAATTTGGAGAATTAAATCCCGAATATCATGTTGTTAGATTCGCTCAAATTATCGATCGTATTCAATACGTTATGGGAAGAAGTCGATTGCTTCAATATTTCCCGAATACTCAAATAAGCGATTTTTCCGATTTGGTTAGAAACGTTTCAGATGCGGCGGAGGGCACTAAAACTTTCAGTGGAAAATTCAATCAAAATGACATCTTTGAATTGATGAAAACATTTGGGTCAAATTCGGACGAAAAAGTGTTTTCCATCATCGATGATATTGTTGGTGAAGGCGGGTATATATCTCCAACGATTTACTCACGAAAATTCGATTTAGATTTTGATATTCAAGAACGATTAACTCCTCATCAAAGAGAGATTTTAACAGTTCTTCAGTCAAATGTGGATTCTGGTAAATCTTCATTGAACGGTTTGAGCACGCATCAAATTGAATTGCTGCAAGATTTAATTGTAGGATATGAAAAAAAGAAACATCCAGTCAGATTATTTAGCAGTGTGAGTATGGCAAAATCAGAATTGGAAAAAATCCGAGTAATGACTGGTG
>JAWKOB010000002.1:0-187983 GCA_041391405.1 Bdellovibrionota bacterium | reverse complement strand
AAGCTTCGCAAAATCAGCTTCCGCGCAGGTACCTGATTTCGGAGCGAACCCCGTCGCAATGAGTGAAGCTTTCAAAGTCACCAAGGAAAAACCTTACTTCGGAAGTCCGGTGAAACTGGATGATGGATTTGCTTTCATCAAATTGAAAAACAAAACCGAAGCCGACTGGAAAAAATTCGAGGTTGAGCACGACAATCTTGCTGATGCGCTTCATAAGCAAAATGCGCAAACCAGATTCATGGCCTGGATGACCAACGCTGAAAAAAATGCGACCATCAAGCGTGAACTTGGCCAGAGCGCACCTGTTGGTGAGTGATTTTATTTATAAAGCAGATTCTGCGATGTCATCTCAGTGGGAACTTCTAATCCCATCGAAAAAAGAATCGTCGGAGAAATATCACTCAAAACTCCGTGGGGCTTGAGTCGGAAGCTTTTCATTTCCTGACCGATGCAAATCAAAGGCACAGGATTCACCGTATGCGACGTATGTGGCTGGCCTGTGACCGGATCCACCATCATTTCGATGTTGCCGTGATCCGCCGTGATGAACACATCGTATCCATGATCTAGACCGGCTGTCGTAATTTCCCGCAAGCAGTTGTCCGTGGCTTCCACAGCGGCGACCGCTGCATCGAAATTTCCCGTATGCCCGACCATGTCAGGTTGGGCAAAGTTCACCACGATCAATGACTCCTGCTCTTTTTGAATTCGAGAAACGACTTCTTGCGTGACCAATGTTGAATTCATGGCTGGAGTTTCGTCATATGTACGAACCTTCGGAGATGGAATAAGCTTTCTTTCCTCCCCTGGAAACGGCTCTTCCCTGCCACCATTCAAGAAAAAGGTGACATGCGCATATTTTTCCGTTTCAGCGGTTCTGAACTGTTTCAAATTGCACTTGGAAATGTATTCCCCAACACACATGGCCAAATCCTGAGCGGCAAAAGCAACTGGAACGCCAAAGGTTTTGTCGTATTCGGTGAATGTACAGACATGCAACGCCAAATCTTCCCGAATCGAAGCATCATGCGGAAGATTTTTGAGCATTCGAACGATCTGACGCATGCGATCGGATCTGAAATTGAAGCATATCACCAATATCACCCTTGGTGATTTTTCCTGCAATCTATTGTGTAAAACGGCAGGCAAACATGAACTCGTCGGTCTCATTGCGTGCATAGGAATTGGCAAGTGCGGATAGCGCTGTCGTTTCTTTGTTTCCTTCGTCATACACCAAAAGCTCGAAAAGCTTTCTCGGTGCGTTCCCAACGCGCTTATCGCGGTCCATCGCATAAAATCTTCCCGATACCGTGGCGATTTTTCCGCCGAACTGCGCAAGCTGGCGCTCGAGCGTTTCAAGGTATCCTTTTGCGCTTTGCGGAGGCGTATCGCGCCCATCCAGGGAAAGGCATGGAACCAAACCTTGTCCGACGAAATTCCATGCTGATTCAAAAGTTTGATCAAATTCAAATAGGGTGAACGTCGCTGCTATGCACGCAACCATCGGAAACAAGTCCCATCAAATGGATGTTTTTGCCGTTTTGTTTGGCGAAGTTCACCGCTTGAACGATCGTAGAGTTGGAAAAAAATGAACCGTCTTCGATGGCTTCATTGGATACGCACCTGATCTTGAACTACGCGACGACCAGCGCCGATGTTCATATGGCCCACTTCGGAATTGCCCATCACGCCGTTTGGAAGTCCGACGAAACTTTCCGAGGCTTGAATCTGGGTGTTGGGATATTCGCCTAAGATTCGGATTACTTGTAAAATGGCGTCAGCGCCTGAGCTGATGGCGTTGTGTCTTTTCTTTCGAACACCCCAACCATCAATAATCACGAGCACAGCTTTTTTCATAGAGAAGCTTAAATTAGTATAATAAGTTGGATCGAAAGCCAATATGAACCTGATCGACAAATTTCCAGAAGCCAAGGCTTACACCATCAAGGGCAAAAATGAGGCCGTAATTGATGATTCATGGGTTCAGCTCCACACCGAAACATCTTTCATCCACTGGCAAGCTACATTGAAGAAAAATTTACGGGAAATCGAAGCCCTTAATGCTAATCCGACATGGATTGACCCCAGAAGCCTTGAATCAAACTCAAGCTCAAGACTGGATTCGAAATGCCGACCTTGGCATTGAAAAAACTTCTGATGAAATATTCGCGCATCTTCACCTGGTCGGTTTGTCATTGGGCGGAACATTGTGTGCCCACATCGTCACACGCTACCCTTAACAATATTGCTTTACTCCTTACACTGCTGGCACCAGCCATGTTCATTCAGGGGTTTTTCTCCCGCCAATTGCTGAAATTCGCACGATTTCTGCCTTCATCGATCCTGAAAAATGGATCGTATACAAAAAAAATCCGGATATCACCGAACACATCTCCTACCACCAGTACAGTGCTTATTCAGTTGAATTTATTCTCAAGGTTTGCCGAAGCGTCAGAAAGTTTTTCCTAAATCTAAAAACCGACTTTGATTTTCGTCCTCATCGCGACGGAACAATCGCCCCCAAATCGTCTACCTGGTTTGCCAAACGATGCAAGGACGCCAAATTGATCAAACTTGCCCAAAGCCCACACGTGGTTTTTTTGGGGAAAGAAAACGATTTGATCTTCAATGAAATCGAAAAATTTTTGAAACTTATTTAGTTTTGCGGAGTTGATCAGTACCAGTTTCGCGATAGCTTTGAGGGGTTTGAATACGCCATTGCCATTGACAGCCATAGCATCGAAGTCCGGAACGTTCATTGGATTGAGTTGTTTGCGAAGTTCATGCACAGGAATCACCTGTGGCAAATCGCGTTTGTTGTATTGAATCACCAACGGAATGTTATCCAGGTCTATGCCTCTGCTCTTCCAGGTTCATGCGAAGATTGTCCATGGATTCCAGATTCGCCTCTTCACGTTCCTTTTGTGAATCAGCCATGAACACAATACCATCCACGCCTTTAAGAATAAGTTTGCGGCTGGCATCGTAGAACACCTGTCCTGGCACGGTGTACAAATGAAAGCGGGTTCTGAATCCTCGAATTTCACCGAGTGAAAGCGGGTAAGAAATCGAAGAACAAGGTTCTTTCGGTTTCGGTCGCAAGCGAAATCATTTTGCCTTTGGAATCCGGTTTGGTTCGATTGTAGATGAATTGCAGGTTGGTGGTTTTACCGCACAAGCCTGGGCCGTAGTAAACAATCTTGCAGTTAATCTCTTTGGATGAATAATTGATAAATGACATAGCTTACTCTTTGAACATCCCCTCAACATCATCCTGAAAAAGACTGTCGATGTCATCATCCGTGATTTCAGAAAATGGCGTCTGTTTGGTTGGTGAAGAAACTTTTGGGCCAGGCTGACGAAAATCTTGCTTCGAGTTCTTCGGTGATTTTTTTGGTTCGAAGGCGAATCAAGCCCAGCGAAGAACGCTGATCGAACAAAAACCACCAAAATCACACGCTGACCGACGACCGAGGCATGTGATCTTTCAATAACCTTCATGGAACACGGAAAGAAACTCTTTTTCACCCATCAGTTTGCCAAACTGGTGGTTGCTGCGATGCTTCTACTATTGCGACGAAAGACTTGTGGCATCAATCCCTTGGGTTTCGCCGGCATGGGCGACCAATTGACCATTTTTATCAATGAGATAGCAAGCGCGAGCGTTGGCTTCGCGATAGAGGCGATTGAGCAGAAAGGATATCTGCCCGCCGGTACTCTTCCCTCATGATCATCTGGGACAAGTTAGTTTTAACAGGGATATTCTTGGAGGTAAAGAATTAAGTCTCTTCGATGGTGATCACTGAAGCGGCACAGTTCCTAAATTGAGGTCGGGCTGTATTTCCCGAATGAACTGGGCAATGCTTTCTTTTTCCGTGCCAAAGGACCGAACAATCAATTCCCATGAAGCCTGATGACGTTTTTCGATATCGATGGGCAACAACTTGTTCCATTCGATTTGATAAGCCACGCGACGGTAATCCATAAAATCCGAAAAAATATACACTTTGTCCAAGTCTTGGTCGTACAAATCTTCCAGATAGAAAAGATGTGTTCCCATGGATTCGACGTTGAGCTTTGGCTGCTCATCTACCGGAACCACTTCTTTGTCCATCAAGGCATTGGCCTTTTCCATGGCATTCAATTTTTCAAGCATCTCTGGAATGCTAACCAGATGAGGGAATACTTTACGGCCATCACCCTGAATTTGATGTGGATTGCTGATATCGTCATAGAGATACAGATTGACCTGTGTGCTCGAATGCATTTTGCTTAACTGAGATTTGAATGATTTGATCATAAAATCATAACAATTCATTCCATGACAGATCGAATTGCGAACCGACACCGATGTATCGAGTACAAATACAATTTTCAAATTCGGTCCGATCACATATCCAAACAGGGAAGGTATATCATCTTTGAAAATACTGAACTTTGACTTCGTACATTGCATGCTTTTGACGGCCAGACGATTGACAAAATGATCTCGCCTGATCATTCCTCGAGACCACTCGTATAGTTGAAATTTTTCATCGCATACTTCTACAACTTCACCATTCCAAACTTCTTTGTGGGGTGATTTGCTTACCGGATCGTACGAAAGGGAATTGGTTTTGTAGATATATCCACATCCCAAAAACTCTTCGCATACATTGCTCATGGTTTGAACCAAATCGCCGGAAGGAAGCGTCATTAACGTGTCCAAACCTTCGTCACTTTGAAAAACCATTTTGCTGGGTTGATGGCGATTACTTTCTCCGCGAATACGAATGGTTGTTGGATTGGGATATTGCTCAACCACGACATTGGAATTGCAGTCGGGCCGAAAAATCTGAGGCTTTTGATACGCTAGAATCAATTGGACTTCAGGATCAACAGAGTCATGAATATGCGCACAAAGATCAACAGATGAAAAAACGGTTTGGGATTGGAAGATGATCACTCCCAAGACCATAAAAACCCAACGATGAGATACAGCTTTCATCTTTGATTTCATTTCCCCGTGCTCAAGCAGTAACAAAACTCCCGTCGCAAAGCCAAGAAAAAACTAAAATGATATAGATTTTAGATAGTTAGAGACTTCTGCGGTCGTGGATGGCGCGGGCGAGCGTGACCTGATCCATGTACTCAAGCGATCCGCCCATGGGGATACCCATGGCGATTCGGGTCATGGTGATGCCGTGATTTTTTAGCAAATTGGAAATGTACAGCGCGGTGGTGTCACCTTCAACACTTGGATTGGTCGCCAGAATCACTTCGCGTGGACGATGATTTTCGAAACGACCCATCATTTCTTTGATTTTGAGTTGATCGGGACCGACGCCTTCCAGCGGCGACAAGGTTCCGTGAAGCACATGGTAGCTTCCGCGAAATTGTCCGCTTTTTTCAATCGCGAAAACATCGCAAGGATCTTCCACGATACATACAAGTTCATGATCACGTTTTGCATCGACGCAGATCACGCACTTTTCCTGATCGGTGTAACCAAAACAAACTGAGCAAAGTTTCATTTGCTGTTTCATCTCCAAAATTGAACGGGAAATATTCTGAGTCAGATCCAGCCTTATGTTTCAATTTCCAGATGAATACCAAACGCGCAAAGTGGTCTTTTCTCCGATACCGGAAGATGGAAAGCGCCTTGAATGTGGCTTTTTCTAAACATGACGGACCGGAACTGCTCATAATTCCTATCCTAATCCACCGGCGTAATGTCGTCCACCGTGGCGTCAAAAATCGAAACGGCTTTTTGAACGATCGGAATGTCCAGTTTCGGACGCTCTTTGGACGCAGGTTTTTCAACCGCGGTTGCTGTTCCAGAAACCTGGCCGACTTTGATCTTGTTGGATGTTTTGGAAATGCGGTTGGCAATATCGATCACGAACTGCTGAAAATCTTCTTCCTGGGCACGTGTGGCATTGAACGAACCTTCAAAACTCAAAGAAATCACATTGTCTTTCCAGGACGCTTCGACGGCTTTGGAAATCAATGAAGCTGAAATCGGTTTGATTTTTTTCAGCTCTTCCATCAATGAACTCCAGTCATCCGAAGCCAGGGCAGAAACAGTCGGGCCACTTGTTGTAGGTGCCGATGCAGAAGTTACAGGTACGGAAACTTTCGGCGAAGAAGGAGATGGAGCAGCGGCTTGCCCTGAAGTTTTAGTGGAGGTTCCTGTGGAACCTTCCATTTGATCGAGCTTGTTCAAAAGATCCTGAATCATCACGCGTTTGGAATTGCGGGTGATTTTCAGGAATGTGACTTCGATCACGTAGCGCGGAAATTCGATACGGCCCAACGACATCAGCGCACCTTTGACCAGATCGAACCATCGTTCAAGTTCTTCAACTTCAACTTTTGGAATCCACCCTTCGATCAAACTCAATTCATCGGGTGAAAGCGCGACAAGCTCCTTTTTCGGGGAATGCTTGTAGACGATCATGTTGCGAATCCATTCCCAGATCTCGGTCAGATACACTTTGGAATCAAAGCCTTTTTCAAACACGCTGGAAACCACGGCCAAGGCCTTGTTTGGATCGTATTCCATGAATGATTCAAGCGTCTGACGAATGAGAGCGCGATCGGTCAATCCCAGACTGGCGACCACTTCGTCGTCCGAGATTTTTTCACCCGACATCGCGATCACTTGATCCAGCAAGGAAAGTGCGTCACGAAGACTGCCGTTACCCTGGCGGGCAACCAGGGAAATCGCCGTTCCCGACATGTTGATGTTTTCTTTTTGAAGGATGTTTTTCAGATGTTTTTCAACCTGTTCGTCGGTGATCTGACGGAAATCATAGCGCTGACAACGGGACAAAATCGTATCCGGAATTTTGTGGGATTCGGTCGTTGCAAATACGAAATAAACACCGGCAGGTGGTTCTTCCAAGGTTTTCAACAGTGCATTGAACGCACTGGTGGAAAGCATGTGGACTTCATCGATG
Organism: Bdellovibrionota bacterium; assembly: GCA_041391405.1. GTDB lineage: Bacteria > Bdellovibrionota_G > JALEGL01 > JALEGL01 > JAGRMV01 > JAWKOB01. The sequence continues at coordinate 181,042 of JAWKOB010000002.1, read as the reverse complement.
ATGTAGATTTTGAAGCGGGATTTGCTGGGTGCGTACTGGACGTTTTCTTTCAAGGAACGAACATCATCCACGGAAGTGTTCGAAGCACCGTCGATTTCATAAACATCCACACTGGTGCCCTGGGTGATTTCCACGCAGTTGGAGCAAACACCACAAGGTGTTGGAGTCGGCCCCTTTTCACAGTTGAGAGCCTTGGCGAAAATGCGAGCAGTTGTTGTTTTTCCCACACCGCGTGTTCCTGTGAGCAAAAGCGCATGAGGAATACGGCCAAGGGTGATGGCGTTTTTCAACGTTTTGGTGATGGTTTCCTGACCGACAAGGTCTTCAAAAACTTGAGGTCTGTATTTTCTGGCAAGTACTACGTAGTGATTCATCAGTTCCCCAAAAGTATTGTAGGCATCCAGGCCTTTAGGCTTCTGCACCCAAAGAGGGCTTTGTGCCGTTGCTACCTTCCGGTCCTGGCGGGATTGAAAGTCGTTTGTTACAGAAGCCTAAAAGCCTGGATTCGAATCTGTATCCTATAAAATTGGAAGATCGTCAATCACTAGATTAAGCCTCTAAAATCATTGCGGTTCAAGCTGGTTTTTAGTATTGGATGTTTCTCCGGAGAGATGGCCGAGTGGCTTAAGGCAGCGGTTTGCTAAACCGCCGTACTGGTTAAACCTGGTACCGGGGGTTCGAATCCCCCTCTCTCCGCCATTTTGACCAAAAGGTCAAAATGGCGTCGATCGTTTCCACTGTAATGAGCGACCCCTTCGGGTCGCATGGCCGCCAAATTCCGATTTTATAAATCTATTTTTATTAATTTATTAAATTCCGAATTTGACGCGAAGAAGATCGATCGCTTCCAAGATGCCGCCACCCAATGCGAAGAAAAATACCAAACCAAACAAAGCCACAACATAGCTAAAAATCAAAAACACTCCATCCCGCTCCAGCCATCCGATCGCATTGATGGCCAAAAAATAGGCCGGAACCGAATTGGAAAAAGGAATTGGCAAAGGCAACGCCAACAAAAAACCAAACAAGGCGATCAAAATTCCATCCAGAATCTTGGCGGATCTGGATGTCACCCAACCGTCCAATCGAGGTTTGATGACTTTCTCTGTTTTTTTCAGCATTTTGTCCAACGTCATGCAAGAGCTTTGAATCAAATTCAGCGGAATGATTTTTTGCCCAAATTTTTTCGGAAGCCAGGGGGATTTGTTCATCGCCATCAATATTCCAAGAACTGCGATCCCCAAACCGAGCGGTGTGGACAGTCCAAACATCGGCAACGGCTGCAAAAAGGGCAAACTAAAAAACAGAATCAGGAAGGCATGACTTCGAGATCCAAATGATTCGAGCATTTTCTGCACGCTCAATCCATCCGGTCTTGAAATTTCCAAAAGTTTCATCACGGCTTCACGCAGGGAAATTGCGTGATGAGTTTTCATTTCTTGGGATTCTTGATTCATAAGCGTTTCACGATCAGTTGAATTTGTTTGCGATGCAGGGCTTGATGCTGGGCCAGTGTCCACACCCATCCATCCGCGGTGATAAATCCGAACCAAGGATGATCCGCTTGATTTTCCAAGGAGTGATCCACAGCCAAAGGTTTGAGTTTCCCAATCGTTTCGTCAGTGAGTGTTTTAAGGTTGTGAAGCATCGTGGCTTTATTGGTCACATCTTCCTGTTTGGGCTTGACCTCGGCGGTGCCGGTTTTTTGATCGTAATGATGACCACAACCAAGTTCGAATGCGACATGCGCCATTCCTTTGAGCGTGATCATCAAATGATCGATGGTGAGCGCAGCCGACCAGTATCGCGAACTGTCTTCCATTCCTCGAAGGCGAGGAATCAAAATACGGGTTTGGAATTCTTGTTCCGTCAACTCATCGCAGATGTTGATGATGTTGCGGGTTTCACGATGCAAGCGATCTAGATTTCCGCTCCAGGTCGTCTGTTTCAGTTTGGCGGGATAATACAGATATCGAAGAATGAATTTTTCAAGCCAAGGCAATCCAGCTCCTGGTGGAGCCAATTTTGGAAGTTGAAAATCCTTCATGTGACGTCAAATTGTACATTTTAACTTTTAGAAAACAAGGCTTCATTTTTGCGATCAAAATAATGGCTTAATTCTGCCAATGCGCTAGCTAATCATCATGGATTGGACATCTTCCTATCATTATCTCGGAGAATTTTTCGCCATCAGCAATGCCATTTTGTGGGCTTTTGTCGTGATTCTTTTTAAGATCAGTGGAAATAAATTTTCACCGATCGCACTGAACTTATTTAAAATCACCATCGGATTCATTCTTCTGGCGATCACCTCAGTGATTTTGAGACAGCCCATTTTTCCACAAATCGACTCACACATTTACCTGCTTATGGCCATCAGTGGAATTCTGGGTATCGGCATCGCGGACACGCTATTCTTTCAATGTTTGAATCTTCTCGGTGCAAGTCGTTCGGCCATCGTGGAATGTCTTTACAGCCCTTTCATCATTTTATTCTCATTTATATTTTTGAATGAACGGCTCACGCTCGGCAACGCCGTCGGCGCGATTCTTGTCATCTCGAGTCTGCTGTTTATTTCCGGTGAAAAACGCATCGACCCTCTTCCCAAAAAAGACCTTTTGCATGGAGCCCTTGCTGGAGCGATTTCCATGGCGGCAATGGGATTTGGAATCGTGATCATCAAACCGATGCTCAGTGAACTTTCCGTGGTGTGGGTGGCGATGATTCGCATGTTGTTCGGCGCAGGTTCGCTTGCAATTTTTTCACTTGTACAATCCGATCGCAAACAAACCTGGAAAATTTTCATTCCTCAACCAGCCTGGAAAATCACACTTCCTGCGTGCATCCTGGCTTCCTATGGGACGATGTTACTTTGGGTGGGAAGTTTTAAATTTGCCTCGGCCAATGTCGCCGGAATTCTCACACAGATGAGCGTGGTGTTCACCGTGATTTTTGCTTACATTTTTTTGAAAGAGCCGCTCACGAAAAAGAAAGTACTCTCCGTGATTCTGGCTTTGCTCGGAAGTTTTTTGGTTGTATCTTGATTAATCGCTTACCGGCTCAAACGGAGTTTGATCGGAAGGTAGACGGGGAATCAAGCAATTGGTCGTTGCTTTGACTTGTGCTGTTTGCGGACTGAAGTCTTCGGATTATGTATTAAAGACACCATTATCATCTCGAATCACGGCTTTGACTTGGTATTTAAAATACAAGCTGTTGGGAACGACGTTCGAATAGATTCCGGCATCCACAGCGACTTCATCGATTTGGACAAAATCATTTTCGGTGTCTACAGCCTTGTGAAAAATTTCCAGAAGATGGCAATGTTTTCATAGGTTGCATCCCACATGACTTTGATATGTCTGTAGATTGGCAAGAAGCTGTAACGCCTGCAGGGAGTGACAGCAGAAGATCGGATGGGTCAACGTTATCCGATGTTCCGCCCTTTGCTACCTCGCAGTAACCCATAAAACACAAGAAGAAGAGTAGGACATATTGTACTTTTTTAACGTTGACCATACTTCCATATATAGTTTTAAGAAAGCTACAGTTACATCATATGTAACTTTATTGTATTACTAAATAAATTATGGTTCCCAAGTGCTGAAAACGAGCCCAAGGAAACTACAGTGTGATGAATATTTTGGCTCATTTGACTACTTTTGTTTCCAACCGGAAGCGGACACCACTACACCTCATATATATAGATGCGTACAAACGCGATAGCTGGATGCCACAAAACTGAACCCACCACTTTCTCCATCCAACATCTGAAAAAATGCCCAAACAAAACGACATATTTTGGGAGGGAGTTCGCAATTACTAAGCGCGCAATTTTCTGCGCGATCAAATTCAAAAAGGCGATGAGGTTTTCATTTATCATTCCAATTAGATGGATGAGTCGTACCGTGGGTATGTTTGAAATCGTCAAAGCAGGCTATCCAGATCAAAGCCAGTACGACACCCAATCCAAATACATCCTGTCAGTGACTGAAGAAATCCTGATGGTTCCTCGTCGATATCCAACACTTCGCAAAACCTTCAAACATCCTGTTTTTTTGAAGACCCTTCGCAAAACGTCTGAAAATTGTCCAAGATGGTTCTGCTTCAAAAAAAAGGGTCGCGCTTGTCGGTTCAGCCTGTCAGCGAACCTGGAGTGGAAAGCCATTCTGGCCATGTCCCAGGGTTAATTTGCTTAACAAAAGATTTGCCTCTTTTTTCTTGCTCGAAACGCGCCTTTCAGGGAATTTAATCAACATTGCTTTCATTCAACCCAAAGGAGTGATTTTCATGAAAAAAAGTTTATGATGCTTGGCTTGGCACCAGTTTTTGGGCCTTTCTCTATATGCCTGCGGCGGTAGCGCGGCAGCAAAGCAAATCCAACCCAATCGACGCAGCTGAAGAATTTGGTAAAACCAACTGAAGTCTGCCAGCAGCAATGCCAAAAAGATGTTTGCGGAGCTTGGAAAGCTCACAACGCAAACGATTGCCCTCGTGGGGTGCTTTCCAAAAAATCGTCCAGCCAACTTGCTGAAACCCAAAATACTTCCCGGTTTCGTAGAAGAAGCAACTGGATATTGAAAACTTCGCATCGCACTCTCGGCAACTCGACCACGATTGATTAGCCTGCTTGGCGCCTGCAATCGACAATGAGTGCATATGCGATGACAAAAAACCAGTCAACACCAAATGACATGGTCAAGACTACTATACTGTTGAGTACAACGATTTCGGCTTGAACTGCAGTGGCAGATGCTGAATTACTTCTCGTGCAACGGTTCGGTTAAATACCTAACCTCCAGTGAAAAACTTCGGCGTATACTGCTCGGACATCACCTGTGACTCAATGAATTCAATGACCACCTTCGTGGATGGTTGCGTGAATCTTGAAGGACACTATTTGATCCGCGTAGACGGTGACAGCTATGTTCTTGAAGACATCGAACAAGATGAAGTTCTTGCAAACACTACTGACATTGACGATCCGTGACAACAACAGCACCGAAACCATCGTTTGTACGGTATCGGATGCAAATCAAGGTTGTTCAACGCTTGATGATATCAATGCGGTGACCAGTTGCTCAATCCAATAACCTCTGGTTATAGGAACGAATATAAAAGCCCGGAGAAACTCCGGGCTTTTTTTGGCTTGCGCAAAGCCCGCTTTGCCATACAATTTCCCTACCAAAGGAGATTCCATGAAAAAAATTCTATTCCTATCCTTTATCGGTTTGACCTTAGCTTGCAGTAGCTCCAATGATGGGCTACAGCGGATCCAACCAAAAACGACCAAAGAATTCGAAAACCCCAATGGTGAGCTGACTGCCAACAACGCCAAAACCATCGTTCAGGCTGGCATTTCCGCGAACAAGATCCTGATTCTGAGAACACCTGAAGATATTTTCGATTTTGACGGTCTCGAATTCGATGATTGCACCGAAACTTCCGGCAACAGCGACATCATCAACTGGGCGTGCGTGTTCAACAACATTATTCAATGTACAGCCGATGGCGAAACAACTGTGACGGACGACAGTGGCAAAGACTTCACTTCGGTGGATTATGCGCTGACCTTGACATTATCTGCAATGAAAATGATCCGGATGAAGTGGCCTTAACCGTACAAGCGTCTGAATTTTGCCCGCGATACCCCAACCAACAATCCGGTATTCTGTGCAAATGTCGATTTTTCAATCAACGATGACGACAGCACATTCAATGGATGCAGAAACTCCAGCGGATATCTATCCGTTCGTTTGAGGTAATGTCATTATTCGCAATATGACCATTAATCCGGGATGCACTCAGATCACAGCAACGATCCGCGACAAAGACAATACCAACGATGTCGTTTGCACCATTGCTCAAACCGATGGCGAATGCGTATGGACTCCTGGCAACATTGAAACGATCACGAATTGCGAAATCGATTGATTGTTGGGTGTAAGCTTAGGAAATTCCGAGGGATCGAAGCCCTTGACCGCTGCTACGGCTAAAATATAAGCGACCAAATTAAAAATCACCAGCTGCAGGATGGGTGTTTTCCAATTTCCCGAATTCACGGCGTGCCAATGCCGCTACAGTGGTCATGCACCTGAAGAGCGATCATGAAAAAAAAATGATCAATCCAATACAAGATGCTGTGGTGAAAAGCTGCGATCCATCCGAAGATTTGGCTTCTTTCATCGTTGCAAGCAATGAGTCTTGAAGCGAATCTTCATCCGTATCGGATAGATTCATCACCAGAGAAAGCGAAGAAACAAAAACTTCACGTGCGGCAAACGCGGAAATCAAAGCCGTTCCTGTTCTCCAGTCTCCTCCCATGGGTTTCATCACTGGCTCAATCATCTGTCCCAGTTGTGCCGCATAGCTTGTTTCAAGTTTTTCTACTTCGGATTCGGCTTTGTAATTCGGAAATGTCGTTCCAATCCATATGATGACCGCCAAAACAAAAATGATCGGTCCGGCTTTTTTCACATACGTCATGGTTTTATCGAATACATTTTTCAAAACTGTGTTGATGTTTGGTCTTCGATACAACGGCAATTCATGGATAAAAAACGACTCATTGGAAAATTTGATCAAACGATTTGCGATGCTTGCGGCCAGGGCTCCCATGATGATGCTGCCAAAATAAATGCAAGCAAGGGCAATTCCTGCTTTCCAAGCAGGCTCTTCCCAAAAAATGAAGGATAGCAAGAGTGCATAGACAGGAAGGCGAGCGCTGCAACTCATCAATGGAACGATAAACAAAGTGAGAAATTTTTCTTTGGGCGATGAAATCGTTCGGGCTGCCATCATGGCTGGAATCGCGCAGGCATTTCCAGAAAGAAGCGGAACGAAAGATCGGCCGTTGAGTCCGATTTTGGACAGCGGCTTATCGATAAGTGAACAAGCTCGTGCCAGATAGCCCGTGTCTTCCAAAAGAGTGATTCCTAGAAACAAAATCGCGATTTGTGGAACAAACACCAGCACTGAGCCCATGCTTTTGATGATACCGTTGCCGATAAAGTCTCCGAACAATGAATTTGGAGCTATCCCCAGAACATAATCGCCAGCCCAACCAAAAAATCCATCCACCAGATCCATCAAAGGTGCCGCCAACCAGAAGATGGAGCTGAAAATGCCAAACATCAACAAGGCAAAAATCAAAATTCCCCAAACAGGATGAAGCAGAATTTTATCCATGCGCTCAGTTCGATGAAATAGCTCTTTTCTCTGCTTCTGAAACAAATCATTTTGTCTGGAGATGATTTGTTCGACTTCTTTCATTTGAACCAAAACGCGATGCTTCTGATCTTCATTCCAAGGTTCGATATGAACTGGAGACTGTGGAATGCTTCGACGCCCTTCTTGAATTTTTCCGACCAATTGATCGACTCCCTTGCCGGTCACTCCAGAAACAAGAACTACAGGGCATCCAATCACTTTTTCGATTTTGGAGATGTCTACGTTTTCCACATTGAACACATCCTGCATCGTGAGCGCGACGATGACTTGAAATTTTGCTTCCAAAAGCTGATGAACGATCCACAATTGTCGTGACAATTGTGAAAGATCCACCGTAGCCACAACCACTTTGGCAAAACCGTGCGCTGGATGATGATAGATGATGTCGGTCGTTACATTTTCATCGGGTGATTTTGGGAAAAGACTGTATGTGCCCGGGGTGTCCAAAATTGAAAAGGTTTCATCACCGTATTTGGAAGCCATCCTTCCATAGGAATAATCAACGGTAGACCCCGGATAATTTACGGTTGCGTGCGTGGAGGACGTGATTTGGTTGTACAAAGTCGTTTTCCCGGAATTGGGAGACCCCACAAGTGCAACGAAAAACTCTTGTTTTATATCTGATGAATTGTGATGCATTTGGCTTCAGATTCTCTCAAGGCGACATGTCCGCCACGAACTTCCACGATCAAGGGTCCATTCCAAAGAAGCTGCTGCTGAACTTCGATTTCTTCATTTGGGGAAAACTCCGATTTCAAACAGTCGATCGCATATCAGCGGATCTCCTGAATTTTCAGGATTCTCAATCGTTTTCCTTTTTCGGCTTCAAGTAGTGTGGAACTCATAAGTGATAAAGCTTTTCATTATCATCTTTATTCACGGATGACAATATGATCCAAATCATGGAATTTATACACTTTTTTTCTTGAGAGAAGCTTCTTTACGGCAGTTTTTACAAACTCGTACAGTTCCATTTTGTGATGTTGAAGCACAAAATCGTATTTATCCGCCACTTTGGTCTGGGCTCTTTCGATCTCTTCGAAAAAAAACTCGATGATTTTTCCACAGGATGTGCAAATCAGATGGTCATGGTGATGGTCGGTTTGGGGTTCAAATGAAACCACACCCGTATTGAAATCACGACGAATGGCCAAGCCACATTCCTGAAGCAAGTGAAGGGTTCGGTACACTGTGGCGATTCCGATTTTTGGATTGAGTTTACGCGTCTTGTTCAAAAGTTCTTCAATGGTGATGTGATCTTTGGTTTTGAAAAACTCCTTGGCGATGACTTCACGTGCTGAAGAGCTTCTCAAACCTTTGGTTTGAATATACGCGTTGAGTTTTTCCAGATTTTTATCGATCACGACCTAACAAAGCCAGAATTGGGATTGATTGTCAATAAGAGGTCTTATTGATAATGTCACTTTGGTTTAAACGACGAATCATGACAACCCAATCCAAAAGCAGCGTTGAACTGTATGTTCTTTCTATTTTTTACTATTTCATCGCCAAACTTTTGATCAAATTCATTCCGCATATTCCCTCATTTGAAGTCGTTTTTTTCCGAGCCTTGATTTCCATGATCATCTGCATTTATGTGATTCGAAAATCAGGGATCATTTTCAAAGGAAACAACAAAATCGACCTGCTCATGCGCGGAGTATTTGGATCTGCTGGTGTTTTGGCATTTTTTTATTCGCTTCAACATTTGCCTCTGGCCACAGCCACAGCACTCATCAACCTATCCCCCCCCATCTTCACCATCCTGCTGGCCACTCTTTTTGAAGGAAAAAACCAAGGTTCAAGATTGGGTTCTTTTCTTTATCGCTTTTTTGGGAGTGCTTTTGCTCAAAGGATTTGATTCCAGGATTGAAACAAAGGATTTTTTGGTGGGCATGGCGGCACCTGTTTTGGCCAGTATCGCTTACATCTTCATTCGCAGATTAAAAGACAAGGAAGATCCCAATGTAGTGGTGTTTTCTCATCTTTTGTGGCTATCCCCGTTTTTATCATTCCCACCATCACCAACTGGGTGGCTCCGGACCAAAGTTGAATGGATTTTGATCCTGCTCATCGGTATTTTGATCCAAATTGCACAAGTCTACCTGACGCGTGCTTTGCAAAGTGCCAAAAGCACGTCCTCATTGGTGCATTACACGTATTTGGATGTGGTGATCTCTGCGACAGCAGGATATTTTCTATTTCATGAAGAAGCCACCAAAATGACCCTGATCGGCATCGGCATCATTATCAGTAGTGTCTACCTGCTACGCCAGTCCCACAAGAAGTTATCGGTTTAAGCCGATGGTTGGATGATGGCATTGTCAGTTGTGTTGGCGGTCTCGTCAGACCGCATTTACATATTTGGTTGAATAATTGCTTTGTATACTTGCTGTTTTTGGACGGCGAGGATGGCTTGTTCAACCTGATCAAGTGAAAATTTCTTGGGTGCTAGCGCTTTTACGTTCACTTCGCCATTTTGAATCATTTGCAATGCTTCCATGAGTTCAATTGGAGATGGTGAGTAGCTCGCATAAACGACGATTTCTCGTTTGTAGAGATTGTTGATGTTGAATTCAAGCTTGGACTCAGGACCCATACCCGCAAAAATGCTGACGGCTCCGCCATCACGAACATAATTCACAGAGTCGGAATAAACTTTTTCATTGCCGGCGGTTAGGACCACAAGATCAACACCATGTGGATTTGTGCGTGCATGAATTTCATCTTTGAGCGCTGCGGTAGGAACGGTAGCCCAATCCAACCCCAGTTTCATCGCCAAATCGATGCGTTCTTGTTTCAAATCCGTAGCAAATACTTTGATACCCATCGATTTGAGTGCCATTCCCGTCATCAACCCAACGGATCCCAACCCAACGATCAAGGCTGAATCTTTTTGATGAAGACCAGCACGTTTGATGTTGCGAAGGATGCACGCGAGTGGCTCCATGAAAATCGCTTCTTCAAAAGTCATGCCTTCTGGAATTTTGTGCGCGGTCATTTGAACATGCGGCGCAGGAATACGAAGGTATTCGGCAAAGCTTCCTGGATCCAAATTGGATTTTTGAAGACATCGCACATAGACACGTTTCCATGTTTGCAAAAGTGGCAGGAATAGCATGGCGCGATGCGCAACCACGACTCGGTCCCCTGCCTTGAATTTGGTCACATTTTTTCCGATTTTTTCAATGGTACCGGCGACTTCATGGCCCAGAACGATCGGTGGTTTGACCATGTCATATTGATATTTCACGATGTCCGTTCCGCAAACCCCACAAGCGTGGATCTTGAGCAAAACCTTCGTCTTCGGAAATGCGATGGAACCTGAACTTCGCGGACTTCCATCTTTTGCGGACCGGTATAAACAGAGGCTTTCATGGGTTCATTTCATATTCCTAAAACGGGGAAGAATCAATCGAAACTTAGCGTTTAAGGCCCGGAGGCAAGGGGGAATATGCCTCCGGCCTTAAGCTAATTGGACAACTGAAGTACAACTCCACAAGAGTCCAAATTCAAACCCAAACTCTGTCCTTTTTGACTGATGGCACCTGATTTTCCCTGGTCATAAAACAGGAAGCAACTTTGTCGTGGACCACCAGACCCTCGGCAAAATCTTTGTCGATCATGTTGCCATTGGCATCATGTTGATTCGAATCGAAAATATAGGCGTACTTCGAATAATCCAACCTTTCCAGAATCGGTCCGTTTTTGTTTCCATACACCCAGATTTTCAAAATCGAGGAGCGGTTTTTCTGCAAAACGAAAAGTTGATTATTCAGAAAAGAAAGATCTGAAATGTTGTTGTTTTTATTTTCCTCTCCACTAGCAAGATTAAAAGTGGTGACATAACTATTATCTCTCATTTTATAAACCCACGACTTTTTGCGGGTAACTTTGCATAGCCACAAAGAGCATGTTGTATTTGCAGTCCACTGCGACGCCTTCCAAGCCCTTCTTGGCATCCTTTGAAATCAAATGTGTTTATCAATCGGCAAAACTTCCAATTTTCCTGATGATACTTTCAAGACATCGTTGCTTTTTTCATTCGCCAAATAAAATACTCCAGAGCAATGGGCGATTCCTCCAAGTTGATTTCATTGGTGGATGCATTGTGAATAACCTTCGAGTTGTGTCAGATCAATGTGAACTGCAGGAGGACTCGTTATCGGTTAGACCCTGCAAAACATAGATGACCGGACGATTATCCATGACAACATAAAATTCATTCCCGACTGAAACCGCCCCACTGATCTCGTAAGGTTGGTCAAGTTGAAAGAATCTGGCTTGCTTAAATGAAATGTCGGCATAAGCAGTCGATGCCAACAACAGAAACCCTGCGATCACCCCTTTGAACATGTCCTTAGATGTATGGGGTCGGATGAAAAACCACCAATCAAGAAACGGTTAAGTCGGTTAAAATTGCATTAAGGTGGGAACGCTTATTTATATTTTATGGCAGAAAAAGAGATCGGTGATGTAGGGGAAATCAATCGTGGTTTTGGCGCGAATGTCCGGATGCGATTCGATCAAATTGCGGACATTTTTCAAAACTAGCTTTTTCTCGGATTCAGGCAAAGCAGCGATAAAGCTGATGGAAGCAACACGATCTAGAATCATTTCCGGCGTGCTGGAATGAACATGATTGAATTTTACTTCCTGCAATGGGGAAAAAATCTTGAATGCCATGAATGCATTTCTCCACTGACTTGTACGGTATTGTGTAATTCCTTTTTCATGCTCGTCGACGATTTGACCGAGTTTTTCGACCCAATCCACCGACCTGTCCTGAACATTCCATACAAGTGCCAAGTTACCTTTCGGTTTAAGCACACGATGAATTTCACGCATGGCTTTATGCGCATCGAACCAATGAAAGGCTTGAGCCACGATGACATGATCCACGGATTGATCTGGAAGCGGAATCGCTTCAGCCACGCCATCAATCACCTCAACATTTGGAAACATCTGAGAGAATCTTTTGCGCATGTATTCCAGGGGTTCAAGAGCGATGGGATTGACTCCGTTTTCCAGAAGAAGCCGCGTGAATTTGCCGGTGCCAGAACCAATTTCAAGTACTGTGGAGTTGGGCAGGATTGGAAACGATACACTCAAACAATCGATGACTTTTTGCGGGTACTCAGGACGACCCCGCTCATACGCTCCAGTATCCGTTTGAAATTGCATAAGCCGATATGTAGCGCAGAATCCGACTTTGTTCAATTCTGATAACTGATAGCGGATAGCCGATAGCTGATAACGGAATATGACTTCGTCATGGCGGAGAGAGGGCCTGCGCGCGAATGCGCGCTCAAATATACAGACGAACCCTTTGGGTTCGAATCCCCTTGAGTTGGTTATGATAACTGATAGCGGATAGCTGATAACGGAATATGACTTCGTCATGGCGGAGAGGGGCCTGCGCGCGAATGCGCGCTCAAATATACAGACGAACCCTTTGGGTTCGAATCCCCTGAGTTGGTTATGATAACTGCGATAGCGGATAGCTGATAACGGAATATGACTTCGTCATGGCGGAGAGAGGGGGATTCGAACCCCCGATACGTCTTTGACGTATACCTGATTTCGAGTCAGGCACCTTCCGGCCACTCGGACATCTCTCCGTGGGCGTAAGCTTTACAGCGAATGACCAAAACAATCAACTTCCCTAATTGATCGTTCGATTGCTTTCTTCCTGTTCGGGAACTTCTGATGGCGGGAGCCACATAAGTTCGTTGAGACTCATCATTGAGAACTTGCGCCAATTGCGCCACGCTTTGTTTAGATAGGCTTACCATCGTTTTGTCGTCATGACGTACTTTGTATTGTTCAAGCATCATCAGTTCATCATGTTCCTTGAATCGTTCGATGATGTTTTTGGCCTTGATGGCCTCCATCCCCATTTCAATCAGAAGCTCTTTGACAAAGTAAATGCTCAACCGAAGGTTTCGCGCTTGATGTGCGTGACACCCTCGTCCATCAAGTCAAAGACATGGCCGCGGCCAGGGCACGGGCGAAGATTTTCAAATTTGGAAAATGATCCTTTACGGTTTTCACGACCTGAATGGATCTCTCCATGCCGTCGACCGCCAAAATGAAATATTTTGCGCGGGCTGCCCGGCGGCTTCCAACAAATCGGCACGAGATGCATCACCGTAATAGACCTTGCTGCCAAACTTACGAAGCAATTCAATCTGTCCGGAATCGTGATCGATCGCCACAAAAGGAATGTTTTGGGCGCGCAAAATACGACCGAACATCTGTCCAAAACGTCCGAATCCAGCAATGATGATTTGCGGAGATTCATCTTTGATTTGATCGTACGCCGACTCACTGCCCTGTTGATCGCAGGTGATTTTTTCATTCAACATCGACAACAACGGATTAATCGCCATGGATAGTGTGATCACTGCGGTAAGTATTGCAATGGTTTCCGAAGAAGCGATCTGCAAGGTGGTGATCATTCCGAAGATCACAAAGGCAAACTCCACCCTGCGCGATGTTCAAGCTCATCAGCTTGCTGTTTTCATGATTCAATTTGAACACGCGTCCCACGAGATAAATGATTCCAGTCTTGAGCATCAAATATCCAATGGCCATTCCAAAAATCAGAAGTGGTTTTTGCAGAATCAGATCCACGCTCACGCTCATGCCAATTCCGAAATGAAGAAAAGCCCCATAAGCAGACTTTTGAAAGGATCCAAATTGGTTTCAATTTCATGACGATATTCGGATTCAGCAAGCAAAACTCCTGCGATGAAAGTTCCCAAGGCGGCGGATAATCCGATTTTCTGCATCAGGACAGCCACACCCAAAACAATGAACAAGGCAGCTGCCGTGAAAATTTCCCGAGTGTGCGTACCTGCCAAAATTCGGAAAATCGGACGCATCAAATAACGGCTGGCCAAGACAAGCAGCACAACGATCGCGAAAAAACTCACTACTTTGGGCCAAGAGCTGCTTTCCGTTGAAGATGCTACGGCCATGGTCGGAATGATGGCAAGCGCAGGGATGGCCACCAAATCTTGCATGAGTAGAACTGAAAAACTGCTGCGACCAAATTCTGTGTTGAACTGATTGCGTTCAGTCAATGTCTGCAAGGCAAAGGCGGTTGATGAAAACGACAAAGAAAAGCCAATCACGGTGGCGGGAAAAGTTTCAAGTCCGACCCATTTCCCAATCGCTGTGAAAAGAATCGTCGTGATGACAACTTGAAGTCCGCCCAAGCCCAGCAGATGTTTTCGCATCGACCACAGTTTGAATGGTTGGATTTCCAAACCAATCATGAAAAGCAAAATCACCACACCGATTTCAGCAAAGTGCATCACATGTTCGGCATCGTTGATCAATTTCAATCCAAAGGGGCCGACAACAATTCCTGCGATCAAATACCCAAGAACGGATCCGAAACCGAGGTACTTAAAAATAGGAACAAGGATGATGGCTGAACCGATGAAAACAAGCGTTTGTAGAATATAGTTTTCCATGGGTTTTATTTACTATTTTTTGCTTTAATTTCAAATATTTATAGATTAACGGGATCTTTCATAAAAATATGAATTGTTTATCTTTATGACACGTTGTATAAAGCGCTTAAATTCAAAGGGGGAATTTAGATATGAGAAAACTGGCATTTTCAACACTTATACTTGCTTTGTCATTTCAAGCATCTGCACGGGACATTTTAAAGAAGTATTCAGAAATATGCATAAACCTTACCGCTTAGAACTCAAAATCAACTTTGAAGAAAATGCTGCTTCTCTAATTTCCTCAAAGGCAAATTACACACCTTATCGCCAAGCTGGGATAATTTTTGCGATGCTGATGTTGCTGAATCCGTGAATTCCGCGGCACTTTCAATTTTGGTCTAGCCGTGCAAGTTCGACATTTTTGATGGTATAAAAAAGTAGGCACCAAAACCGATGCACCAATCATTGTTCAAGGCATATCAAATCTTCCTGTAAGTAACGGGAACTGTTCTTACACGGCTCCACAGAAATCGCAAGTAGAAGTTTTTGAGCTGCTCAAAAAATCCCGGTTACAATCACAACTGATGCAAATCAACAAATTGTTGTGAATTTATCACTGAATACGTCCAAAAAGGTTTTCGCACAATTTGATAGTAATGGAAAGGTATCTGGTTCCAGCTACTTTGACACTGCTTCTGGAATATCTTATGCAAAAGTAGACGACTGGAATACGAATTTTGAATTTTCGTTAATGAATATCTTCGAATGGGAAAGACATCTCGCGACTCCAAAAAATCCACGATTTGATGATTAATGCGCGTCCACGATTTTTGTCGGGCCACGTTTGATTTTCATATAAACGATCGGAATGATTGAAAACGCGATGATCACCATCATCACTTGAATCAATTCCAAAAGCTCAGCATAAATACCTGGTTGTTCACTTTGAAAATCAAAATCTTCACCGCCCCCTGATGTGGATCTGCCGTGCAGCATCCAACCATTTGCTTGGACATGCCTGCTTGAACTTGCTGAAGAACCCTGTGCCCCGATATTGAACTGTGAAAGTTTGCTCATGATGATGCTATAATTCTGTGGGTTTTTGTGGTGAGCATTGTCGCACCAAAAGCAATCCCCATGCTTCCTCCAAGCTGACGAAACAAATTGAGCATGCCCGCGGTTTGCCCGAGACTTGGACCCTTCATTTGCCCCAAAATGGTCGAATTGATGGGAACAAACAAAAATGCAAGCGCAAGACCCCGCACATACAGCATATTCAGGATTTCAGTCTTGGAAGAAAGCGGTGACAACGTCGTCATCCACCAAAGAAAAATTTCCAACCCTACGAACCCCGCAATGATCAAAATCTTTGGATTTTTTCCCGACTGCATGAGCTTGCCGATGATCGGCATCATCAGCATGGTGGCAATCGAGCTTGGAATGAAAAACGCCCCGACTTGAGTGGCGTCATAGTGGTACATACGCTCCAAAAAGACCGGAAGAAGAAAAATAATGCCGTAGAGAAAAAACCCAAGCAGTCCCATCAGCAAAGTTCCGTTACGAACAATGGATTCTTTGAATAACCGCAAATTGAGGATTGGATGATCGATTCTCAGCTCCCACCAAATAAATGTCGGAATTGAGATCAAAGCAATGATCGTGTTGACCACAATGGCTGAACTTGAAAACCAGTCATCGGCATTTCCACGCTCCAGAACATATTGCAAACAACCAACGCCCGTACGATGAGCAACGACAAACCCACCGTATCCAACTTTGGTTTCGGCGCGTTGTCGGCGCGTTTTTCCTGTGGTGGGTTGTGGATGACCATCCAACCAACCAAAAATGCAATCAACCCCAGCGGCAGATTGATATTGAAAATGGTTCTCCAGCCAAAGTTATCGGTTAAATATCCGCCCATGACTGGCCCCAGTGCTGGACCGATCATGACGCTCATGCCAAATACGGCTCCTGCAATACCGGCTTTTTTCTTTCGGATACTGTTCATAAATCAATGTTTGGGATGTAGGCAGAAGCGCTCCGCCCGCAAGGCCCTGCAAAATACGGAAAATAATCAGCGAAGTGAGGTTGGGTGCAACACCGCAGAGCAAAGATGTCAGTGTAAAAAGAACAATGCAAGTCAGGTAATACTTGCGACGACCGAACTGCATTCCTAACCATGCAGAAACCGGAAGTACAATCGCATTGGCAATCGCATATCCCGTGATCACCATGGAAACTTCATCCAAGGTCGCTCCCAAATTACCCATGATGGATGGAAGCGCGACATTCACAATTGATGTGTCGATGATTTCCAGCAGTGAAGCCAGAACAGCGACGAAAATGATGAGCCTTGATTCTTTGGTCATCGTACTTTGATTTTAACGACGGCTGAAAGTCCAGCTTGAAGCCGTTCGATTTCTTTCAAGGATAACGAATCGAAAAGAATTTTCACCGGAACGCGTTGAACAACCTTGGTGAAATTGCCGGTTGCATTGTCAGGTGGCAAAAGACTGAATGTAGCTCCCGTTGCTGAACTCAAACTTTCCACCGTTCCCTGAAAATTTCGGAAGGAAAAGCATCGATTTCAATGCTGACTTTTGAATCAGGCTGAACGCTTTTTGATTTCAGTTTCCTTCAAATTTGCGGTGATCCACCGACTTTCCGAACTCACAAATCCAACCAGTACAACACCTGGTGCCGCCAATTGCCTCAACTTCAGCTGATTTACGCGCAATCGTCCCATCGCTCGGGGCGCGAAGCTGCGTATATTCAACATTTAGCTCCGCCTGCTTCTACATGAGCAAACGCTGAGTCATATTTTGCGCGTATCTCATTGTAAGATGCAGTTGCGGAATCGTACTGTTGATTCGAAACCACACCCTTGGAGAAAAGATCTTTGATGCGTTGATAATTTTTTTCGGCATCCTTGCGTTTGGCCTCCAGGGAAAGCAATTCGCTCTGCATCGAATCGCGCGTGACACCATAATCACGATCATCGATTTGAATGAGAAGATCACCCTTTTTTACCGCCTGCCCTTCCTTCACCAAAACTTCACGAATATATCCGCCGACTTTTGGAGCGATCATCACCGTATGCGCGCTCACTTCTGCATTGTCCGTTTTGACATAAACAATGTGTTGATAAGTCAAATACAGAACGCCCAAGCCTACGACCGTTCCTGCTATCATTAGAATTTTCTTTTTATTCATCGCTTCACTCCATCAAGATTGGAAATCATAAACTTTATGGCCTGTGGCCAATTGATAATTGATCAATGCTTCGATCATTCCCATACGAACATTCAATACATCGGCACGAGATTTAAAAAGATCCAACTCCGCATCGATCAAATCGCTGTTGGTTTTGGTTCCTGCTCTGACACTTTCTTTGGCCAAACGCACAGCCTCTTCCGCTTTTTGAGTTTGTGTGGTCTTTACATCCACCATCTTGCAAAAATAGAGAAACTTCTTTTTCCAAATTTCCGCATCTTCCCCAGCCTTGAGGGACGCAGCACGAACTCCATTTTGCGCTGCAATGGCTTGTGCGCGTGCTTGTTTGGATTTGGAAATCGACGTCATACCATCGAAAATATTCCAACGAAGATTCAATCCCATTTGATAGGCCTCGCGATAAGCATCCCAGTCCGAAAACTCATCATTGCGGTTGTTGTAAGCTTGAAGCTGACCATAGACAGATAATCTCGGAACCCAGAATTTGTTGTTGGCTTTCTGAAGCGATGTCAGCGACTCACTTTGCTGAGAAAGGGCCAGAATATCTTTTCTTTCCATCGTTTGTTCTTTGGTTTGTTCGATCAAAGCTGGTGCAAGCGTTGGGAAATCACCCACTGGCGTTCGAGTATCTTCTTCTTTGCCGATGGTGCGGGCAAGACGAATCTTGGCGAAGTCATATTCATCGTGTGCCTTGAGAACTTCAGCTTCGGCTTCTTGACTTGAACACCCACACGAAGCACATCGAATTTGGTGGCAACTCCAGCTTTTTGAAGTGCGGTCACATCCTTATAATGATCTTGAATCGTTTTTTCGTTTTGATCGGCGACATCCATCAAGTTTCTGGCAACCAACGCGCGATAAAATAAAAGCGTGGTCTGCATGCTGATCGTGAATTCGGTCCACTCATAATCATTTTCAGCTGCATCGAACTGCCTGGCTCCCGCACGCAATCGATTGAAATTTGAAAATCCATCGAACACCGGAAGATTCCCAGTCAAAATAAATTGGGACGAAGGAAGAACCTGATTGATGGTGACGGATCCCGCGTCGAACTGCACATATTTTTTGGCCAGCAAATAATTGATATCACCAGTTAGTGTCGGCAAAAGGCCGTTGTAACTTTCAGCTTTTCGCCATTGTGCATCTTCCATATTGGCTTTTGAGCGCTGTACAACTGGCGAATATTTCAATGCTTCATCGACCGCCGTTTTAAGTTGTATCTCTTGGGAATAAGCGGAGATCGGAAATAAAAAGTAAAAAAAGCAACGTCTTGTTCATAACCATCGGGAATCTATATCATCCCATGGCAATCACAAGTTCTAGGTGTATCGTTTGCCTTGAAAAAGTTCTTCAAAAGCGTGGCTGCTTCGTTGTCCAAAACACCCCTTCACGACTTCTACGGAATGGTTCAGATTCAATTCCTGACGTCTCTCTTCAATATAATTGAGGGAGCCCTTTGGGTTAGAGCATCCAAAACCACTTTCGGGATTCGTGCCGCGTAAATCAGGCCTGTGCACATCAAACAAGGTTCGGTCGTCACATACAACGTCGTATTTTCCAAACGCCAGTTGCGTAGGTACCGGCTGGCTTCCTGAATGGCATCGCATTCCGCGTGCGCCATGGGATTGCTTTGCGCATGACGGGTATTGCCAGACTCGGCGATCACTTTGCCCTTGCGCACGACAATGCAACCAATCGGAACCATCCCGTTTGCCGCAGTCCTGCGCCAAACGCAAGGCTTGTTTCATGAACTGAATATCTTCTTTTCGGTAGCTGTGCTCACAAGCGCACTATAACATTATATTTTGAGTTCGACGATGACGTCTTTGGATTGATCGTTATTGGCTTTGTTGCTTTTGCGCTGATCGAGGAATAGAAAAATCGAATTGTTTTGAACAACCAACGCTTCGGCGATTCCGATTTCGTCGATCTTTGTAAGGTCGCTCATGGATGAATAATCCAATCTTTTGCTGACAAAGTTGTTGCTTTTGACAGTTGGGTCGACCAAGGCAATCGAAGTGATGTTTTTCTGAAGAACATACAATTGTCCGTTTTTGAAAAACAGATCCGATATATCATCTTCCGAATCAGAACCCGTAGACATATTAAATTGACGAACCACTTTACCCAAATTCAAATCAACCTCAAAAACGATGTTGGGGTTTTTTAATTTGGCCACATACAATTTATTGGTAGCGCAATCGGCAGTTACTCCCATAAATCCGTCGTTCCTAAGGTCATAACTAAAATCAGGATAGCTATCGTAGTTGATGTTGAGCTTGGTGAGGTTTTTGGAATCGGCCTTGAGAATATCTCCGGTTTTTTCATTCACCAGATAGAAAACCATGCCATTGTTGCTACAAGAAGTGACGCCTTCCAAGTCGAACTTTCTGTTTCCAGAGATCGATTTTGCGTAAGCATAGTAACCATACAACTCCTCAAGTTTTTTGTATGGAACCAGCGTCGTTACTTTTTTACCAGATTGATCCGCAACAAAACTCAATTGATAGATGATCGGATCCTTATCATTGACCGCAAAAAATAGTTTTGCATGCCATACGCACCACTAATTTGATGTCCTTGATCCAGTTGGTGTATTGTTTGATTTTTTGAATGATGACGTTTTCGAGGGCTAAACTTTGAGAAGAGAATAGAAGGCCTAGAGTTAGTGTGATCGAACCAATTTCCTGCTGAGCCCCGTAGCATCATTTCAATGAGCTTAGTATATCGAACTGTCAAAAAATCACAGTTAAGAAACCATTAACATTGGTAAAAACATATGGCAACTGCCATACAGAATTATGCGATTCGGCAAGCAGTTTTGAAGAACAAATCTTAACACAATCTTAATAAATAATCCTTATATTTCAATATCTTAATACACTCTTCACCAATTTTGACTACCAAAAAATGACTCGAAATGTTAAAAGATCGTCGAACAAAAAACCGTCCTGCAGGAAGTATGTTCAATTCTGGGGAATTTAAAAAATTCGTATTTATTTTGGGGCTCATGCTCGTGGTTTTGCCGACTTCAATTTTTGGCGCCGAGAGCCTTATCATCCCTGAAATTTGCGTAGAGCGCGCCAACGAAATCAATATTTTTAAGACAACTTCTTCAACACCCTTCCGAGAAAGACTCACAGAAAAAAAGCTAACTGGGAAGTCTTCGACTTCGAGAAAATGTTCGATACATTCGAAGCAACAATTCAAAGCGTAAATACCGATATTGAAAATTACCGAAAGTGCCTCTTTCATTTTCTTCAAAATTGCAAAAATGACGAACGAAGTTGCCATGGTTACTTCCAACCCACAAACAAACGGCATATCCAGTTTTATTGCGACCGAGAAATTCTCATCTCATCCATACAAACCGTGCTGTCTAACAAGGACATGATTCAATAAGTGTGTCGAGCAACCTTTCGACATTCTAAAAGTAAGCGAAATCGGCGAAATTCAATACGACAAAAGTTGCTACGAAGCTATCCAGAAAGATGGAGAGAAATATCTAAGAAACAAATCCCATACCTATAGAAACGAAATTTTCTGGATGAAGAACCTATCCATTCGTCTGATCAACACGACACATGATTTGATCCAAAAATCTCTCATCCCAGAAGGAACGACATTCATTTTCAAAAAGGTCATCGAAGAATTTGATGACCTAGATCTACGTGAGGTCAAAATCAGGATTTGAACACGTACTATAAGATGGAAGATTTGATAACCTCACTTAATTCTTGTTGTGAAAATTACACGCCGATGATGCCTGAAAGCAATCTAAGCATATCTTATGCTCAAGGATTGAGGCATGCGATGAATGAAAGTTTACCCGATCATGGAGCGCTGGTTTTCAAAACTTACGACTTTCTATCGCTGTTGGTATTTCGAAGGCTGAGGCTCAATATTGGAAAGACCAACTGGCCAAACAATCTCCTCTCGAACTATCAAGCAAAAGAAAAAAGGGCTACTTCGAATTTCTCAAAACCAGACCATTTTTCCTGAATGAAACAATGACTTTCGACAGTTTCGTGGCTGATGCAAAACGCGATCGAAGTGAATTCACTCCGAGATTTGTCGATCCAGATGAATACTTGCAAGCACATGATGATTGCCAAAAAAGAGCGCGGTTTTGTAGACCAGCCTTTTAAGGAATCTAGACCATCGACTTGACGAACGAGAAACAAGTCACCGATCGTTTTCTGTTTGATTATGACTTTCAGCAATCCTACACGCAAAAACTTCAAAATGAGCATGACAAAGTTGTCAAAAACAGATTCGAGCAACGAAAGTTTCAAAATACCCTGAAATCTTCCGCGGATTTTTCCATATCAGTTCGCAAGAACCAGTCGGGCTTTGATCATCCGCGAACTCCAAAAGCACATTTACTCGTCGCAATTTGGAGATCGGCAATTCACATCCTCGACAATCCTGAAAACTGTGGAAACGTTCCACACTTGGGCAGAGAAAATTAGTTGCGTTCAAATGGAACAGACCTTTTGTTCATCCAAATACGATGCTTTTCGAAAGAAAAAACACGCTGAGCTTTACGATAAAATCATCAGTGGACAAATTCCATTGGACTATATGGACGACGCTCTGCCCACTCAACTAATCAACGGAAGAGCCTATGGACAAACCGGCAGAAAATACATCTATGACTCTGAGTTCATTGCCTCAATCAACAAAAAAATAAAGGACATCAACCAGTTTTGCTGGAATTATGCGGATGAAAAAAAATATATCCATGACAATGCCTTCACCAAACAATATTCGACAGAATTTCACAGACTCATGGATGACTTCTATTCTACTTCCAGAATAGAAGAGCTGATCGGAAATTGAACTTTCTTTCGACATTCTCAAACTCTCTCCTTCTAAGGCAGAATTTGAATGTCTGACTTCTGGTTACGCGTTTGGTGGGAGCGGTTATTTATCAGATTTGGGAATTAAACTTACTTCTCCAGTGGGTCATGCCACCGGGGATTCCCGTATACTGTACAATGCTCTAAAAGGAGAAGATGTCCGAAAAGTTTACATTCCTTCTATATTTCAGCTCAAGGAAGAGGACGTAAACGAAGTGGAAGACGAAATTGAAGAAACCATTCAAGAAGAATTCGAAACACTGAACAAGGCTTTCAATTATCACAACTTTGAAGACTACGAAGAGTTTCTCAAAGAATCAGTGACTGTGAGAATTTTTGCACTCTTGGATTATGCTATCGATAATCCGTCAGCATCCGTGGGTGAATATATTTGTGATTTGATCGAAAACTCAGACCATACCGAGTATTCCAAAATGCAAACACGTCAAATGGTGCTGTACTCGACAATGTTTGTGACTACCGCTGTCAGTATTTTCGTGTTGCCTGGAATGGTTGCTGGAACAGCAGTGCTATGGGAAGCGGGTATGGCTATTGGCTTCACAGGTGTTGGAATTGCAGCAGCTGTTGCAAACATTCAGCACTATGCTCACAAACAAGATTTATTGGACATGGCTTCAATCACCCAAAATATCCCTGGTCGAGATGCGCTCGCGCTTCATGAGAATTATCAAAATTCCATCGGTCAAGCGCAAATGACCATCGCTTTGGAATTGGGATTATTGGCCTTGATCGGTGCAAAACCTATCATTCAAGCGGCCAAATATTTACAAAAGTTCTCGATCGCGAATACATGCTGATTCGTACCGATCGGCAACCAAAGTTGCCCGCTTTTTCAGAAACTCGGCCCGAGAACCTGAATTGTATCTATCCTCCAGAGTGGAGGATTTTATCTACGACTATTCCAAGGTCACTAACGATCAATTCGACAATTTTATGGCCGCCTTGTCTCGTGGAGAAGGAGAAGACTTCCTGAAAATCACATGGAACAAGGAAATTGGAAGATACCTGCCCGTCAAAAAACTGACACCAAGGCCTTGGAAAGAATCTTGGGATAAATTTGCTGAAACCGCAAAAGACTATGCCATCCGAAAACCAGCTAGATGGATTGAAGAAAATACCGTTTTTATGAAACCAACTTATTATCGACTTTGGACAGCATTTCATGACCACTTGCTCAATGCTGTTCAACAGCAACGATGGTATGCCAATCTGATTGATCGCTATCGACGGAAAGGGCCATTGTCAATCTTGTGAAAAATCCCAAGAACTGACTCAGAAAACTGGGAGAAAAATTTTTAGTGATGCTGAAATCGAGGCACTGGCCAAAGACATGAAATATTCGACTGGACAAGGACCTTAGGTTTTACAATCTTGCAGAAAAAGAAATGGAAAAACTTTTGGATCGCTTTGCCTCCAAAGTTGTTTCAGGCAATAGAGATGAAATTGTTGCTTATCTAAAACCGCTTACGACTGGCGAACTTCTTCAGCCATATGAGTGGCGATCACTTATGAAAGCTTTCAATGGAGAAATTAATTCGATTGAAGATGCCAAGGTTCTTTTGAAAATCATTAAATTTGCCAAAAAAGAATATACCTCGATCGGCAGTCAACTTCGCAATGCTCCTGAAGTAGCAAATCTAAGGAACTATGGAAACCTCACATTTATCAGCAACGAAGCAAGGATATCCTCGACAACATCAATGATTTTTACAGGATCGCCAAATATTCGAAGAACAAACGATGTACGAATTGTGGACACACTTCGAGGTTACATAAGTAGAACCGGAAAAAATGTCGACGATTTGGATGCAGAGCTTGTGAAGATTGATCCAGACTTTTCTTACAAAACAAAGATTGCTGAATATGATGCAGAAAAAGAATGGTGCTTCAATTGATGAAACAACCATTCAAGGCAAATATCAAAAACAATTCATGCGACAAGAAAAAGATTCCATGATTTTTTCACCGAAAATTGTCCAAACAACTCAAAACAGAACGAGATGTTTCCAAAGCTTACAAACGCGCGCTGACTCAAACCCAGGTTCGAAAAGCAATCGAAACGGAATGCGCCCTTCCGGATTCCATCACAAGACGCACAGCCAATCGGCAGTATGTGAATTTGCAAAATTCATCACGCTGACCACCAACATGACGGGTTATTGGGCAAACCACTACGACGATAAAAAAGATTTGGAATTTTGGACTCGTTTTGGTTTTGACGTCGCTATGCCCTACATTGGAAGCAGTCTTCAAGCCGATCGTTTCGTTCAAAGAGGTGGCGGACCTCTCTACAAAACTTTCAGCGACTGGAAGGTAAGCATGGTGATTCTAAACGTGGATGCTGCACTTTTCGAACTAACAGACAATCTTTTATGGGACCGTGATAAAAAATTCGAGGCTGAATTCGCAAGAAAAATTTATGAATCTGAAAATATCGAATCCAGCGTGAAGGATTTCTTCCAAAACCATCCAGAAGTTTACGAACAAATCATGGTTAAACTCAAAAAACTCCAAGAAGTTTTCGACCAGATCGAATTGAAAACCTCCAAAGGGATCATGGTTGACAGCGAAGTTGAGGAAATGTTTATCAAGGCTGGGTTGATCGATAGCGTGATTTACGATGACATGAAAAAACAAAACAGCCAGTTAGGCAAAGACTATATTTATAATGAATTGATTGAAAATGGATACATTGATGAGGAATTGTTCGCTGAAAAAAGTTCAGACGAAGATTTGGAGCAACAGGTTTTCGATGCCATGGCGGAAAGCATGTACAACGATCTTTATCAGGAAAAAAACGGCGAGATTAAATTTCCATTTTCACAACCAACAGACCTGGGAACCATCGACTGGATGGAGATCCATTCGTCTGACAACCCATGGTTCAATTGGATGCCTTACAGTAACGAAACGAATGATCGTCTGGCATTTTATATCCTGTACGATACCTCACGCGTTCCGGTCGCTTATTTGAAAAACCATTTGGTTTACAGCGCATTGTGCAATTTGAGATTTTTGCCCGGCCAATGGAATGTGATCACAGCGTTGAGTATCCATGCTGTCTACAAATCGATCATGGATCCGCTCAAATTTTACCTTCGTGAACAGGCCACAGGTCACTAAAAATCCCATTTTCTTCGCACTTTACATATAGCCTTCAACAGGGTATTGGAACACTTCTTCAAATTGCACCCGTAGCTCAGCTGGATAGAGCATCAGACTACGAATCTGGAGGTCGGGCGTTCGAATCGCTCCGGGTGCGCCAGTTTCCTTTTATCTTTATCGTTACTTAAGCTAAGATCCGGCGGATGAATATTTGGAAAAGTATCTCCCAAGCTTTTGCGCGCGGCTTTTTGCTGCTCCTTCCCCTTTTGCTCAGTTTTTACTTTCTGGTTTGGCTGATCAATATGTTCGACGGCCTGTTCAACAAGCTGTTGAGTCCATTTTTGCATGAAGGCGAGATTCCTTTTGGTCTAGGTATTCTGATTGGGATCACCTTTATCTTCATCGTGGGTATGACCAGCACATTATCGCTGGCCCAATACCTCGAAAATGTCCTGGAAAGAATCTTCAAAAAAATCCCGATCGTGGGCACAGTCTTCAATTCCCTCAAAGACATCGCTGAATATGCCAAATCGATGAGAAACCCCAATGCCCATGGCAAATCAGTGATTGTTACTTTTCCAAACTCCGACACCAAGATTGCGGGCTTTTTGACACGATCTGCTCTGGAAGATTTACCGACAACGGACGATCTAAAAGGCCGTGTGGCGGTATACATTCCATTGGCCTACATGGTGGGCGGAGGATTCACCCTCTTTGTAAAAAAAGAGCATGTGCATGATCTGGACATCCCATTTGAAAAAGCGATGCAGTTGAATCTGACCGCCTGGATGACCTCCCAATCCTCAAGCAAATATCAGGATTAGTACTTTGAAGATCTGGAAAGATAACGGATAGCGGATAACCGATATCGGAATATGACTGCGTCATGGCGGAGAAGGGGGGATTCGAACCCCCGGTACGGTTTCCCGTACGCACGCTTTCCAAGCGTGTGCCTTAAGCCACTCGGCCACCTCTCCATAGGAAACGAGGACTAGCCTTTAGCACTAATTGTCCTATTGAATCAATGTTTTATTGAGTAGAACGCCCTACAGAAAATTCCATTTTGAACGCTAAGAAACCCATGCTATAATGAAGGAATGCTGTTTTCCCGTCTCCCTCTCCCATTGGGATACAATCCACATCAACTGAAGGGTTTTTCATGAAGTTTTTGCGTCTTTCATTATTCCTATCGCTATTTGCACTCATGGTTTCTTGTGACGGATCCAAAACCGACGACCCGCAACGTCCCGAAGAAACGGATCCTCTCGAACTTATTTACGGCAACTACTTGTCAAAATGCATCGATTTTGGTGGCGGGCCTCGAAACCAGCTTTTCGCAAACTTGAATTCCAATGGTGATCTCGAAACCGTTGTATTGACATGGTCGCTGGATGATTGCGAAGGAGTTTATTCCCTGAGCAATTTCAATGGAGATCCACTCATTGGGCCTGAACACATGCAAGATTTCGAGCACTTCGAGGTGGAAGGTGTCCCAGCCAATTTTTTTGTTGTTAAGATCAGAAATGTGGACGCATCCGGAACCACGTATGCGATTTTCAACAAATCGGGTTCCAAATTGCATGTCCTGAGCGACATCTCCACATTTCCCGATACATGGGAAGAAGCTCTGGAAAACGATGAAATTGCCGAATTTGCAGATGATCCCGCAACCGCCACGCCGGCAACATACGGAATCCTGCATTTCAACAAGGGAGAAATGCCCGACCCTATCGCTGCGCTGTACAAAAATTGGTTATCAAATTGCGTGAATTTCGGCGGTGGAGAAGTCAATCAAGTGTTCGCCACATTCGACGACAACCAACCTCTGACCGCGAATTTAACCTGGAGCGACCCGGGCTGTATGGGAACATACGACTTGTTCGATGTGCTCAACAATCCCATCGCTCAGCCCACCCATTCCCAAAACATCCAACACCGACCTGTCTTGGGAATTCCATTGGGTATGTTTGTGCTGAAGGTGACGACCATTTCAACAAACGATGTGGTGTATGTTTTGATCCACTACAACAGCGTAACCGATGAGTTCTATGAACTTGTTCCATTCGCTCAAAATCATGCGAACTGGTCGGATTGGCTATTGGAAGACGATGTTTCGGATTTTGCCGATGATCCGGCAGCGGCCATGCCCGGCTCACACATCAAATTTCACTTCACCAACAGCGATCTGCCTTAGATCTTTCAAGTACGAAGAGCTCATGACAGCCACTTGTATTTCGAATATAAGTGGCTGTTTTTATTGAATCTATTATCTTGTTCACATTCAGTGGGACTGTGATACGAATGCTTCCGTTTTCCGGAGAACTTTCCATGAAAAAAACCACTGTCCTTCTATTGAGTTTATTTTTTTCTGCCCCGACATTGGCCCAGACTTTGACGGTTGATAACTATCTGGCTCAGGTGAAACAATCCAATCCCGGCATGGAAAGCGCGATCCTTTTGGAAGAAGCCGCGGCAGAACTCCAAAACGAGGGGCAACATTTGTATGCTCCAAATCTTTTCGCGGATTATGCCCACGTGTACGACAAGCGCCCGACACTCATCCCCGCGTTCCAAGGTAACAAAACCGTTCAAGACATTTTGCACCTGGGTGTGAAGCAACAAACTGGGTTTGGTCTGCAAAGTTCTGTCTACTACGCGATGAACACATCCACGATTTATGGCGTGGATCCGCTTTTTTATCCGCAACCTCACCTCAATGTCGAATCCATCAATCTGGAACTCAAGCAGTCGCTTTTGCAAAATGGTTTTGGTCGTTCGACCCGTGCGGTCATCGCTTCCCGCAATGCTCAGCGATTGGCGAATTTGCATCATCAAAAGTTCCAAAGAAAAATCGTCACCTCTGAAGCGGAAAACAACTACTGGCAGCTGTCCATCACGCGCGCTTTGGTGGCTGTTCAACAGAACTCTCTGGATCGCACCAATCAGTTTCACAAACTCAACGCCAAACGCGCAAAACTTCACTTGATCGACAATGCGGATCTGGTTGCTTCAGAAGCTGCGCTCAAACAACGCGAACTTGAATTGAAAAATGCCATCGATCAGGAAAAAGTAGCCGCGCGCATGTTCAACGAGTCTCGCGGTATCAATTCAGACCAGGTACTTGAGACACTGGATTCTGTCAGCCCGGAATTCATCGCGACACTTCCAGAAATTCAAAAGCTGCTCAACGGGGACGACGTCAAAGCGGCACAAGCGGATGTCGAAGTGCAACGCACCAGCGCCGTGGCCGCAAGAGATGAACGTTTGCCAACACTCGATATGATCGCGAAACTTTCCACCAACGGCTTGGATCCCACCTGGGAAAATGCTCTGGATCAAACCATCGGCACCAATTATCCTGCCATCACGGTGGGTGCCAGCTTGAATGTTCCGCTGGATTTTTCAAAAAACAACAAGGTGCGCAAAGCCTACGACAAACAAATCCAAGGTGCGCAAAAAGCTACCAATACGCCCTACTATCCCAGGACATTTCCTGGAACACACTCAATCAACAGTGGATGGATAGCAAAATCGCGTTTGATCTTGCGCCAGAACTTCGCAAAACCCAAACCACCAAACCGAAAAAGGAGCGTCACCGTCAGCAAAATGACGCAGCACAACTTATCAGGTTTTCCTTTTTGAACAGGACTTGCTGAATGTTGAGCTTCTGATTTTGCAAACGCAGAAATTGGCGATGAACATCTATACCCAGATGAGAACTTACGGAGAATGAAATGAATTTGGCCGATCTTTCGATTAAACGTCCTGTTTTATTTCCTGCGTTTTCTTCCTGATGCTTGTAGTCGGGGGACTCTCCTTCAACAAACTCGGCGTGGATTTGTTTCCAAACGTCGCACCTTCCGGTGATCGGCGTAACCACGATTTATCCCGGGGCCGGTCCACTTGAAATCGAAACATTGGTGAGTAAACCTATCGAGGATTCTTTGAGTGGGCTTGCGGGTCTGAAATCCTCAAATCCATCAACAAAGAAAGCATCAGTCAGGTCATTATCGAATTCACACTGGAAACCGATCTTCACTACGCAGAACAGTTAAGTAAAGTGACCGGCTTACCTCGGCCTGCTCGAAGCTTCCAGATGAAGCCGAAGATTACGTGATTCAACTTTGACCTCTTCCGATCAACTGATCCCCGCTTTCGGTCAAAGCTGATTTGAAACCGGCTGAATTGTACGACCTGGCCGACCAAACTCTTCGACCGTTGATCGAGCAAGTCAAGGACGTGGGCGTGGTTCAGGTTGTTGGTGGACGCAAGCGTGAAATTCAAGTTTTGATGAATCAAGATCAACTCACGCGCCGTCAAATTTCAGGAACCCAGATCGTGAACCAACTCGCCATCGCGGGCAAAAACGTCCCGGGCGGAAAACTGAAAGTGATGGCAAAGAATCCACCATTCGAAGCATGGGGGAGTTCGAAACCCTCAAAGACATCGAAAAACGCTGGTGAATTTCTACGGCAACGAAGAAGCTGTCCAAGTCAAAGATGTGGCCCAAGTCGTCGACGATTGCAAGAGGAAAAACCCGCATGTACATCAATGGTGAACCTGCGCTCACACTTCAGGTATATCGTCGATCTGGATCCAACACGATCGCAGTGGTGAAAGCCGTCAAAACACGCTGAAAAACTCAACAAAGACTTCGATCACCAATATAAAAATTTCAATGTTGGCATTGTTCGCGACGATTCCAAACCGATCTATGCCAACGTCATCGACGTGACCGAATCCATCTCTCTGGGAATCATCTTGACGGTTGTCGTTGTATTTTTGTTTTTGGGAAACATCCGTTCCACGGTCATCACTGGCGTAGCATTGCCCAACTCCCTTTTAGGAACTTTCATTTTGATGGCCGTTGCTGGATTTACAATCAACATCATGACCCTTTTGGCGATGAGCTTGGCGGTGGGACTCCTGATCGACGACGCCATTGTTGTGCGTGAAAATATTTTCCGCCACATTGAACTTGGTGAAAAAACCCGATGGCTGCGGCTTCCAAAGGAACGCACGAAGTGACACTTGTGGTGATCGCGACCACGTTTGTGGTGGATTTCCTTTGCTGGTCCGATCGTTTTTGAAAGGAATCGTCGGTCAATTCTTCAAGGAATTCGGTTTGACGATTTGCTTCGATGCTCATCAGCTTGCTCGATGCTTTGACGATGGCCTCCAACGTTGTCGGCTTATTTCCGCTGGCACCCGGTACCACGCGAAACCAAAACATTCATCGGTCGTTGGCTCGCTGGCACCGATCTTTCGGATCGTGGTCACCATGCCATTGAGAATTTCTATGAGCGCGTGATTCGGTTGACGATTCGACGACCTGTTTTGACACTTTTCACCAGTGCTTGTGATTTTCGTTGCCAGTTTTTTAGCCACACTTCGTTCCAATGACGTTCTTGCCAGCGGCTGACGTGGGTGAGTTCGTGGTGAAACTCGATCTTCCCTGCCGGAACAGATCTTGAGACCATGGCTAAACTCGCCGAAGGTATCGGGACTACGACATTCGCCAACACAAAGAAGTACGCACTCGGACATTGGTAGCTGTGGGTGGAGCCAACGGTGAACCGAACGAAGCCAGTGTGCAGGCCGACATGATTCCATATGAACAGCGCAAAAACATGAACACATCGCAATTCCGCGAGATCGTGCGCGAACTTTCGAAAAAATATGCCCAAGCCAATCCTAGAATCATGGATGTCGGGGCTTTCGGCGAAGAGCAACCCTTCAACTTGAATATTGTCGGAACTGAACTCGAACAAATCGAAGAAGTTTCCAGACAAATCGTGGAAAAAATCAAAAACCATCCAGATCTCAAGGATGTGGACATGAGCTACCGCGCCGGTAAGCCTGAATTCCGCATCTCTCCGGATCCTGCTCGCTCCAGACTTTTGGGCATCAACTCAACGATCATCGGTCAGGAAATGCGCACACTTGTGGAAGGCTCTGTTCCAGCTGTTTTCCGCGAGCATGGCAAAGAATATGACATCCGCGTTCGTTTGCGTGACGATCAAAAAAACATCAAGGAGCGCTACGACAGAATTTATGTTCCCAACATCAATGGACGCATGGTGAAACTTTCCGATGTCGCTAAACCATTGGAAGTAAGTGGTCCTTCGACCATCAACCGCCAAGACCGCGGTCGTTACATTCAGATTTCTGCTGGTTTAAACCCTGATGGTAAGGGCGGCTTGGGTCAGGTGATTCAAGACATTGACAAAATGATCTCTACTGGAGAGGTGAAGCTTCCTCAAGGTGTGAAATACGAATACTGGGGCCAAGCTCAAGACTTCCAGGATCTTCTCAACAACATGTTGATCGCTCTCATTCTCGCAGTGCTGTTCATCTATCTTGTATTGGCAAGTTTGTATGAATCTTTCATCACGCCACTCACCATCATGCTTGTTCTTCCTTTGGCGGTGTGCGGAGCGTTCTATGCATTGGCGATCGCGCGTAGTTCATTTGATATCTTCTCGATCATTGGATGTATTTTGCTTTTGGGTATCGCCACGAAAAACTCGATTCTTTTGGTGGATTACACCAATCATTTGGTCAAAGAAGGAATGGACTTGGCATCGGCTCTTGTGAAAGCCGGTCGCACGCGTCTGCGTCCGATTTTGATGACATCGATTGCACTTATTGCAGGTATGCTTCCAGTGGCGATTGGATTGAACGAAGCCAGCCGTCAACGCACCAGCATGGGTATCTCGATCATTGGTGGATTGATTTCTTCGACTGTTCTTTCGTTGGTGGTTGTACCTGCGGCGTATGGATTCATGGAAAGATTCAGAACCTTTATCACACGCCAATTCAATCGCGTCAGCACCCACAAATCTGATTGATTCATCAATGAATTCAAATATTTATGTTGTTTTCACTTTCCGCTTGTAAATGATAACGATTATCATTATAAGACTATTCACATATTAGAAAGTGAGCGTTCATGTTCGGAAAAACCAAGCAGTCCAGCCAAAATTTTCAAATTCAATCCTGCCAATGCGGGGGTTTGAATGTCTGCTTCGGGAACGTGACGGTTCACATGAAACGAAACGAATTCATGGCCATGGCGGAAAAAGTTCAGAAGGCGAAGAACTTTCTGATTTCCACCATCAAGCCACAAATTCACGAGGAACATCATGAAGTACATTAATCTATGGGTCATTTTAGCCGTTGTATGCTCCAGCTCCGTCGCTTCGGCAGGAGATTACACAACCGGTTGCTCTTACCGAATCAAGGGTGATCGAAAATCCTACAAACTCCGCACATTGGAAGACCAGACAATCCTGACCTTCACAAGTGAACAAGACATCTCACCCCAAAAGTGCGTTTCAGACGCAATCACAGCACTGAAGAAAAAATACCCCTCCAAATATTTGGCAGGCGGACAATTGCGAGATAGCAGCTATTTCAACAAAACCGCAACCGTTCAAGTCATCCATAAAGACAATGTAGATTTCCCTAAACAACGGCTCGAACTCTCGATCGTTCAAGATCCGCAACTGAGCCTTCAAAACGGATTTGTGTTCAAGGAATCTTGGTTTTCAGACAACTATTACGAAGCCCGAATCGGATCCAACAAATAGTCCAATCTCAAGCCAAATGACACGCGGTTTTATGCGAAACTGCAAGATCTCGTAATTCCGGAACATCGACTTTGCATCGATCGACAGCGATCGGACAGCGCGGATGAAACGCGCAGCCTGACGGCGGATTGATCGGACTTGGAACATCCCCTTTCAACCCCAAATGTTTGCGATTTTTTTCGATTGTCGGGTCCGGAATCGGAGCAGCTTGGATCAGCGCTTGCGTGTACGGATGCTTCGGTGTGCGAATGATGGTTTCCGCATCGGACATCTCGACAATTTTACCCAAGTACATCACGGCGATCCGATCCGAAATATGGTGAACAGCCGCCAGATCATGCGCGATGAAAACATAGGTCAGCCCAAGTTCCTTCTGTAAATTTTCCATCAAGTTCAAAATTTGCGCCTGGATGGAAACATCCAACGCGCTGATCGGTTCATCGGCAACGATGATTTTCGGATTGAGCGCCAATGCACGTGCAATGCCGATTCGCTGACATTGACCACCCGAGAACTCATGTGGGTATCTGCGGATATATCTTGGATCCATGCCCACGATACGAAGCAATTCCTGGACTCTCTTTCGAAGGTCATTTCCACTGACGATATTGAACGTGCGCAAAGGTTCAGCCACGATATCCTCGATGGTCATGCGCGGATTCAAACTTGAATATGGATCCTGAAAAATCATCTGCATGTATTTGCGTTGTTGTTGAAGTTTCGAGATGGAGATGTGAACCAAATCTTCCCCGTCAAACATCACCTCACCCGATGTCGGCTTAATCAATTGTAAAATGGCACGGCCAAGCGTGGATTTTCCACACCCACTCTCCCCAACCAGCCCCAAGGTTTCACCTTTGTACAAATCAAAGGAAACACCATCCACAGCTTTGACCAGGTGAGTCTTGGTGAAAAACGGCAAGCCGGTGCGAATTGGAAAATGCACCTTGAGATCATTTACACTGAGGATTTTTTCACTCATTTCTGAATCTCCCAGCAAAGCGCATGATGATCCGAATCTAAATTCACATTCGGCGGAAGCATCGACCTTGCAACGATCGACTTTTGCGCACCTTGGATTGAAGGGGCAACCATTGGGAGATTCGAAAGATCCCCGGAGGAAGTCCTGGAATCGGTGCTAGCTTGTTGTGCGGTTGATCCAATCTCGGAATACCGTTGAGCAATGCGTGTGTGTATGGATGGGCGGAGTTTGCTGAAAAAGTTTTTCCGTACTGGTCTATCACACGATTTTCCAGCATACATGACGGCAATTTTATCCGTCATTCCCGCAACCACGCCAAAGATTGTGTGATTAAGAATAAACCGCCGTTCAAATCCCGATTGAGCTCCTTGATGAGTTCCAGAATCTGCGCCTGGATGGTCACGTCCAAAGCTGTGGTTGGTTCATCGGCAATCAGCAAATCTGGTTTGCACAAAAGAGCCATTGCAATCATCACACGTTGCCGCATCCCCCCGGAAAATTGATGAGGATATTGCTTGATACGTTTGTCGGGTTCGTAAATACAACACGTTCGAGCATCTCAACAGCATTTTTCCAAGCTTCATCGCGAGATTGCTTCTTGTGAATCATCAAGACTTCCATCAATTGCGTCTCAATTTTCAAAAATGGATTGAGCGAGCTCATTGGATCCTGAAAAATCATCCGAATGCGATTACCTCGCAAATGACGGAGCTCTTCGTTCTTCATGGTGAGCACATTTTGATTCTGAAGCAAGGATTTTTCCTCCGGAAAAAATGCCGGCGGCTGAGGCAGGAGCTTCATCAAGGAAAGACACGTAACAGACTTTCCAGAACCGCTTTCTCCGACAATTCCCCAGGATTTCCTCCTTTCTGAAGTTCAGAAAGGAAACACCATCCACGGCTTTCACGATCGAGTCATCGCGCCTGAAATAAGTCTGGAGATTTTCAACTTTGAGCAAGGTCATTCATCTACCTTTTGTTTTGGATCAAGCGCGTCGCGCAAATCCATACCAATAAAGTTCAAGCAGAAAAGCAAAACAGCCAGAAGAGCCTTGGAAACACCAAAATCCACCAATATGAATTCATCTGGTTTGCACCATCATTGATCAAAGAACCAAGACTTGGATTGGGCGGTTGCACACCTAGCCCAATGAACGAAAGAAACGCTTCCTGCATGATCATCGATGGAACTGTAAGCGTAAAATAAACGATGATTGGGCCTAGGGCATTGGGAATCAAATGTCTGAAAATGATCTGCCATCCTCGAACGCCCAGACTGCGTGAAGCCAGAACAAATTCCTGCTCCTTCAAACTCAAAACCTGCCCTCGCACAATGCGAGCCGTGGTCAACCACCCCACGAATCCCAGAACAAAAAACAAAATGATGAGCTTCCCCTCGAAAATTTCCAAACCGAAAAGTTTTCTTGAGACAAAATTGAATGGATCAAAGATTGAACTGACCGGAACATCCTCGATGGCCGTGACAATGATGATCACAAGAAACATATATGGAAGCGCATACAAAATATCCACGATGCGCATCATGAAGTTATCCGTTCTTTTTCCAAGATACCCGGAGATCGCACCATAGATCGTGCCGACAATGGCCGCGACGGTCGCAGCAATAAATCCAACCATCAAACTGATACATCCACCAACCAACGTTCGAGTCAAAAGATCACGACCGAAGTAGTCCGTTCCAAATGGATGGGCCCACGAGGGTGGTTTGGGACCAAAAGCGAGATCTTGGGTTGTTACATCATAACCCATGATTTTATTGAGAAGCATGGGACCGATCAGACACAAGGAAACCATGAACACAACGATGTAGAATGATATCACCGCTGCCTTGTTTTTCTTCAGGCGCTTCCATGCATCTTGCCAAAGCGAAACACCCTCGATGACTTCATGTTGCTGCTCGATCTTTTGTGCTGGATTATTCATAACGAATCCTCGGGTCCAGAAATCCATATAAAATATCCACGAAAAAATTCAGAAGGAGCAAAAACAGCGAGTAAACGATCACCACGCCCATCAACAAAAAATAGTCGCGGTTGTAGGCAGCATCGACAAAGTAAGGGCCCATTCCCGGCGTGTTGAAGATTTTTTCCACAACAACACTTCCCACCATGATGTTGGCCACAGCAGGTCCAAGAAATGTCACTACAGGAAGAATTCCACCTTTGAGTGCGTGTTTGATGATGATTGTTTTTTCGCCCAATCCTTTGGCGCGTGCCGTTCGAATATAATTGGACTGAATCACTTCGAGCATTCCACCGCGAGTCAGGCGTGCAATGTAAGCACCGTAAACGCTACCAAGTGTGATCGAAGGCAAAACCATATGACTGAAAGATCCCCAACCTCCTGTTGGAAACCAAAAAAGCCAAAGCGCAAAAATCAAAATCAGAATCGGCCCCGAAACCAGCGGAGGAATGCTGATGCCTAGCATGGATACCGACATTAAACTGTAGTCCCACCAAGAATTTTGTTTGGCCGCAGCGATGAGTCCAGCAGTTAGACCGATCAGCAACGCCCAGGCCAAGGCCAATCCCCCGATCATCATGGTTTTGGGCAAACTGATGGCGATGATTTCGTTCACCGTTCGGCTGGGGTATTTGATAGACAAACCCAGATCGCCACGAAGAAGGTTGCCGATATAATCCATGTATTGATTTTTGAGCGGCTTGTTCAAACCATACTTGGCTTCAAGTGCTTGCAACACCTCGATCGGAACATCTCTTTCCTGTGAAAATGGCGAACCTTTGGCCACTTTCATCATGAAAAAGGAAAAGGTGACGATCACAAACATCGTGACCACCATCCCCACAAACCTTCTTAAAATGAAAGCTAACATTGAAAGCTACTCTACGTGGTTATTTGGCTTTCTTCCAATCCAAATCGATCCACATATGCTGCCACGGATGATGATCCTGATAATCTGGATGAAATCCTTTCACATACGGCTTGAGCATATAGGTTTTGGTATACACATAAATCGGCATGAAGATCGCATCATCAACCGCGATTTTTTCAGCCTGACCCAAAAGTTCAAAACGCTTTTCAGGATTGCTTTCCATATTGGAAGCTTCCATCAAACGATCATACTCGGGACTGACCCAGCCTGTTCGGTTGCTGCCACTGGTTGAAATCAGCATTTCCAGAAAAGTGAACGGGTCCAGAAAGTCTCCGATCCAACCTTTGCGTGCAATTTGAAAATCCATCGCTTTTTGACGATCCAAAAACACTTTCCATTCCACATTGCTCGGCTCGATATCAATGCCCAGGTTTTGCTTCCACATCTCCTGAACGGCTTGAATGATCAAACGATGCGTTTCCTTGGTGTCGTACATGAATTTGAGTTTCGGGAAACCTTTTCCATCCGGATACCCCGCATCTGCAAGCAGTTGCTTGGCTTTGGCTGGATTGAACATCTCAGTTTTGTAGCTTTGATAACCGCCCAACCCATCCGGCACGATACCAATATGCGGAATCTGTCCTCCACTGAGAACAAAATCGGTGATCTTTTGACGATCCACCGCCAGACTTAAGGCTTGTCGTACCTTTGGATTATCGAGTGGTTTTACCTTGGTGTTGAAAATGTAATAATA
Organism: Bdellovibrionota bacterium; assembly: GCA_041391405.1. GTDB lineage: Bacteria > Bdellovibrionota_G > JALEGL01 > JALEGL01 > JAGRMV01 > JAWKOB01. The sequence continues at coordinate 142,943 of JAWKOB010000002.1, read as the reverse complement.
GACACCAGCATAGGGATCGTTGTGATAGTCCTTGAATCCCTTCACATTGTTGATCTGTTCCGATGGAATATTGTGCGGACCGATCCAATCGGTTTCTCCAACTTTGTAGGAATTCAGGCTGGCCGTTTCACTTTCGATCATCAGCACTTTCACGCGCTTGAGTCGAACAGAATCGGCGTTCCAATAGTTCGGATTTTTTTCATAGATTTTATATTGTTTGAATTGCTCTTCCTTGAGCTTGAATGGACCGCTGACCACAACATTCTCAGGTTTGGTCCATTGATCTTCCTTTCCTTCGGCTTTGAATTTTTCAATCACGTGTTTGGGTAGCGGAGCAAAATTGGCGAATTCCGCGAGTAAAATGAAATATGGAAGTGGTCCGATCAGTTTAACTTGGAAGGTTTCATCATCGATGGCTTTGGCCTCCACAACATCGGAAGTTGTGATTTTGGCCGTCACCCCCTCACCCCATGGGTGCTCTTGGGTCAGCAAACCCAGCGCTTTCTCGCGCATGGCCTGAGATTCCTCTGGTGAAGCACTTTTTAAAAACACAAACACTTCATTGGTTCCCGGACGAGCCTGAATCTTGGTCACGGGAATTTCATGCTTCACCAAAAACGATTGAATTTCGGAAGACGATGTGCTTTTTTCAAATCCCGAAAGATGGATCGCGCGTTGGGCAAAGGCATCGCCGTTTTCAATCACATTGGACGCAAGACTTTGGTATTGGGATCCCGTTGCGGGGTCCATCAAACGTTTCCATGCGTACTCCACATCTCCGGCGGTGATGGGTTGTCCGTCCGACCACAGGGCCCCTTTGCGCATATGGAAGGTATAGGTTTTTCCATTATCAGTAACACTCCATTTGTCCGCAAGCTCTGGAACGGGTTTGCCCGTCAATGGATCGATCGAAACCAATCTGTAAAATGTGTTCCATGCAAGATTTCCATCTGGAACACCATAGGCGAGTGTAGGATCCATGTATTGCGGTTCTTCACGATTGTTGATCCAGATTTCATCGAACGAATGTTTGGGTTTGATGGTTCCGTAGTAATTCGGATCTGAATCCTTGGTGCAGGAAACAAATGACAACGACAGCAATGCTGCAACAATGATTCTTTTCATGTTTTCTCCCCTTAGTTAATCCACGGCTTGTCTTCAAGCTCAGTCGTGGGAACCTCTTTGTACCAACGATCGTCGATCCACATGTACTTCCACTCATGATGATCCTGATACTGCGGCCAGAAACCTTTTAGATACGGTTTTCAAGTACGCACGCGTGTAGAAATAAAACGGGATGATTGGAGATTCTTCCGCCAGAATTTTTTCCGCTTCCGCATCAAAGCAAAACGCTTCTCTTGATTTTTTCTTGATCGGATTGAAAAAATCAAATCGTCGTATCGTTTACTTTTCCATCTAGCTTTGTTGTTGTCACTTTCCGACAACATCACACTCAAAAAAGTATGTGGGTCCATATAATCAGCTGTCCATGCAAAGCGAACGATATCAGAAATTTCCACGCGTTTGATCGTCGAGCAGAATTCTCCATTCTAAATTTGCAATATCAACATGAATCCCCAAAACCTGTTTCCACATACCTTGGGCGGCTTCCGCAATTTTTTTTATGGTTGTCCGAAGTGTTGAATTTAAGTGTCAACTTTGAAACCCTTTGCCGCCAGGGGAACCCCGCATCCGCCAGAAGTTTTTTGGCTAGCTCAGGATTGTAGATCTCGCTTTCAGGCTCCTTGTAATCTTCAATTCCATAGGGAACCAAATCACGGCTAGGCTTTTGATTTTGCCGCACAACATTGTCCACGATGGACTTTCGATCAATGGCCAAACTCATAGCCAACCGAACACGCGGATCATCCAGTGGTTTTTTCTTGGTATTGAAAAAATAAAAATAGGTCGCCAACATCGGATCAAATTTGAAATCTTTATACTTCTTCAACGATTCAATTTGATCTGAGGGGATGCTTGCTTCTGCTGTCCAGTCATGCTGTCCTGTTTTAAAAGCATTTACCGATGCCGCATAATCTTCGATCAACACAGCTTTGACCGTATTTAATCTGACTTTGTCAGCATCGAAGTATTTGGGATTTTTTTTGTAGATCTTGTATTGCTTGAAATTTTCTTCCACAAGAATAAATGCTCCACTGACCACGATGTTTTCTGGGCGCACCCAAAGATCCTCTTTGCCCTCGGCCTTGAATTTTTCCACGATGTGTTTTGGAACAGGCGCAAAGACCATGTACTCAATCAAGCCTAAAAAATACGGGACGGGTTTTGTCAATCTTACCCAAAGCGTGTGATCATCTTTGGCTTTCAGACTGACTTTGTCCAAACTGATTTTTCCAGTTCGAAACTCACGGGCATTTTCTATTACATCCCCCATAGAATTGTAAGTTGAACCTGTTTTGGGATCCATCAGACGTTTCCAGGAATATTCGACATCGTGTGCCGTCAAAGGTTGACCATCAGACCACAGCGCATCCTTTCTCAAAAAGAAGGTGTATTCGCGGCCATCTTTTGAAATCTCCCAACTTTCTGCAAGATCTGGAATATCACCTCCTCCATTCGGATCGGATTGCGTCAGCCTGGAGAACATGGCACTGGTCAAAATACGCGAAGTGCTGTCGGCCACTTTCACTGGATCCAAGTACTGCGGTTCGGTCGCAGCGTTGATCACCAGTTCATCGGCAGGATGCGTGGGCTTAATCGTTCCGAAATAATCCGGATGAGTTTTCTGGGTACAGGATGTGGAAACAAGAAGTGCTAACAGCGCGATAGGCTTGAGGAATTTCATAATTCTTCAAACCACTTTTTGCCCAGAAAGTCGAGGTTTTGGTTTGTCAGTTGAAAATGGGGAAAACTTCTACATCCAGGGTTCGTCGGGTGCTGGATTTTTTTCCCAGTCGGTATCGATCCACATGTACTTCCACTCGTGACGATCCTGAAAATGTGGCCAGAATCCGCGCAAGAACGGTTTTTTCATGTATGAACGCGTGTAGAAAAATAATGGCAAATATGGCTGCTCATCCGCCAGAATCGCTTCTGCCTTTTGAAAAAGAGCAAATCGCTTGGTTTTATCCTGTTCGATGTTGGAAGCCGCCATCAATTGATCATACGTTTTGTTTTTCCATCCGGACTTGTTGTTGGAGCCATTGGAAGCAAGAACATTCAAAAAACTAAAAGGATCCACAAAATCGCCGATCCATGCTCGGCGTAAGATTTGAAAATTGCCAGATTTTTGACTGTCCATAAACACTGACCACTCTTCATTCAAAAGTTCGATATCAACGCCAAGGTTGCTCTTCCACATTTGCTGAATCGCTTCTGCCACCAGTTTATGCACTTCAGATGTATTGAATTTGAATCCGACCTTTGGAAAACCTTTTCCTTCAGGATAACCTGCCCGCGCTAAAAGTTTTTTGGCTTCAACTGGATCATAAATCGAACTTTGAATTCCTGGATAACCTGCTGTTCCAATCGGCGCAAAATCACGTGACGGCGTCTGACCGCCACGCATGATATTGTCTACAATCGACTTGCGATCGATGGAGAGGCTTAGAGCTTTGCGTACCAAAGCATTATCCAAAGGTTTTTTGGTCGTGTTGGCCATCAAAAAGTAAGTGGCAAGGTACGGATCAACATGAAAATCTTTTTTGGTTTTGACCAATTCCATTTGCTCTGGCGGAAGACTGTTGCAGCAGGACCAGTCATGTTGCCCAGTTCGATAGGCATTCATATCGGCGTTGTAACTTTCAATGATCAGTGACTTGATCGTTGCAATTTTCACTTGATCAGCGCGGTAGTATTTTGGATTCTTTTTGAAGATTTTGTATTGCTTGAAATTTTCTTGAGCTAGCGTGTAGGCTCCACTGACCACGATGTTCTCCGGCCGCGTCCATTGATCCTCTTTCCCATCAGCCTTGAGCTTTTCGATGACGTGTGTTGGAAGCGGCGCAAACGCGACATATTCGATCAAACCCAGAAAATACCCGATGGGAGAAACCAACCTGACCCACAGCGTATGATCATCCAAGGATTCCACGGCCACGCTTTTCATCGGTTTTTTGCCGGTACGAAACCCATAAGCATTTTCAATGACATCAGCGAGTGAACTACTGACTGATCCGGTTTTTGGATCGATCAATCTTTTCCATGAATATTCCACATCGCGCGCAGTCAAAGGTTGACCGTCGGACCATTTCGCATCTTCGCGAAGATGAAAGGTATATTCTCGACCATCGGCAGACACATCCCAGCTTGTCGCCAAATCCGGAATGATTTCCCCGGTTTTGGGATTGGTCTGGGTCAATCGAACGAAAAGATTCGTTGAAATATTGATTTCTGGATTTCCATTGAGCTTGTTCGGATCGATTGTCTGAGGTTCGTTTCCGCCATTGATCCAAAGCTCATTCAAATCATGTTTGGGTTTGATCGTCCCATAAAAATCGGGATGAGAATCGCGCGTGCACCCGAAAGTGAACACCAAACATATCAGAAGGATTTTTTTCACAGGCGCAACCTATCACTGTTGAACCAACAAGCAATGATTACCATCGATGATAAGCAGGATGATCGGGTTTCACAGCGACAAACAAACCTTCACACGTCGCTCCGACTTTTTCCCCAAACCTCAATTCGCCTTTGATCCAGGCACGATCCTTCTCGATCTTGTCCAATCTAGCAACCAGATGCAGCTTTTGGTTCGATGGCGTGGGTCTGAGCAATTTGATGGTGTATTGCGCTGTGACGGTGCAAGGTACCGAATCCATCATTTCATACTGCTTGATGAAATATGCCGCAGCCCAATTGCAGTGACAATCCAGCACTGAACCGATGATTCCACCGTTAAGAACATTTTCGAATGCCTCATGGTGAAGCTCGGGCACAAATTCCGCCACAACCTCTTGACCCTCAACGAAGCTCTTGATTTTTAAGCCTTTTTCGTTTTTTGGTCCACATCCGAAGCAGCGTCCATTGGGAGCGTAGGTATCTTGAAGGCTTTTTTCCATAAGGCCGTTATCCGGGGACACGCTTCGATCGTCAAGCATTTTCAAATGCTTGACGCTTCCGTGGCATGTCCCCAAAACGGCCTAAACAGTTTCTTTTTCAATAAACTTGCGATATACAACGCGAAATTTTAACCTATTGTCGAAACCGCATCTAAAACATACGCGGTAATTGATTTCTGAAGGAGCTAAGAAATGGCCTACGTAGTAGCTGAACCATGTATCAAATGTAAATATACGGACTGTGTGGAAGTTTGTCCGGTTGAATGTTTCCGCGAAGGAGAGAACTTTCTAACCATCGATCCAGATGAATGCATCGATTGCGGTGCCTGTGATCCAGTTTGCCCAACCCAAGCGATCTTCCCAGAAGAAGAAGTTCCGCAAGAATGGGAAGAATACGTGGCGCTCAACAAGGAACTCGCCAAAAAATGGCCAGCCATCACTGAAAAACGTGATCCGCTTCCGACCGCTGAGAATATGCCGAAAAAAAGGCAAACGTTCTGAATTGAAAGAGTAATTTTTCACTGAAAGACTTCAAAAAGCCGCTCATATGAGCGGCTTTTTTTTATTCTGAAACTCCTGGTTTCGACATAAAATAAGCATGCTTGAAAAACTTCTCCAAACTTACTGTTCTTGAATATCTCAAGATCGTTTTTTCCGTGGACCTTCGATCGCTTGCCCTGTTTCGAATCGCAATGGGTATGGTGATTTTGATCGATTTGGCCCTTCGCTTCACGGATGTTGGAGCGTTTTATTCCGACTACGGTGTGGTTCCTCGCCATGCCGTATCCGAACATCTCTATCGATCATTGAACATTTCGATCCATTTCATCACTGGTGGGGTCGTGACAGAATCCATTCTGTTTTTGCTCAACGCGATCTTCATCATCTGCTTCATCATCGGTTATCGGGCTCGTTTGATGTCCGTGCTTTGCTGGTTTTTTTACATGTCTCTTTCCAATCGAAATCCAATGGTGACTCATGGCGGGGACACTGTTGTACGAATGATGCTGTTTTGGAGCATGTTCGTGCCGTTGGGCATTTCTTATTCCGTGGATGCAGCGCTCAGAAAAACTTCGCACGTCACCAAGAAGCTATTTTCTCCAGGAATCATGGCGATGATGATCCAGCTGCTTTTGGTCTATTTTTTCTCGGCGATCCATAAATCGCACCCTCAATGGTTTCCTGAAGGCACGGCAATTGCCTACGCCCTTCAACTGCAAGCATTCGCCACACCCATCGGAGATTTATTTCGACAATTTCCCGCTTCTGCTCAAGGTCTCACCTTCTCCACTTATTTTCTTGAAATGCTCGGTCCCGTGTTCATGCTGATTCCATTTAGCAGAATGAGATGGAGACTTCCGATCATCCTGGGTTTTTGGGCCTGCATTTTGGCATTTTTCTGACAATGAACATCGGCATGTTTCCATGGATGTGCATGGCAGCCTGGATGCTATTTTTACCAAGTGATCTCTGGAATTGGATAACTGTTGGGGTTATCCAAAAAAGTGGTCAGAATGTCGGAATTTTCTTCGATGCCGATTGCGGCTTTTGCAAAAAGTCCGTTTATATCATTCGGCATCTTTTGTTGATTGAAAACGCTTCAATCTCAGAAGGACAATCTGATCCGGAAATTTTCAGACGCATGCAAGAAAGAAATTCCTGGATCGTCCGCGATTCTTCAGGGAAGTATCGCGATCGATACGATGCTTTTATCGCGCTTGTCGATGAAAGCCCGTTTTCATGCGTTCTGAAACCAATCACTTCCTTTTTACCTGTTTGCTGGATCGGCTCAAAACTCTATCACTGGGTTAGTCATCACCGAGAAATCGCGGGCCATCTCACGAGTCCATTGCAGTGGAATGAAAAACCTTATCGTTACACAAAAATACACACGGCATTGGTCACTTTTTTTATGATTCTTGTATTGCTGAACAATTTGGACACCGTGAGATGGAAAAACATCGCTGCTGCCCATTTGTTTCGCGTCCCTCAGTCACTCAAGATGGTGAATCGCATTCTTCGCACGGATCAGGCATGGGATATGTTTTCTCCCAGACCTTTGGGAACCAATAGCTGGTATTTCGTCGAGGGGACTACCCTTTCCGGCAAAGAAATGGTTTTGATCAACGAAGACCCTCGAGAGAACCCGAAACGCCCAGCCATTTTGGACAACCTCACCGATAACCATCGCTGGTCAAAGTATTCGCGCAATCTGGCGGAAGACGACGACGAAACATATCTGCTTCACTACGGAAAATACCTCTGTAGACAAACCAACAAGGAACTTGGTGGGAAGGACGCGCTGGAAAAATTCACCATCAAACTCATCAAGCAAAAAACATCTCTCGACAAACCACAACCCTACAGAGAATCTGTTCTTTGGAAACATCGCTGCATTAAAAAATAGCGACGCTTGTCGTGCAAAATTTTTTGGGAATTTGGCTTAATTTTTTTGAATGCCAAAAATGATCTTATGGCCATCGATGACATCTTCTGCCGTTTTTATGCCTGTCGGTATCTTACCGTAGCCAACGGTGGAAAGTGTTTCATACGCGATCATCGATTCAAATTTCTTCAGAACATTCACACTTTCAGCAGATGCATCGACGATCAATTGAATGCGATCTTCGACGTTGAGTTCGATTTCTTTTCGAAATTGTTGCACGCGATTGATGAATTCACGGGTCAACCCTTCGGCCTTCAAATCATCCGTTAGATTTTCATCGAATGCAATCACAAGACTTCCAGCTGAATGGCAGGAATGATGAAATGCCTGGTTGGCCTGCAGTTCGATCAAGAAGGAATCATGGCCATAATCGGATCCCATCACTGTCAGCGAGTTACCCGTAAGTAACTGGGTCACATCTGCGTTTGAGAATTTGGATACAGCGGCTTGAAACTCTTTCATTTTCGGTCCGAGCGATTTTCCCAAAAGTTTGAAATTCGGTTTCACGACCCATGTCGCCATTTCGCTCGATGGTAAAAACTCAATGTTACGCACGTTGAGCTCTTCTTTCATCACTGGGATCATGGACGTCAACGCGACCTTCTGCTTTTCATGCACAACACCGACATACAATGTTGCGAGTGGTTGACGGGTCTTGATCTTGAGCTTTTCACGAAGCTCGCGACCCAGTCCCACCACATTGCGGACCTGATCCATCGCTTCCATTTTGCTCAATTCGGCCTCAGTGTGCTTCTTTGCTTGAGGGAAAGCATCGAGATGAACAGACAGGCTCGAAGCTTGCTTGGAACCCAATTTCAATTTTTGATAAATTTCTTCGGTCACCATCGGAATGAATGGCGCTGCAATTTTGCAAAATTCAACGAGCACTTCGTACAAAGTTGAGTATGCCTGATTTTTGTCAGAATCATTTTCCGATTTCCAAAAACGTCGGCGAGACCGGCGAATGTACCAGTTGGTCAAATCATCGATGAAATCCAAAATCGGCGGAATCACTTTTGACAGATGGAACTCACACATTTCCTCATGTACGCGGCCTTTAAGAACATCGAGCTTGATCAAAATCCACTCATCAAGTTCATTGGTGCGCTTGGTTTCAAATTGCGTTGAAGGATCCCAACCATCCACGGAGGCATAGGTTGCCAAAAACGAGTATGCGTTCCAAAGTGGAAGCAAAACTTTGCGGGTCATCTCTTGAAGACCGGCTTCGGAAAACTTTAAACTTTCCCCAGCCACAGCACCGCTTTGCAACAGATAGATACGAAGCGTATCCGCACCATATTTATTCAATACTTCGTTTGGATCCGGGTAATTTTGAAGTCGCTTGGACATTTTGCGACCGTCTTCGGCCAGAACAATGCCGTTGACCACCACGTTTTTGAACGCTGGGCCTTTTCCAAGAGCGGCTGAAAGCACCGACAATGTGTAAAACCAACCACGGGTCTGATCCAATCCTTCTGCGATGAATTCAGCCGGGAACATTTTATCGAATTCTTTGTCTCTCACGGAAAACGGATAGTGGACTTGCGCGTACGGCATCGATCCAGATTCAAACCAGCAATCCAAAATTTCCGGAACGCGTGTGAGAATATCACCCGTTTTCGGTGATTTGATCTGAATCTTGTCGATGAAATGCTTGTGAAGATCGTTGATTTTTTGACCTGAAAGCTTTTCAAGCTCTTCTCGACTGCCGACACAGAGCATTTCTCCGGTATCTTTGTTTCGCCAGACCGGAATTGGATTTCCCCAGAATCGATTTCTGGAAATCGCCCAGTCCTTGGCACCGTCGAGCCATTTTCCAAAACGACCATCTTTCAAATGTTCAGGAACCCAATGCGTTTGCGCATTGTTTTGCAAAAGCTGATCTTTGATTTTTTCAACGTTCACGAACCAAGTCGAGATCGGACGATAGATCAGCGGTGTATCGGTTCGATAGCAGAACGGATAGCTATGCATGATCGTTTCCTGGGCGAACAAAAGATGCTGATCCTTCAGATACTGAATGATTTTTTTATCTGCATCTTTGAAATACAAGCCTTCGAACAAAGGTGCTTCGCCTGTGATCACGCCCTCTTCATCCAGATGCTCCAAAGCCTCGATTCCAACGCGTTTGAAGACAGCAAAATCTTCCTCACCATACGGAGCAAGATGAACGATCCCTGTACCGGATTCATCAGTGACGTAATCCGCTGTATACACCTGATGCATCGCGGATGTGAGCTTGCCTGAGAAAGTCGGAATCAATTGTTCATAACGAGTGCCCGCAAGTTCTTGCCCTGTGAATGTTTTTTCGACGTTCACTTTCTGTTTCTTAAAGATATTTGGAATCAATTTTTCCAGAACGATGAAGGACTCACTGGATCCTTCGGGTTTGACCTTCGCGTACGTGTATTTTGGATTGACGGCAGCCGCCAAGTTGGACGGAAGCGTCCAAGGCGTGGTCGTCCACACGAGCAAAATGGTATTTGGATCATCTTTCAGGCGTAACTTCGCGGTCACGGCAGGATCTTGAACATCCTGATAGTTCAAATTTGCTTCGAAGTTGGAAAGCGGCGTGGTTACGCGTGTCGAATACGGCAGGACTTTTTTATCCTCGTAAACCAAACCTTGATCCCAAAGCTTTTGAAATACATTCCAGACGGATTCCATGAATTCCAGATCCATGGTTTTGTAATCGTTTTTGAAATCGATCCAGCGTCCCATGCGACGAACGGTTTGTTCCCACTCTTTGGTGTATCGCAAAACGATCGATCGACACTCCTCATTGAATTTGTCGACACCGAAATTCAAAATGTCTTTTCGACCTTTGAGTTCCAATCTTTTTTCAACTTCAAACTCGATCGGCAAACCGTGACAATCCCATCCAAAACGACGGACGATTTTCTTGCCGTTCATGGCGAAATAACGAGGAACGACGTCCTTGATGGTTCCAGCGAGCAAATGGCCGTAATGTGGTAGCCCCGTGGCAAACGGAGGACCGTCATAAAAGGCCCAACGCTGATCTTCGGACTTTTCGTCGACGGACTTTTCGAAGATTTTGTTTTGATCCCAGAATGAAAGAATTCTTTCTTCCATTTGCGGAAAGCTGATCTTCATCTCGGGTTTGGAAAATTTCATAATCGAATCAACTATATAGTTCCAGTCCGTAAAAAGCACAACAAAGATTTTTGCATAGTTCTTGATGCCATCCCCTTGCGGGAGTAGGATGTGCGCGCGTTCGAATCAAATATAGAGGGTTACCATGAAACGAAATATTTTTGCCTTAGCTTTATCCATTCTGATTTCCGCACCGGCCTTTGCCGACAGTTACGAAATGAAAGTGGATCAAATTCACTGTGAAAAATGCGTTCAAAAAATTCACAATTATTTCACCAAAAACTTCAAGGATCGCGTGCAAAATCTGAAGATCGATGAAAAGACCGACATGGTTACATTCGATTCGATTTCCGTGGATTCTGGAGAATTTGAGACGATTCAAAAAGATTTGGGTGCGATGGGCTACAAAGTCGTGAAAACCAAAGTGACCAAAGAATCCGTCGAAGTAAAAAGTCGCTAGCTGAGTCGGGGAGTTACTTCTTCAATCCGAGTTCTACAAGACGTTCGTGAAGATAAGATTCTGCTGTGTGTCTTTCGGATAGACGCACTTCTTCACGAGGATGTAAAAACAGTGGCATCGAATATCGAGATGTTCTTTGCGCTTCACCTTTTGGATTGATCACACGATGTGTCGTGGATGGATAATACCCGTTGCTCGCTTCCTTGAGCATGTCACCCGAATTCACAACAATCGTGCCCGGATCGCACTTCACTTCGTGCCAACTACCCTGAAGGTCAAGAACCTCCAACCCCGGTGCTGTAGCGGACGGCAAAAGCGTGATCAAGTTGATGTCCTCATGCGCAGCCGCACGAACTTCCCCTTGAATTTCATCACCCTTGAGAGGCGGATAGTGAATTGGACGAAGCAGAATCTGCCCGCTGTTCTCAATCATTTTGGAAAGCGGCATCGAATAATATTGAGCGATATCTTTGGGTGTTTCTTTCTCGATCCAGTTCAAGAGCGTAGCGGCTAGCTTGACAAGCTCGTCACGAAGTTTCGGAGTGTAATTCGAAACGCTTTTGGGATTTTTGTACCAGGAGTAGTAGTGATAAAACTCCTTCAAATCCTTGAAGTTGGAATCTTTTGCATTTTCACTGCGCATCGGGAAATATCCCGCCTGCTCTTTTGGATTGAAAACGTAGTCTGTTTTTTCATTTCCTTCAAAAAACAACTTCCATTCCTCAAACGTCTTGAAAATCAACTCGTGGGAAATCGGATGATTGGCCACCACCGCAAAACCAGTGGTACAAATGGAATCTTTGAATTCTTTGGCTGCGTTTGGACTTTTGTAATCGACGGATTTGACATGCATGGGCATGGTTTCTACCATGCGCCATTCTTACAGATCAAATGAATAATGGATGATCCCCATGGCAAAGAGTTCTGGCTCCATCGACAGCGAAATCTCATTGGCAAAAGCCTCGTAAGGAATGGCATTGGATAGGTTTTTTTCCCCAAATTCATGAATGGCCGAGCCATACTTGGCCTTCAACACCTGTTCATCATAATTAGAGTACTCTTGCTGAATTTCACCGTTTTTCCCCACACCATCGAACTTTCCATCGTGGGAAACATCGTCGCACAACAGATTGATCAAGGTCGAGGTGGGTATTTCCAGATTTTTCGCCAATGTATCAAAGGAGCCCAACAAAATTCCATAGGCTGCGGCATCATCAAACACCTGCATTTTTGAAAAATTCATGTTTGGATCAACTTCCTGCAATTGCGGAAGACTGAACTGTTTTGCGATCAACTCGTTTTGATGCTGAATTTGAGTTTCTTCCGAAGCAAAATAATTTCCCCTGCAAGAAGCAAGTGTCGTCAGTGCGTTGACATTGACAAAATCCGAGGAAAAATCACTTTCCAAAGTTGCCGAAAAAACTCCGCCCGTATGATCCAAGATGTTCATTCGAAGCGATTGCGTTCCAAGGCCGATTTCAGACGCACCAAAGAGGTTTTCTGAACCCTGAATCGAAAGGTTGGCCACTGTGCTTCCACTTTTGATGGAAACAACCGTCAATGCTCCCGAATCGACTTCGGGAGCATTGATTCTGATTTGATTCGCATGACCGCAACCCATCAACAAACCGCAGATCAATGTGACGAATGCGTTTTTCATGCTCATCTCCTAACGATATTGGCGAACGTATACTTGCTTGAAGTTCGATCCATTGCTTTGCTGCCAAGCAATGGCGGATCTACAGGTGCTAGCCACCACAGCTGGCGTATTGTAGACGCTGGCTGCAAAACTGAGCGGAACATCCGGATTTGCCAAAACCCAGGCACCATTTCTTTTTTCTGCTTTGTAGACTTTGCCGGACGGATTCGAAGACCAAGCCACGATCACGTTACCCAATTGATCGATGTCCAAAGCCACTCTTCCCTGCGCTTCAGAAAAGTCTTCAGTCGAAAGGGAGGCATTAGAAGACCATGGTGCGGTGAAGGAGGTTTTTTCTCGATAGTAAACCTGATTTTCGCCATTGTTTTGTTTGTATTGATAAACCACGATGATTTTTCCCTGATCATTGACGGTGACCCTTGGATAGATCGAATCCTTGCCCGATGGAGTAAATCCATTGGACAAACCGGATGGATGATTCCATGTCACGCCGTAATCATGGGTTTCCGACAAATACACGCGATATTTCGCTGAAGCACCCGTGGAATCATGTTGATGCCAAACAATGTAAGCTTCGCCGGCATTGTTCATCGTCACTTTCGGACTTTTGGAATCCGTTGAACTTGGACTGATGTTGTTGCCCAAATTGGTAGGAATATTCCATACACCGTTTCTTTTTTCAGCCTTGAAGATTTGCTCATTGGTCCCGTTGGATTGGGCCCACACAACAATCACTTCCCCAAGATCGTTAATGGCCACATCATACGACTTCACATCACTGCCATCCAGACTGATTCGATCGGCAATACTGGTGGGCTTCACCCATTGACCATTCAAAAATTCAGCCTTGAACAATTTTACATTCGGGCCGATCAGTTGAGCCCATACGGCCACCTTTTCACCAACGGCGTTGGTTTTGACTTTGGGTGCCGCCGTGATGCTATCGGCAGATATTCCGGCGACATTGAATTTGTCATCGATGTTGCTCGGAAGTTGCCAATCGGAATCCACTCGGTCCGCAATGTAAAGACTTCGAAAACCATCTGTATTGTCCTGTCCCCAGGACAAGGTGGCCTCCATTTGATCATTCAAGTTTACTTCCACATCCAGACTTTCTGAGCCTGCGAACGAAACATGATCCACAATGGCTGGAGTTTCGCTCCATTTACGATTGAAAAACTCCCTTTTGTACACTTGAGCATTGTAATCATTCGATTGCACCCACCCCACCAGCAAATCACCATAGGTGTTCATGCTCATCGAAGGAGAATAGGCTTCTGAATTCTGCAGACTGATATGATCTTCTTGCAAAACGGTTTCCCAATGCTTGGATGCACACGAGATATTCAATGTGACACTACCTGAAGTTTTCACATCGCCTTTGGGTTGGTCGATTTCGCAACGCTGAGCACATGGTTCGCTCATGACTTTGACTTCATAAGAAGAGCCCTGAACCCAGGTGCCGGGCATGCTTACTTCGCCGTTTTGATCGATCGTTACGTTATTCTCACCGCGATTCGAAATCACCAGAGTTCCATTCAATCCAGTTACATTGGCTTTGATCAAAAAAGCTGAACGAGCCGGAAGCTGATTTGTATTTTCCTGAACTTTTTCAGAACCACAAGCCGCCAAAGCAATGGCAAGCCAACCAGAAATCCAAATATGTTTACGATCCATGTTCTACCTCCAAAAATTTTGAATCCTTCTTTTGCAATGACTTTGCCAACGCAAAAATGGCGTCAAATAGGGCTAAATTGGAGAAAGGAAATTGAACCGACCGAAAACCGGACAGCAGTGTTTTAAAGTCGAATTCAATGCAATGGACAGAGGATGAAAGATTTTATTTTGAGATCTTAGAATCAGTGCTGAATTCAGAGAGTGTGTACTGGTATCAGCTATCTGATATCGGTTATCCGTTATCTGGCCAGAATTCAGTTTTGATAGCAGATAGCGGATAGCAGATAGCGGTATGCCAATTTTAGCTCAGCTAAAATTGGCGGAGGATGAGGGATTCGAACCCCCGGTACCCTTACGAGTACAACGGTTTTCAAGACCGCCGCCTTCAACCACTCGGCCAATCCTCCAAAGAGCGTTCGTTCTAGCATAGAGAAAAAAAATTAGTTAGCACTTTCCACGATTGACTTTATAGCTCATTGCGTTATTGAAAAGCCCTTTTAAATCAGTCACTTCCTACATATCTACTTGATTTCATTGATATAAATTCTTGTCCCATTTTTGGACGGAATCTGCTATAAGATGGCCTTCAATTTTGAAAGGAATTCTAAAACATGTCTAAAACAGTTACTGATTACGGTTTTCAACATTCACCTGAATCCATCTTCGAGAACGCATCTCAAGAAACGCTTCTCAAACACGCCGTTGAATACACCGGAGCGAAGTTAACCAACGCGGGCGCCATCGTCGTCAACACCGGAAAACACACCGGTCGTGCAGCGAAAGACAAATACGTTGTCTTTACACCAAAAACTGAAAACACCATCGACTGGAAAAACAACGTCAACAAAATGACGCCAGAAACATTTGCAGCCGTCAAAAAAGATGTGGTGAATCACATCAACGCTCAACCGCGTTTGTACAGAACGACCCGCAATGTAGGCGCTCTTCCACAGTATGCTTTGCAAGTTCAACTCTTTTCCACGCACCCATCTCACTCACTGTTTTTCGACTACTTGATGAGAAACGACAACCACAGCCAATGTGAATTGGGCAGTTACACCATTTTCCATGCACCGACCTTGAATATCGATGCCGGCAAACATGGAACACGTTCGAAACTGTGATTGCCATGGATCTGGACAACAATGAAATTGTGATCGCTGGAACACTCTATGCGGGTGAAATCAAAAAATCCGTATTCTCCGCGATGAACTATATTCTTCCGGATCACAACATCCTTCCGATGCACGCTGGATCCAATGTGAACGCCAACGGAGAAGTTTCTGTGTTCTTTGGACTTTCCGGAACCGGCAAAACAACCCTTTCGACCCAAGAAGGTCGCCAATTGATCGGCGATGATGAACACGGTTTGAGTTCAGACGGTATCTTCAACTTCGAAGGTGGATGCTACGCAAAAACCATCAAACTTTCACCGACCGGTGAACCTGGCATCTTCAAGGCTTGCAACACCAAAGGCGCTCTTCTTGAAAACGTGGTGCTCAAAGGCGACAAACTCGACTTTGATGACACCTCGCTTGGTGAAAATGGTCGCTGCGCTTATCCTCTGAGCTACATCGATGACACCGCTGAAGGCTCCAAAGGTAAAGTTCCGAATCATATGTTCTTCTTGAGCGCGGATGCATTCGGCGTCTTGCCTCCGGTAAGCAAACTGACCGCCAAACAAGCCATGTATTATTTCTTGTCCGGTTACACCGCGAAAGTGGCTGGAACCGAAATGGGCGTGACCGAACCGAAAGCAACCTTTTCAACCTGCTTTGGTGCTCCGTTCATGATGCGTCAACCGATCGTATATGCTCGTTTGCTTGGTGAATACATTCAAAAACACAACATTCAAGTTTGGCTCATCAATACAGGCTGGACTGGTGGCGCTTATGGCGTGGGTAATCGTTTTCCATTGAAAACCACCCGCAGAATCATCGAAGCGATTCAAAATGGTGAGCTTGCCAACGCAACCTTCACTGAAGAATCCAACTTCGGTCTTTCTGTTCCAACCAAGATCGAAGGCGTGGATCAAAACCTTCTCACCCCGGAAAAAACCTGGCCAGGTGAAGGCTACCAAGCCACCGCAAAAAAACTCGGAGACATGTTCTCTGACAACTTCGCGGCATTCCATTCCGGCAATGGTGATGCACTCAATGGCAACACCAGTCACTGAATGAAGTGGATTCATAGAATCCTGGCGATGTTTCGCTAAAAGCTCAAAGCCCCGAGGAGAAATCCTCGG
This sequence comes from Bdellovibrionota bacterium, assembly GCA_041391405.1. Taxonomy (GTDB): domain Bacteria; phylum Bdellovibrionota_G; class JALEGL01; order JALEGL01; family JAGRMV01; genus JAWKOB01. Next base: position 126,320 of record JAWKOB010000002.1, on the reverse strand, counting down.
GGCTTTTTTTTAAACCTGATATAACCGTCGCATGTTTGCATTGATTTGCACCACGGCTTTTGTAGCATCCATGCTGACTTTTTTTTCGGGATTCGGTCTCGGAACCGTTCTGCTCCCTGTCTTTGCGATTTTTTTTCCACTGCCCTTTGCCATTGCGATGACCGCTGTGGTTCATTTCACCAACAACATATTGAAAGTCACTCTTGTAGGAAGACATGCGCGCAAGGATGTTCTGATTCGTTTTGGAATTCCTGCAGTCCTGTTTTCATTCTTGGGCGCCTGGATTCTGATGCGGACAACGGGTTTTGGCTGGATCACACGATACACCCTCGGCGAATACAACTTTGAAATCACATGGGTCAAACTTTTGATCGCGACGGTGATTTTCTTCTTCACACTCGTGGAACTTTTTCCGATTGAAAAGTTTTTCAGGATTCAATCCAAGCATCTCCCGCTTGGAGGAGCCTTAAGCGGATTTTTTGGTGGACTTTCAGGGCATCAAGGCGCACTTCGAAGCATGTTCCTGGTGACATTGAATCTCTCGAAAGAATCCTTCATCGGGACCGGCGTGGTCATCGCATTGCTCATCGACATTGCACGGATCGGAATTTACTCCAGCAGCCTGATGCAAACCGAGTGGATGAGCCATTGGCCATTGCTTCTTGCCGCTATTGGCAGCGCTTTTGCCGGAACTTGGCTTGGAAATCGCTACTTGAAAAAAATCACGATGGATCTTGTCCAAAAAATCGTGGCTGCATGTTTGCTGTTGTTTTCGATCGCGCTGGGCGCTGGATTACTTTAACGTTAACCAATCTTGTCGACACCAAGATACTTCTGAAGAACTTTTGGAACGGCGATCGAGCCGTCGGGCTGTTGATAATTTTCCAGAATGGCCAGCCATGTACGGCCCACTGCAAGTCCTGATCCATTGAGGGTATGCGCAAACTCAGGTTTTTTCATGTTCGCCCCTTTGAATCGAATTCCAGCACGGCGCGCCTGAAAATCCTCAAAGTTAGAGCAGGAAGAAATTTCACGATAAGTTTTTTGTCCAGGAAGCCACACTTCGATGTCGTAGGTTTTGGCAGAACCAAATCCGATGTCGCCCGAGCAAAGTGCGATCACGCGATAAGGAAGTTCGAGCAATTGCAGAATACGTTCGGCATCGGAGGTCAACTTCTCAAGTTCGCTGTACGAATCTTCCGGCTTGGTGAATTTCACAAGTTCAACTTTGTGAAATTGATGCTGACGGATCAAACCTTTGGTGTCTTTTCCATAGGATCCAGCCTCGCGGCGGAAGCACGGACTGTAGCAAACGAAAGACTTGGTGAGCTCCTTCTCATCCATGATTTCTTCACGATGATAATTGGTGACGGAAACTTCAGCGGTTGGAATCAAATACAGTTCCGGGTCCGTGATGCGAAATGCATCTTCGTGGAATTTGGGAAGCTGACCCGTTCCTGTCATTGCAGTTGCATTCACAAGATACGGAGTGGAAATTTCCTGATATCCAGCTTGGCGGTGGGTATCCAGCATGAAATTCACGAGGGCTCGCTCAAGCGAAGCGCCCATGCCTTTCAAATATGAAAATCGTGCACCAGAAACTTTGGCGGAACGTTCGACATCCAATATTCCAAGTGCGTGCGCCAGAACATCGTGATCCTTGGCATTCGGAATTGATTTTGGTGTGCTCCATGTGCGAATCTCTGGATTGTCTTTTTCACTGGTTCCAATGACCACGGATTCATGAATTGCATTGGGTAAAAGAAGAAGTTTTTCTTTGATCACTGCATCGATGGCTTCAAACTCTTGAGTGAGTTGATGAACTTCCGCTTTTAGGGCGGTTGTTTCCTGTTTTTTGGCTTCGGCTTTGACCTTGTCCGTTCTCATCAAATCGCCAATTTCCTTGGAAAGCGTGTTGAGATGCGCTTTTTTATTGTCATGATCGAGCTGAAGCTCTTTACGGCGTTTGGCCAGTTTTTCAATTTCGGCCAAGTCGAATCCATCGCCTCTTGCTTTGAGCGATTTTTCGATGCGATCCCTATTTTTTTCGATGAACGAGTAGTCTAGCATGACGCCAAGTCATTATCATGACTGAGAAAATCCTCAAAGCGCTTACTTGCCGCCAAGTTTGCGGATTTGGTCTTCGATATCGGCTTTTTCGATGGAATTCGGGGCGAGTTTCAAGAAGTTCTTGAATTCAGCCACGGCCTTGGCATTTTGTCCCAGCTGCTTGTACAAAAAGCCCAATTGATAGTGCGGTTTTGGATTGGTTCGATCCATCGCGATGCTTTTTTGATACATGCGAAGCGCTTGCGCAGCATCTGTGTTTTCTTCATACAGCACGCCAAGCTCATAAAAAATGGGGGAAGACTTCGGATTGAGCTTGATGATCTTTTGAAAAAGAGCCGTGGCTTTCTTTTCACTTCCCATTTCGTGATACGTTTTGCCAAGTTTCAGCATTAACTGTGGTTGATCCGGCTGGGCTTCCAAGGCTTTTTGATAATAGCTGCTGGCTTCTTTGAATACACTGTTGTCATAGAAATAATCGCCCATACCCGTGAGTGCCGGCATGTACGTCGGATTGATATCCAACGCTTTTTTCATCGACTCTTCACCGCGTTTCACATCGTTTTTGCGAAGATACGTCATTGCCAATTCATAATGTGCCTTGTGGAATTTCGGCATCAGCTCGATCGCTTTTTGGAAATTACGTTCTGACTCTGCCAAATCTCCCATACCACGAGCGGCCAACCCCATGTAAAAATACGTATTGAAGTAGTCCGCATTGTATTTGTAGGCCTGCAATAACTCACCCAAGGCTTCCGAATATTTCGCTTTTTCCAGAAACACTTTCGCCAGTTCGATGCGGGTTTGATAATCGTCTTCTTTGGCTTTGAGCACATCGCGATACACTTCGATCGCTTTGTCGTAATTTTTCTGTTCGACCAATATGCCGGCTTGGAGCACTTTGGCTTCCAGACTTGCAGGATTGATCTTTTGCATCTGATGCAAATGACTTTCAGCATCGCTGATGTTGCCCAATTGAATGTCGATTTTGGCCAGCGCGAAGTGAATGTCGTAACTGGTTGGATCTTTCAGGTTCGCTTGTGTGTAGTAGATCTTGGCTTTGTTCCACTGTTCCTGTTTGACGTAATATTGACCCATCCCCATCAGCGCCATTTTGGTGGTGTTCTTGTCTTTGCTTTTTTCAAGCACGTACTGCAAATTGGCAAGAGAATTTTTGAAATCGTTCTTCTCCATCTGAATGATACCCAACAAAACCTTTCCTTGAAGGAATTGAGGATTTTCTTTGATGTTCAATTCGAGTTGCGTGACCACTTCATCCGCATAACCCAATTTGTATTTCGTGTAGGCATATTGATACAGCCCTTCGAAATCTTTTGGTGCTTTTGTGGTCACTTTTTTGAGTTGTTCCTCTGCCTCTTTCAAGCGTCCCTGCTCACGGAGTGAGATTCCAAGCTTGGTGAGATAATCGATATTTTCCGGGTCGAGCGTGACGGACGTCGAATAGTGCTGGGAAGCTTTCGCAAAATTCTTCTGCTTGAAATACAAATTACCCAGTTCGTACGTGTAAACTGATGATTCAAGGCCATTTTGGAAACGGCTTTTTCAAGCGCATCCACAGCCTTGCGTATTGTCCTGCTTCAATTGGATATCAGCGATGATTTTCCAACCCTTGCGCAGCTTCGAAGGACTCAAGTCCTTTTCCTTATCCACCAAGTATTGTTCCAGATCGGCTTTGGCTTTGTCCAATTCGTTTTGTGATGGAAATCGCAAATCTCTCGATATTGGTTTTTGGATGCTCGTTCATGTCTCCACCCAATCCGGCAAATCCAGTTCCTGCTTCTTTCAGAGCTCCAGTTTCGACTTTTTGTCGTAAAAATAATATTTTGAACGAACGGCGCTAGGTTGAAGTCATCGCATTGGCGAAACTGTTCAACGCGTTTTTATAATCCTTCTTGGCGAATTGAATCTCACCTTGGGTTTGAAATGGATTCATAATCATCGGGAGCATGGCTCAGCGCTTGAGCGACGAACTGCGGTGCATCATCAAGTTTGCCTTCGAACATCAGCAATCGAGCTTTGGCTCGAAGCGTTTCTGACCGAATTTGCATCGATCGATTCCGCTTTTTCAATTAATTGATAAACACGATTTTTTCTCTCGCTATCCAAATACCCATCAAACTTAAGAAGGATGGCTTCCGCCAATCGCGAATTCGCCTTCTTGTGGTTTGATACGTTGATAGAATTTCTTCGAGTTGATTGCTGGCCTCAGTATAACTTTGGAAGCGATCTGTGAGAAAGTATTGCTGGGTTCGATTGTATTTCTCTTCGAGTTCACGGAGAAGCTCTTCACTCTCAATGATCTTGACGGGCTCTGGCTCTTTTACAGCCGAAGCTTCAACCACTGGTTCAGGGGCCTTCTTCAAGAACATGAAGCTCACGCCTCGATCAACAGGACGCCCAATCCGATTCCGGCACCCAACAACACCTTTTGTTGTTTGGTAACAACGCGAACTGTTTTGGAGGCTTCTGATCGATCTGCAGCCGCCGCGATAGGTTCCGGAGCTGCCGGCGCTTCTCTACGGGAAGAACTTTTGGACAAGCTCGGTGGTTCTGGAAATTTTTTTCCGGGACTTGCTGAGACCATATCCAACGGATTGATTTCAGAGCTTCGAGCCTCGATCACATCACTTTGAATCATCGAGGAAAGATCTTCAGTCTTTCCTTCGAATTGATTTACCATGCCTTCTTCATCCGAATTGATTTGATCTTCGATCAGTGAAGACAAGTCGCTGGTTGTAACGCTGGGTGTCCTGGCGGTAGGGCTATCCAACTCGCTGACCGCCTTCAATCATCGAGGACAAATCTTCAGTCTTTCCTTCGAAATGTTCCGTGCGACCATCATTGAATCCAGCTCCAGAATCCAACAGGCCTTTCAAGATCTTCCGCACCCACATCAGGCAATTTCGCATTGCGTGTGCTTTCAGCGCCAGCGGATCTTCTGTTTGCCTTCAGGTGGAAGCGCCCCTTCATCGACAAGCGAACCAGATCCTCTGTCGAAACTTTTACATTGGCTGCACCACGTGTGGGTTCAGCGGAATACAGGATTCCAATTCGGGTCGGCTGATCACCCTCATCAGCCATTGCGATCTGGGTTTTTTCACCAACATTTTCTTTGGCAACGACTTCGGTTTTTTCGACGTTGTTTTGGAAAAATTCGGTTTTTTCCCCCGAACCTTGATCAACGAAACCTTTCGGCTCCGCCATCGTTCGATTAGGGTCTACTTCCTGGGAGCTCTCGAGCGCCTGATCGAGTTCATCATCGAATGAATCGTCGAATCCTTCGAGCAGATCATCGGTAAGATTTTTGTCTTTTTTATCGCTCAAGTTTCACCTTTTAAAATTTAAATGCCGCACTTACGGCATACGTTTCATAACTTGGAGACATTCGTTGAGAGAATGTGAACATCAAATCTGCCGTCGGGCCGACCAACGCCGCACCGACTGAATAGTAATTGTTGTTGGCGACGCCATCGAAATTGAAACCACCGCGAAGATAAGAACTGTCCGCTACGCGGATCTCAGCGCCCAACGCATAATTCGATGAGCTTGGCGCTGGTGTGTTGAAATTTTTTACATAATCAAACGTAAATTTTGCATGAGGATCCAACAAAAGTGCCGTACCCAATCCCAACATGGTTGGAAACTCTTCGCGATTTTGTCCTTGAAACAGATTGTACCCGGTGAGGCCGAATGAAATGATCGGAATTGGACGAATCAAAATGCCCGCATCCATGTCGATACCGCGCGGTCCTTGCAAAATTGGAGAATCAAGATTGATCCAATAACCTTTTCCGGACACGCCAACCTGAATCATTTGTCCAAGCGAATAACCCGCGGACAAAACGGTCTGGTTCACGTTGCCGCTGACACCTGCAATGGTGGGTGCATAGCGATGAAACGAAAGACCATACGCCAACTTTGGAGATGTTTGGTAATCGACAACCCCCACACCGTACAGATGAGAACTGGTTTCTCCTTGATAGGCGTAATCCACCATGGCTTTGAGTTTGCCACGCTCTTTGGCGACACCAGCCGGATTGTATGTGATCGCCGAAGGCGAATCCGCAACGGCTCGATATGCACCACCCATGGATAGACCTGATCCAGCCCGAAAAAATGCGTCGGACAAATTCGTCGTTGTGATGGCCTGTCCAAACGCCGCGCAGGGCAAGGCACAGACAAGCGAAACAAGAATCGAAAATGAACGAAACTTATTTCGAGATGAATTGGAAGCAATCATTGGCTAGCTTTTCCACCGTGGATGTTGGGTTGACTAATGGGATTTTTGCGACTTTCTCAAACGTGAACTGCTTCAAAGATTTATCGTAGTATTTCACCTTCGTAGTCTTGCTTGACCGATCTTTGGAGACATTTGTCCGAAGAAAACGCCATCCAAATCCTCTCCAATCGAGATGTTGGCCACGGAGCTTCCATCATCAGATTTTGGAGAGAATGCGATTTTTGGAAGTGGTGCCGATTGACGACTGTTTTTTTGAATCTTGGTTGAAAACTGATCCATGACTTGGGTTGCAAATGCGTCTGAAGATGCTGTGAACTTCGATACACCCACTTTTTTCTGCATGGATTTGCGAACTTCCGCACGAGCTTCTTTGAATGTGTTCTTGAATGCTCCTTCTTCTTGAAACAAGAATTCCAGATCGTTTTCAAGATGGTTCTTTTCGGCAGGTTTCACTTCTACCGCCTTTGCAGGCGCTTGTTCTTTGATCGGTTTGTATTCAGCTTTTTGTTCGTCTTTTTTGATCAACTCTTCCAAAAATGAGCTCGCTTCGGTTGAGCTACTTTCGCTGGATGCAACGGCCGAGCTTCCTCGACGTTCGCTTGGAAGCGGGGCTGCTTTGCGCTCGTACTCGGTCGGTTCTTTTCCGTCGATGGAACGATACGCCGTCATGAGCTTCACTTTGTCACGCAAAACCCAACCGTCACCGGCAAGATTGGTGGGATCAAATGTCACGCGATAAAAATCTTTTCTTTTCTTGTCCTGTTTTTTTTCGTCGATCACGACATAGACCAATTGACCAACGCCATACTCCTGCACGCTTTCACCTTGATCATTGATCACATAGGTTTGATCGGAATTCACCAGCGCATTGGTCACCACCGGATCAGCAAACGCCAACCCCGAGAATAGCATCACGAAAAAAAATGAAATGCGCGCCGACGAGCCCGCCAAAGTTATTCTTGCCATTCGAGAGATTCTCCTGGATTGCGTTTGTGAGAGACGATAACGTCTTTGATGAACTCAGCATTGTAAGGCACATCTCGTCCAAGAACGCGACGATGGCATCGATCGCAGGTTTGGGCGATGTTTTCCGGAGCCTGCGGTGCACGAATCAATTCATAGTGAGCTTCTTCTTTGTCGGTTGCCCACGGATTGCCGTGGTGACAAGTATCGCAACGGTAATTGTGACGACGTGCGATTGGTTGCTGCATCAAGTGGCACGGCAAGCACACACGTTCCACCCGACTTTTCAGCATCTTCTTTTTCTTCACATAGTCGGATTTGGAGCATGCAATGCTTAGAAGAGTTATACATGCGATAAAAACGTGTTTGAGGATCGATTTATTCATAGGAATGATTATAAAACCTTCAATCATTTTAACAAATTATTTGTCTTTTAAAAACTCTTTCCAAATTTGGGTTTTATGTTCAAATGGTTAGGCCATGACAATGGAACGGTACGTTATAGGTCTAGACCAGGGTACAAAGGTACAACGGCCCTACTTTTTGACGCAAATCAGAACATTGTGGAGAAAACGTACGCGGAACATCGGCAGCATTTCCCCCAGGTCGGCTGGGTTGAACACGATCCAGAAGAAATTTTCGAAAACACCCTATCGCTCATTTCAAAACTTCTGCGCAATGCTGGAGTCTCACCTCTCAAATCAGTGGCATCGGCATCACCAATCAACGCGAGACATTCGTTGTCTGGGACAAAAATCTTCTCGCCCGTACATCCGGCAATCGTGTGGCAATGCCGTCGAACTTCCGATGAATGTCTCAAACTCAAAAAAAATTCCGGGTTTGCAAAAGACATCCAAAAACTCACAGGACTTACGATTGATCCGTATTTTTCCGGAACGAAGCTTTCATGGTTGCTCAAAAGCATCGGACCGAATCCGACATCGCTGGCATTCGGAACAATGGATACATGGTTGATTTGGAATCTGACCCAAAGGCGCATCCCATGTCACGGATGTCACCAACGCATCCAGAACATTGTTGTATGACATTCAAAAGCTGCAGTGGTCCAAAAACTCTGCGATAAATTCAAGATTCAATGCACATCCTTCCGAAGGTTTTGCCATCCATCGGCCATTTTGGCAGTGTTCACAAAGTTTTTTTGGTTCTGAAATACCGATTCTAGGGGTGCTTGGAGATCAACAAGCTTCTCTTTTCGGCCACGGCGCAACAAAACCCTTTCAAGCCAAGTGCACATTCGGTACAGGAGCTTTCGCTCTGGTGCACACCGGAAGCAAACCGATGTTCTCCAAAAACAAATTGCTCACCACGCTTGCATGCACGCAAGACACCCAGCCACAATACGCGCTGGAAGGTTCGGTTCATGGCCGGCTCCATCATTCAATGGTTGCGCGATGAGATGAAATTGATTTCACGAGCTGATGAAATGGACGAACTTGCCAAACAAACCTCAACCAACGAAGGTGTCTATCTGATTCCAGCTTTTTGTGGGATTGGGTGCTCCCTACTGGAGATCGATGTTAAAGCGATGTTGTCAGGAATGCATCTGGGCACCAATCGATCTCACATCGCACGAGCTGCGCTGGAATCAATTGCCTATCAGGTCAATGACCTGTTTGTCGCCATGGAAAAAGATATTCGACAAAAGATCAAAACACTACGTGTCGACGGTGGTGTCACCCAAAGCAAATTCTTGATGCAATTTTTGGCTGATGTATTGCAAATTCCCGTTCACAAAAGTTCGATGTTTGAAATGACAGCTTTTGGTGCTGCCAAAGCGGCCGCTCAAGCAATCGACTTCTGGAACGACCAAGATTCTCCGCACCAAATTGAAATTTTCAAACCATCGCGATCCGCGAAACAAATGGAGCCTTTCATGAATGGCTGGAAACGTTCGGTTAAAATCGCGCTGAACCAAAAATAAACCGATCACTTTGTTCATGTTATGATGCAAACCCATGGTTGAATTGAAGGAAAATTCGTTCTTCTGCCCGTTTTGCGGTGAGCAGATTCTCAAAAACGCCCGCATTTGCCGATTTTGCAAAAACGGCGTCACATACGATCTGTATGTATTCAAAATTCCCGGTGATCAACGCCGTGGAGAAATCGCCAGAAAACTTTTCGAAACCACTCAAACTGAATTTTTCTCATCGTTCGGTGCGATCCGCAAAGCCCTTGAAAACGATAACGCTCCATTCGCTCAAGATCTCACCCAGGAAAATGTCGAATCGATCACAAAAACACTTTCTCATTTCGATGTTGGATTTGAACAAAGCATCCACGAAAAAAGCCGCTCAGTAACTTCAAAAACATATGACTATCGTGGGAATCTGTCTTGCGACGATTGTCTCGGCCTTTTGTATTTTTCTATACAAAACCAAACCTCCCTTGGGTCAGCAAATTTACCGAATCATACCCGTTGAATCTTTCCAAACCTTCGGTGACGGATCCATCCCCTGAAATCAAAGCCTCGGCGCCATTGTCCAAAGCACTAACATTGAGAACTTGTTGATTTCAACGGCAACGATTCTTACCCATGGTGGATCTGGATCGGCCTTCTTCGTTTCAAACGAAGGCCATTTGATTTCCAATGAACATGTGACCAAATCTGAAAAAGAAGTCGAGGTTCAAACTTTTGACGGTAAAAAACACAAGGGGACTGTGCTCAAAATACAGAACTTCTACGACTTGGCACTGATCAAAATCGAAAGCCGAAATTACCCCCCACTGAAACTTGGAGATGCAACCAAGTTGCATCCAGGAGACACGGTTTGGACCATTGGCGCTCCGCACGGTCTGGAATTTTCAGTCACCAAAGGGATCGCGAGCTATGTGGGAAGAAACGTGGGCGGAAAAGCTTTTGTACAAGCCGATGTGGCAATCAACCCTGGAAATTCAGGGGGTCCAATGATCAATGACGATGGTGAAGTCATTGGCGTCAACAATTTCATTATCAAACAAACCGTGGGCTTGAATTTTGCGATTCGGCAACTATCTTTACAGCGGATCGGAATCCATTTTGGAGGCATCGTTCCAACCGTTTCCGATTCTGGCACCATGGCAACGTGGAGATCTTGGGAGCGCCAGGCCGGAGGAGCAACTAGGTCCCAGGAGCAACCTGAAACCCGTGATTCTCCAGGTATCGCAGCTTCTTCGGGAGATGTCAGCAACCTACTCAAGCAATTGAAAGCATCAGAATCGACACTTCAAAACATTCGCGACAAGATGAACAAAGAGTTTCAAACGCTTGATCAGCGAATCAATAAGCTCACTGGCGATTACGCCAATGAAACCACGATTTCAAAACAAGAAAAAATTGGATTGGAAATTCGAAGGCTCAAAGTTCAACAAGTCGATGTGGAACTTAAAAAAATCGATGCATTTTTGGAATACAACAAAACGGCATCAGGCTTGATGATTCGCGCGAAACAATTGAGCATCGACGACGCCACAAAAACCAAGCATTATGACGAAGAGCTTTCCAAATTGGCGCAAAGCAAGTCCGAATCCGAAAACAATCGCACTCAATTAATGCAACAGCGACAAGTGCTGTTGAATTAGTTTCTCACGTAGGCGATGCAAAGCACGTGGTGCTCTTCATCGCAGTTTTCTGTTGCCGAACCATTGATCAACCAGTCTTCGTCAACAGCGTCACTGCTGCCCACTTGTCCATCGTTGGTGTTGGCGCCGTTGGTCCAATCCACGCATGTATTCGTATCCGCAGTTCCGTCACCAAGTGACCCGGTCCAAGCCAAAGTGGCGGCATCGATAACATTGGCATCAGCTAGAGAATTGTTCAGATCATCCATGTCGAATAGATCGGCCCAGTTGGTGGCGATCAACGTACCATCTTCGCTCTCAACATCGACCGTATCGTCAAATGTCGAACTTGGTTGATTTGGCAAATCGATCACATCCAGCGTGCTGGTCGACAAGAAGGCGCGCGCGCCATTGTAATCCTCTGGAAGTTCTGGAATGGCTGCCAGGCAAGCTGCATCAGCTCCGGCTCGGCCAACGAGGTTACCATCTGTCACTGGAAGCGCATACATCAACACCGATCGATAGAATTCGATATCAAATCCTTTTTTCGGAAGGATCTCACAGAAATTGTTGCTCAACGCTGTTGTTTTGAACTGCAGATAGGCTTTTACATCATCAATCGGTGTATTGGCCGCCGCACTATCTGTGAATGAAACGGTTGCTTGTGTTGCACTGTTGACCGTGATGACAGGAGTCAATCCAGACGGTAAATCGAACCAATCATACTTGCCCTCATCCAGCACGCCAGAGTTTTGCGAGAACGTTCCCCCACCGCTGGTTGTCACTGTAAAGGTTTGGGAAATAGATCCATCATTCGAAACATCTTCGGTCAGTAGATCCGTTGAATAAGTCAACGCTGGACGAATGTAGACGATGGTGATCGGCACTTGGAATGAAAGTGGCAACTTATTATCGCCGAAAGCTGAATTTTTAAAATAGAATGTCATCAATCCGTTGCCGCAGGACTCTTCACTGGTGACTTGTCCGCCGATGTTGATCAGCGCTTCGGTGTCCGATACCCTGCTCAAAGAAACCGACATACCTGTGGGGCGATCGACTGTATCGAAATCAAGATCTCCCAAGTCACTTACAAACTCACCACCACTCAACGTCACTTCAATCGTTGCATTGAAAGTTCCATCGTTGGCACCATCCTCGGTGATCGAAGTCGTTGAGTACAAAAGGATGTTGCTGGAAGACAACCCTCCGCTTGGATGACTGATGCATCCGATGATCGTCAAGGTGATTAAAACAAGCGCCGCGGGAATGAATTTTTTCATGCCGATATTATGCGTCCAATTTATTTTTATTGCAAGAAAGCGCAAACAGGATGTATGTAAAATCTATGGCAAAACACCAAACCCAGCACGTCTGTCAAAACTGCAGTTATGTATCCGCCAAATGGTATGGCAAGTGCCCTGAATGCCAAAGCTGGAATTCTTTTGTCGAAGAAGTCGTTTCACTGGGAAATTCTCCTTCCGAAACCAAAAAACAACGCAGTTATTCGAAAGAAAAAACCAAGGCCGTGTCCATTGCCGATGCTCAGGCCGATCGAATTCAACGAATTGAGCTTCCCTGGGATGAACTCAATCGCGTACTTGGCGGTGGTATTACCCAGGGTTCGGTGACCCTCGTTTCCGGAAGTCCAGGGATCGGCAAATCCACCATCCTGCTGCAGCTTTTCGGACTTTTGAGCAACATCACGCAAAGACCTTTGTTGTATGTTTCGGGTGAAGAATCGGCCCACCAAATTCAGATTCGAGCCAAACGTTTGAATGTGCTGGCATCTTCCATCTATCTGTATTCTGAAACCAATCTACTTTCGGTGATGGAAGAACTGGAACGCCTGCAACCTCAGGTTGTCATCATCGACTCGATCCAAACCATTTATCATCCTGAACTGGCTTCCATTCCGGGAAGCGTGAGTCAGGTCCGTGAAGTTTCCGATCGACTCATTCGTTTCGCCAAAGAACGCAACATCACCTTTTTCATCGTGGGTCACGTCACCAAAGAAGGCGGCATTGCCGGCCCGATGGTGCTTGAACATTTGGTGGATACCGTGTTGCGATTTGAAGGAGAACGAAATATTCACTACAGAATTCTGCGCGCCCTTAAAAACCGTTTCGGCCCAACGGATGAAATCGGCGTCTTTGAGATGGCTGACGATGGTCTGGCAGAAGTCACCAACCCTTCCGAACTTTTTCTGAGAGAACGTCCCGACTCCACCACGGGCACGGTGATTTTCCCGACGATGGAAGGCAGCCGAACACTTCTTCTGGAAGTGCAAGGACTATCGACCCAGTCGGCCTATGGTGTTCCACTGCGCAATAGCGTCGGCTATGACAAAAATCGTTTGACGATGCTTTTGGCTGTATTGGAAAAGCGTGGTGGTTTTTCACTTTCCAATCAGGATATCTACGCCAACATCGTGGGTGGAATCCGCATCCAGGAAACGGCGGCGGACCTTGCCATCCTTTCGGCGGTGGTCAGCAGCTATGTCGGCAAAGTATTTCCAAAAGCTGCAGTTGTTTTTGGTGAGGTGGGCCTTTCGGGAGAAATCCGAAGCGTGCAGCACATTGAAGCCCGGTTAAGAGAAGCTTTCAAATTGGGCTTCACCAAGGCCATTGTTCCTCCGTTGCGAAAACTCAAAGATGTTCCACCGGGCATGGAATTGATTCAACTCAAGAACATCCGCGAACTCACGAATCTCTTTTAGTTGGTGGCACCGCAGTGCTGCACTGTAATCTTGACGAATATGATAGATTTTGTTATTCTAATGCTTCCCACAGGGAGGGTTGAATGATCGTATTGTATATTCTTGTCGCGATTGGACTTATCGCCATTTTTTCCTTGATCTCGATTTACAATCGTTTGATCTCCCTTCGCAACCAATACAAAAACAACTTTTCTCAGATCGATGTTCAACTCAAACGACGCTACGACCTCATTCCCAACTTGGTTGAAACGGCGCGCGCCTACATGAAGCACGAAAAAGAAACGCTTGAAAATGTGATCCGTGCGCGCAATATGGCACTCACTGCTACCAAGGACATTGCCGGCAATCCTCAAAACGCACAAGCCATGAAACAGCTTGTCCAGGCCGAAGGCAGTCTTGCCGGAGGATTGGGGCGTCTTTTGGCACTCGCTGAAAACTATCCCGATCTCAAAGCCAATCAAAACATGATGCAATTGACTGAGGAACTCACCACAACGGAAAACAAAATTTCTTTTGCGCGCCAGGCGTTCAACGACAGCGTGATGGATTACAACACCACCAGCGAAGTTTTTCCGAACAACGTCATCGCAGGCATGTTTGGCTTCCGCCTGCCCAACTGTTTGAAGTTGAAGACGCAAAAATGAAAGAAGCTCCCAAAGTTTCTTTTTAATTCCTTGTGAACTTCTTTGAGCATCAACGCAAAGCCAAAAACAACTCCAGCAAACTGATTTTTCTTTTTCGTTGGCCGTTTTGATCCTGATTTTCGCCACCTATTTCCCCATCCAGTGGTTCCTGGCGAGTGAATTCAAGGGAATGGGAACACATGATCATCCCATTATTTGGAGCTACAAACTCTTTGCCATCACCACGCTCAGCACGCTTGTTGTGATCGTGGGTTCATGCTTGTACAAAATTTACGAACTTTCTGAAGGCGGGCACTCCATTGCTCACATGATGAACGGAAGACTCATCGACTACCCCACCCATGACTTCAAAGAAAAACAACTTTTGAATGTCGTGGAGGAAATGGCTTTGCCTCCGGCATTCCATCGCCCAATGTCTATATTTTGGATACGGAGCATTCAATCAATGCCTTTGCCGCAGGTTACACAGTGAGCGATGCCGTGATCGGTGTTACTCGAGGTACAGTGGATCGATTGAGCCGCGAAGAACTTCAAGGCGTCATCGGTCACGAGTTCAGCCACATTCTCAATGGAGATATGCGATTGAACATTCGCTTGATGGGAATGTTACATGGAATTTTGGTTTTGGGATTGATTGGACGCATGGCTTTGGGTGGCAACAGATCATCCAGAAGAAGTCGTAGTCGCAAAGGTGATGGAGGATTGGCTCTGATCGGGCTTACGCTGATCATCATTGGTTCTGTGGGTCATTTTTTGGCAAACTCATTCAAGCCGCTGTTTCCAGACAGCGTGAATTTTCTGGCCGATGCCTCCGCAGTTCAATTCACCCGCAACACAAACGGAATCGCCAACGCCTTAAAAAAAATCGGGGGATACATGGGCATGCCAGCCAGCGGTTCTCATCTTTTCTCCACCAACAGACAAGAAATCGCCCATATGACATTTGCCTCGGTGAATTTTTCCGAGATGTTTGGCTGGACATCTTCTCACCCCAACATTGAAAAGCGGATTCAGGCACTCGATCGTTCTTTCGACCCCAAACGCGAGAAAAAATGGCTGCGCTGCCTTATTCTGGAATCACTTCAAATGTACAAAACATCGAAGAAGAAGAAAAACCACGAACGATGCGCATCGACGATTTTGAATTCCCAATCTCTCAAAAAATCAAATACACTACCGGAGGCATTTCCAGCATCATTGGCACCACACCGACCCAAGCCATCGATCAACAAAGTCTCTGGCTTGCGTCTCTACCAACCGTGGTTGAATCAGCCTGTCGAAATAGCACCAAAGCTCGTGCTGTCATTTATGGACTTCTGGGTGAATACGACGATGCCACATTTGAAAAGTACAAAGCCTTTCTCAAAGTCAGAGATCCGCACACCGTCGAAACTCTGCAAAACATTTGGGAGCCCCTAAAAATTCTTGGGAACAAATCCAGACTTGAACTGATTGATCTATCCATTCCAGCCCTTCGAAAACTATCGGATGCCGAATATAAAATGTTCTTCCAAAATATCGGTGAAATGATGAATTTTGATCAAAAAATAGGCATTTTTGACTTTATTTTGGTCAAAATCATCAAAAAACACCTCAAAAATCACAAAAAACCGAGAAATTCACGTACAGGAACCTTGAATGATCCATCCAAAATCAAAGAGGAACTCATTGTGGTGCTCTCGCTTGTGGCCCAAACATCCGACGATACAGACCACGCCAACCTTTTGTTCAAGGAAGCCGCAGCTCCTTTCTTTGAAAATGCGGCTTTAATCCCCATGCACGAGATCAGCATCGCCAGACTCAACCAAAGCATCAAAAAGCTTTTCACCACGGACTTTAAACTTCGACAGAGGATTCTGGAGGGCAGTGCCCACATGATCCTGTCAGATAAGGTGGTGACATGGAAAGAGCGAGAAATCCTTCGCGCCATCGGAGATGCGCTAGATTGCCCCATTCCGGCGCTGATGACAGATCCATCTTCTGCCCACTAAAAGGTAATAAAATCCATTATTTACTTTACAAAAAAGCTTGTGTTATCATAGACATGTCATATAGAGATTGAAAAAGAGGACATAACCCCATGACCAAATCAGATCTTATTGAAAAGCTCTCACTCGAGGCAAAACTCCCCAAGAAACAAGCCGAAATGGTTGTTACCTTGATTTTCGATTCCATGGTTGAAGCAATGAAGGCTGGCGACAGAATTGAAATTCGCGGATTTGGCAGCTTCAAAGTGAAACACTACAAATCCTACATGGGACGCAATCCAAAGACCGGAGAACAAGTTGAAGTGAAACCCAAAAAGCTTCCGTTCTTCAAAGTGGGTAAGTCGTTGAAAGAACGTGTAGATGAAGAAGAAGATCAATAAACTATCTTCTCCAAGTTTTGAAAAGGCGGCCTTGATGGCCGCCTTTTTTATTTTTGCAAGAAACGGGTTGACCCAAATCCGAAACCTAGTATCAATGATCGGCCATGCCTAGTCCTACCTTTGATTTTGTTCTCAATTTTACAGGCCCTACATCCTATCTTCTGATTTTCTGTCTGTTGATGGCCTGCGGAATGGGCGTTCCCATGCCGGAAGATATCATTCTGTTTGCTGCCGCTCTTCTTGCTTATTACAACAACGCCAACGTTCACATGATGGTTGCAGTTTCCATGGTGGGTGTCTTGCTTGGTGACTCCATTGTTTTTTTTCTGGGCAACACCTTTGGAGAAAAAATCAGAAAACATCGCCCTTTTAGCAAAATTTTACCGGACGATCGATTTGAAGTTTTGAAATCTAAATTTGAGGAAGACGGAAACAAAGTGATTTTCGCAGGACGATTCATGCCGGGACTCCGCGCGCCGATTTTTTTCACAGCTGGATCACTTCACCTCAAATACCGCACATTTATTTTCTTTGACGGACTTGCCGCATTAATTAGCGTTCCTGCGATTATCTATACGGTATGGTGGTTTGGAGACGAGCTGGAACAAGTCATGCAAATCATCAAGCGCGTTCAGTTCGGCATCTCAGGCGTCATTCTGATCATTTTGCTGATCTTTATCCTTCGCTACCTGATCAAACAACGGCAGAAAAAATTCCTCGAAAGCTAACTTTCGAAAAAATCGAATCGCACTATTGGTTCATGGCGTTGAGGAACTCTTCGTTCGACTTGGTCTTGGACATCTTGTCGGCCAAGAATTCCATCGCATCCAAACCGTTGAGCGGTTGCAATAGTTTTCTCAAAATCCAAACACGGTTCAATGTCGATTCAGGAAGAAGAAGTTCTTCTTTACGTGTACCCGAACGATTGATGTCGATCGCAGGGAAAATGCGGCGATCGGCAATTTTGCGATCGAGCACGATTTCCATGTTGCCTGTACCTTTGAATTCCTCGAAGATCACATCGTCCATACGGGAACCTGTGTCGATCAAAGCTGTAGCCATGATCGTGAGGCTTCCGCCTTCTTCGATGTTACGAGCTGCACCGAAGAAACGTTTTGGTCTGTGAAGCGCGTTGGAATCCACACCACCGGAAAGAATCTTGCCGGATGGAGGCATGACGGTGTTGTAAGCACGAGCTAGACGAGTGATGGAGTCGAGCAGAATCACAACGTCTTTTTTGTGTTCCACCAAACGTTTCGCACGTTCAATCACCATCTCCGCCACTTGAACGTGACGCTGAGCTGGTTCATCAAAAGTGGAGCTAATCACTTCACCTTTTACAGTGCGTTCCATGTCCGTCACTTCTTCAGGACGTTCGTCGATGAGAAGAACAATCAGAACAACTTCCGGATGGTTTTTGGTAATCGCTTTGGCGATGTTTTGAAGCAAAACGGTTTTACCTGTGCGCGGAGAAGATACAATCAAACCACGTTGGCCTTTGCCGATTGGGCAAAGAAGATCCATCACGCGACCGGAATATTCTTTCGGCATGGTTTCCATCACCAGACGCTCGTCCGGATAGGTCGGCGTAAGGTTATCAAACAGGATTTTGGTTTTGGCCATTTCCGGTTTGTCCATGTTGACCGCTTCGATGGTCAAAAGCGCGAAGTACCTTTCGGTTTCTTTCGGAGGACGAATGGTGCCCTGAATGTAATCCCCAGTACGAAGATTAAGTTTTCGAATTTGTGCTGGAGAAACGTAGATATCATCTGGGCCAGGCAGATAGTGATAGTCTGGCGAACGAAGGAAGCCGAATCCATCCGGAAGAATTTCAAGTACGCCATCGGCTTTGATGTCTTCGGATTTTGCAGCAGTGGCTTGAAGAATGGCGAAGATGAGTTCTTGCTTGCGAAGACCAGCTGCGTTTTCAACGTTCAGCGATTGCGCGATGGAAGACATTTCTTCGATTTTCTTACGTTTCAGTTCTGTTAAGTTCATTGGAGGATTCCCCTAGGTTTTGGGTAAATGACAAAAAATGGTTTTTTGTCTGAAATTTACGCTTTGTAATTTCGTGTGGTTATTTACTCGTTGTGTTTGATTGTCGTCATGTGCCGTTAGAGAAAGGACATGCGATAGAAGGCTTTTACCTCAATTCGCCGCTTCGAATCAACTATTTTTTCAACAGGTTGCTCAAATCCGCCAGCAGCGGGCTTTTGACTTGTATTTTAAGCTCCATTTGGGGTACAAACGGCGCGTGAAAATCCTGTTTTCGACACTTTTTTTATCCATCGCTCTTTTCCACTTTCAGGTGGCCGCCCAGAACTATACCCCTGCTGAAGAATTCAAGTATCGCACTCAAAAAGCTGAACACACCATTGATCAGTTCAAGGACGACACACTTCCAATTCAATGCAGTAAAAAATCACAGGCCATTTATTCCATAAGTAAAGCTTTGAAGGAAAAGATCGAAAATGCCGTCGAAACCTCGGATTGCCCCACCTACATTTCAGTGGACTACAGCGATATTCGATTGATTCAAAAAGCATTCGGAACAAACACCGGCAAGAACATACCGCTAACCGAAACCTATGGAATTTACGTCGAGCAGGTTTGCCGCGACAATCATAAAGTCATAGAAATGAGCTGGGAGATCAAAGGAGACTCGCCCTCATGTGTATCTTCGACTTACGTGAACGGAATTCATCAACCTTCCAAAAAAGGAACCGATTGTTCGATGTCTGAATATTTAAAACGAAATGAATCCTGGATCACGGACCGAATTATCGCGGCCTTCTAGCGATTGACTTTCTTCAATCATGTTCAAGTGCCAGGGATCTGGCTTCGAATTTACGAACTTTTTTCTTTTCCCCGTAAATCCACAACACATCCTCAGCTTTGATCACAAATGTTGAATCGGGGTTGAGATATTTTTTTCCATCGCGCTCGATGCCAAATACAATTCCATCCACATCCTCGCGAATTCCACTGTTGCGTAAGTTTCGTCCGATCAAGCTGGAGTCTTCTGAAATGACAACTTTTCGCAACTCATAAACAGCGGTTTCAATTTCCTCCATAGAATGGCGCTCTGTGTGCATGTATTTTTCGAAACGTCTGAGCTGCGCATCAGTTCCAAGCGCAACAATACGATCATAAGCCATCAAGCGGTTGTATCTTGTTGGTGCATCGACTCGCATTTCACCGCGTATGATGGCCACGATCGAAATTCCAAATGTTTCGCGCAAATGCATCTCTTCCAAGGTCCGTCCGATATTGACAAAATGGGGATGAACTTCCATTTCGACAAGATGCCCATTCCACAATGTCGGCACTTCTTTTGTTTTTGATTTCATAAATTGTTTTCTCCAGGCGGAAAACTGTGGAGACATCCCAAAGGAGATCATGTAGGGCGTGACAAAAGTCGTAATGACAGCTGTGGCCACAGTCATGGAATACATTTCTGCCTGGATGGCACCGACGGTCAGTCCAAGCGTGGCAATAATGAAGGAAAATTCACCGATCTGCGCCAAACTAAATGAAGTTTGCAACGCCACAGATGTTTCTTGTTTCGCGAGTTTCATGCCTGCGTAAGTCATAACCGTTTTTCCGATCAACGTGATCAGCACCATCACGCACACCAAGGTCCAATGTTCGAAGATCTGATGAAAATTCACCAACATGCCCACCGATGTGAAAAAGATTGCTCCAAACAAATCTTTGATGGGTTTCAAAAATCTCTCGATTCTTTCCCCCTCTGGACTTTCCGCCATGAAGGATCCAACCAAAAATGCACCCAGCGCTGCAGAAAGACCTGCCGACGATGCAAACAATACCGAACTCAAACACAATCCAAGTGCCAACACCACACGGGTCTCATCGTTGAGATAAGGTCGAAGTGTGTGCAAAAATTTGGGCATCAAACGAATACCGATTGGAATCAAAATCGCCAAAAATGCGACAAGTTTGCCAATCTCAATTGCAAATCGCATTCCTTCGAATTCCTGGCTCACCGCCATCGTTGAAAAAAGCACGAGCAAAATAATGGCTAGTAAATCTTGAACAATCAAAATGCCCACGACCAGGCCAGCAAATGATTGACCCTTAATCGCAAGTTCTTCAATGGTTTTGATGACAATCGCAGTCGATGAAATGGAAAGAATGGCCCCAAAATAAAGTGCCTCTGTGGAAGACCATCCAAAAGCATGTCCCACCAAATATCCCATCAGCGTGACACCGATGACTTCAGCGATGGCGGCGATGGTGGCTGGACGTCCAATCCCGATCAGTTTTTTGAAACTGAATTCCATTCCCAAAAGGAAAAGAAAAAAGATCACGCCAAGCTCAGCCCAAGCTTTGATGTTTTCGAGATCACCGACGGTGGGGAAAATGTCTAGTTGTGGCCCCACGCAAAGACCTGCCACCAAATAAGCCAACACAACTGGTTGACCGAGTTTGCGAAATACGATCGCAAACAATCCCGCGATCATCAGAATCAGCGCCAAATCTCCGATGATCTGTGGAATATGCATGCTATTTCAAACCGAAGGCCACCTGAACGGTGAGTGAAAGATTTTGTTGTCCGGCTTCGACCGATGGGGCTGATTCGGCCGTATCCATCGCCATGCCCCTCATCGCGAAATTTTTCTGCATCATCATCGGACGCGGCCACTGTGGAAGGCTTTTTCCGGTTTCATTCATCATCAGGACATCGCCCAAACGAGCGCCCAGCGCTGCAGAAAGTTTTTCGGCTTTCATGCGGGCGTTTTTGGCGGCATCTTCCAAACAAGCCACTTCTTCCTGAAGTTGTTTTTCATCCGACAAGTAAGTTTGAAGAGAATTCACATCTTTGACCTTCTCGCGGGAAGCGATGGCGATGATTTCGCCGATTCGTTGAATGTCCGACGTGGATACCCACACACCCATGCGCGCTTGATATCCTTTCATGACTTCCTTGTTGTTTTCCCAACGGCGAATTTCATTCACGGAGTATTCGGAAGTGCGAAGGTTGAAATTCTTCAGGTTCAATTTCTTGATGGCTGAGGTTACGCGCTCGTAACTTTCCGCGGCTTCTTTGGTGGCCTTGGATAGATCCATGTTCTGGAATTCCACCGTCAAAGTGATCGATCCACGGTCCGGCGAAACGACGTGGTTGCATTCGCCACTGACCATGACCTGACGAGGTGCCGGAGTTTCAGCTGCGATGGCGGTGAAAGAAATAAATAGGAGGAATATTGCGATGATTGGGTTTTTCATTCCTGGGAATGTAACCCATTCGCCTTGGATGACAAAGAAATCGATTGTTCAAGTTCGGTAAAACTCATGAAAACTTTTTCAGCCCACTCCCACGCAAATGGTTCTCCTTCCGGGAAACTGTAATGTTTTCCATCGGTATATTTTGTACCGTCGGGTCTTCTTTTTCCGACATATTCATCGGGGTATTGGGTCACTTCAAGACTGTTAAAAAACGTACACTCCTGACCAACCCCTTGCTGAACGCGATCGATGGTGTCAGGCAACAAAACACGGTCCACATACGTATCAGGTCCGGTGACAAACATGCATTTGGCACCTTTGCTTTTGGCCGTTTTGATCAACTCAGCTACATCGTTTGGAATCGAAAAGTCTTCCGAATTGAGTTTTCCACGGTAGTTCCCACCGAATTGCAGAATGATGAAATCGGGATTCATTTGATCCACAAGTTCATTCAATTTTGGTGTGGCGGTCGAAGTGATGACCTGACCATCCATGTCTTTCCCCCAGTTCCACTTTGCACAAGTCGTCCGCGTTCCCTGGTTCCAGTTTTCGCCAATGGTGCCGCAAGCGCCTCGGGTCATGACCTTGTGCTCGGCTCGAATCAGTTCATCGAGTTTCTTGCCAAATGGACCAGTGGTGTGGGAGTCGCCGATCACCAAAACGGTCGAGGCCATGGCTTGAATCGGCAAAAGAATCGCAAGTAAGAAAAAATTCACCCAAAAATTGTAACGAATTCGAAAAACATAGAAAAGGGAAATATGATACAATGAGGCATGAAATTTCGGGTATTGATCGCCGCTGTTTTGGTCGTTTCCAACGTAAGCTTCGCCGCTGAAAAAAATGACGATACCAATGCCATTCGGGATGGAAAGGACTACATTCAGACCATCGAGAAAGCCAGCAAACTCAAGCTCGATGACCAAATCGATGTTTGGCAGACTTTTCTTTCCGACCACCCCAAGCATACCTTCCGCAAAGAAATCGAAAAAACATCGATGTCCTTCAATCCCTAAGCCAAAAAGGACCGACAGCAAAACAGGGAGATGAACGGGATGCGGAACTGTATTTGAAGGCGCTCGATTTCTCCAAAAAGCTTTCTCTCAACGATCAAATCGATCTATGGAAACAATTCCTGGATGAAAATCCGACCAGCATATATCGAACCGAAGCGCAAAACCGTTTGATTCGTCTGCAGCGTTACAAAGCCAAAAAATTTCCACAAAGCCGTTCAACCCCTGCGCAACCGGTTCAACCCTCTTCCTCCAAACCGACTTCCCAAGCACCAGTCAAAGTTGAACCTGTCAAAATCACTGTAGGATCTGGCAAAAAGCTCAAAGACGAAGACCAAGCGCTTTTGTTGGCTTCACTGGCGGGCATCGTCGTCCCCGGCATGGGCCATTGGTATACCGAAGATTACGTGATCGCTGGAACACTTACTGCCCTTCGCCTACTGGGTTTGGGTATCGGGATTCCAGGTGTGGTCAATTCAAATTACACTCAGATTTATGTCGGTGGCGGGATCGCATTGGTTTCGTACGTGATTGACGTCGCTGATGCTCCCTATTCCGCTCAACGATTCAACAACAAGCAACAATCGGCTTATCTTCTTCCCGAAGATCGAGTTACCTCGACAATTCCACTTTTCGCCTACAATTTTAAATTCTAATTGAGCGTGTCGCTCGTTATTTTTTCTTGGGCTGTTTGGCTGGCGGCGTGTGCTTCTGTAAAACTTGATCGAGCTGTTGTTGATTCATCTTGGCTTCGGTCTTTTCCAGCGTTTTTTTCGATTTGGATTCGGTCACTGATTTCGGTGCTGGAGTTTCAACTGTCGTCTCTGCGGGCTTTACCAATTCTTGAGCCGACTTGGTCACAGGCTCAATCAACGTGTCGATGTATTTTGGATTGAGAAGCTCATTTTTGGAGAAGAATTGGTACATCTTACTCTGAAGGACTTTGGGGGCATGGGATTCCATCTGATTTTGTGGAACCAGACGCAAAATATAAAATGCGAGAATCAAAATCAATATGCCTTTGATCGCGCCCAGAACCCCACCACCGATTCGATTCATGGCCTTGAGGGAATCGCTTTGGTCCACCAGAAGTTTTTCAATACCAAAGCCAATCAAACGACATCCGATATAAATCAATATGGCTGCCCAGAGCACAGCGAATGGACGCGCATACACTTCACTGCTGCCCATGACCGATGCGATTTTGGCCACGATATGATCGCTCAATTGTGCCGAAAAAAAATACGCCGCTGCCAGCCCTGTGATGGACATCGCTTGGGAAACCACGCCACGGATCATGCCGAAAATGGCGATGGTACCGATAAAGGCGACCAATATAATGTCGATAGGATTCATTCGTTGCTTGCTGTCGAAACGTTGATTACGGAATTTCGAAAGCTACGAATGTTGTACCTTGTTTTCGAACAATGAGCAGCAAAACGCTGTCGCCTTTTTTCAGATTCTTCACGGCGCTTGTGTATTCATCCACCGTGGAAACATTTTTACGATTCACTTCGACGATCACATCACCACGACGCACACCTTTGCTGGCGGCAATCGAATCATTGTCGAGTTCAGCGATGATCACTCCTTTTTGGTTCACACTCAGACCGATCGACTGGGCGATTTCTTTGGTCAGATTTTGAACCACAATGCCCAGCGCATCTTTCTCAGGTTGATTACCCTGGGACATGGTTTCATTTTCCACATCTTCATCTTTCATTTCAGTCAGCTGAATGATGACCGTTTTTGCCGTGCTATTTCGAATCAAATCCACTTTCACACGTTTGCCCACTGGCTGATTTGAAACAATCATCGGAAGTGTGTGGTAGTCCTTGATTTTACGGCCATCGATTCCGACAATTACATCCCCCGGTTTAATTCCTCCAACTGCGGCAGGAGAACCATCCATCACTTGAGTTACCAGCGCTCCCTCATTGTTCTTGAGTTTGAGAGCTTTGACATGCTCTTGACCCAATTTCTGAATTTGCACGCCAAGCTGAGCACGAATAACTTTTCCATCTTGACGCAATTTACGAATGACTTCCTTGGCTGTGTTGATCGGAATGGCAAATCCAATTCCTTGGCCGCCCGCATGCATTGCGGAGTTGATACCGATGACTTCTCCATTGATGTTGAGCAGTGGCCCGCCTGAATTTCCAGGATTGATCGATGCATCGGTTTGAATGAAATCATCATAAGGTCCCATTCCAATTGCACGCTCCTTTGCGCTGATAATTCCTTGTGTGACCGAATGAGAAAGTCCGAATGGATTTCCGATGGCGATCACAATCTCTCCCACCTTCATCGCATCTGAATCGCCGAGGAGTACGGGTTCGAGTTTGGCTGGCAAACGATCGACTTTCAACAACGCGACATCTGTTTTTGGATCTCTGCCGATCAGTTTGGCTACGCTTTCAGTTTCATCGTAAAACGTCACACGAATTTCATCTGCTTTGGCGATCACGTGATTGTTGGTGACAATGTAGCCTTCACGATTCAATACAAAACCCGAACCAAGGCTGGCTTCTTTTCGATTGCGTGGCTGTCCTTGTCCGAAAAATTCGCGCAAAAATTCATCGCCAAACAATTGCCCGCCAAAAGGATTCTGTTGAAATCCAAAAGGACTCTGAATTCCTTTCACGGTTTGTGTGGTGCTGATGTTGACCACGGACTGATTCACTTTTTCTGAAACGCTGAGATACGCCTTCGGACTTAAGGTTTTAAGATCCGTATTTACGCGGGCGTTGGGCTGATCTGAACCTTCGGTCCAGAGTTTTTCTTCTGCAATCGAGGAGGTAGAGAGAAGGGCAACAAGACACAATCCACTGAGAAATTTATTCATGGGTTCTCCTTCTATATTTTTGAAAAGTTTTCAAAAAATAGTCCGATGGCCAAAAATGTCAAATGAAAGAAAAAGCTTGCTTGGATAATGTCACATATGTATACCTAAGGTTATATATGGTGACGTACATTAAAAATTGAGTTGCATTTCATAATGCACCGTGTTAATGTACTTCCCTCGTTTGACAAGTTATCTTTCAAACTGTAACAGGAGTTAGACCATGGGTGCATATCGCAACGACACAACCACCGAACAATTTGAAAAACGAAAAATCCATCGTTTTCCGGTGCAGTTGCCCGTTACACTTGATCATAACGACGACCTTTCTTCGATTTGCACAAACCTAAGCTCTGAAGGGGTTTCCGTCGAAACCTCCAAAAATTCTCGGTGGGCGAACGGGTCTACGTTCAGGTAACCATCGCTCCAAACCAGGCCCCATTGAAAATGCAGGGTCAAATCGTATGGAAGAAAAACGCCGAAGCCTTGGATACCAAATCCAAGCCACTGTTTGAAATCGGCATCCGTTTCATACGCCCTCTTCCAAACCCTTGGAAAATTCCAGGCAAACTGGACCACCCAGAAAATCATTTTGGATTTGAGAGGGACCGTGAAGAAGAATTCCCTGACTTCATTCCATTCCAAAGGTATTAAAACCTTCGCTCTTCTGGGCGCCTTGCTGCTATTGACGATCAGCACGAGCGTGTGTAGTTTTGATCAACACAAAAAATCAGACGGGAAACCTATGGACAAAGCCGCACGCATCAAAGAACTCACCGAACTCCAACGCCGCGTAACCCAGGAAGAAGGCACGGAACCTCCGTTCAAGAATGAATACTGGAACGAAAAACGTGAAGGGTTGTATGTAGATATCGTTTCTGGAAAACCCCTCTTCAGCTCCAAAGACAAATATGTCTCAGGTTGCGGATGGCCAAGCTTCACCAAACCCCTCGAAGATAAAAACGTAGAAAGCAAAAAGGATTTCAAACTGATGTATCCACGGGATGAAGTTCACAGCACTGACGGCACCCACCTTGGACACGTCTTCAACGATGGTCCCAAAGACAAGGGTGGATTGCGTTACTGCATCAACTCCGCTTCCCTCCGCTTTATCCCCAAAGAAAACATGATCAAAGAGGGGTATGAAGCGGAATATAAGAAGATCTTTGGCGGAAAATAAAACGCAACTCAAGTTTCCGCATGCCAACTTTTTGCACCATCTGAACCTTTTTATTCATTTTTTCATTGGAAATTTGAGATAATTTCCCTGTGAGCACCAAACTGGTAGGGAAATATGGGTTGTGCTTGCTCGCGTTTGTCACTTCTTATCTGATGGCGCGAAGCATTTTCGACAACTCGAATGAGCCATGGGAAACATTCCAAGTTCCTTTGGTGAATTGGTATTTCTGTGAAGGCAATGTTTCAGAGCTTGATCTTGAGCGTTGTACATTCACGGAAAAACCCAAACCCATCGAACCTCAAAACGTCGGCCAAAAGGGAAAGCTTTACACTTATTTTGCGCAATACACTTTGGATCAGTCTTATACCGATCAGACCTACGCTCTCAACAGCGGACCGATCGGGGATGAAGACGAACTCTGGATCGATGGAAAATACGTCGGTCGCAATGTTTACACCAAAGACTTGTCGGTCGCGTTTCAAGATTGGAAAACCCACCAACTCCCTGCTTTTGCCCTAACGCAAGGTCAACATACGGCACGGATCATCGTAAACTATGGAGGACCGATGTTCGGTGGCGTCCTCGGCCAACCCGCTGTCACAACCGATAGATTCGCCCAGGTCAAAAAACTTCGCTATAACTTTTATCGATCTTATCTTCCGTTCGCCTGTTCCCTGGCCCTGATTTTTCTTTCACTGTACAGCGGATTGGTCGGCGTATTCGGTCGAAACCGCACATTTTTCTACGACTACATGGGATTTGGAATTTTCTTCTCGCTGTACATCGGATCGATCGGTTTTGTATATACCTACATGGGCATGGACTGGAATTCCACGCTTCTTTTTGTAGGGGCCAGCATGATCGGAACCATGCTCTTTTCACTTCGACTCGCGTTTCAATCCGGTCTCTGGCCGGATCGATTCAAGTTCAACATGAAAATGACCACGTGGTTTATTTCTTGCGTGACTGTCGCCTACTGCCTGCTTTTTTTCTCTGGACAATATGTGGCTGGCATCATGATGCTTCAAGTGTTCTACGTTTCTCTGATGTCTGCATTCTCGTATTACACCACAAAAAAAGGCATCAAGCTGATCCTTCAGCAGGTCAATGCTTTCAGCGTGGCCTCCGTTCTGGTGGGTCCGATCTTTTTCACCTCGATGTTTATCGATGTATACAGAGAATTCAAAGCACCAGAGTCGCAGTTCACTCTGCCCTACGCGTTGATTTACATTGGCTTCTTCGTCATGTTGCAACTGGCACGTGAGCACGTGACCGCACTGCGCGACCAAGAAATCAAAAACGAACTGGAAGTGAAAAATCAAAAACTCAAATATCTGAGCGAACACGATCCACTCACAGCACTCTACAACCGTAGAACGTTCGAATCCTTGATCGAATACAACATCAACAACGCCAATGAAAACAAAGGCTATGCCCTGCTCATTTTGGATATCGACCACTTCAAAGCCTACAACGACAGCTATGGCCACCCAGCCGGGGACCGATTGCTGATTTCATTTTCCAAGACCTTGAAAAACGCGGTTCGCTTGAGTGACTATGTCGGGCGCTTGGGTGGCGAAGAGTTCGGCGTATTTCTCCATAACGTGACCTTCGATCAAGCGCAGATGATCTGTGAGCACATTCGTGAGTCGGTGGAAAATGCTGGTTTCGAAAATCTGCAAAAAACCGGAAAGCATGTCACCGCTAGCGTCGGCGCTTTGTACTTCAGCCCGGAAATTCACAAAGTCGATTACAGTATCGCGTACAAAGTGGCGGATCGATGCTTGTACAAAGCCAAAGAAAAACGAAATACAGTGGTGATCAAAAAAGCGGTGTCCGATGAAATCTCCTCGGAAATCACCCCGACTTCAGCAACTACTTAACCGTTACTTTTTCGATCAGAACTTTTTTGATCGGATTATCGCGTGGATCACGAGGAACACTGACGATTTGATCTACAACATCCATTCCTGATGTCACTTTCCCAAAAACCGTGTACTGACGATCCAAATGCGGCGAATCGCGGACCACAATGAAAAATTGGCTTCCTGCGCTGTTCGGGTCTGAAGATCGTGCCATCGAAACGATTCCACGTTCGTGTTTGATATCCGAAAATTCCGCATCGATCGTGTACCCAGGACCGCCGGTTCCGTGAATCGCACGGTTATCACTTTTGGAATTTGGATCTCCGCCCTGAATCATGAATCCCGGAATCACGCGGTGAAATGTCGTACCATCGTAAAAACCGCTACGGGCAAGCTTCTTGAAATTCTCGACATGGTTTGGTGCCACATCCGGCAAAAATTCGAGGGTGATGTTTCCCATATTGGTTTTGAGTTCTGCGGTTTTACCTTCAGTCGATGGCATGGCATTTCCTTTGGTTTCAGTTTTTTTGGTGTGCACGCGGTCATCATCAAGAATACCGCGGCCAATAAGCTATATGTTTTCAAGGTCTTTTTCATGGGTTTCTAATCCTACAGAAAATTGGCTTTATACAACCTTCGAAGCTCGTCGATAAGTTCCTGACGGCGTATTTCATCACCTTTTTCGTCTGATTTGATTTTCATCATCAAGGTGGAGTTGTCTTCTTGGCAGGTTCAGTTTGAACGTGCGTTTGCGCCTCATTTGGGGTTTTGTCCTGCCCCAGCGCTGTTCCAGCCCCCATCAGAATCAACACGGAGAAAATGGTGAACATGTTTTTCATGTTAGGAGTTATACCAAAAGAAAATTGCATTCGTCAAAATTCATTTTTCGACATTTTGACACGCTTGGGCTATGAATCGATTCCAATATGTCTCAAGAAAACATCGATCTTCTCTGTGTAAACACCATCAAAACGCTAGCCATGGACGCGGTCGAAAAGGCCAACAGCGGCCATCCTGGAATGCCCATGGGATGCGCTGATATCGGTTACATTCTCTGGACTGAATTCTTGAATGTCACACCTCAACATCCAAACTGGAAAAACAGAGATCGTTTCGTACTCTCGGCCGGCCACGGTTCGATGTGGCAATATGCATTGTTGCATCTTTCTGGATTCAACCTTCCGATAAAGGAAATCGAAAATTTTCGCCAACTCGGCAGCAGAACGCCTGGCCACCCTGAATACGGCCATACTGAAGGTGTCGAAGCCACAACCGGCCCACTCGGGCAAGGCAGTGCGAATGTTGTCGGCATGGCACTCGCTTCAAAAATGATGGCGGCCAAATTCAACACAGCTGAACATAAAGTCATCAATCACAATGTGATTTCCTCGTTTCTGACGGGGACTTAATGGAAGGCATTTCTTCCGAAGCGTCATCGATCGCCGGCCACCTCAAACTTTCGAATCTCATCTATGTCTATGACGACAACAAGATTAGCATCGACGGCTCTACGGATCTTACCTTCTCTGAAGACGTCGCCAAACGCTATGAATCTTACGGTTGGTACGTTCAAAAAGTCGATGGCCACAACCATGAACAAATCCGTGGCGCAATGAAAAATGCTGTCGCTGAAAAAGAACGCCCTTCCTTGATCGTTGCAAGAACCCAAATTGCCTACGGCTCTCCAAACAAGCAAGGCAAAGCTTCATCTCACGGCGCTCCACTGGGCGCGGATGAGATTGCCAAAACCAAAGCCAACATTCAATGGACTGGTGGCGAAGCTTTCCACGTTCCTGCGAGCGTAACCGAACATTTCAGAACCAAATGGCTCAGGTTTCAACGAAACAAAAAGAATGGGAGAAAACTTTCGCTGCGTGGAGCAAAGCAAATCCAGAACTTTCCAAAGAGTGGGACAAAATGTGGTCCACGGAAGTTCCCGCCGATTTGTACGATCAACTCTTAAAAAATCTTCCCGCGATGCCGAATGCAACGCGCGTCATTTCCAACACGATCGAGCAAACGGTTGCCAAACTCGTACCATCACTTGCCGGAGGATCCGCCGATTTGGCCTCTTCCTGCAAAACCAACATTAAAGATGGTGGGGATGTAACTGCGAACAATTTCAAAGGTCGCAACATTCACTTTGGCATTCGCGAGCATGCAATGGGCGCGATCGTCAATGGCATGGCGCTTTATGGCTCTTGGATTCCATTCGGCTCCACGTTCTTGGTGTTCTCGGATTACATGCGCCCAGCCATTCGTGTGGCAGCCTTGAGCAACATTCAAAGTTTGTTCATTTTCACCCACGACAGCATTCATGTGGGAGAAGACGGACCTACACACCAGCCGGTTGAACATATTCCAAGCTTGAGACTCATTCCAAATCTGCAAGTGATCCGCCCGGCGGATTCGATGGAAACTGCAGCCGCATGGACCATGGCACTCAACCACAAAAGGGCCCAACTGCGTTGATGCTCAGCCGTCAAAATTTGGACGATCTCAAAAGAGACACTTCTTTCGATCCCCAATCCATCCTCAAAGGCGGATACATCTTGAAAGAAGGAAAGAATTCAAAGCTGGATCTGATTTGATTTCAACTGGTTCTGAGGTTGGCGTCACGGTTCAAACTGCCGCAGAATTGGAAAACCAAGGCAAATCGGTTCGTGTCGTGTCGATTCCATGCGTTGAGGTTTTCAAACAGCAAGACAAGTCGTATCAAGACAAAGTTCTGCCAAGTGGGATAAGCAAAGCTGTGATTGAAACCGCCCAAGGAGATCTCTGGTACAAATGGATTGGCACGGATGGCTTGACGATCGATATGCATACCTTCGGAGCATCCGCTCCCGGCGAAGTCGTGGCTGCTCATTTTGGATTTTCCAAAGATGCGATCGTAAAAAGAATCAAAACTCATTTCAGGATGTAGGTGACGCGTGAATCACCGACCACTCATCGGAATTTCTCCCCGCCTGATTCCCGCCCATAAAAATCCCATCGGTCCGAAAGGAAAATCCATCCAGGGTATCGAACCCGGTATCGCTCATTTTCTGCTCCGTTTACAGGCGCTACCCTTCATGCTTCCGACATTCGATCGCGATAGTGACGTGACATTTTTCAATGCGATCGTGGAGAGCTACATCAATGCGATCGATGGACTCATCCTTCAGGGTGGCATCGATGTTCATCCTTCCACCTATGGTGAAAACCAAGCATCGAATACAAAGATTCCGATATCGTACGCGACACGTTTGAAATCGCCCTTTTCAACAAAGCCATGGAGAAAAAAATTCCTATCTTAGGCATTTGTCGCGGTTGTCAGATCATGAACGTTGCCTTGGGCGGAACCCTGAAGCAAGAAATCAAGGGCACGTCCCACATTTCTCACTCTTCGGAAAACTTCGACGACAATAATTTTCATTCCATCACTGTGGAACCAAACTCATTGGTATCGAAAATTTATCCAAATCAAACAACACTCACAGTCAACAGCATCCACCACCAAGCCATCGACAAAGTCGGAAACCATTTGGTCGTTGAAGCCAAGAGCGAAGACAACATTATCGAAGCCATTCGACATGATTCATCGAATTTTGTTTTGGGCGTTCAATGGCATCCTGAATTCATGTCGTCCAGTACCGAATCCTACGCTCAGGGAAATGCGATTTTTTCTCACTTCATGGCGCAAGTGAACAATGACTAACGATTTCTCAAAAATTCGTCGCGCGTGGCCACCAGATATGGATTGGTTTCCTTTTGATGTCCGAGAGTGTCGCTCTTTCCCGGTGAATAATTGTGTCCGGGATAAATCACGGTTTGATCGGGAAGTTTTTTGATCACATTGGAAAATGTATTGTAGAGCATTTCCGTATTTCCACCTGGAAGATCTGTTCGGCCGCAACCATCGATGAACAAGGTGTCTCCTGTGAGCATTTGACCGCGGCACATGAAGCACTGCGAACCCATGGTATGGCCGGGTGTGTGAATGCATTCGATTTCCAGATTGCCCACTTTGATTTTGTCGCCCATTTGCGTGGCAATGGCAGTTTCTTTCCAACCTTTGATCCATGGCACTTCATCTTTGTGCATGTACACGGGCGTATTGGTTCGATTCAAAAGCTCTTCGACGCCGTTGATATGATCCGGATGACCGTGCGTTACAAGCATCCCTTTCATTTCATATCCATCCTGCTCCAGTTGATCGAGAATCGCTTGTACATCCCACGCTGGATCGACAACCAGCGCTTCCTTGGTGGAGGGATCACCGATGAGATAAACATAGTTCATCATTGGCCCCAACTCTAATTGTCTGAAGTAGATATCATTCATACTGAACCTCGATTGCTTGACCATTGACCGTCAGATTTTTCTTGAAAGCATTGCGATGAACCCAGGCCAGACCGATTTTTTCTTTTTGTGTCGGTGAAAAGGCGAGGCTGGTGACCTTACCCACTTCAGTTTGCTGTTCCATCACGGAAGCTTGCGGTGAAATATGGGAATCGATCGCGCACTCAAACGGCAGAAGTTTTTTGGAAACATTCAATCCTCGCGCATGCAACCGTGCGATGGTTTCCTGACCGACATAACAGCCTTTCACAAATGAAACTGCTCGATGCATGAAAGGAACTTCCAGAGGAATTGGATCGGTATAATCGATTTCCGGAAGTGGAAACTCGGATTGAATACGGATCGCCTCATATAACTCAGGTGATATCGCCGCATATTTGTTTTGAATCGCTTGCTTTTGGGATTCATTTACAATCGCCTGAACACTCGGAATAAAATAATCATCGACGGCCAAAGAAACTCCCTCGATTTGAGGAAGGGATTCAGCAGTGGATCCAAAAATAGAAACCACAACCTGATCTTCCAGCCATTTGAAATTCAGATCTTCGGTAATCCAATAGGTTTCAAGCGTTTTAAAAACTTCTAATTTGTGCGCTTGGTGAACCACCAAAAGAAACCGGTTTTCCAGTTTCCAAACCTGAAAAAAACCGATGAGCTTGCCCTTGGAATTCAGAAGCGTCGACCACCGACGTTTACCCTCTTTTTGTTCATCCACATGTTGAGACAAAAGGTTGTGAAGAAAGCGTACGCGGTCTTTTCCTGTGATCTCCAAAACAGACCAATCCGACTGAATCCAACATCCCGGACTCTTCTCAAGTGATTGAAATTCTTTGGTAATTTTTTTCCAAATCCATAACTCTGTTCTAGCAGAGGAGGCTTCTGCTATACAAGCCGTCCATGCTTGATTTTTCCAAAATTGAACTGGTCATTTTCGACCTCGACGGCACACTTCATCGACTCGGCCAAGGATCTGGCCATTTGTCTGGATCTGGCACTCAAAGAAGACGGTCTAACTCGTCACACGATGGATGATTTGATCAGCCGCATCAGCATCGGATCCAAAAATTTGATGCGCGAACTGGTGAACGACGATCCCCATGCTGAACGCCGGGTGTTCAATTCTACATCAAACATTATTCTGAAAAAATGTTCGATAACACAGTGCTTTATCCCAACGTCGTTGAACTGTTGGAACTGTTGGAAGATAAAAAGGTCGCCCTTTTGAGCAATAAACGCGAAGACTCCCTGCAAAACGATTCTGAAATACTTCCAAATCGATCATCATTTCAAAATGGTGCTTGGAGGAGACAGTCTACCGCATAAAAAACCACGTCCAGAACCTATTCTTCATATCTGCAAGGAATTGAATGTCCTTCCAGCAAAAACGTTGATGATTGGGGACAGTCCGGTGGATTTGGAAGCCGGCCGATTGGCTGGCGCAAAAACCATCGGGATTTTGGGCGGTTTGACGCCGGAAGATTTGATGAAAAAGAGCGAAGCGGACATTTTTTTGCACCAAGTACGGGATATGATCGCGCTCATTGAACTCAAGTTGGACGCTGAAACGCAATAGACAATGATTATAACCACTATGGAAAGAAAAAATTTTCGGTGACTGTTTTTTTGTTGCGAATCACACGTTACTCGAAATAATAATAGAAGACTGAATTCTGAAAAAACGGAGAAAAAATGGAAACCCTTTCTGAAAAAATCAAAACCACCAAAACCACCTCAAAAGAATCGAAAGGGATCGCTCATAAACGCTATTTCACCAAAAAAGGCGTGCACCCCTTCGATGAGATGGAATGGGAACTTCGCGATGCTGTGATTTCCAACGAAAAAGGCGAAGTCGTTTTCTCCCAAAAAAACGTCGAGATTCCGAAAAACTGGTCCATGCTCGCCACCAACGTTGTGGTTTCCAAATATTTCCGTGGTGCCATGGGAACTCCCCAACGCGAAAACTCCGTCAAACAGCTTATCACCCGCGTCGCGTCCACAATCGCTTCCTGGGCTCGCAGCGCGAAATACTTCCGCTCTGAAGCCGATGTCCAAGCGTTTGAAGATGATTTGACCTACCTGCTCGTGAATCAAAAGATGGCGTTCAACTCCCCGGTTTGGTTCAACGTCGGCATCGAAGCTCATCCACAATGCTCGGCTTGCTTCATCAACTCCGTTCAAGACTCCATGAGCTCGATCCTTGAGCTTGCCAAAACCGAAGGCATGCTTTTCAAAGGCGGCTCCGGAACAGGCACCAACCTTTCGACCATTCGTTCTTCCCGTGAACAGCTCACCGGCGGCGGTCATGCTTCGGGTCCCGTTTCCTTCATGAAAGGCTACGATGCCTTTGCTGGCGTCATCAAATCCGGCGGCAAAACACGTCGCGCAGCCAAAATGGTGATTTTGAACATCGACCATCCCGATATTGTCGAATTCATCAAATGCAAAGAACATGAAGAGAAAAAAGCGTGGGCTTTGATCGATGCTGGTTACGACGGTTCTTTCACCGGCGAAGCGTACGGCTCCGTATTCTTCCAAAACTCCAACAACTCCGTTCGTGTGACCGATGATTTCATGCAAGCGGTGGAAAAAGATCAACCTTGGACCACACGCGCTGTGATGGATGGACGCGCCATCGATACCTATCAAGCGCGCGACCTAACCAAAATGATTGCGGAAGCTGCTTGGCTTTGCGGCGATCCTGGCCTTCAATTCGATACAACAATCAACGACTGGCATACCTGTCCAAACACGGACCGCATTCATGGATCCAATCCATGTTCTGAGTACATGTTCTTGAACGACACGGCTTGCAACCTAGCTTCTTTGAACTTGCTCACCTTTGTGAACCCAAAAGAAGAATTCGACATCGAAGCCTTCCGCGCTGCTTGTCGCACAACCATTCTTGCTCAGGAAATTTTGGTGGATTTCGCATCCTATCCAACACCACTGATCGAAAAAAACAGCCACGAATTCCGTCCGCTGGGCATCGGTTACGCCAACTTGGGCGCGCTTTTGATGTCGATGGGTTTGCCCTATGATTCCAATGCTGGTCGTGCAACCGCTGCGGCCATCACAGCGATCATGACTGGTCACTGCTATGCAACTTCAGCTGAAGTAGCTGCTGATCGTGGATCTTTCGATCAATATTATATGAACCGTGAGCCGATGCTTCGTGTGATCCGCAAACATGCCGATGCCGTTGAACACATCGATCACACCTTGATTCCAAATGAACTTTTCAATGCAGCTCGTGAGGATTGGGAAGCTGCGTATGAGCTCGGCAAGAAACACGGATACAAGAATTCACAAATCAGTGTTTTGGCTCCAACCGGAACCATCGGCTTCATGATGGACTGCGATACCACTGGAATTGAGCCAGACATTGCATTGATCAAATACAAAAAACTCGTGGGAGAAGGTTTCCTCAAGATCGTGAACAAAACCGTTCCAATGGCGCTTCATAAACTTGGTTATTCTCAGGATGAAGTCAAGGCGATCGTGGAATACATTGATGAAAAAGAAACCATCGAAGGTGCACCTCATCTGAAGGAAGACCATGTGGCCGTATTTGATTGTGCCTTCAAACCGTACAATGGAAACCGCTACATTCATCACATGGGTCACATCAAAATGATGGCGGCTGCCCAACCATTCCTTTCCGGTGCTATTTCAAAAACCGTGAACCTGCCAAATCAAATCTCGGTGGATGAAATTGCAGAAACCTATTTGAAAGCTTGGAAATATGGTTTGAAAGCGATCGCTGTTTACCGCGATGGTTGCAAACGCTCCCAACCGCTCAACACCTCGAAGAACTTGAAGACCACTGGCGCAACTGTGGATGCTTCCGGTCAACCTTTCCGCAAAAAACTTCCGGAAGAACGAAGCGCGATCACGCACAAGTTCTCCATCGGCGGTCATGAAGGTTACATCACCGTGGGCATGTTTGAGGATGGCACACCGGGTGAAATTTTCTTGGTGATGTCCAAAGAAGGAACCGTTGTATCGGGACTCATGGATTCATTCGCAACCGCGATCTCCATGGCTCTTCAATATGGCGTTCCATTGAAAGTGTTGATCGACAAATTCAGTCACACACGCTTTGAACCATCTGGTATGACGGGCAACAAGGATATTCCGATCGCCAAATCGGTCGTGGATTACATCTTCCGCTGGCTTGCGATCAAATTCCTAACCAATGAAGAATTGGAAACCGTGGGCATTGTGAAACGTACCCCGACAGCCAAGGAAACCAAAGCTGCCACCACGAATGTGAACGTTCCTAGCCGTCCTTCTCAGGAAATTCCTGCCGAAGCCAACGGAATGAGCGGTGCAAGCTTGGATAAGCAAAGCGCCAAAGGTTCCAGCTGGTCGATTCAAGTGCAAGAAGATGCTCCTCCTTGCCCAGACTGCGGCACGATGACCATTCGTTCTGGCGTTTGTTATAAATGTCCGAACTGCGGCGGCACCACCGGCTGTTCCTAATATTTTGGGACTGCTGAATTACTTAGCTTTGGAGAAGTAGGCGCGGTTTTTGGCGATAAAACTTTCCTGCCCATCCGGAACTTCGTCTTCAGGATAGATCGCATCAAATGGACATGCAGGTAGGCATGCTCCGCAATCGATACATTCATCAGGGTTGATGAACATTTGCTGGTCGCTGTCTTTGCCGTGAATGCAATCCACCGGACAAACGTCCAAACATGCTTTCTCTTTTTTACCGACACAAGCTTGAGTGATGATGTAAGCCATGTAAAAATTGTAACACAGACAAATTCTCCAAAACAAGGGCTGTGTGCTACAATTTGAAGATTCATGAAGATTTACACCAAAACTGGAGATGATGGTTCCACGGGTCTGTTTGGGGGATGTCGCGTCAACAAGAATCATCCCATTGTGGAAACTTATGGTACGGTGGATGAACTCAATTCTGTTCTCGGTATCGCACAAAGTTTGAATCCACCAGTCTCGATCGCCACCAAACTTGAGCGCATTCAAAATGAACTTTTCGAAGTGGGCGCCGATCTTTCACTTCCATGGAAAGACAAACACGAATTGGTGAAAAGAATTGATGAATCCTATTCCCAGCGACTCGAGCCCGAAATCGATGAAATGGTGAAACAACTTCCACCGCTGAAAGAATTCATCCTTCCCGGAGGTTCTGCACTCGCAGCCCATCTTCACTTCGCCCGAACGGTTTGCCGCCGTGGCGAACGCGCCTGCAGGCACGCTCAGGAAACCGACGGTGTGAATCCCGAAATCATCAAGTACCTCAATCGATTGTCAGATTGGTTGTTTTGTTTGGCCAGGTTTGCTAATCATATGCTTAAGATTCAGGACACAGTTTGGAAAAAATGAAACCCCATTTCCGCAATTCACAGCAAGGCGTGGCAATTGTCCTATTGATGATCATCCTGATCGTCGCCACAGGTATTGGTATCTGGGGACTAACCTCGTCACGAAGCAGTTTGCTTAGAGCTGGCAGTCGAAAATACACCACAGAACTCACCTATCAGGCCGAACAAGGTTTGCAAAAGGCCGTTCGGCGTTTTCAAACCATTGCGGGAAACAATGACCCGGCCGCCGATGCCAACAATGCTGATTCCACTCCTGGGAAAACAACAACTGGTAACTACAACCCCAAAAACATCGATTTTTTGGTCAATACACTTTGCATGGAAACTGATTGTGGATCCGCAAATCCAGCTTGTCCTGCGTTCAATGCGATCAAAAATTTCGATGCTGTGGATAACAACGTTGTCTGCAATTTTCTGGGCGTGGTGGATCTCAACAACCAGGTTTCCATCGTTCGCAAAAACGATCTGACGGTAGGTTCGGGTGAAACCTTCGCGATTTTTTTGGTCAATTCGATCGCCACCGACAGTTCCGGAAGAAAACAAGCCATACAGGGCGTGGTCGTGGTTCCTTATTCAGGAACTTCTTCCACTGGAACGCCTTATCTTGCTAGCTCGAAAGCTGTGACCGACTAGGATTCATGTCCAAGCACAAATTAAAATCTTTCACGATCAAACATGGATTGATGTTTCTATTGATCGGTTTGTTCGTGGATTTGTTCACGAAAAGTGTTTTCTTTTCGCTGACCGACCCCATCGATCTTGGCCTGCTTCATTTAATCCAACACAAGAACTTCGGTTTCATCTTCGGTGCATTTTCTGAAATGAAAAACCTGGTTCGCGTTGTTTTCTTCAGCACTCTGGGCGGATACTCGATTGCCCTGTACATCGTTTTGCTTTTTTTCTTCCGCAACAAAAACATCTACGGACTCAAGTTGGGGTTAACCGTATTTTTGGTGGGAATCCTGGGCAACGTCATCGACAAAACGCTGTACGGTTATGTTCGAGACTTCATTAACGTGGACTTATGGTTTTTCAAAAAATATGTGTTCAACGTCGCCGATATTTTCCTGACCTGGGGCACCATTCAAAACATCATCTGCATTTTCTTTTACTCGGACGAAATCTTCAAAGAGAACAGCAAACGCAAGGGTTATCTTATCAATAAGTCCTACCAGTTCACATACGCAGCTATTCACGTTTCAGGCCTTTTGATGCTCGGAATGACTCTTTCTTTGTTTTCCTATAGTTTTTGCGCAGCTATATCGATCCCCATGAGGCTGTGCCCGCTCAGGTATACTTTTACTTCTTCTTTGGCATTTTTATGATCTGTTCGATTTATTGTGTGATCGCGTTTCTATTCACCATCATCTTCACTCACAGATCAGTGGGGCCGATGATCGCGTTTCATCGTTTTGTGGATCAACTCAAAGACAACCCCAATGCCAAGCTCAAACTCCGCGAAGAAGATTTTCACAAAGAATTGGAAGACCTCTCAAGAAAACTTCAGGACCTTATTAAAACTAAATGCGACCTGATGAGGTCGCCAAAAATCAGACCAATTTGGTGAAATTCGCGGGAAGTTTGTTGTTGGCTTTGACGAGCTTGTTCGATAGCAGCGCGAATGAGCAAAGTTTGTAAAGCAATCGAGCACCCACATTGGCGTTCCATTCTCCACCATTGGCCGAACTGACCTCATTCACATCAAAACCCACGATGCGGCGCCCGGTATGGACAATCTCACGAAGAATCAAAATCGCATCATGGTATTGCAAACCACCTGGCACAGGTGTTCCTGTTCCTGGACACAACTTCGGATCGAATCCGTCGACATCGAAAGAAACATAAACTTCGGAAGGAAGGCCTTGAACGATGGTTGAGGCAATGTCTCGCATGGTTCGACCAGCCGCTTTGGCGCGGTAGATTTCCTGATCGAGAAACACTTGAACTCGTTCCCCTTCTTTGCCCACGACTTCCACTTCTTCTTCACAAAAATCGCGAATACCGACCTGAACAATTTTGGAAACTTGGAATTTTTTGAGCACATTGTAAAAAATGGAGGCGTGAGAATGCGTAAACCCCTCATAGGCGATGCGCGTATCGGAGTGAGCGTCAAAATGCAGGATGCCCATGTTTGGATGCTTTTCAGCAACGGCTTTGATGGCTCCGAATGGAACACTATGATCTCCGCCGACAATGGCGACGATCTTGTCCTGTTTCAAAAGCTTTTTGGTTTCATTAAAACCCATTCGTTGACTTGATCTGATGCCGCGTTGATCTGTTCGAGTTTTTTTGGTCGACTTTGGAGTCCGAGAATCCACCTTTTTTGATTCCCGTAAGGGCCAATGCGCGAAATTTTTTATTCAAATTGACGATGATTTTGTTGATCGGAAGCATATGCAATCCAGCTGCATATGGGTCGATTGCATCTGTGTCGTACAAATCTACCTGGGCGCTAGCTTTGAGAATTTCCTGGGGTCCTTTGGCTGTGCCACCTCCGTAGGAAGTGGTCACTTCCCAGGGAACTGGAATCATCACAATTTTGGAATCTTTAAATCAGAGTCCAAGCCAAAGAGCGTACCCGGCTTGGCTGCCGCATTAGGATCGAAGGTTTTTTCCATACAAAAAACTTATACAGGCTTTGGATTAATCCGCAATCAGACTCTTCAATACAAAAAATACGTTTTCTTTGCGTTCACGCAGGCGGCGATAGAAGTATGGAAACCAATGCGTGCCGTATGGAACGTAAGAGCGAACACGAAATCCCTGCTTCACAAGCTCTAGAGCCTTCTTACGGCGAAGTCCATAGAGCATTTGGAATTCAAATTGGGATTTTGGAACGTTGTTCTCCGTAACGTACTTCACAGCCCACTCGATCAATTGATCGTCATGAGTTGCAATTCCGATGCGAGATCCGCCATCCAAAAGAATCTTCACCATGTTTTTGTAACTCGTGCGGAGATCATCCATGTTCTGAAATGCAATTGAGGAAGATTCCTTGTAGGCACCTTTGCAAACACGAATGGAGAATTTTTTATCTGCCATGACTTTGGTGTCGTCCATGCTGCGGTGAAGATAAGCTTGAAGCACTAGTCCGACGTTTTCAAACTCATGAGCCAGTTTTACGAAAGCATCGATGGTGATCTGCGTATAGAAAGATCCTTCCATGTCGATGCGAACGAACAAATTGTGATTCTTGGCGCTGGTCAGGACTTTGCGCATACGCTCCACGCACGAATCCAAACCCAAATCTAACCCAAGTTGGGTGAGCTTCAATGAAACACCGCTCTTGACCCCGCTTTGGGTGATCAAATCAAACAGTCGGTAGTATTCTTCTACTGCTTCATCAGCTTGAGCATGACTGGAAACGTTTTCCCCAAGAAGATCAAGTGTTGCAACAACTCCATCTTTGTTGAGTTCCTTGACGGCTTCAATGGCTTCAAGTGCTGTTTCACCAGCTACAAATCGACGGGCAAAATAAACAGGGATTCTCATACGACTCTTTTCAGTTTCAAAATTCATGCACTAATTTTCACAATCTCAAGGTCTTTGGTACCGCCAGGTACTTGCACACTGGCAACATCCCCAACTTTTTTACCAATCAAAGCTTTGGCAATCGGTGAACTAACGGATAGCAGACCTTTTTCGGTGTTAGCTTCCAGCTCACCCACAATTCGGTAAACTTTTTCTTTATCGATGGTTTCATCAAATACCGTGACCTTCATGCCGAAAATCACTTTGTCGGTGGGGAATTGTGTTGCATCGATCACTTCAGCACGAGAGAGCACATCTTCGAACTGCATAATGCGCCCTTCGAGCAAACTTTGTTTTTCACGAGCTGCGGTGTATTCCGCATTCTCGCTCAAATCACCATGCTCGCGGGCGGTTGCGATGGCCTGAATGACCTGAGGTCGTTCCACTTTTTTCATGTGGTTGAGCTCTTCGGTAAGTT
This sequence comes from Bdellovibrionota bacterium, assembly GCA_041391405.1. Taxonomy (GTDB): domain Bacteria; phylum Bdellovibrionota_G; class JALEGL01; order JALEGL01; family JAGRMV01; genus JAWKOB01. The sequence continues at coordinate 83,952 of JAWKOB010000002.1, read as the reverse complement.
TTTCTTTGCCTTCCGGCGTAAGAGGTACGCGATTCATAATTAGTCCGAAATGATTTCGCCGCCATCGATGTTCAATACATTCCCCGTCATCCATCCGATGTGCGGAAGGGACAAAGCAAGCGTGGCATTGGCGATGTCTTCCGGGGTGGTCAAACGTTTGTATGGATTGCGATTGGTCGCCATTTCAATCATCACATCGTTGCCAGGAATCTTGCGCAATGCCGGAGTATCGGTCACACCAGCGCAAATTGCGTTGGCGGTGATTTTCATCGGCGCGAGTTCTAGCGACAATTGACGAATGTGCGATTCAAGCGCGCATTTGGCTGCGGAAACAGCTCCATAGGATTTCCAAACACGGGAAGATCCAGCACTGGTCATTGCAAAAATTCTTCCACCGGTCGCAAACAATTTGTTTTTCACCAAATCTTGCGCCCAATACACGAGCGAGTTGGCCATCACATCCATCGTCATTTCGATCTGTTTTTGATTGATTGAATCTTCGGAAACAAAAGGTTTCAAGGCACCAAAGGCCAAGGAATGAAATAGAATGTGGATGGAAATTTTCTTTTCTGAAAGATGTTTCAAAATTTCCGCGCGAGCTTCGGGATCGGCAGCATTGACATTGAAGAACATCGCTTCGCGTCCCGTTTCTTTGATCTTGGCTTTCAAGCTTTCAACCTGATCCATGGTTGCCTTGCGATCCAAATGAACACCGCAAATGTTAACACCGGCTTGTGCCAGCTTCAGAGCCGCAGCAGCACCAAAACCGCTGGAAGCCCCTAGAATTAAAGCCCATTTTCCACTTAAGTCTTTGAATTGTGTTTCCATAGCTAGCCTTATAGCCTAAAGCTGGTAAAGTGAAAAGCCTCATGAAAACGCTATTTACCCTTATTTTTGGCCTACTTACATTCACTGCTCAGGCTCAAGAGCTTCATTCCAAAGCCAACTTGGTCACGGACTATGAAACTCTGGTTTCAGGAATGAAAATCGGGATTCAACTCGACATTGAACCCGGTTGGCATGCTTACTGGGAAAATCCAGGAGACGTGGGTGCACAACCCAAAATTGTGATCGAGTCGTTGTTTCCCATCGAAGAATCCAACATCACGTATCCAATTCCCACGCGGATCGAATCAGATCCGTATGATTCCTTCGGCTTTGAAAACGAAACATTGTTTTACAAAACCATTCGCTTCGAAAAACCCGTCGATGAATCCGTGCAACTCAAAATCAATGCAGAATGGCTGATCTGCAAAGAAATTTGCGTTCCATGCACAAAAACCTTCACACTCAACCTGCCCGTCAAGGATTCAAAAAAGGACAATTCACACTTTGAAGCATTCCACTATCCGGAATTCATCTCTGACATTCAAGGAAATGTGAATTTTGGATTGGATGCCACAACGCTGACGATCTCCTCGAATTCAATTTCTGACGCGACAAAGATCGACTTCTTTCCAACCACCGCGATGAAAGAAATCTTCAACAAACCAAGATCGGCCAACTTGTCTGGAAATACGGCGACATTCACTTACGCCCACACAACTTCTCAAGACTCAACCATCAGCGGACTGATCAAAGTGGATTCAAAAAAAGCTTATTGGATCGGTAGGGCTCCAACAGAAATGGGATCCACCGCTGAACCATCAACGGCAAACATGAGCATGTGGTACGTTTTGTTTCTATCTTTCATTGGAGGCATTCTTCTGAACCTTATGCCATGCGTACTTCCGGTGGTTTCACTCAAAGTCTTGAGTTTGCTCAAAACCAACCAAAATGAAGCGTCCACCATTCGCAAATCCAACCTTTGGTTCTCTGCAGGCATTTGCGTCTCGCTGGTCATCTTCTCCTTTATATTCATCTTCGTTCGCCAAGCTGGTCAACAACTTGGATGGGGATTCCAGCTTCAATCCCCTGGATTTGTCAGCTTTTTGGCGATTTTGTTTTTCTTGATCGGATTGAATCTGATCGACTTCTTCGAAGTTCAAAGCATTCCACTCCCTGGGCTTGGTCGAGTTTTCCAAAAACAATCGGCCTCTTCAGATTTCATCTCCGGATTTTTCACGACACTGATTGCAACTCCATGCACTGCTCCATTCATGGCCGTAGCCGTGGGCTTTGCATTGTCTCAAAGCAATGTCACCATCGTATCGACTTTTTTCGCATTGGGCTTAGGCTTAAGCTTTCCTTACTTAATCCTCGCCGCCTGGCCAAAATTGGGCAAACTGTTCCCCAAACCTGGCGCCTGGATGGTGACACTGAAAGAGTTTCTCGCCTTTCCAATGTTTATCACGGTGGCATGGCTCGTTTGGTTGCTTGCTCAGCTTAGCAACAGCCAAGCAGCATTTTTCATGCTGATCATTTTGATTTTGATCGTGTTTTTCTTTTGGGTGCGCACCAATCTGTTCAACAAAAACAGCATGGCCAAAAACATTCTGATGCTTCTGGTCGGGGGTGCTATTTTCGTTGCTTTGCTCACGATGAAAAAACCTATGATGAGTGACACCATCGATTGGCAGATGTTCGATCGTTCGAAAGTCGAAGCTCAAGGTAAAAACTCCATCGTCTTCGTAGATTTCACGGCAGATTGGTGCATCACCTGCAAAGCCAATGAGAGAATCACTTTCTCCAATCCCGAAGTGATTGAATTCATCAATCAAAATAAAGTCGTGATGTACAAGGCCGACTGGACACGCCAGAACCCCGAAATCACAGCCATTTTGAGACAATATGATCGCGCTGGAGTTCCTTTCTATTTATTGTACAAACCAGGATTGACAACTCCGATGGTTCTACCTACTCTGCTCACACCTTCCATCTTTATAAATGCAATCATGCAAGGAGAGACAAAATGAAAACAAAATCACTAATCATCGTTGCCGCCATCGCATTGGCAGCTCAATTTGGTTTCGCCGCAGCGAAAAAAGCTGAGGAAAAAAATCCACGGAAGCCGCAAGCACAGGAATCAAAACATTGGAAGCGATGGGTGTTGCACCTGACTTCACACTGACTGGACAAGATGGAAAGACCTATTCTCTGAAAGACTTCACTGGAAAAATCGTCGTGCTCGAATGGTTCAACAACGATTGCCCTTATGTTGAAAAACATTACGGCACGGACAACATGCAAAAACTTCAGGAAAATACACGGCTCAAGGTGTTGTTTGGTTCAGTGTTTCTTCGACCAAACCTGAAAATGCCATCGACAGCAAAGAACTCTCCAAAATCTACGCAGATCGAAAATCCAAAGCCACCGCTATTTTGATGGACGGCAATGGTTTGGTTGCTCGCAGTTATGGAGCCAAAACCACACCACACATGTTCGTGATCGGTACCGATGGCAAAGTTGCTTACATGGGCGCCATGGACGACAACGATTCATTCCGAAAAGACGCCGTGAAAAACGCAAAGAATTACGTTTCTCAGGCACTGGACGCGCTATTGGCGAAAAAAGAAGTCGCCGTTCCGCAGACCAAACCTTACGGTTGTTCCGTAAAGATTTAACATGAAACTCAAAAATCAGGACATCGTCGTCATCACAGGTGGATCGCGTGGCATCGGAAGAGCCGCGGCCATCGAATTTGCGAAAAGAAAATGTCGCGTGGCGCTTCTTGCACGCGACACATCGAAACTCAATGACGTAAAATCCGAAATTGAACGCGTGGGTGGATCGGCGATTGTGGTTCATTGCGATGTTTCAAACGAAAACGATTGTTTTTCGGCGATCGATCAAGTCGTCAAAACTTGGGGGGGCGTGGACGTCCTGGTGAACAATGCAGGATATGGCCATTATGGCGATATTGAGAACCTGGACACTCCAGGTATGGAAAAAATCATTCGAACCAATCTGTTCGGTCCGATTTGGTGCACCAAAGCCGCACTTCCAACCATGAAAAAACAAAACCGCGGCCACATTGTTAACATCTCCTCGATTATTGGACGTCGTGCATTCCCACACATGGGTGCCTATTGCATGTCCAAATTCGCTCTTGCTGGCATGGACGAAAGTTTGGGGCATGAGCTGAAACGATACAATATCGGTGTTTCACTGGTTTGTCCGGGGTATACGGCTACGGAATTCCAGCAAAATGCATCCTTGAGCGGAAAACGTCCGGACCTTCGCCAAAAACTCGGCATGAAGCCAGAAAGCGTTGGCAAAGCCATTGTTCGAGCAGTGGACTGCAACATTCGCAGGACCAACCTGACCATCGATGGAAAGCTCCTCCTGCTTGTGAATAAAATCTCGCCAAGTTTTGTGGATTATATATTCTCCAAGATGTTTAAAAAATCACAAGACCAAACCGCATGACCACAACACTGCATAAAAAAACAAAAATCATCGCCACCGTCGGACCATCGATGTCGACGCCGCAAAAAATTCTTCAAGCCATCCACCACGGAGTGAATGTATTCAGAATCAACTTTTCTCATGGTGAAGTAAACGAACACTCCGAAACCATCGCCATGATCCGCCAGGTCGCTTCGCGTGTGAAACGCCCGATCGGAATTTTGGCTGATTTACCCGGCCCCAAGCTTCGTGTCGGTTCATTCAAAAAAAATGAACCCATCTTTCTTGTGCGTGGGAAAACCATCACATTGACCACACGCAATGTTGCCGGCTCCACGGATGAAATTCCTGTCGATTACGACAAGCTTCCAAGTCTTGTACACAAAGGAGATCCCATTCTTCTGAACGATGGATTGATGGAACTCGAAGTCCTCAAGTCCGGGCAAAAAGACATCCTTTGTAAAATTGTCGTCGGCGGTGAACTTCGCCAACGCAAAGGGATCAATCTGCCCGGCAAATATATTCCGATTTCTCCATTCACTGAGCACGATCGCAAAATCCTGAAGGTTGTTTCCAGACTTGATATCGATTTTGTCGCCCTGTCTTTCATTCAAAAACCCAGCGATATCGTCAAAGCCCGCGCATGGATGAAAAAGCATGGTCGAATCCTGCCGATTGTTGCGAAAATTGAAAAACCCCAAGCCATCAAAGAAATCGATGGGATCATCGATGAAGCTGATGCCATCATGATTGCACGCGGAGACATGGGCGTTGAAATGCCGACATCTCAGGTTCCCGTGATCCAGAAAAAAATCATTCGATTGTGTGCTGAAAAACTCACCCCCGTGATCACAGCCACACAGATGCTGGACTCCATGACATTCAATCCAAGACCCACCCGAGCGGAAACCACCGACGTGGCCAATGCAATCTGGGACGGATCCGATGCTGTGATGCTTTCCGGTGAGACCGCGATGGGCAAATATCCGATTCAAGCCATCAAAACCATGCGCATGATTATCCAAAACGCGGAAGAAAATCCGATTTTCGACGTTCAGCTCACATTGAAAAAGAAAAAGAACAATGATGCCAGTGTGATTTTCAGAGCTGCAAAAGTTTTGAGTGAATACAAACTGTGCAAGGCGCTCATCGTCTATACTGAAAGCGGAAAGACGGCGAATTACCTTTCCAAAACTCGACCTACCTTGCCGTTTTTCGTGATTACACCCAGCGAGCAGACCTATCATCGCATGAGTTTGATTTGGGGATCTCGCACCCTGCTTTGCAAAAAAGGCAGCACAGTTGATGAGCTTTTCTCCATCGGCGACAAAGCCTTGATGACAAACACCTTCCTCAAAAAAGGGGACCGCGTTGTTGTGATAGCCGGCACAGGCTTGAGCTCAGGCGCCACCAACATGCTTAAAATTCATTCCATTGGAGACAACAATTGAATGATCCATACAAAAAGAATGTCAAAAAAGTTCTGATCACGGCCCTGATTTTGAATCTGGCTGTTGCAACAGCAAAAATGATTTATGGCTTTTTGACCGGAACACTTTCCATGATTGGAGACGGGATTCACTCAACCATGGATGGTTGTTCAAGTTTGATGGGCATCATTTCCGTCGAATATGCCAGTCGCCCATCCGATGATGATCATCACTATGGTCACACCAAGTATGAAACTTTGGCGGCACTGGGAATCGCTACCTTCATTGCGATTGCAAGCTGGGAGATCACCAAACGCGCCATCGATCGCTTGCTTCATCCTGACCCAGCATCCTTTCACATGTCCGGCATTTGGATCATCTTGACCACCATCGTCATCAATTTTTTGTTGTCCCGTTTTGAAATTAAAAAAGGTGAAGAATACAACAGTCCTATTCTGAAAGCAGATGGGATTCATACATCGACCGACGTTTGGGTTTCGATTTCCGTCTTGGCGTCGTTGTTTGCGATCAAATACGATTTGCTCATCATCGATACTATCATCTCATTTGGAATCGCGATTTACTTCGCCTTCGCTGCGTATCAGGTGCTGAAAGAGAACATTCTGGTGTTAACCGATGCGGCTTTTCTGGATATCAAAGTCATCAAAGACTTGGCACTGAAAGAAAATGGCGTGATCGGATGCCATCAAGTTCGAACACGTGGAACTCCAACCAATGCCTACGTTGATTTGCATATTCAAGTCGCTCCAGAGATGACCACCATTGCCTCTCATCGTCTTGCGCACAACATTGAGAGTCGCATTCAAAAGGAATTCCCCGGAATTGTGGAAGTATTGGTCCACACGGAACCATATCCAGATCCAGATGATGAAGATTAAAATTTAAAGCGGGTGTCGATCATGACCAAAAGATCGATGATGTCACGCGCTGGTGATGAAAACGGTGCCTGTAAATGCAAGCCGATGGATTTTTCATCGTCTTGATAACGAATGCCCGGTCCACCGAAAAGAACCGTGTCGTTGCTTGGATAGGTCAGATTCGAATATCCACCGAATTCAAGCGTAGCCCAGACATCGCGCGGTCCGTTAACAGCCATGCTTAAGCCAGCATCATAGAAAATGGTGCTTTCAAGTTTGTTGAATCCTGCAGGTTGTGTCGAAAAAATCTGCTCGTTCAAGCCGGCATCGAAAGTGATCAACATCCGTTCTTGGGCAAAACTTACATTCAAGTACGGGGAAATCGCATACTGATCCTGAACGAAGGAATAGAAGTTTCTTGTAAAAGCTCCCACACGAGCGCGGTTTTGTGATGTAGGAAATGTGAAGTTCGCTCCCAAGGCAAACGAAGTTCCATTGTTTTCATACAAGCGGTGATTGCCGCCAATCGAGATGTTACCAATACCAAAATCATCTGCTCCACCCGACCATGTGCCCGCCATGGGTAGATCAATGAACAAACTGGTCATGTCATTGGGATGATAGTTGGCCTTGAACAAAACATAAATCGGCGTTCCATTGCTTCCAAATCCGGAATCATCAAGCATCCCACCACCCAGTTGTGCTTGAAATGAAGACTGGGCACCAACCTCGGGAATGAATGCAAATTCCGGCTTCGCCAAATCCTGTGTTTGTGCAAATGCCGAAGATGCTAAAAGAAGACTACTTATAACGACGGAAACTTTTTTGTTGAACATAGTATTTCCTGATTCCTTTCACGATGAACTCAAAGGCATCTTTAGGCGTATCACTAAAGTGAAGCAGGTCAAGATCCTTCTTGTCGATGGTGCCCATTTTGGCCATTTCCTCGAGATTGATCACTTTGTTCCAGAATTTGGATCCATAAATCAGAATTGGAATTTTACGTTTGATCTTCTGGGTCTGGATCAGCGTCAAAACCTCAGCAAGTTCGTCCAAAGTTCCAAAACCCCCTGGAAAAATCACCAGTGCTTTGGCCAGATACGAAAACCAATACTTGCGTGTGAAGAAATAATGAAATTCGAAATTGAGTTCCGGCGTGATGTAAGGATTGGAATTGGCTTCGAATGGCAAGGAGATGTTCAAACCAATGGATTCACCTTTGGCTTTTTTGGCTCCGCGGTTGGCCGCTTCCATGATTCCAGGTCCACCACCGGAGCAGATGATGAAACGATTTTCAGATTTGCCGAAATTTTTCTTCGACCAAACCGTCAAAAGGCGCGCGAGTTCCACGGCATCGTCATAATACTGTGACATGTGGACCATCGCTTTGGCTTTTTCGAGACTTTTGGCATCTCTGGCTTTGGTCATAGATTTTTTGGCATCCGTGCTGGACAGCAATCTTGCCGAACCAAAAAAGACAATTGTGTTTTCAACATTGAGTTCTTTCAAACGCTTCATTGGCTCCATGTATTCAGCCAAAATACGAAGTGGGCGCGCATCTACGCTATTGATGAAATCCGGATCTTTATAGGCTTTGATCGGGCGCTTGCGCCTGTTGTAGGGAAACTGAATTTTTTTCTTTTTCTGGTGATTCATTGTCGTGTAAATGTATCTCAATTCAATATGACTGAGAACGAAAAATTAGTGTTTGCCAATCTTGCGGAAAAAGGCGTCAAATTTGAGGCCCCCTCCTGGGAGGTCTGCCGTGAGTGGATGCGTGTTCGCGAGTGGAAGATCAATGTGCTTTCTGACTACCCTCGAGGAGAAATCAAATTCACTGTGCGTCGCGGTTTTGAACGCATTGAACTGATCGGTTTTTCAGATTTGGAAGTGATGGGTAAAGCTATTACCGAAATCGTCCACCGCCATGGCATCGAAAAGCCACGTGAAACCTCAAACTCAGACGATTAATATTTGGCACGACCGTCGTCGTGCATTTATTTAAGATCGGAGCATTTTGCAGAAGAAGAAGCCATCACCGCCCTGGTGAATCGGAAACAGACGTTCTTGTTTTTCGATTTTAAACTCAGGGTGAGCTTGGATGAACTTTTCAATGATCGCTTCGTTCTCTTCTTTGAGAAGGGAGCACGTCACATAAATCAATTTTCCGCCTTTTTTCACCCAACGAGATTGGCGTTCCAGAATTTCGGACTGACGGTGCGTGAATTCGGGAATGCTTTCCGGTTGCATGTTCCAGCGAAGCGCTGGGCTATGGCGAATAGTTCCCAATCCCGTGCAAGGCGCATCTACGAAAACAATGTCGGCTTTTTCCTTGAGCTCGGGGCACGGATTGGGGTCATCTTTGCCGATCCACTTGGTTTGAAGGTTTTTGATTTTGAGTCGATGTGCGCGTCTTTCCAATTCGGCGAATACACGTGCATCTACATCCACACAGTAAATTTTTCCTCTGTTTTTTTGCAATGCCGCCAAGTGAAGCGCTTTTCCACCTGTTCTAGAGCATCCATCCACAATCGTGTCAGTGAGCTTTGGCTGCGTCCACAGGCAAACCTGCTGACTATGCTCATCTTGAACTTCAAACATTCCTCGCTTGAAAGAATTCAATCCTCGGACATTTTCCTTTTTTACAAAGTACATTGATCCATGAACCTTGCCCGGTTGATATTCCACACCTTCGGATTCAAGCGACTGTTTGATTTTTTGAATATCTTCACCATTGATTCGAACACAAATTTGGCTTTCCTGATTTTGAACCCAGGCGATTTCGATAGCCTTGTCCAAACCAAAATCCTGAATCCAGCTTGAAATAATCCAAACCGGATATGACAAATAACGAGCCTGCTCCTCGATGTTTTTCATCGATTTGGTTTTTTTAAGTACGGATTCGAGCGATTCAGACTGGAATTCGCTTACGCGCTTTTGAATCTCATCGAAATCGACATCAGTGGGCTGCATATCCCACAAACGATCGCGCCATTTGAACGCACCGTAGGCAAATGAAGTAAGTTCACGACGAACTTTGGATGAAAGTTTGGAATTTCGGGAAACGATTTTTTCGACATGAGAGCGGTATTTGTACGGCTCCTCAAACATCATAGCGACTAGAAATTGAGCATCGGCGGCTCGACTAGGATTGACCACTATACGACTCTTTCAGTCCAACGACCGTGGTCTTTGATGAGTTGAATCAAACGTTCATCGGCAACTTCCTGAGAAATTCCACGCTCGACGCATTCTTTACCGACATAAAGATTGATATGGCCAGGACCGGAACCAACATAACCAAAATCAGCGTCCGCCATTTCGCCTGGTCCGTTGACGATGCAGCCCATGATCGCGATTTTCACACCTTTGAGATGATCGGTTTGGGCCTTGATTCTCGCGGTTGTGGTCTGAAGATCGAACAAGGTTCGCCCGCAAGATGGGCATGCGATGTAATCCGCGCGTGACATGCGAAGGCGTGTCGCTTGCAGCACGGTGAACCCGATTTCATGGTTGAGTTCTGAATTATTGGAGCTGATTTCAACCGCATCTCCGATACCATCGTTGAGCAAAGCTCCGATTTCGTTGGAAGCCTGAACAATGATGTCTTCTTCGTTGTCGTTTTCAGATGCTCTCCAGTTCAACAAAATGGCTGGATGTAGATTTTTAACCTCGAATGCTGTCACAGCTTTGCGTGCAAGATGAATCAAACGACGACTGGAAATTTCCAGCCCGATTTGAATCTTTCCGGAAAGATTTTTAAACATGCTGACTGCGGATTCGATGTCAGATTCTTTTTCAACACGAACCCAAAGCAAACGATTACCGATGAGCTCGATGAGTTTACTTGCGAAACGTTCTTCCGACCATGTTCCGTTTGGACGCATGGAGATTTGTTTGTAAAAATCGCTTTTCACCATCTCATTGGAGTCCGGTGTCATGGTGTTTACACGAAGTAGTGTTGAGACATTGGTTTGAATTGGAAGTTCCTTCTTCGATGATTTCAAATCGAAAGAAACACTTTCGGCTTCCGGTTCAAATTCAGAAGCTTTTTGAAGCGTTGGGATGAATCCAGATTGATCGACGTGTGTGTTCACGCGAACGGTTTCATGTCCGCCAATTTTATAATCGCCCAATGTCAGAATCCCGCTTTTGCGACGTTGATACTGAAAGAAATTCCAGGAAACGCTTGGATCTTTTTGAGCAGGTGGTTTCAATTCGCTCAACGGAGAAATGCCAAAATGCTCGATGATTTTTTTGGCGACTGGAATTTCAAATTCCGGATCTTCAGTGAGTGACACGCGGATCGTGTCTCCCAAACCATCGGACAGAAGACTTGCGATACCGACTGCGGACTTCACACGACCATCGCGGCCGTTGCCAGCTTCAGTCACACCCAAGTGAAGCGGGTAATCCATGCCAAGCTCATTCATTTTGGCCACAAGCAAACGATATGCGTGGACCATGACAAATGGGTTCGAGGCTTTCATGGAAATGATCAGATCCTTGAAGTTTTCCCCTTCGGCGATGCGGATGAATTCCAGTGCGGACTCCACCATTCCGAGCGGAGTATCGCCATATCGATTCATGATTCGATCGGAAAGCGATCCATGATTCGTTCCAATACGAATCGCGATTTTCTTTTCCTGCGCACGACGAACAAGTGGTCCGAAAGCGTCAAAGATGCGCTGCAATTCGGATTCGTATTCATTGTCGGAATATTCTTTGACTTCGAAATGTTTGCGATCGGCGAAATTGCCCGGATTCACGCGAACCTTGTCGAAATAGTTGCAAGCTTCCATCGCGATCTTGGGCAAAAAATGCACATCAGCCACAAGCGGCATTTCAAGCTTTCGCTTTTCCATTTCCTTGCGAATGTTGGGCATGTTTTTAAGATCAGCTTGGGTCGGAACAGTGATGCGAACAATTTCACAACCGACATCTTTCAACCGTTGAATTTGATCTACGGTGGCCATCGTGTCTGTTGTGGGAGTCGTCGTCATGGACTGAACGACGATCGGACAGTTGCTTCCAATCGGAACCCCACCCACACGCACTTCACGCGTCTTGCGACGATGCGCTGAAAACAGCGAAGGGGCATATGAGGGTTGCTCGAATTTCATCTTAGCTATTCACAGTCCAGAGGCTTGTGAAGTCTGGTTCAACAAAATCTTTGCCGAGCCAAATTTGCCCATTGTGCTGATGAATCGCATAAGCGCCGATGTTGGTCGGAAATCTTGCCAACTTTTCCCACGATGCACCTGAATCTTTGGAGCGAAGGAACATTCCTTTTTCACTGCCAGCATAAAACGTAGAATCCGGAGCAACATAGAACGAAAACAAAAAGTGCGAATCCAAAACAGGCGGAAGTTCATTCCAAGCTTTGCCTTCACTGTCGGTGACGTACAAACGAACCACGCGATCCGCGATGTCGATTTTGTATCCCCACATCACAGCCAAAATTCTTTTTTCTCCGCCAACCATGATCGGTTGAAGCGCGATGGTTTTGTAGGTTTTATATGATGGCAACTGTGGAAGTGTGTTCCAGGTCACACCAAAATCGTCTGACGTATAAAGCACTGGGCTGTGATCACCGCAAGTGCCTGCATACAAGCGGTCACCGTCCATATGGAATGTATGAAATTGCGTGATTGGAAGTTTCACTTCCTCAATTTCCCACGATACGCCCTGATCTTTGGAACGAAGCAAAATAGGTTTGGTTTTTCCCTGAGTGATCATCTTGCCGGTGGATGCCAGCAACTCACCATTGGGCAATTGAATAAGAGAATTGATTTGGCAATATGAATGCAAATCCATGTCGATGGATTTCCAATTTTGCGCCGTAACATCGCTTTTCAAAATCGCAGCGCGACCGATCAAGGTCATGCCTGAGGCAACATACGATCCATCGTCCAAGCGAACAAATTGGCTGAGCCATGCTGTTTCATCCGGAAGCACGATCGAATTCCAGGAACCATTGGCCTGACGAATGGAAACGGTGCCTTCCCCGGTCTGAGGATTGCCCGCTCCCACCATAATATCTCCAAGTGGGCTGGTGGTGATTCCAAAGACATGGGAGCCTTTTGGGAAATCAGACATGGATGTAACATGCTGATTTTGTTCAGCATTCCACATTCCTGTGAATACTTTGGGTTTATTTGCGGTTTGGCTTTTGCGAAAAAACATAGTGGCGTGTGTCATACCACAAACCATCATCTATGTGTAGGGGGTCGATTATCGCCTGGATTGATACCAGCTTAAGCCCAAAGACAAAATTTTCGTGATCATATCTTCATAGCTTACGCCCAAACTTTTAGCGGAATCCGGAAACTCATCTCCCTTGGCAATGCCGGGGTTGGGATTGGCCTCAATGATGTAAACTTCTTTGTCAGGTGTGTAGCGAATGTCGATGCGTGCATATCCATTCAGACCCAAAACCTTGTAAGCTTTTTTGCAGATGGTTTGGATATGGTCCAATTCCTTGGAATCAAGCCCCTTGGCCTGGACAGATTTAATTGAATATTTTTTTCTGTATTTTTCATCCCACTTCACGCGCTCCGTGGCGAATTTCCGGGATGATGATGGAATGTTTTCCAGTTTGAGTTCCCACACGGGAAGAATTTGCAATCGCTTGTTCCCCAAAATGCCAACATAAAATTCCCTTCCACCGATATACTGTTCTGCGATGGCGTCGGTATCGAGCTTTTCGTGAATATATTGAACTCGAGAAACAAGATCTTCGAAATTATTCACCACCGAAGCCTGGGATATTCCATTGGATGCTTCTTCAACGAGTGATTTTACAATCATGGGGTAAGGAAAAGGTTTTTGTTTCGATACTTTTTGATTTTTGGGGAAAACCTGAAATTTGGGAACTTTGATTCGATGATAGGATAATATTTTTTTGCTCAAAGCCTTGTCCCTAGAGAGCGTGAGCCCCCTGGGATTACAGCCGGTGTAGGGAAACCTTCTCAATTCCAAATAAGAAACGATGTGTTGATCATAGTGAATGTTGTCATCGAACTCTTCCAGAAGATTGAAAACAATATCCGGCTTGAAACCTGACAAAACTTCCCTGATTTTATCGATATCACTCAAAACTCCCAAAACATGAACGTCATGGCCGAGCTTCTGCAGCGTTTGAACAATTTCGTATTCGGCGATCCATTCAGGATTGATTAGATCCTCTTTGGTTGGACTATCGGGTGGAACGTGGTCTCTATGAACCAAAACCACGACTTTGTATTTTGATTTTGTCTTTTTCCTCATCTTGCCTTCTTATGGTTTCCGCTGTGAATATATTCCAGCGTGACAAGTGTGATCATGGAGATGAATTGGTTTCTTGTTTCCTCGAAACTATGCCGAAGATACAAATCCATCAGATTGGACTGCTCGACAATTTCATCCATCAATTGATGGATATTGTACTGAAACGTTCCTGTCCATCGAGCCACAGCACGTTCGGTTTCTTTGCGAACTTTTTTGATGAAGTCACTGGCCTTTGTTTTGTTTGTGGACTTCGGGTCGCTGGTGAAAAGTTTAAAAAGATGCACATCGTAAATTTTGGGGAAACTCAGGCCATAATACGCCTGTTTTTCCCGATAATGCTGTTGCAGTGTGGTTTTAAGTTTTTGCTGAGGGTCGCATAGCTTTTTGGACGTGATTTTGGGCTTCGAAGATGCAATCTCCGACATCAGTTCATCCATGTACTGAAGTTTTTGATACGCAATCCTCCACTCCTTATAACGTTTTTTCCAAGTATCACGAGAGCCGAGCCAAATGGCGAATGTTTCGGCAAAATCCTCATCCGGATGACTTTGCGCATACCAAGTATCAAGGTGAACAACGTATTTTTTGCTGTAAGGTTTGGGAATGTAATAGTCATCGTAGGGAGTGCTGGACTTTCCGAAAAGTTGTTGGCGCTTTTTTCTTTTTCGAAGTCCATAGGCATTGTCAATGGCATGACCGCACTCGTGACGAAGGAGTTGCATGAACCACTCAGGGGTTCCTCCTTCAACAGCATGCAAATGGTCCTTTTCCAATTTGATGAGCCTTGGATGGGACAGATAAAATGGAATGGCGATGCTCGTACATCCATCAGCGACGAAGAATTCGTTGGAAAAATAACAAGTCGGAACAAATCTATCCAAACCTTTGTGCTTGAGTTCAGCATGAAGTTTGTCGATGTAAGGCTGCAGTCCGGTATCTTGAATCGGGACATACACTTCTTTTAAAGAACGCTGAAGAAGCCTGTCATCGGAATCATTCTCCCAGGGCTGTTTTTTCACATGTTTTACAATGGAATTTTTCATAAGGTGAGCCTTGCGTTTCATTGTACCAAATATGGCTCAAAACTTAAAAAGACAGACCTTGGTTATTTTTGTAGCAAGAATTTAATCTGTGATATGGCTTGGATATGGATTCCAACGACATCGACTCCAAAGAATGGTGGGAGCAGCGATACAATGTAAAGACGGAGTATCTTTACAGCAAAGAACCTTCTGCTTTTTTGGCTGACCATATCAAGCTTTTGAAAAAGGGAGAAACCCTGGATTTGGCCATGGGCGAGGGACGAAACGCGGTATATCTTGCCAAAAATGGTTTCAATGTCACAGGCATCGATTTTTCCCCGACAGCTTGCGATCGTGCGAAAGATCTCGCGTACGATCACAACGTCAAACTCGACATCAAAAATCAAAGCTTGGATTTTTTCCTGATTCCATTGATGAAATACGACACGATCGTCGTTTCCAACTTTCACCCCCATCAATCCATTTTCAAAAATCTGGTTCGCGGCCTGAGTGTCGGTGGAACATTATTGATCGAGGGCTACACCAAAGAACAAATCACCCATGGCAAGGGCTTCAAACCTGAATTCAAAGAATGCTTCGGAAGCAACGAAGTCCTTCGCGAACTCTCCGGTTTGAAAATTCTTACCTATGACGAACGCCAGATGAAAGACGGAGAATATCGTGTTCAATGTATCGGCGTAAAAACCTCCATGTAGCGAAATGAATTCCACTCAAGCCTCCGTACAAATTTCTGGTTTGAAAAAAAGCTTTGGCGATCATGAGGTTCTCAAAGGCATCGACATTGAAATTCCCCAAGGACATCTGGTGTGTTTCATCGGGCGTTCAGGTTGCGGAAAATCCACGATGCTTCGATGCCTCAATGGATTGGAAATTCTGGATGAGGGAAAAATTTCCATGGGTCCGCTTCATCTTGAACGCAGTGGCACCCCGTTCAGCCACAAAGAATTCGAAGCCACTGCCAGACAAATTCGTAAGTACGCCGGCATGGTGTTTCAGCACTTTCAACTTTTTCCACACTTGAATCTTTTGGACAATGTCAGCCTTGCTCCGCAAGTTCTTGGCTACCAATCCAAAGAAAACTCGATTGCCAATGCCGAAAAATACCTCGAGCTGGTGGGACTGACTTCCCACAAGCACAAATTTCAAGTCAACTTTCCGGTGGACAGCAGCAGCGTGGAGCCATTGCACGCGCACTCACGCTCGAACCAAGATCATGTTGTATGATGAACCCACCAGCGCGCTCGATCCAGAACTTGTCGGCGAGGTATTACAAGTCATGAAAACCCTCGATCGCGAAGCTGACCTTACCCAATTGGTGGTCACCCACGAAATGCGTTTTGCACGCGAGGCCAGCGACCTTGTCGTATTCATTGATGAGGGTGTGATCGTGGAATGTGGCCCTCAGACCAAATTTTTGATCACCCCAACGATGAACGTACACGTCAATACATAGGTAAATTTCAGTGAAAAAATTTTTCTTATTCTTTTTCTGCTGGTCTCCTCTGCTCAGGCCAAAGAACCACTTCGCTGGGCAGCAGATACCGAAAGTGGCGCTCCATATGTATTTCAAGATCCGCGAAACCCCAATCGCTTGATGGGTTTTGAATTCGACATCATTCAAAAAATCGCCCAAAACTCAATCGTGAACCTGTGTTTGTCCAAAATACATGGGAAGGTTTGGTTTTGGGACTTCAGCGCAACCAATATGATGTCATCATCAACGGCATTGAAGTCACCGAAGACCGCAAACGTGAAATTCTATTTTCTGATCCTTATTATGTAACCTTTGAACAGCTCACAGTTCGAAAAGACGATACGAGTGTTGAAAAACTTTCCGACTTGGTCGGAAAAAAAGTCGGGACGCTTCGTGGTTCACTGGCTGAACGCATTCTGCATCAAGAAGGAATCGAGGCACTTGGCTATGAGGCGGAGACCAACGCTTATCAAGACTTGAAACTTGGACGGACCGAAGCAGTTTTATTGGATGATCCCATCGCTCAATATTATGCCCATGGAGACCCAGCTTTCAAGATGGTCGGGACTCCGGTTGGACAAATCATCTACGGCATCGGAATCAAAAATGGCAATCGCAAGCTTCAGCAAGAAATCAACCGCGCCATCAAGGACATCATCAAGTCGGGTGAGTTTCGTGAAATTTACGATCGCTGGAATTTATGGACGCCAACCATGGCCAGCTTCTTCAACGATCCGGCACCCTCTCGCGTTCCCCCTTCACAGTTTGAATACTTTTTGGAAAACAGCGGCAAGCATTCCGGTTGGCAAGCCAAACTCAAGCTTTACAAAAGTTTCCTACCTTTGATGACCAAGGCAGCGTGGACCACGCTGAAAATTTCCCTGGCCTCGATGCTGCTGGCTGTGACCTTTGGTTTGATCCTTGCGTTGATGCGCGTGTATGCCCCCAAACCCATCGCCTGGCTTTCGATTCTTTACATTGAAATTGTGCGCGGAACACCGCTGCTCATTCAATTGTTTTTTATTTTTTACGCACTTCCCCACATCGGCATCACCTTCTCGCCATTTGTCGCTGCCGTGCTTGGTTTGGGATTGAACTATGCCGCCTATGAAGCCGAAAATTATCGCGCTGGAATCCAGGCCATTCCACGAGCGCAAGTCGAAGCCGCAACGGCCTTAGGTTTCACCAAACGTCACAGCCTTCGTTATGTGGTGATTCCTCAAGCCACAAGAATCGTGCTTCCACCCATCACCAATGATTTCATTTCACTTCTCAAAGATTCATCCTTGGTTTCGGTCATCACCATGGCTGAACTTACTAAGCTGTATGGTCAGTTGGCCTCGACCTACTATGACTTTTTGGGCACGGGCGTTCTCGTCGCCATCTTTTATCTACTGCTAGGTTTACCGTTCGTTCGACTATCGTCGTATGTGGAAAAGAAATTCCGGTACAGATGATTACTCTGCAGACTTTGGCGTGAAAGCTGCGAATGGAACTTCAGATTCCAACCAAATTTCACGTGGCTTGATGTTGCGGGAAGAAATTTTATCCTGAGTGAGTTTACGAGTCTTTTCATCCGGAACAACCATGTAAAATTCCCAGTTGTTGGACTGGCAGAACATATACAGACTTTCCAAACGACGAATCTCGTCTGAATCTTCGAACGAATACGGGGTGACAACCTCAATCATCAACTTGGTTTTACCTTCACGGCGCAGACTGGTGATGTCAGGATAGTATGGACCAACCAAATCAGTTTTGGTGTCGTTTGAAAAAATAAAATATTTAACGAGTGCATATTTCGCGTCGGATTCGAGGCGAAGCGCTACGTTTTTGACTGTCTGATCGTGATCGTATTCGAGTTCCATGGGCGCTTTATGCCACAGGTTGGGTTCGATGGCAATGGCTCTGCCAAGATCGTCCACAAATGAATCGATCAAATCTAACTATCTAATATTTTTCGATTTTGATGCGATATTGGAGAGCTTCACAGACATGCTCGAATCCAATGTCTTCAGCACCACCCATATCCGCAATGGTTCGAGAGACGCGTAAAATTTTACCCAGCGCACGAAGCGACAACCCCTCTTTTCGCACGAACTCATCCACCAAACCTTGCGTCCGCCCATCCAACTTGATCAAATCGAGCAGAATTTTTTGCGGAATGTTCCCATTGTTCAAATGCGAATCCCCGTATCTCTTGGCCTGCCTTTCCCGAACCTCTTGGACACGGCTGCGCACCTTGTCGCTGGTTTCGGTATCCGAATCCTCCCAAAGAATTTTCCAATGTGTGTTCTTCACTTCAATGTACAAATCCAAACGGTCCTGAATTGGGCCCGAAAGTTTATTTTTGTATTTTTGGATCGCATACGGGGTACACACACAGGTTTTCTTTTCATCGCCAAGCGCGCCGCAAGGACAGAGATTCATCGCCGCAATCAATTGAAATTTCGCCGGACAGACAAACGACCCTTCCGCTCTGGATACGCGAACCACTCCCTCTTCCAAAGGCTCACGCAAAGATTCGATGACGTCTTTTCGAAACTCAGGAAACTCATCCATGAACAAAACACCATGATGCGCGAGTGAAAACTCACCCATGCGAAAATTTCTTCCACCACCGACAATTCCAGCTGCACTTGCATGATGGTGGGGATTGCGGAAAGGTCGATCGATGACTTTTTGATTGTTGAATGGATCTTCCAGACTTTGGATTTTTCGCACCTCCAATTCCTGTTGAAGTGACAATTCCGGCAAAATGGTAGGGAACCGCTTCGCCAAAAGCGTTTTACCTACACCAGGCGTTCCCGCGAGAAGCGCATGGTGCGCTCCAGCAGCCGCGATTTCCATGGCCCGTTTGGCCAGAGGCTGACCTTTGACATCGGACCAATCCTCAACGGCCGAATTTCTGATTCGATCGACCGATTTTCGATCTGGCCAAGTTCGCATTTGCTTCAGACATTCAACCACCTGCTCAAGATTCTCAGCTGGATGAATCTCCACTTCCCGAAACAAATCGCATTCAGCTGTGTTTTCAATGGGCAAGATGAAGCGTTTGATTCCGAACTTACGAAGCTCTTCCACCATGGCGAAAATTCCGCGGATCGGCTGGATGGTTCCATCCAACGAAAGTTCACCCGCAACAACAACACCTTCCAAAAGCATTGAATCCAAAAAATCATTGCCCGCCAAAACGCCCAGGGCGATGGGAAGATCAAGACTGGAGCCATCTTTGCGCAAACTGGCCGGAGCCAGATTAGCGATGATACGTTTGGCTTCCAGGGAGTACCCCGATGATTTGATCGCCGTCATGATGCGATCACGTCCCTCCTTGACTGCACTTTGACCCAAACCAACCACCTCAAACTTGGGCAATCCTTTTTGAATGGAAACCTCAACGTGCACGAGTTGAGGAAAAAACCCTGAAATTGTGCAACTCATTATCTTTGAAATCATCTGGATTCTTTTTGCATCGTCCATGCCAATCTAGCCGTTGCCATTCCAAAATTCTGGGTGTAGAGTCCGACTATGAAAGCATTCAAATACTTCTTCTTTTCGGCCATTGCCGTGGGTATCGCGGTGATTTTCGTGGTTTTTTCGCTGCAAAATGCAGCGCAAACACAGCTTCATTTGTTCAATTATTCAACTCCGATGTTCCCGATTTCCGGGTACATCATGATCACATTTTTTTTGGGAATGGTCTTTGCGGGTCTTTTGTGTGCACTTGGCATGATCAAGATGAAAGCTTCCAAGATGTCTTCTCAAAAACTGGTGAAAAAATATGAGCGCGAATTGCAACAACTTCGCAATCAGCCACTGGATGAAGTCCCTCAAAACAAATCTGTAGAAGTTGCCAAGCTTGTCGAGGAAGAAGAAGTCACGGCGCCACCTCATTATCTTCAATCGCCGTAGGAAGGAAAGCGATGTTACCGTCCGTGTATGAAAAAACATCAAATCTTCCCGCACATGTTTCTGAAAAAACTTCACTGAACAATCAGGATCTTTTGGACATTGATGATGCCATTTTGCATCTCACGAAAAAAGTGCGTGAAAATACCCACTTGATCGATGAATACATCGAATTGGGTCGCTGCTTCCGGAAAAAGGGAGAATACCAAAAAGCTTTCTTGCTTCATCGAAACGTTTTGGTGCGTGATGATCTTCGTCGCGATCAACAAGCACGCATATACGGAGAACTTGGCTACGACTATCTTCTGTCAAAAACAAAAGACCATGGAGAAAACTACTTTCTCCAATCACTCAAACTCAACAAAGACTCCTTGTATGTTCTAGAGGGACTTTATCAAGCCTATCGCCAGACCCATAACATTGAAAAAGCTGCGGATACGCTTCGAACCATCTCGAAAAATTATCCGGAACGGAAAAAGGACCTCTCCATACTTCTGAGTGAAATCGCCTTGAAGAAAGCCAGCGAGCACCATCTTTCGATCGCGAGAAAACTCATCGAACAAGCCTTTGAAAACGATCCGAATTCTTCCATGGCTTTTTTGGCCAAAGCGAAAATTCTTGCACTCGACAACAAACGCAAGGAGGCCATTGAAATTCTGGAGGAGTTCATTGAAAAATGGCCGAATTCCACTTTGTTTGCGCTGAAGAAAATCGAAAATCTTTACTACGAAATGAATCAATATCCGAAATATTCGTACTCGCTCAGCAAGTGCATTCAAAAAAATCCTCAAAATTTTTACGCACATCACGCGCTTGGAAAATATCTGGTGAAAATTCGAAAAATCGACGATGCAATTCAAGAGTTTCAGCGCGCGTTGGAAATTTGCCCCTTTGCCATTCAATCCCTCAAAGAGCTTGTCCATCTTCATACTCGAGAAAAAAATATGGACGCGATCATCGGCTCAATTGACCAATTCGTCTCCTCGTTTCCACATCAACAAGGATTCACATGTCCACGCTGCCATGAGGGATTTTCGGGCTTGTCGAAAGACTGCCCAATCTGCATGGATTCAAACCGCCTGGATCACGACTTTACAAACGCAGGCGCTTAACTTTCTTCCGGCTTTGATTCGTTTTTCTGCATCATCATCAAATTCAGAAGATTGACCACAAAATGGATAATGACTGGAACGAGTAGATTTTCGCGCCACTGATACGTCATCCCCAATACAAATCCCATCACGACAGCAAAAATTGTCCAGGGTAAATATTTTCTTCCTGGACCTGAATGCAGCATTCAAAAATCATCGCTGAAAACACAAGGCCGATCTTTTCCTGCAGCAATCCCCTGAAAAAACTCTTCAGAAATCGAAGAAAACGCGGCGATGAAAAAAATTTCAGAAAATGTCAGCGGCCCGAGCAAATCTTTAAATGATTGAACCAAATTTTTGAATGAACTGGATACCCTCGCAACTCCCCATGAAATCATCACAATCAAAAGCCCAATACCGATCGAAATTATTGTGTCGATGAGCATCACCGACCCGAATGTTTCATCGAATTTGGGAAACTTCATGAACGGGCTATGGTCGTTGAACGCCATGGCGATGAAAAACAAAAGAAAGTAAATCATCGCGAACATGTGCAGATTGATTTTTCGCTTCATTTCAAATCCATCATCACTTGAAGCATCATCCCCGCTTCAAATTCATTTCTTGGATGAAGCTTCCACAATCTTCGAATCATTGGTCTGGATTTTCTGGATTTGGTCCAAATTTTCCAAAGCTTCAATCCAAGCGAATACCCATTGGCATGCAATTCATCCCATTTTTTATGGTTTTTCTTCAAGGTGGGAATCTTGCGTGTGGGAAACAAAAGCAAACTGGCGAAAAAGGCAAGGGCCTCTTCGATGACTGACATCGAGAAACCAAATTCCAAATCACCCATTTTGGCCGTACGCAAATAATGTGCGGCCTCTTCCGCGATGTGAGAACTTTCGTTGGTCGACAGAAGAACGATTCTTCCTTTCGGCACAACCGCACTCTCATTTTGACGTATTCTTCTTTTGAGAAACTTCCTGATTTTTTCATTCTTGATGGCGTGAATGACTTTCCTGTCTTCCAGATCAAAAGCATTCAAGATCAATCGTGGCTTTGGGGGAACCGTGACCCCCATAAGGCTTGAAATTTTCTTCAATGATTTATGGAACGTCGGCAAAAGCCCTTCTGAGGCGACATCTTTGGCTGTTTTTTCTTACGTGTCTTGCGTCGCATTTTTTCAGTTTCCCTTGAAATAAGCTACAATAACCTAACATGTCTTCATCGAAAGAGTACGATACTTTACAGCCGATTCCAAGCCAGGCGGAAAGAGACTTGTCTTTTCTGGATGCTTCCATGGAGGTCGCGGATTTCTCGTCTTCCAAACACTTGAAAACCACCAAGAAACTCCGCAAACGCCCATGGTTTGGTTACAAAATGAATCTTGCGGGTCGTGCCGGCCAAGCTTTGGTAATCGCCGCCATTTCAATCGCCGGCTTCACTTTTGGTTTATGGGTATTGGGTATTCCAATCAAATCAGCGAACATCTTCCTGCTTTTCCGTTATGGGTACACTGGCTCCAATGAAGGTGTGCAAATCGTGAAATACAACGGCGCATTGTTGGATGCGCCAGATAATCAGAACTTTTTCAAAGTTCGCGGATTGATTTTCAATTTTGAACGGGAGTTTTTGCCGCCCAGTGATTTTATCCTGAGCATTTATTCCCAAGACAAAAAGTTGATGGATAAGTTTCAGTTTTCATGCTGCAAAAAAGAATTCTATCCACGCAAGATCACTCAAATGGAAGAAACTTTTCCAATATCATCGAATCAAGTGGGGTATTTTGAACTCAAGACCGTCCCGCTGAAGTAACGCGGAGACTTTTAAGATTTTTTGTCGATTTGCTCGTGCTTGGTCGCTGTCTTCTCTTCGTCGTCATCTTCATTCAAGCTTTTCTTGAATGAACGGATGCCTTTTCCAAGTCCTGTGAACAATTCGGGTATTTTCTTGCCTCCGCCGAATAGGACGAAAACAAGCAAAAGGATGATCAATAGTTCTGATGTGCCGATTCCAAACATGTGGGCATTGTATCACTTCCAATTCACCAAGTAAAATCAAGCAGGTTTGGATGTTTGCGGCACTTTAGGACGGATTTTTTTGTTATCAGGACCGGTGGGTTTCGGTTACAGTAGAGGACTGTGAGAGCTAAGGTCAAAACTACCGTCGTGGACACTGGGCAGGAATACCTGCTTTTGGTCGCCAAAATGAACCTCAAGGGCATTTTGGTCAACACCAGCCAAATGCTCAAACCCAACACGCAACTGTTGTTGGAGCTAAAACTCAATGAGCAAGAACCAATCATGCTCAAAGGATATGTCCATAAAATCTCCGAAGAAGCCTCCAGCAAAAAAGGCATGGTCATCGCCTTTTCCAATCCATCCGACGAAAACAAACGAAAAATTCAACGCTTTATTGATGACTCCAAGGAAATCTCCGCAGAAGCACGCGTTGATACAAACGAAGAAGAAGAGAAGAAAAAGAACAAATGGTCCCTTCGTAAAAAGAAAGAAGCGGAAGAAAAAAAGCCTGCCGCCAAAGAAGCCAAAAAACCATCCAAAGGCGAAAAAACTCAAAAAGCAGAAAAACCAATCCAACAGAACAAAACCATGATTGTCGGGGAAGAAGATCTGCCTTCCATGAAACTTTCCAGTCCCGACAACAGCAAGGAATTGGCTGTGGCTACAATGGATGAGGAATCCCTCCATGCCAATAATCCAGGCTTATCGGGCAGTACGCGACACGTTCAAATCGATAAAATGGGCTCATCCAAGAAAAAGGCGGATCGCAAACCTTTGAGAATGTCGACCATCTACAAAGCATTTGGCTTTGTCGTTGCCGTAATCGTTCTTGTTTTGTCAGCCAATCCGATTCTTACATTCATGGATGGAAAATTCGGTAAGCGTTTCAATCTTCCAACCGCTAACAACGCACAAAACACCCCTGCCGCGTCCTCTCCAGTCAAAAAATCTGCCGAAGAATCTACGCCTGTCGAATCCAGCAGCACAAATTCACTGGATACCGTTCAAGTTGACGACCAAGGGGGATTTTTGAAAATTTCTCTGTTGGGAAAAGGCAATTTTGCCAACAACAAAATTTCGAAACAGACGGCACCGAACAGAATTCAAATCGAGCTGGCTGAAATTCAGGAATTCAAAGCTCCTGATTCCACCAATGTGAACAACAACCCCATCTCAAAGGTAAACATATCCAAAGGCAACGGCGGAACTGTTGTGGATGTGATCTACACAGGCAAAGATGCGCCCAACTATGAAGTTAAGTTGTTCAACGGCGGACTAGATATCTTTATCTATAGATAGCGCGGCCCGTCGGCCGCATTCGTCATGCAAATGAACCAGCAAAGCCGGATTCATTTGCGATCACCTACGATTTCTTTTTTACTAGCAAAGTGAAGATTCCTTCTTGGGTAACTTTGCCGTCCTGGTTGATCAATTTGCGCTCCACCAAGACATCGCCTGTTCCAGGCATGCGCGCATCGGTTTTTTCGATCGCTTTGGTTTCCAAATGAATCTTGTCACCAATGAAAATGGGGCGCTTGAACTTCCAAGAAACTTCTTTGAACGCCAAAATGTGCAATGGCGGCTCGTCGGTTTTTAAGCCCGATGCAATCGAAAGTCCCAAAAGTCCATGAGCAATGCGCTGGCCAAAAAGATTGGCTTTGGCAAAAGCATCATCCATATGAAGAGGGTTAAAATCCCCGCTGAGCTCTGCGAAAGTTTTAATGTCACCATCCGTCATCACACGCTCACCAGAGGAGTAGACTTTGTTCAATTCAATATCCTCAAAAAAGATTGGTTTCATGGGTTCCTTCCTACCCTGAAATGTCTTTCAACTCAAATTGAATTTCAGCGCCTACTGCGCTATAACCTCCAACATGACTTTGAAAATTCGCCTTCTACTTGCATTCCTTATCCTTGGCTTCATGAGCTGCGAACATTCCCGTATCACCTTCGGTGGATGGCCAGATACTCCGTATCACAAAACTCTACAGTCCCAGACCAAGTACGAGCGCTTGTACGGTTTAGACAAGGCCCTGTATGAAACTTACATCACCTATGTCACGCCTCAATTGGCAGAGGAATACGTCAACGAATATGCTCGAATCTTCTCCCTCAACGACTTCAAAAAAGAAACGATGATGGCGGAAAGAAAAGCTGATTTGGAAAAATACGATGAATTCATGGTCGTTCACTACGCTTCGGAAAATGACAATATTCGACTCAACAACCAAGATCCCAAAACAGTCGTATGGAAATTCTTTTTGAAAACCGACGACACGAGCAATGGCATGGTGGAGGCCGTTGAAATCAACAACACCCAACTCGGCACACAGCGCAAGTATTTTTATCCGCACATGAATGAGTGGGCTCGTCTATATCGCGTTCGTTTTCCAAAAACCGCGACCGTAGGCAAGACCCTGGTCATGAAAGGTACCGTTCGCGAATTAACATTTGTCTGGAAGTAACATGAGCACGATCCCAAACGTCCGAATCTCCGAAATATCCAAATATGACGGCCAACAGGTGCGCCTGCAAGGCTGGCTATACAACAAACGTGGAAGCGGGAAAATCCACTTTCTTCAACTCCGTGACGGAACTGGAATCATCCAGTGTGTTGCCGCGAAAAACGACGTATCCGAAGAAGATTTCGAAAAGGGAAACCAGCTCACGCAGGAATCTTCCTTTGCTGTCACTGGAACGGTTCGCAAAGATGCTCGTTCTGACCTTGGATTCGAACTTGGTGTTTCCAGCATCGAACTGATGCAGATCGCAAAAGACTATCCAATCTCACCCAAAGAACACGGTTTCGCCTTTTTGCTCGACCACCGTCATTTGTGGCTACGTTCCAAACGCCAACACTCCATCATGAAAATCCGCAATACGCTGATCAAAGCTATCCGCGATTATTTTGATTCGAAAGATTTCATCAACTTGGATGCGCCGATCTTCACGCCCAACGCATGCGAAGGAACCTCCACCCTCTTCAAAACCGAGTACTTCGGAGAAAATGCCTATCTCACCCAAAGTGGCCAGCTCTACATGGAAGCGGGGGCGATGGCTTTTGGCAAAGTTTACTGCTTTGGTCCGACCTTCCGCGCGGAAAAATCCAAAACCCGCCGTCACTTGACCGAATTTTGGATGGTGGAGCCGGAAGTGGCCTTCAACGATTTGGAAGCCAACATGATTTTGGCGGAAGATTTCCTGGTGTATGTCGTTTCCCGAGCACTGGAAAAGCATAAAGAAGATTTCAAGATCATCGAGCGCGACACCACCAAGCTCGAACAAGTTCAAAAGCCTTTCATTCGATTGTCCTACGATGAATCCGTTAAAAAACTAAATGAACTGGGTTCACCGATTCAGTGGGGAACGGATTTCGGCGCTGAAGATGAAACCATTTTGACACAGCAATATGATCGTCCGATCATCGTTCACAGATTCCCAACTGTATTCAAAGCGTTTTACATGAAAGAAGATCCAACCAATGCCAAACTTTCCATGTCGATGGATATTTTGGCCCCTGAAGGTTACGGAGAGGTCATCGGTGGTGGCGAACGTGAAATTCGCCTGGAAGTTCTTGAAAAGAAAATCCAGGAACACAATCTTACAAGTGAAGCTTTCGAATGGTATTTCGATCTGCGCCGTTACGGTTCAGTTCCCCATGCTGGCTTTGGCCTTGGCCTAGAACGCCTCGTGACATGGGTTTGTGGTCTTCACCATGTTCGCGAAACCATTCCGTTTCCACGCATGATGGAACGATTGACACCTTAACTCTGGAGAAAACATGGAAAAAGCAACCGTTGAAAAAAGCGATCGTTCATTTTGGGCAACGGCTCTTTTTGCCTTTTTCTTGGGCTACTTCGGTGTTCACCGCTTTTACGTTGGTAAAATCGGAACGGGCGTGCTCATGATTCTCACCCTTGGTGGTTTTGGAATTTGGTACACCATCGATTTGATCCTGATTGCATGCAACCTGTTCAAAGACAAGAACGGACGCCTGATCTCCTGGAAATAAATTGCTGGCGCGCTGATTATTTCATAACGCAAGTTCCGTCACACTCCATGATTTCATTTTCAATTCTATCCATAGCTGGAAGCTGACAGCTTCCGTCAGCACATTCCGCAACCGCTCTATTTGCAGACCGTGCGATCGAAAAGATGTACTCGACTCCGTCATCCTGCATTTTGAATCTTTTTTCCTTCAGATTTGAATCATGCACCATCGATTCAAGCATTTCCATCGGCAAGCTTCCCGAAAGCGAACTGGCTCCCCAGGCATCTGTCCGAACACTTACTTGAAATTTATCGAACCTTTTTTTACTACCTCGTTCATCATTCAGTGTGTACTGGTGCTTTTCTCGATAAACATTCTCAAACCCCGGATATGGCTTGAAGTAAGGATTGCTTGGCACCACGACATTGTAAGCAATGTTCATCTTCAAAGACTTGCCGGAAATTACCCGCTTTTGATTCAACTCGTCGATTTGCTCCTCTGACAATGATTCTCGAATCTGGTTGAGAAATTCCAACGTCGCTATATCGCTCGAGCAAAACACCGCCATTTCAAATTCAAGTGGATAACGGTCAATTTGTCCTTGAATGCCGATCAGCGAAATTTCAAAATCAACCTTGGTATCGGCCATCAACAACGATGGAACCAACATCACAATCAATACCCATATGTTTTTCATCCTAACCTCCCCGCAAACTTTGAAGAACCCACAAGACCATATCTATCGCATTTGGAACCGAAGGCAAGGAAAATGTACTGCTGTACCGATACAATATTATACCGGGAGGTGCGGTCTAGAATGAGGAACCGGGCTGCTTCAAAAACTCGATTTCTTCTGGGGTGGATTCACGCTTGAGAATCAAATTACGATGTGGAAACCGATTGAATCGATGAATGATTTCATAATGTTTCATGGCGTAATCGTAATTGTTCTCGACCGAATCTTTGAATGGCTTGGGCGTTTCTCGCAGAAGATTCTGATAAAGAAGGAGAGATTGTTCCTGAGTTTTTAGATCTTCCGAATGCATGAAAGGCATGTAATAAAACACGCGCTCCACCCAGTGCAGGGACTTATCCAACTTGTGTTCAATGCCATCTTTGGATGTTTTTAGCGCCAACGGATCAAACGCAAATGAAGTTTTTTGATTTCGAAAAATGTTTCTTGGAAATTGATCGGTGAGAATGATGAATGCCAGGCTACCTTGAGGCGTTTTTTTCCAATCGTCCAGTTTTCCTTCTTGGGCCTGCGGCAAAAGATCCTTGAACTTTTCCGATATATCCATGTCAAAGTTGGGATCCTTTTTGAACCAAAGCGCGGCGTTTTTCAGCGGATCTTTCTCCAAGGAATCCCCAAACCAAAATTCTAGAATTTCATCGATCATTTCTTGAACAGATCCTCATCAACTGTAAACCCCTGAGCCTTGGCATCTTCCAGGAAGGTTGGAATATTGCCTGTTGGCACATGCTCCCCCACCATTTTGCCGTCTTTGCCCACGTCTTTGGCTTGATAAACGAAAATGTCGTTGACCTGATAGTTTCCCTTCTCATCCAAATCGAGCACTTCCGAAATATGGGTAATTTTTCTGGAACCATCACGAAGGCGTGAAGCTTGAATCACAATATCCACCGCTGAAGCTACTTGGCTGCGAAGGGCAACCAGTGGCATCTCCACATCCGACATCAATGCCAGCGTTTCCAAACGCGCCAATGCACCTTTGGGGGTATTGGCATGCAAGGTTGTCATCGATCCAGAGTGACCTGTGTTCATCGCTTGCAAAAGATCCATCGCTTCAGCTCCACGAATCTCACCAATGACAATTCGATCCGGACGCATACGAAGGGAAGACTTCACCAAATCACGCATGGTCACCCCACCCTCACCCATCGAATCCGGCGCACGCGTTTCCATCGGAAGGACGTGTTCTTGCTGCAATTGAAGTTCTGAAGCGTCTTCGATCACAATAATGCGTTGATCTTTGGGAATCAGACTGGAAACCACGTTCAAAAGTGTGGTCTTACCCGAAGAAGTTCCCCCAGAAACGATCATGTTTTTGGCCATGGCACAGCAAAGATTCAGGAACTTCGCCATCTCCACGGACATCGCCCCGAATTGAACCAACTGTTTGACGCTCAAGCTGTCATTCATGAATTTACGGATTGAGACATAGATGCCTTTTCGGGCGACCGGCGACAAAACGGCATTCACGCGCGATCCATCTGGCAAACGACCGTCCAAAATAGGATGTTCCTCGTCCACGGTCTTTCCCACGGCTTGGGCAATCCGGCGAACCGCTGCCATGAGCTGCTCCTCGTCTTCAAAGTTGAGTTTGGTTTTGAAGATTTTGCCCTTTTTCTCAGCAAAGATCTCATCATGACCATTGATCATGATCTCTGAAATGCCTTCATCTTCCAAAAGCGAGGCAATGGGTTTCAAAAATCCTGTGGTGGCCGCGGAAAAGAAATCTGACATAAGTCCGATTTCACATCATTTGTCAGCAAATTCAAAGTTTTTTGAGTCCAACAAATTTAAAATTTCAGGACCATATTGTGCGATTTTTGCCTCCCCAATTCCATGAATCGCATAAAGCGCTTCTGTCTTTTGTGGATTCGCAAAAGCCAAATTTCTCAAGGTGCGATCACTAAAGACAATAAATGCCGGAATATCAAGCTCCAATGACTTTTGGCGACGCCATTGCTTGAGGAGTTTAAATCGGGTTTCTTGCTCAGGGTTAAGCATGGCGTTTTCCTCCCCTTGCCGTTTTGTCAATGGTTTGGGAATCGCTTTTCTAAGAATCGTTTTAAAACTCTGGGTCGGCTTGATGATTTTTCGCAAAGATTTGGGAAGACAGGTATCACAGTGTCCACAAACTTTGATCCGCTGAGCATCCTTGAAGTATGTTAAAATTTCTGCCTGACGACACTCTCCACCTTCAGCATAACTCATTAGCGCATTGAGATTTTCATAACGCAGATTTTTCACTGGTTTAGGCGCATCCGAACTTTCAATAAAAAATGTTTGAAGTCCTTTATCTTTTTTTGAGTAGAGCATCAGGCATGTGGAAGCTTCCCCATCTCGACCTGCACGCCCCATTTCTTGATAGAGCGAATCGATATTAGCCGGCATTTGAAAATGAACAACCAATCGAACATCAGGCTGATCCACACCCATTCCAAAAGCATTGGTGGCCGTGAGAATTCGAAGCGATCCTTCAATGTATGAATTTTGAATTGCAGTACGTTCTTCGGTAGTCATTCCAGCATGATAAAATCCCACAGCATCCCAGCGTCTGGACAAAAAATCAGCTACCTCCTGAGTCATTTTTCTGGTTCCGCAATAAATCAAAATTCGACCTTTTGGATTTTGCTCGCAGGCCTGCGCAAGGTATCTAAATTTTTCATCCTCATCACTGCAGGATTCAACCTGGTAATAAAGATTTTTACGATAAAACCCATAGACTTTATGTGCTGGATTTTTGAGCGTTAGTTGAGTTGAAATATCTCTGATAACGGTCGGTGTAGCCGAGGCTGTGAGAGCAAGCAAAGGAACATCAGGACGAAGTTCTTTGAGAAATTTTAGCTGCGCATATTCCTTTCGAAAATCATGTCCCCAATGTGACACACAGTGCGCTTCATCCACGGCAAAAAGTGCGATGGTTTGATTTTTGATCCAAGTTTTGAAACCATCTGTATTGGCTCGCTCTGGAGAAAGATAAAGGACAAATGTTTCAATCTTTTTGATTTCATCAAAAACAAATTTTTTCTCGAGATAACTTTGCCCTGAATAAAGACACCCCACACCCAATCCCAATCTCTGAAGCGATGCCACCTGATCTTTCATCAAGGCAATTAACGGAGAAATGACGATCACCAATTGTTCAGCGCTAGCGCGGGAAGTTGATAGCAAAGCGATTTTCCACCACCTGTCGGCAAGACTGCAATTACATCCTTTTTTTCAATTACTTCCGAAATGATCTCGTACTGACCATTTCGAAAAACGGACAAACGGAATTTTTCGCGCAGGATCTTTTCGAGATTTGATCTGATCATGAAATCACAAAATTTGATTAGGAATTTTCTAAAGCAACGATGCGTTCTTCATGATCATCAAATTCTTTATCATGTTTACGAAAAATGCCTTTCATTTCTTTAACATCAGACTTTAAAACCGATACGTCAGATTTTAAAAATCGCAACATCTAGACTTAAACGTCCACTTTTCGGTCCAAACGCTTGAAATCTGATCTAAGCTCAACAACATTCTGATTTGTAACCTGTAAAGCTTCACCAAAAAGATCAAACTTATCTCGAATTTCTTCCAACACGATCGTGTATTGATCTCTTTTATTGCCTTTATACGTTTTGGTGTCCCGAGCCATTTGCATTCCAACCTTTCATCATGTTTTTTTACCCCAACATCAATCAAAATCAAATCTGCAAGCCTTGGACCAAAGAAAATTGTACAATTGTGGATAATTCCATTCAAAAACTTATGATTTTCATCAAAATTAATCAATTTTTGATGAAAAATGACGTTTTTTGATACTTTTTCGCTTATTTTCATTAAAAAATACGCTTTTTTACAATTTTTAAGAGATTTGGCCCTGTATCGAAAAGTCGTTTAGGTCTTGCGAAAAACGGGATTCGTTGTTAAACTCGCCACGTTCAAATCCATAGTGGACTTGAATCAAAACGAATCAGGCTTTTCGATTTGGCATCAATCAAAATCTGCCCAAATTTGAGGAATGTTTCCTCACCCCTAGGTGTCAAGGTAAAGGGACTTGTTTCAAAAATAAGGTGGAAATAGCCGCAGTTCAACCTAAATAGAAAAGAAAAACCATGTCTATTACAATGAAACTAATTGCTGATGCCGGTGCGCATTTCGGCCACCAAACTCATCGCTGGAACCCAAAAATGAAACCGTACATCTACGGCGCTCGCAACGGATCTACATCATCAATCTTGAAAAACCTGGACCAATGGACCAAAGCGCGCAAAGCGATCGTTCAAACCGTAACTGACGGCAAAAAAGTTTTGTTCGTTGGAACCAAACTTCAAGCGCAAGAAATCGTTCAAGAAGAAGCTGAACGCTCCAAGCAGTTCTACGTCAACCGTCGCTGGCTGGTGGTATGCTCACAAACTGAAACGATCAAAAAACGTATTCAACGTTTGGAACATTTGGACAAAATCCTCACAACGGATGAATCCAAAAACTACTCCAAAAAAGACCAACTCAAGATGAACAAAGAAAAGCTCAACTTGGAAAAAACCTTGGCGGTATCAAATCGATGTCTGAGACCCTGGTCTTCTCGTAGTTGTTGATCCGAACAAAGAACACATCGCGATCCAAGAAGCCAACACCCTTGGCATTCCGGTCGTTTCGATCACCGACACAAACTGCAATCCGGACAACATCGAGCACGTTCTTCCTGCGAATGACGACGCTTTGAAATCCGTACGTTTGTTCTTCTCTGAAATCGCAAATGCGTGCATCGAAGGCAATGGCGCATTCGAAATCCGCATTCAGGAAGAAAGCCGCAAACGCATGCAACAAGAGCTCGAGAACAAGAAAAGGCCAAAGAAGCAAAGCTGAAGAAGCTCCTGCTACCGCTGAAGGCGAAGAAAAAGGCCCGATCGTTGAAAAAGAAAAACCAACCAAAAAAGCCGCAGCTACTGAAAAGACTGAAGCTGCCAACAGCTAATTTAGCTAGGAGACAAACATGGCAATCACAGCAGAAATGGTAAAAAATCTACGCGAAAAAACCGGTGCTGGCATGATGGACTGCAAAGCAGCCCTTGCTGAAACTGGTGGCGACATGGAAAAGCATTGGATTTCCTTCGCAAGAAGGGTCTTGCTTCCGCTGCCAAAAGCATCCCGTACGGCATCCGATGGTTGCGTTTCTTCATACATCCACGCTGGTGGTAAAATCGGCGTTTTGATCGAAGTAAACTGCGAAACCGACTTCGTAGCTCGTACCGATGACTTCCAAAACTTGGTGAAGGACCTCGCGATGCACGTAGCGGCTTCCAACCCGCTTTTCGTGAAACGCGAAGATGTTCCTGCAGCCGTTGTTGAAAGAGAAAAAGCGTTCACGTCGATCAAGTACGCGCCATGAAAAACCTGAAAACGTCATTGAAAAAATCGTTGAAGGTAAAATGGACAAGTACTACGGCGATATCTGCTTGCTCGAACAAGGTTTTGTGAAAGATCCTGATATGAAAATTCAGTCCCTTTTGACTG
Source organism: Bdellovibrionota bacterium (assembly GCA_041391405.1). GTDB lineage: Bacteria > Bdellovibrionota_G > JALEGL01 > JALEGL01 > JAGRMV01 > JAWKOB01. Next base: position 50,300 of record JAWKOB010000002.1, on the reverse strand, counting down.
AAAAAATCGCAAAACTCGGCGAAAACATCACCGTAAAACGTTTTGTTCGTTTTGAACTTGGACAAGAGCTAGTTAACGGTAGAATGCGGACAAATGGCACGCCCTAAGTATAAAAGAGTTCTTTTAAAACTTAGCGGCGAAGCTCTTTGTCAAGACACCGGCTTCGGCATCGATACCGAAATCCTTTCCGGTATCGCGGATGAGCTCAAAGAAATTTCGGAAATGGGTATTGAACTCGCCATCGTTATCGGTGGCGGCAATATCTTCCGTGGTCTTTCAGCTTCCGCCAAGGAATGGATCGCGCAACAGCCGATTACATGGGCATGCTTGCCACGGTTCTCAATGCCATGGCGCTTCAAGATGAATTTGAACGCAAAGGTGTTTACACTCGAATCCAAAATTCCCTGCAGATCCAACAAATCACCGAACCTTACATTCGACGCCGCGCAACTCGCCACCTCGAAAAGGGTCGTATCGTGATTTTTGCCGCAGGAACTGGAAATCCGTTTTTCACGACGGATACAGCCGCAGCTCTTCGCGCAGTAGAAGTGGATGCGGAAGCGATTTTGAAAGCGACCCGTGTGGATGGCGTGTATGACAAAGATCCTTTGAAACACAAAGATGCTGTCAAGTTCGACCAACTTACCTATATCGAAGTCCTTCAAAAGGGCTTAAAGGTGATGGATTCCACCGCAACATCGCTTTGCATGGACAACAAAATGCCGATTATCGTGTTCAACATGACCCAAAAAGGAAACATCAAACGCGCGATGATGGGTGAAAAAATCGGAACCTTAGTCGTTGGAGAATAATCATGATCGATGCATTGATTCAAAATAGCCAAACTCAGATGAATAAAAGCGTGACCTCATTCACCGACGATCTTGCAAAACTTCGCACAGGCCGAGCAACTCCTTCTCTTTTGGACAAAGTCATGGTGGATTACTATGGAACACCGACGCCTATCGCACAAATGGCGGCGATCAATATTCCCGAAGCCCGTTTGATTACGATTCAGCCTTGGGATGCCACTTCGTTGGGCGAAATTGAAAAGGCTATCCAGAAATCTGATCTGGGATTGACACCTCAAAATGATGGAAAGATTTTGCGCATTCCACTTCCACCGCTAACGGAAGAACGCCGCAAGGACATCGTCAAACAAGCCGGCAAAGAAGCCGAAGAAGCTCGCGTGGCTGTTCGCAACATTCGCCGCAGCGGAATGGATGAACTCAAATCTGCATTGAAAGACAAGAAGATCAGCGAAGACGATCAGAAAAAAGGGCAAGATAAGCTTCAAGCGATTACTGACGAATCCATCAAAAAGATCGACACGCTTCTCGACAAGAAATCAAAAGAAATCATGGAAGTGTGATTGTGATGGGGCCTTTCAAAAAGCTCCAAATGCAAGCCGCGACAAGTGAGGCGGCGGAGTTGACTTATGCTCAATGAGCAAGCCGAATGCAGGCAAGGCGCAGCAGGTGGGGCTTTTTCAAAGGCCCTCATTCCGAATCATATCGGCATCATCATGGATGGTAACGGCCGTTGGGCCAAATCCAAAAACCTTGATCGTATTGAAGGTCATCGCAAGGGCATCGACACCGTTCGTGAAATCACCACAGCGTGCCGCAAACTCGGCGTAAAACATCTTACGCTGTATGCATTTTCCGAAGAAAATTGGAAGCGCCCGACATTGGAAGTCACGGGCCTTATGTCTTTGCTGAAGATTTTTTTGCAGTCTGAAACCTCATTGATGATGGATGAAGGTATTCGACTTCGCACGATCGGCAACACTTCGAAACTTCCTTTGATCGAGCGCACGATTCTTGAACAAACAATGAAACTCACCAACAAAAACACAGGAATGGACCTGATTTTGGCCCTGAGTTATGGTGGACGCGAGGAACTGGTTCGAGCGATGCAAAAAATCGCGGTGAAAATCGAACGTGAGGAAATCGAATCCAAAGATGTCACAGCCGAAATGATTTCCAAACACCTCGACACCCATGACATTCCCGATCCGGAATTGATTATTCGAACCAGCGGAGAATTCAGGACATCGAATTTTCTTCCATGGCAGTCTATTTATTCCGAGTATGTCGTCACTGAAACCTTGTGGCCGGATTTTGGCGTAGATGAACTCAAATCCATCATCGACCAATTCAACAAACGTGAACGCCGTTTCGGTTTGACAGGCGATCAGGTCAAACAACAGGATGTCGCATGAAGCATAAAATTTCCATTCTCGGTTCCACTGGCTCAGTGGGAACTTCGATCTTAAAAGTCGTGGATGAATTCAAAGATCAATTTGAAGTGGTGGGACTAGCCGCCGGAAACAACATGGACGTGCTGGCGGATCAGATCAAAAAGTTTTCACCTCAATTTGTATCCATCAAATCTGAAAATGAACTTCCCAAATTGAAAGAAAAATTGGGTACCACAAAACTGCCTGACGTTGGTTTCGGCGTTGAAGGCGCTAAGCAAGTCGCCTCTTTGCCAGAAGTCAAAACTGTGATGTCGTCAATTGTAGGTTCTGCAGGTCTTTTACCAACCATCGCCGCGATTGAAGCGGGAAAAAATGTCGGTTTGGCCAACAAAGAATCCATGGTTGTGGCTGGGGCTTATGTATCGAAAAAAGCCCAGGATAAAGGTGTAACCATCTTGCCCGTGGACAGCGAACACAGCGCGATTTTTCAATCTCTGGCTGGGGCTCCAATGAAGGAAGTGCGTCGCTTGATCCTGACGGCCTCTGGCGGACCTTTCTATTTGAAAAAAGATCTGGACCTTTCCACGGTCAAAAAAGAACAGGCGCTGAAACATCCGAACTGGAGCATGGGCGCAAAAATCACGATCGACTCGGCTACTTTGATGAACAAAGGTTTGGAAGTCATCGAAGCCAAATGGCTTTTTGATACTCCAATTTCCAAAATCGATGTTGTGATTCATCCGCAATCCATCGTCCATTCGATGGTTGAATACGTGGATGGCTCCATCATCGCGCAGCTGGGCGACCATGACATGGTCGGACCGATTGCGTACGCCATGGGATATCCAAACCGCTTGAACGGCGTCCTTCCGTCCTTATCTTTGGACAAAATGCAGAATTTGAATTTCTACAAACCCGATCATGAACGTTTTCCAGCTTTGAATTTGGCGCGCCAATCGATTGAAATGGGAGAAACATTTCCAGCCGTTCTCAATGGTGCAAATGAAGCTACCGTAGATGCCTTCCTTCATGATAAAATCGGTTTCACAGACATCGTTGATATCAACAAGCGCGTGCTGGATTCTTATCAACAAACATCCGCCACTTCCCTCGAAGATTATTTGGCAGCGGATCAATGGGGAAGAAAAGAAGCTCAAAACTGGATCAGTAAAAAATCGAGGTAATCATGTTTACAAACGTATTTATTCCAATCTTTCTATTCGGCATGCTTGTGTTCATCCATGAGCTCGGCCACTTCACAGTCGCAAAACTTTGCAATGTGTATGTTGAACGTTTTGCCATCGGATTTGGACCTGCCCTTTTGAAGAAAAAATGGGGCGAAACCGAATACGCACTGTGTGCTTTTCCTCTTGGTGGTTATGTGAAAATGCGCGGAGAAGAACTTCCCGAACATGAATCCGAAATGTCCACTGACCCGCGCTCATTCGCGCAGCAAAACGTATGGAAGCGAATCGCCATTGTGATCATGGGACCAACCGCCAATTTCGTGCTACCGATCATTTTGTTTACAGTTCTTTTCTTGGTCGGTCTTCCAACCCCTTCCGCGCGTATCGGAACGGTTGTTCCTGGATCAGTGGCTGAACAAGCAGGTTTGAAAGCGGGTGATAAGGTTATCAGCGTTCAAGACCAGTCTGTGAACATGTGGACCGATCTCACAAAAATCATCCAATCCCGCGCCAATCAGGAAACAAAACTTGTCATTGAACGTGAGGGACAAACGCAAACCATTGCCGTCACACCAAAACTCGATGAAGATCGAAACGAATTCGGAGAAAGCGTCCAAGCCGGAAAAATCGGCATCGACATGATTGCTTATCAACCCCTGATTGGCGTTTCGAACCTTTCCTCCGAAGCCTACACCAAAGGTTTCCGCACTGGCGATATCATCAAAAGCGTCAACGGAACACCCGTCATGTACTGGTGGCAATTGGACCGTGAATTTCAAACCAAGGGTGAAAAAACCATCGTCGTGGATCGCAAAGGAAAAACTGAAACGTTCACGATCAGCGCAAAAGCAAAAACTCCAGATTCTGCAGGAATTGAACGCGGAGAACTTTTCATCAACAAAGTCATGGAAAAATCCATCGCAGCAGAAACCGGTCTCAAATCTGGAGATAAAATCGAATCCATCAATGGAACCAAATTGCAATATTGGGCAGATTTCAGAGATGCAATTCAAAAGAACAATGGTGAAAAAATCAATCTTGGCGTAATTCGTGATGGGAAAACCATCACGATGGAAGTGGCCCCTGCCGAAGTTCGTCAACGCAATGAAATGACCAACGAAACCAAAAAGGTCCGTCAATTGGGTGTGATTTCCGAATCTATCAACCACCCGATCGATTACCACATGCAAAGATACACCAACGTTTTCACGGCGATCCAAAAGGGATTTATGGAGACATGGAACCTCACTGTTCAGACCTTCGTTGGTTTGGGTAAGCTTGCGTCTGGCAAACTGGGTGTCAACAGTCTTGGCGGCCCCATCTCGATCTTTGCAATGGCTAGCACATCCTACGAGTCAGGTGGATGGAACGCATTTTTCCGATTGATGGCGATCTTGAGCATCACATTGGCTGCACTCAATATCCTTCCGATTCCGGTGTTGGACGGCGGGCATCTATTCTTTTACGTAATTGAAGTGATCAAAGGATCTCCGGTCCGCTTGAAAGTTCGTCAAATGGCCACGCAAGTTGGATTTTATATGCTGATGGCACTCATGGTTTTGGTGTTCTATGTGGACATCAACCGCTTCTTCGTCGACAAGATCAAAGCACTCTTCAATTAAAACCATGAAGCCCGTTATTCTCGCCATTGACACCTCGACTTCAAATATCGTGGTCGGAATATGCCGTGGGAATGAAATTCTATGCGACGAAACGTTTAAAACGGATCAGCATCAGTCCAAACATGTTCTCGGATTTATCGATGCATGCTTGCGAAAAAACAATCTGACGCTCCAAAATGTAGATTCTTTCGCCACCACAAGCGGCCCCGGATCTTTCACAGGCGTCCGCATTTGCTTGGGAACCATGAAAGCCTTGGCATTTTCACTAAGCAAACCTTTGATTGGAATTCCGACATTGGAAGCCATGGCGCACGCTCACACAGGAAAAGTCGCACCTACTTTGGAAGCTCGCAAAGATTTCGTTTACATCGCCAGCTATGAAAATACGGATGGCGAGCTAAGATTGACTTCTGAACCCAAAATGGTGCCTGCGTTGGAAATGGCGTCACATGCGCCTTCGGGAGCCAAGATTATCAACTCGAAATCAAGCCCCATCTGTGGTAAAACCCTTTGTGAAATCGCTCTTCGGAGATACTCCCGCCAACAATTCGAGGATGTTTTTTCGGTAGAGCCCCTATACATTCAAAAAACGGCAGCAGAAGGTTATGTTTAAATTCAAAAAAAAAGAGGCTTCATCGGAAGCTCCAAAAAAAGAAACGAAGTCTGAATCATTTAAATCAATTCTTCTTGCCATTTTCCTTGCACTGGTTTTCCGTTCTTCAATCGCCTCTCCTTACAAAATTCCATCAGGCTCGATGATTCCGACTTTAAAAATCGGTGACTTTATTTTCGTGAGCAAGCTCTCCTATGGAATCAAAATTCCATTCACCAACTACAATATCGTGAATTTTTCCCCGCCCGAACGTGGCGATGTGATCGTTTTTATTGAACCTCGTCAAAGAAAATTGGATTACATCAAACGCGTCATTGGTGTACCGGGAGACAAAATCGAAATCAAAAACGATCGCTTGTTCATCAATGGCAAAATGATGGATCGCAAAGAATTCAACGACCCAACCCTTCTTTCGGATTATCCTCAACCAGCTGTTCGAGATGCAGCAACCGTTTACAAGGAAAATCTTGAAGGATTGGAACATACCATCATGGAGTTTTCCCGACTTGCAGAAAACTTTCCAGAAGTTACCGTTCCTCCTGGCCATCTTTTCATGATGGGAGACAATCGCGATAACTCCGGCGACAGTCGTGTTTTTGGATTTCTGCCGATTTCAAACGTCCGCGGAAGGGCCATGTTCATTTGGCTATCTCTGGATTCAGTCAATCCATGGATCCGCTTTTCCGACAACTTTGCCATTCCCAGCATTCGTTTTAAGCGATTTGGCAAGTCTGTGATCTAGATTTCAAGGGTTAATCCTATTTTTATGATTTTGCCGCTTGTGTAAGTCCTCATAAACGAGGTAGAAGTAGTCATGCGCAAAGCCATCCAAGAAACCGCCAAAGAAAGACTTGAGGCGGTCAAACAAGAAGAAAATCCATTGTACAACACCGACCGTAAAATTCGCGCAAAACGTTTAAAAGTCTCTTTTCCAGTTCAAGTCACTCACAAAGGCTCCCCCATTCATGGTTGGGCTGAGGCTTGCAACATCAGTTTTTCCGGAATGCTTCTGCTCACCAACTTTCCAATGAACGTAAGAGACGAATTCAACGTTGAATTCACATTACCCGGCCATGACATTCCCGTTCAAGCTTTGGCACGTGTGGTTCGTATCACCGAAGCGATCACGCATGATTCGCCTACCGTAATGGCCATATCTTTCATTCAAATCGAACAGAACGTCTCCAAGATCATCTCTGGTTTCGTCCTTGAAAATCTTTCGTCATATTAAGATTGAATCAAGCTGATCGCATAAAAAACCTACAAAAGCTTCTTTTGAATTGGTATCGCGCCAACAAAAGAGAGCTTCCTTGGCGTAAAACCAAAAATTCGTATTTCATCTGGGTTTCTGAAATCATGCTTCAACAAACCCGTGTGGATACCGCCATACCTTACTACGAAAAATTTCTTTCAACCTTTCCGACTGTGGATGATTTGGCCAAAGCTTCGGAACACGAAGTACTCAAAGTTTGGCAAGGTCTTGGATACTACAGACGCGCCAAGCTCATTCACAAAGCAGCAAAGGAAGTTTCAGCCAATTACAACGGGCAGCTTCCACCCAGCAGCGCTGAGCTTTCCAAACTTCCAGGTTTTGGCCCCTACACATCTGGCGCTGTGGCATCCATCGCATTCAATGAGTGCGCACCCGCTGTAGACGGCAATGTGAAACGCGTACTCTCCAGAATATTTGCAACGCATGCCCCCGTTGAACCGATTGCACTTGAAGCCGCTCAAGTTGACACCCCTTCGGATTGGACACAAAGTTTGATGGAACTCGGTGCAATCATCTGCGTTCCCAAAAGTCCGAAATGTTTGATTTGTCCTGTACGCGATATTTGCGAAGCCAACCTTTCAGGAAAAGTTGAACAATTTCCACCTGCGACCAAAAAAGCCAAGGTCAAAGAAATTTTTGCTACAACCTGGATGATTCAACACCCAAAAAACAAATGTCTTTTGATTCAGCAGAGACCCGAAGATGGACGCTGGTCAAACATGTGGGAATTTCCGACGGATGAGTTTGAACAACAACCGTCGAATCTCAAATCTTCGATTACTCGATCGATTGGAAAAAAAATCGGAAAATTTAAACATCTGCTGACCCATCGAACCATGCACATTGAAGTACTTCACGCTCAAGCGACAAAAAACACTTCCATTGCCAAGCATCAAAAATGGATCACTTTAGAGGAATTACCCAACTTCCCCTTTTCCAAAATGCAGCTGAAGGCTTTTGAGATTTTTTCAAAATATCGATTCTGATCTCTGTTCGGATAGCTGAATAGCTTCGCTGGTGCTCAGGGGGGGACTCGAACCCCCACACCTTACGGCATATGCCCCTCAAACATACGTGTCTACCAGTTCCACCACCTGAGCGTTGAGGAAGCAGGTTTATAGTATTTGCCCTGGTTTCGGTCAATCAGAAAAGTGATTTGACGCGATACAGAATCACTTGACGCGTTGTTTTCGCAACTTTCCTTCCATCTATTTGAATTCCAAGTACTTATGCTACAATTAAAGTCAAATGAGCCTTCCAGAATCCGCCGTTCCGGCAACACCAGAAACCAATCCGAAGCCGACGTTTGCCGAAGAAATTCGCAAACACATTATTTCGAAATATTCATTGATCAACGTGGTCACCTTTGAAGATTTTCGTTGTGGCAAAACTTTGGCTGAACTTTGTAAGGTGGGATTCAAAACTCCACTGGAATTCTTTTCATGGTCATCAACGGATGGCTTGGTACACAACGATAAAAAAATCGATAACACGCATGAAGCCATCAAAGCTTTGGATTATGTGATGACATTCGAGGGCTCGGCGATTTTTCTTTTCAAAGATCTTTATTCAGAATTGAAAGAAAATCCTAAGTTGGTTCGCAAACTTCGTGACGTTTACCAAGCTTTGAAAAACAACTTCAAAACTCTCATCATGACTTCACCAACCGCCTATGTTCCAAATGAAATGAGCAAAGAAGTCGCGATTTTGGATTTCCCCCTTCCGACGCTGACCGAACTTGAAAAGCTTTTGAATTTGACACTTGAATCCATCAAAGGTGTCCCGATTGAACTTTCTGATCAGGATAAGGACGATTTCGTGAAATCAGCCACAGGTCTTACATGGGACGAAGCTCGATTGGCTTTTCTTCATGCATTTTCCGGCAGAAAAAGCATCACACGCGAAGCCGTGAAAGTTGTGATCGAGGAAAAATCCCGCATTGTTCGCAAAGATGGAATTCTGGAATATATCGATGTCGATTTTTCCATGAGCGAAATCGGTGGTCTGGAAAATCTCAAAGATTGGTTGCTGGCACGCGCCAGATTTTTCTCCAAGGAAGCTCAGAAGTTCGGTCTTTCCGCACCCAAAGGCATTCTTCTCACAGGTATCGCCGGCTGCGGTAAATCTTCCTGCGTGAAAGCCATCAGCCAATACTGGCGTTTGCCATTGATGCGTCTAGATATGACCAAAATTTATGGCGGTGTTGTTGGCAACCCTGAAGAATCCATGCGTCGCGCTCTCATGACCATCGAGGCTGTTGCTCCGGTCATCCTTTGGATCGAGGAAATTGAAAAGGGTGTAGCTGGATTCAATCAAGGAGACGGAGGCGTCACGGCACGCATCTTCTCTTCCTTTTTGACCTGGATGCAGGAAAAGAAATCTTTGGTTTTTGTCGCAGCCACCGCAAATCAAATCGACCAACTTCCACCTGAACTTCTGCGTAAAGGTCGTTTCGATGAAATTTTCTTCACGGATCTTCCAGACGAAAAAGAACGTGCAGAAATTTTCAAAGTTCATATTTCGAAAAGAAATCACGATCCGGTGAAATTCAAACTGGTGGAATTGGCCAAAGCCACCAACGGTTTTTCGGGCGCTGAAATCGAACAAGTAGTTGCTTCTGGCATGTTCACTGCGTTCAGCCAAAAACGAAAATTCAATGATTTGGATTTATACAAAGAAATTTCAAAAACCGTTCCACTCTCAACAACCATGGCGGAACAAATCAAAGAGATCAAACGTGGGCCGACAAACGCGCCGTCCGCGCAAGTAAATAATCCTAGTCTTTCCACTTGATGTTGCAGCCGATACTTGGTTTCTGATCTAGGTTGATTTTGTGACCTTTGATCAAAGCTTCCATCGCTACACGTAAATCACGTCCATCACAAGGCACATCATTCCCAGGTCGACTTCCATCCAACTGACCACGATAAACCAAGCGGGCTTTTTTTATCGTAGAGAAAAAATCAGGCGTACACATTGCTTCATATGATCTTGCAACGTCTTGAGATTCATCGAAAAGAAATGGAAATTTCCAACCTTCTTCCTCCGCCATTTCGGCCAATTTCTTGGGATGATCATCGGGATAATTCGCCACATCATTGGAAGAAATGGCAACGAATCGAACTCCCTTTTCCAGGTATTCAGAAGCTAGATTCGTGATTTGCTTTTTGATGTGTTGAACAAATGGGCAATGTCTGGAAATAAACATGACCAAAAGACCATGCCCACCCAAAACATCATAGAGTCCGATTTTTTCATTGTTGCGGACTTCCGGGAGAAAAAAATCGGGCGCTTCAGAGCCCAAATCCACCATTTTTGATTCTACGCGTGCCATGCTTGAGGGTGTATCAAACTCACCTGCCCTGGCAAAGATTACGAAGGTACTTTGGGCGTGAATGGCTCTGAGCTGAATGTGATTTCCACACGACGGAATCGAACATCAGGTTGATATTTTCCCCTTACTTTTGGTCCATTGAGTGCCTCAGGGTCAATTCCCTTACCTACGGCGATAATATTTTCTTCAGGTGTTTGGGTTTTTTCTACGATGTGCTTTTTAACTGACTGTGCACGACTATTAGAAACCTGTTGGTTTTTTTCCTTAGAACCGGTTGCGTCTGTAAACGCTTCGATTCTAAAATAAGTGTCCGTAATATTTCCAGTCTCTTTGACTGTTTTGACGAAGTTCAAAAAACCATTGATGACATTTTCACCATTGGCATCAACTTTTGCGCTTCCGGTCTCAAAATTAATAGTGGAATTAAATTTGAATGCTGAGAACTTCGATCCGTCCGGGCGAGATGCCTTTACCAAAGTAATCAGAAATGCATACTCAGGATGATAATTTCCTTGAGCGTCCACAAAGGCCCCACGTGCTCCAATTTTAGCTTTCAACTCTTCCGCTTTGTCTTCATTCACAAAACCAGTTTTCTTGAGCTCATCAACAACGGCTTCACGTTCCTGAGTCGAAAAATCATCTTTGGGAATCAGAAGCGATCTTTCAACTTTTTCCAATGCAGTTTTTTTCGCTGAATCAGCGGTAGCCTGATCAGGAAAACCTTTGGACCATTTTTTCATATCTTCGGTCAATCCTGGTTTTGCTTTAGAAGCGTCTGAATCCAAATTCGCCAATGCCGCCAATTGTTCTGGGGTCCACTTCACGTTCATTGGATGAAGCTGCTCATCATGCTGTACCAAAAAATCTTCGATTTTTTGCTGATCAACACCTTTTGCATCTTTTAATCCTTCCAAAACTCGTTGCACAATCGCTAACTTTTCAGGAGTTAAGCTTCCACCCTCTAGTTTTTTAGCAAGTTGTTCCAAAATTTGATCAACTTCTTCTGGGGAAATATTCTTTGTTCCTTCAACGGTTTTCTTTTTCCCCTTTTTGTCAGTCACGACATCTGTCAAGGCCGTAGCTTCGAAAGGTTGTCCTTCATCAGTGAATCCAAAACCCAAATCCTTGAGGAGAACATGGAGCTTTGATGGCACAGTAACTTCACCATCTTTTGTATAATCAATCGTTTCAGGATTGATTGGTCGATTTGCTTTTTCAGATGCCGCTACAACAGCTGCTTTGCGATCTTCGTAAGTCTTGGTTTGATCGGCCAGGGCTTTTTTCTGAGCTTCGGTAAGGTTTTGAGCTCCACCCAGAGCTTTAAGCAATCCATCGATCTGAGCCGCAGTGGAAGCATACTCTGGAGAAGAAGCGTCCAATGATGCGAATTTTTTCATTGCTTGATCCAGCTGATTGAATTGATCAGTTATCCTGCAGCACCCTGCTTTAGAACGGTTTTATGTTCATCAACTTTGGCAAGTTCGTCCTTGAGCCATTTCTGATCTTCTGGAGGAAGAGCACCTTCATTCAACTGAACAAGCGCTTTCTCATATTCATACGTTTGAAACGCGTTCATTCCATCGACTGGTTTTTCTGTCGCTGCAGCTTTGATCAATTCGATCGATTCAGATTCTGAATCTAACATACGATACGGATTGGAAACACCAGGTGTTCCCAAACTGGTATTGAAATCCACCACACCAGGAACTCTACGTTGAATGCCTGTGGAAGTTGTCAAAAATGTTTTTTCATCGCGGACGTCATTCGAACCAAAGCCTTGCTGACAATCGATTCCACCTTGAGGCTGGGTGACATAGTATTCCTGACTTGGAACAAACCACTGACTTTTTTCATTTTCACGGAATGCGATTGCTTCCGGCAAAATCGGTTGCCCTTCACGATCATTGCTTCCATCGGTGATGTAAACAACGATCAGGTGTGCCGTAGAGCAACCTGAATCACGATAAATCGTTCCGAATCGGCTTCCTGCAAAATCACGACCTTTGTCGCTCAGCATTTCATTTTGAAGCAGAACAGAATCCCCGTTGTTGATCACATAGTACATTCCCGTGCGCGGTGGCATTACAAATTTTTCATTGGACAAGTGGCCGATCGTGACTTGCAATGATTCGGTGCTTTTTGGAATCACAACGTTGGTTTCATAGACCAACATTTTGAAACGACCCTGCTCACGATAGGAGTCTGTATCTTTTCCAAAGGCTGTCAATCCAGCCACGTTGGTCGCAGGCTTTTTATAACTGTAAGGAATCGATTCTTCTCCGTCACCTGAAGCCAACCCCAAAAAAGCTGCTTCTGGATGGATCGCTTGGAATGCACGGCTACGCTGATAGGATTTGAAATTGTCACTGATGCGAATCGGTTCTTCACTATAATTGTAAAAAATCGCTTTAAGTGGGCTGACATCGGAATCGGAAAGTTTTTTGAGCGCGCTGAATTTTTTCACAAGCTTTTGCGCATGTGGGCTGATATTGCCGTAACCAATTCCACCGCGTTCTGCTGAATCTTTTTTCCATTCGGCATTTTCTTCTGCTGTAAGTGTCAATCGGCTATCTTTTCCGTTGAAATATCGTCCACTGACCATCCAACCGTTGTACGTCAATGGGTAGTGTTCCAAATCGCAAGCGTCGGTCAATCCGTCATTATCACTATCAACATCACCATTGCCCAAACATGCGGCACTGGCATCTACCGTTTGACTGTAATCGATGGTTTCGATTGGAGCTTCAGTGAGCGGAACAAAGGATTCTTGCGGTTGGCTTCTGGATAGAGCCTGCAAGAAGTCCAAAGGAATCATCGGAGCAAAACGTGTGCTGAATGCATTTCCAGGTTGAGTTTGTGAGGTTTCTGTCGGTGGCGTGACAATATTGAATTTTCTGGCACTGCGAACGGATGGTCCATCCTGACAAAACGCCAGAAAAAGAGTGGATACAACAACACAATATAGACGAATGGATCTGGTCATAAGTGACCTGCGTTGTAACGCGAAGCACCACCAAAGTCAACCGACAAATTCACCGCGTCATAAATGTTCAAAACCCCACCAAACCTATTGGAATAATGGGGTTTTTTGTTCGTTTTGTTAAGGAGACTAGTTCACTACAATCGGTTCAGCTGTGTTTTGTGACAACTGGCTCGACAGATCTTTGAAAAGGATGTCCTCAGATTTGGTTTCACATTTCTGATTTGCAGAACGATCCATTGATTTCAATCTCATCCATTCCTGTGGAATCAATTTCCATTCTTCAGCATCTTTATCTTTGTAGAATACGTTTTCTGCAAAGATGGCATTGCGATCCATCATGTCAGCAGTTTTTTGACTATCTGCAAAAAATGCAATCACCACATGAGCTGTCTTACAACGATTTGGCACACTGATCGTACCACGAGATTTTTTCAAATCTTCACCGGCAGCATTATCATTCGAAATCAAATCCGAAGTTACAACCACCGAGTTGTTACCAGCCATCACGAAGAACATCCCTGCCTTGGAACCTGCCAGAGCTTTTTTACGATCGCTCATCAGGTTACCCACACGAAGTTCAAGACCGCCGGTTGGAATCACGATGTGCGTTTCAGCGATGTAGATGAATTCTTCATCCTGACGAAGGGAGTTCACTGTACTCGCGACACCACTCAAGTCAGATACCGATGAACCGTCTTCACTCAAAGAAAATGGAATAGTTTCCATATTATCTGCGCGAACTAAACCGTATTTGGCATCCACACCAGAGAAGCCGATATCACGGCCACGATCTGCCGCTTGGTTCTGATCGATGATGGCAAAATTTGCTTGAAACGCATCCCCACCGGCTTTACCAGCAGAACCAGTTCCAGGTTGCGTGATGGCAAAGAGTGATTGAAGCCCTTTCATATCGCTTCCTTTTCAGTTGCAAGCGCCAGAAACTTCTTGGTGATTTGACGATCAAATTTGGAATCTACACCACTACCAAATCCACCAAGGGCTTTGGATTTTTTCCAAGATTTGTTTTCATCTTCTGTCAGAAGAATGCTTGAACCTGAGTCACCGGCTTTTTTATTTCCAAGGACGCCTGCTTTTTCTTTGTAATAGCGTTTCGTTGAAATCGCAGCTCCGTTGAAAACTTCTGGATCAAGGCCGACCAAACGACGGGATTTATCCGAAGTCGTGGAAAGAAGTGTTTCGCAGGCATCGGTGATACCATCACCATCTTTGTCATCACCTGTATCTGGATCTCCACCCAATTCTTTACAATAGGTGATCCACAATGGATCTACATCCATGTTCACTTTAAATGTAAGTGGTTCCGATCGTGTTAGAGTTGGATCAGTTGTCCCTTTTTCATCTTTTTTGGCAGGATCAGCCGTTCTTGTCGGATCGGACCTGGTTGGATCTGTTCCTGGTTGAGTAATGCGGGGTTGACTGTTCAAGAAATTACCAAGCCCGTTGGCTGTTGCGCCCCATCCACCAAGTTGGTCATTTCGTCTGAAAGCATCGCCCGTGGTCGTCAAATCCTGCGCTTGCATCGCTGCAATGTTGGGATTGAGGTATTGACCGCGTTGTTGCTGGCCGGAATTACATCCCACCTGAGTTAGAACCGCGAGTCCGAGAATCACATGAATTTTGCTGGCATTTACTTTCATAAATTTCCTCCGGGCTTTGGTTCACAGGAACCTACCCTTGGCCCTATATACGCAAGCACCGTACCAACTATTCAAAATGAATAATATAATGATTTCAATAGGTTAAATTCGTGGAATCGGCTATAAGCAACTTAAAAAACACCCAACGATGTCTCAATTGTGTATCTTTTGTCCCAGTTGGACCTGGATGAATCGACCTGAAGAATGGCCTATTTGGCCCCCTTAAACGGGAAAATCCTGACAAAATGGAGAGGTGCCTATTGCTCTTGTCTTAAAGCGACCAGTTGATACTGATCGAATTCAGACTCAGCCGAGGTAAACAATACGGCTGTAATCAACCAATAAGGTGTCTCCTTATCGGCCAAAACCATGATCTTGCGATCAAACTCGACCTTTTCGGTGGCTCCAGCTTTGGCTTGAGCTTGGGCCATATTTTTGACCTTTTGAGCTTTGGCTTGAAGGGCCTTTTGAAGTTCAGGAATCAAAAATCTGCGGGACTTGGTTTGGCTTTGAAGTTTACCAAGAGTTTCTGGTGTCAATCGAACCACAGCTTCTTCGTCCACAGCGATCATGGCATCCGGAGTACCTGTTTTGGTGATGGTCAATTTCACCGCTTCGTTTGGATTGATGGTGTGGCTGGACATCGGAATCTGAAGTTCTCCACCAACAGGAATGGAAATCGCGGATACCGAATAACTTTTGAGCAAGAACACAAGCAAGATGGTCATCATGTCCATCATCGCCACAAGGTTCAATTCTTGGGTGTTGACCGCATCGGAAAAATGCTGACGACGGCGACGAGCCATTCTTTTGTCTTTCCAACGTCTGAATTCTAATAAATCTTTGTCGGTCATAATTATAAAATGCTCAAGGTTACCTCTGGAAATAAGTTTTCCAGAGCGGGTTCCGTTTCACGAACGGAATCCATGGTTACAATGATGGACTCATAATTGATGTTTGGATCGGCCACGATCAAGACTTTGTTTTCGTCTTTGAATCTGTTTTTCAAACCCACCATGAATTCACGAAGGGATTCCACATCATATTTATCTTCTTTTTTGGGAAGCGTTCTTTTCTCAATGGCCGCTCCACCTTGAACGCTCGGATCGACACGGTATCCGTCTTTCAAGACGCGAACCACCAGAAGAAGTTCTTCCTTCTTCATTTTCTCTTCGACTTGCGCGGAATCAGGGGCAATTTGAGGAATCGACGCATTCAAAATCGTGAAACTCAAAAAGCTCGTGATTGTGACAAGCATGAACAGAACGAGGTTCACCATGATGTCGAGGTATGGAACAAGGTTGAGCTCTTGCCCAACATGTCCCAAACGATGTCTACGACCTCTTCTCATTGCTCTTCCTTACGAAAAGGGATTAACGTCCACCTTCATTACGAAGCATCAACAAGTTTTCCAATCGACTGGAGGAGTAATCGATTTCACTCAAGATGCCTTTGGCGATACCCGAAAGAATCATATGTGCAAAAATGCAGGTTACAGCGATCAAAAGACCAAACGCTGTATTGTAAAGTGCTTCCGCGATACCCGCACCGAGGAGTTGGGCACGTTGTTCAGGGGTTGCTACCGACAAACCGGAGAAGGATAGGATCAGACCCCAGATCGTACCGATCAGTCCCACCAATGTTGCGATGTTCGCGATACTCCAAAGAGCATTCACACCTTTTTCAACTTTCGGGGTGACTTGAAGAGTTGCTTCATCCAAGCCCATCGATACAGCCATTGGTCCTTGGTTCGCTTTGATCAAACCGGATTTCACAACCGCGGAAAGTGGTGCGCTGGAGGTGCTGCAATGATTGATGGCTTGATTCAAGTCATTCGACAAAACGTATTTTTCTACGTTCTGCATGAATTTGCCGCCGTTGACTTGGTAGCGCATCAAAGTGATTAAACGATATGCGATGATTCCAATCGCGAAAATAGAAACAATGGTGTTAAGCCACATAAATGGGCTAGCGCCGTAAACTTCAAAAAAACCGTGCATGTTAAATCCTCCTTTTATTCGGATACCAACAATAGTATCGAGTTATTTTAAAACCTCAAATTTTTAATTTTTTCTGATAGTTTTCGATGAACCGGCCAATTGAACTTTCTCGGTCGTGGCAACTTTTCGAAATCGCTTTTCTTTAAATAAGCCTTTTTCATCTTGGCCACTCGGGCCAGCGACTGCTTAATGCGCTGTGTTGAAATAACTCCTGTTTCCACGGCCTGAACGATCGCTTCATAGACCTGCACAGCAAGGTCCAACTTTTTACAAACCAAAAGCAAATCCACGCCGGCGTTGATGGCTTCTACAGAAGCTTGCGGAATATCCATATTTCCAGCAATGGCGCTCATCTCCATATCATCGCTGATCACTACGCCTTTGAATTTGAGTTTTTTGCGCAATAAATCTTCCAAAAACTTTTTGGACAGCGTGGCGGGTTTTGGATCAATCTTGGTGTACACCACGTGCGCCGTCATGATGGTCGGAACTTGAGCGCGAATGGCGGCTTGAAACGGCAAAATCTCTCTTCATCAATGTCTCTTTGGTTACATCGACAAACGGCAACACCAAATGACTATCCGTACTTGTATCTCCATGCCCTGGAAAATGCTTGGCACAAGAGATCACTTTCTGTTTTCGATACGCTTGCACAGTTTTGGAAACCAGCTTGGAAACAATCTTCGGCTCATTTCCAAACGCTCGTTTGGACGGAATGATCGGATTGTCCGGATTGGTGGCAACATCGGCCAACGGTGTGAAATTGATGTTCACGCCAATAGTGCGAAGTTCACTGGCCATGGCTGTGGCTTGCTTCACTGTCAGATCATCTTTTTTGGTTTGTTGATAAGCGCGACCCAAAGATTCGTTTCCTGGGAAAACGGTGAACGGTTTATCCAACCTTGCCACCCAGCCCCCTTCTTGATCGATGCCGATCAACGGTAGCTCATCGGTGAGTTTGTAAATGGAATGGGTGAGTTTTGCGAGTTGTTTGGGCGACTTTACATTTCTTCGGAAATAAATCACGCCTGATGGTTGGACGCGTGAGATGACTTTCTTTTCTTCGTTTGTGAGTTGTGTTCCCGCCACACCCATCATGATCAACTGGCCAAGTTCTTTTCTTAAATCTTTTTGCATCACTGGCAAAAGATTATAGATAAGTAACCATGCGCGTACATAAAATAATGCTTTTGAATCTATGTTTGTTGTTTTCTTCAACGGCCTACTCAGCGGAAGGTTTGTGGGCATCACAAATTCAACCCATCCTGGAAAAATCAGGATTGTCCAAAGATCAATATGGCGTAGAGATTCGAAATTTGGATGGATCCCAGGTGTTTTATTCTGCCAACACCAACACCGGATTTAATCCTGCTTCCACCATGAAAATGCTGGTGACGATCGTCTCACTTGAACAATTGGGACCTCATTATAAATTCGCAACGATCGTGAAGAAAAAGGACAAAGACCTGTGCCTTGTCGGTCAGGGAGATCCATCACTGGTATACGAAGATTTATTCATATTGACAGAACAACTTCTGCGCGAGCCTTCTTTTGCGAAAAATGTGAACAATATCTATGTCGATGATTCATTTTTCCCGACCACCAAACAATATGACGACGATTTTGACGGCGATTCTCAAAGATCCTTCACGGCTCCTTTGAGTTCGCTTTCGTTGAATTACAATTCCGTCACTGTATTTGTGAAGCCTGGAAAGGTTGGAGAAAAAGCTGAGGTCTTTACGGAACCTCGTTCGAATTATTTCACCATCATCAATCAAACCAAAACCGTAAAAGCGGGCCAACGAACGACCAATGCAACTGTTCGGGAAAAGGGTAAAAAAATCGAGATCACTGTCGGCGGACAAATCTCCGTACAGGATTCTGGGGCCACCATTTATCGAGCCATTGCCGATCCTTCGACATACGCCGGAAATATTTTCCAAGACTTGCTTCAGCGCGCGGGCGTTACTGTCACTGAGGGCGTAGAGCACAAAACGTGCGGCGTGGAATGGACCGAAGTTGTGCGTTTCCAATCCAAACCACTTTCTCAAATTCTGCAAGGCATGAACAAGTTCAGCAACAACTTCATCGCGGAAACGCTGATGTATCATCTTGGAGAAGCCCCATCTTCCGGCGCAGGGTTGCTCAAAATGAAAACATGGATCAAAAGCAAAAAACTCCCTGAACAAAATGTATCCATCGACAACGCTTCCGGACTTTCCAGATCCAACTCCGTCACTCCAAATTTTTTATGGAGTCTTTATGCTTACGGAAGAAATACGTTCCAAACTTATCCAGACATGATGGCGTCGCTTCCCATCGGAGGCTTGGACGGAACTCTACGTCGCCGTTTCAGAAGCACTGGGATGCAAGGCCTTGTTCGAGCAAAATCAGGAAGTTTGCGCAACACAGTTTCCCTGGTTGGATCGATAAAAACCACCCAAAAGGGTGAACTTTTGTTTGTGTTTTTATTCGATTCCAAGGGCAAATCCGGCGCTCAAATCCAATATATTGAAGAGAAAATCCTGGAGAAAGTGGCTGCCCTCGGTGGAAACTGATATAATAGAGTACATAGATCAAACCCCCGATAATAAAGGACATGAGCATGGATACCAACCAACGTACGTTTAAGTTTTTCGGCTTTTCATTGATTGAGTTGATGATTGTGATTGTCATCATCGGGGTTCTGGCATCTATCGCCATTCCAAATTACACAAAATATGTTCGTAAATCCCGAACAGCCGAAGCTGAAGCCAACATCAACTCCATTGGCCAGTATGAAGAGCAGTATTACTCCGAAAACAACCGCTACGCTTCAGCTGGACCGAACCCAGCCACCGTTCCATATTCAGGTGCCAACGGTGGTGTGCTTGCATTCAATACAGCCAATGCACAATGGAGTGAACTCGGCGCGATCTTCACCAACAATACCCAAGTTCGTTTTCAGTATCGTGCATTTGCCGGACAATTCACGGCGAACAATGCCTCGGTCACGGGTTCGGGTTTTTATTCTTATTCCGATTCATTTGGTCTGAATTCCTCGGCAACAGCCGGAGGACATACTTGCACGACTCTTCCTACGGGGTCCGCCTCGTACTTCGGCATCACTCAAGCACCTTATGCAAATTGGTTCGTGATCACGGCTGTCGGCAACCAAGTGGCGGATTCAACATGTTCGCTTTTCGGTAAAGTGAACGATCGTCCGGCCGTATCTTCGATGAACGTGACTGAATAACTATTTATTCGTTCGAATTACTTTTTTCTTGATGAGATAGAATACGATCTTGCTCGTTTCAAGATCAGACAGCGAACTCAAATCCAACACGCTTCTCATTTTTTTGTGATTGATGATGAGTTGAACGACATCCAATACTTTCGGATGAAGCTTTGAAATTGGAACTTCAAGCTGACTTTCAAGCACCAACTCATCGTCCAGTTGTGGAAGAACTTTTTGAATTTTTCGAAGCTCATCATACTGCCTGAACCCTTCCATCAGAATGGATTCAATCGAATCTGAAATCGGTTCTTGATCGATTTCAAGTTCGGAAGAATCGGCAGACATCGGCTGAAACTCAAAATCTCCTGTTTTCCATGTCAGCATTCGATACATGGCTTTCAAACCGACGGCTTTGTCGCTGTTGGCTCCCTGTAACGAACCTTCTTTGATATAAATTTTTCCGGTGCTCGAATTGTTGTGCAAAGTGAGCACGCCGGATTTTTTGTTTTGATTCAAATTTTGCAAAAGATCGGAAAGCCCGATCGATGACAAATCACCCGTCATCGGCTTGGAACTTTTGGGAGCCGGATCTTCTTCATCCAGCGATATATCCATATCTGGACTTTCCTCAAGATTTTCAAGATCTGGAATCTTGTCGAAGCTGGCTTCGTCGGCCGATGCCAGATCAAGCGCATTTTCTTCTTCAACTTGAGGAGCGTCTTCTTCAACGTCCAACTGCAGTTCTTCGAATTCCTGCTCCTCAGGCTCTTGAGCAGCGTCTGATTCTAGCTCTAACTCAGCTTCAGGATCACTTTTGCTGGGCTGAGCGCTGAGTTTTTCAGAGGTTTCGTTTTCCTTGATCTTCTTGGCTTCCTTGATGGAAGTTTGGTACTCCACAACCAAATCGGAGTCTTCTTCGTAATTTTTTGGTTTGGATTTCGCATCGGAAACATCATCATCGGCCAAATCATCCAATTCTTTCACATACACCGTGCCAGAACTTTCATCCTTGGCTTTTGGTTTTGGCTTTTCAGCTTTTTCCGCAGGAGGCGCTTTTTTGGGCGAAGCTTTCGGATTGGATTTTTCTTTCGATTTTGCGCCCGTCGGAGCATCGGCTTGGGCCCCTGAACTGCTTTGAATTTCGACTTCGATGACGCTGGATCCGACTTTGATCTTATCGCCATTTTTCAGTTTAACTTCGCTGATTTTTTTCCCGTTGACGAAAGAACCGTTGGTGGATTCCAGGTCGACAATGCGCACATCGTCTTCACTCACCAGAATTTGGCTGTGTTTGCGGGAGATCTTTTTCACCCAAAAATACATCGCTATCTCCACGCTTCGACCGATGAAAATCTCGCGGGGCAGTGTTAATTTAATTTCAACTCCTTCGTTTTCCCCTTCCAGGAAGTGAAGGATGACTTCGTATCAACGCGCATTTGTTCCTATTCTATAACAATTTCAAAGCTTTGCTCAGATTTTTAATGTACCACGGCTAATCCGGGTAGAAAAATATCCTAACCTTTGAATGCTAGACGCAGAGATTTTTTGATCCAACAAGGCGGGCGAAGTGAAAAAAATGGAGGCGTGCTTCCAGCACGTTGGAGGCTTTTTTCACGAGCCCAACGCAGTTGGAGTAAAAAAGATCCAGTCTAGTCGGCGATGGACTTTTCGTTCAGCGGATTCGCCACTTCAATTTTGTGGGCAGCAACCTCGCGAAGAGCGGTCACGATTTGTTTGTTTTTGCAGCGAAGAAGTGGTGTGGAACCTTTCAAAAGCTGACGAGCACGTTCCGAAACCAGGTGAACCAGGACGAAACGGTTGTTGAGTTGATCCAAACAGTCTTCAATTGAAATTCTTGCCATAGTGGAGGTGGTTATAGGAAATGTTCAGGTTCAAGTCAAGGGGATAAAAAAGGCCGCCCAGAAGGCGGCCTTTTTGATCTTATCAAGGCAATGCTTATTGGCAGCCGATATACTCAAATGACATGGTCGCACCGGCTGGGATATTCACCCCCGATTTGATCGTCACTTTGGCACGATTGGCTGATAATGTGTATTGCGTTGGCGTGGTCAACACAGTCGTGTTCACCTTCACCACCAAACTATCCTCGAAGTTTTCGCAAACTTTCGGATTAAGCGTGAAAATACGAACGGCTTGCAATGCTGTGGTCAGCGCATCTGCAATATCATTCATCTGGCTGTTGAATGCATTTTGAGTGCTTGGGTTTGCAGTTGCGAGATTCGCTGTATCAAAGCCGAGTTCATCTACAAAATGACTGTATCCCCAACCTTTACTTTCTTCACTACTGTTAATTGGAAAAGTTGTGGTGTTGTAGATGATCGCACTGCCATATGTAGGCAAATCGCCATTGTACTCAATTACATCCTCAGCGACAGCTTGAGGCGTGATGCTGAGCGTTCCGGAGTTGTTCGAATAAAATTTGTATCGAACTCCCGCTTCAACGCAGTTGTTGTGAACGTATTTTGCGTTGGTAGCTGGAGAAGTTACAAACACCCCGTCCAAATCTGGGAATGGTGTATTATTAAAAGTAACCGCACTTAAATCGACCGAACCCCCACTGGCAGGAAGGCTCACCGTACCACAATTCATTCCTCCACCACCGGATGGATTTCGAACAACCGCGCCCATATCGTTTTCATCCGCCATAAAATCGGAACCAAAACCATGTCCGAACGGAAACAGCCATCACCTTGATTCGCTGAAAGTTTATCGGAGTCATTCAAAGCATTATAAAGCGACAATACTCCCGCTTCTTCCGTACCACCGGAGAGGCCAAACGAATTCATATTTTCAGTGAATTTGGTGACGACATCATTGCTGGAAAACTGGTCTCGACAAACACATCTTGGGTTTGAGCCGTCGGTCACCAATCGCCCAGTGTTTGATCCGTTGTAAGCTGCGCGCATGACACCTACGCAATAGTTATTGAATCCGTTACCTTCCAATGTCTCCAACCAACCGCCGATGGCGTTGGTCAACGCCGTTCTTTCATCGGCCATCGAAGCGGAAGTATCCATGATGAACACGATCTCCGGAGAAACCAGCTGCTCTCCCACTTCAGGTTGTTCAAATGTTGCATCAACTGCTACATAATCCAAGCTTGGATCTCCACCATCTGGAACATCGATCGGCGTGATGGTCACATCTGGTTCGATGCTGGAATTGCGGGTCAGAACTCGTCCGAAATAGTTATTGGAACAGTAGGTGGCCACGAGCAATAGACTCAGGAGGCCTAGAATGGACAGTTTTTTATTCATAGAATGATTTCTCCTTAAAATCAGATATCTAGGTAGTATAGCAAACCGGCCTAGTTATACAAACATCGTCCCAAAACCAATGTTACCGATTTAGTTACATCCTTAAATTTAGCAAGTTCCATTCCATAAAAAATAACTTTAAAATCAATTAGTTACATCTCGCAAAGATGGCAAAAAATGCGAAAACTATGCAAAAAGTTCAAGCTCGAGCTCAATTCTGCTCAAACCCGCGATAGATCAGGCTTTAATCCAAAAACGGCTTGAAAACTTCGGTTTTGATCGGAGGAAGCTTCGCACGTTCGGCATGGATGATATTTTGCAAAAGTTCGACCGCTTCATCGACGTCATCGTTGACGATCACATAATCGTACCAAATCATGTTTCTCATTTCGCGGGTCGCATTTTTCAAGCGGCGTTCCACATCTTCATCGCCATGCTTGCGTTTCAGAATTCTTCTTTCAAGTTCTTTGAGACTTGGAGGCAAAATCAGAACAAACACCGATCTTGGATACAATCTTTTGATGTTCATGGCCCCCTGGTTTTCAATCACCAGAATCACATCATGTCCTTTGTTCATGATGCGATCGATTTCTTTTTTCGAAGTTCCGTATTGATGCTCGTATACACTGGCCCATTCCAGCATCTGACCGCTTTTTTCAATTTGTTGAAATGTTTTGGTGTCAACGAAATGATAATGCTCGCCGTTCTTTTCATCAGGACGCTTTTTCCGTGTGGTGTGTGAAATCGTTTTTTCGAGCTTTTCTTCTTTTTTCAAAATGGCTTCCACAAGCGTGGTTTTGCCCGCGCCTGATGGCGATGAAATGACAAAACAAATCGGTGGGCGTTTGATTTTCATATGAATCTCCTACTCGATATTCTGCACTTGTTCTCGAATTTTTTCCATCTCTGATTTGATATTCACAACGATTCCAGACAGTTCCACATCACCAATCTTGGCACCCAGGGTATTAACCTCTCGATGCATCTCCTGAAGCGTGAAATCCAATTCGCGACCCACCGGTTTTTTTTGGGATTGAACTCTCAAAAGATCTTGAAAAGCATTCAAATGCTTTTTCAAACGAACGAGCTCTTCGGTCACGTCCCCTTTTTCGATCATAAGGGCGATTTCTCCTTCGATGCGTTTGGCTTCCATCGGATAGTCTGCGATCGCAGCCTGAACTTTGGTGGAAATATCATTGCGACGTCTTTCACGAATCATCGGAATCTTGGATTCGATTTTCCCATACCAGGCAACAATCTGCGCATGTCGTTTGGATATATCATTGGCTAAAATTTTTCCTTCATTTCTTCGCGAAATCAAAAGGTTTTCCAAAGCTTTCTGGGTCACTTTCAAGAATTGATCGTGGTTTTTGGTTTCGTTCCTGGAATCTTTCTGAACTGGCAATGTTCGAAGAACCGTCTCCAATGAAATTTCACCCTTGATACCAAGAGACTTTTGCATTTTTTTCAAATGCGCGTGATGCGCTTTGATCCTTTTGTCTTCATTGGCGTTTTGATTTTTTTCGTTGGGTTCCTTGCGCAGCGTAAGATCGAACTTTCCACGTTCAAATGTCTGCTTGATCAATTTTCCCAATTCAAATTCCAGCGAAAAATCTTCGCGCAATCCGAAAATACGGGTTTCCGAATAGCGACTGTTGACGGAACGAATTTCGGCGACATATCGATCGGAACTATCCGTAACAGTGGCATGACCGAATCCCGTCATGCTGGAAATTTGAGTCGATTTGGATTTCATATTTACCTTAGCGTTTTTGAATCAACACGCATGCCATTGCCATATCAGAAGTGTGAGACAACGACACCATGATTCGATGCTTGGAAAAAAAGTTCTCGGTGGATTTTCTTTTCTTCCATGGTTTGATTTCAGGTGCGCCGTTTTTGTTTTTTACAATTTGAACATCGGAGATCACCAATTTGCAATACTCGTTGGCTGCTTTGACGACGGCCTCTTTCGCGCAAAATCTGGCTGCAAAGTGCGTGAACGGATCCTTGAACTTGCTGCAGTAATCAATTTCATCGACCGAGAAAATTTTTTCGAAGAACTTCATGTCTCCGTCTTTCCATTTTTTGCGGAAAGTTTCGACGTTTTCGATATCGCATCCAATGTTCATCATCTTGTGCTATCGGGTACCATGAAATTCTGGTATGAGTCCAGCCATGAATCTCACCAAAGCCGTGATTGGAAATTTATCCAAAATTGGAAGTCACTGCAGCATCGGAATTTGCAGCATTGGGAACAATGCTGTGATCGGCGATCGTGTCGTGATCCAAGATGGTGTAACCATCGGAACCCATGTGGTGATTGAATCCGGATGCATCATCGAATCCGACGCGCGGATCGGCAACCATTGCGTTCTGCAAGCTGGAAGCATCATTCGAAAAAACGCCAAAGTTTCCTCCAAAGCCGTGATTTCTTGCGGATCTATCGTTGAATAATCTCGCCCGTTTTTAACAATTGCATCAAAGATTTGATTTTTTCGAATAATTTCGATTAAATAACTCCCATTTCCTCAAGTAAAAAAATGGACGAATTAGAGAAGCAAATGGTGACCTGGGATGCGGATTTGGAAAAATCCACCGAGCGTCTATTTCTGAAGCTGAGAGCGACCCTCACGACTTTACCCCAGCGTCAACAACTCTACGGCGTTCAATTTGAACAGCAGTTTGCGCAAATGTGCGGATCAATCTACGCCATTTCGACTTTCACTTCCTCGGTGCTTCGTCACGTTTTGCAATCCATGAATTTGAGCGAAGGCGATGAAGTCATCTGCCCTGCCTGGATTCGTCCGGAATATGTCCGCTCGATTCTCGCATCCAAACTGATTCCGGTGTTTGCCGAAGTTTCTCCATATACCCTAGGTTTGGATTATCCGGACGTGAGCCATAAACTTTCGCCAAAAACCAAGGTGATCATTCTTGCACATTCCTATGGAATTCCTGCCGATATCGAATCTTTTGTTGGACTTTGCAAAGATAAAAAATTGAAATTGATCGAAGTCGTCGCCAGCGAGCTCGGCTCGACCTATAAGGAAAAAACACTCGGCACATTCGGTCAAGCGGGCATCATCGAATATCATCCACGCCACTCTTACTCCAATCAAGATGCGTGCATTTTGGTCACCGACCAAGAATCGATCGCCAAACGCGTGCGAAGCATGTCATTTTACGAACACACCCTGGGAACCTTCAGCGAATTCCAGGGTGCCCTCGGACTTTGGGACATCAACAATCTAGATGTGATCCAGCAAAAGAAAAAAGAAGTCGCCTACCGTTTCGATCGGGCCTTTGGCAAAATCAGCGGCGTTTCCATTTTCCACGAACTCACCGTTTCACATTGGGGACATCAAGTATATCCGATTCGCGTATGGACCAAATGCAGGGATGATTTGCTGGAATGTTTGCAAAAAAATGGCTTCGCTGCGGAGGCTCCGAAAAAACCGGCACATTTGCATTCCTACATTCAAACGCGCTTGCGTCCCGCACAACTTCTCACAACCGAACGCTTGAACAAAGAAGTGATTTTGTTGCCGACTTTGATTCGCAATGACGATCAAGAACGCATGATCCAACTCGTTGCGGATTTCTTCCGCAACCTGGCTACGATGTAATTCGATTATTTCGAAGATTCGAAAATCAGAGTGATTCCTTGGCCACCACCGATACATGCGCCGGCGAGTCCCCACCGCTGACCACTGCGTTTCAGACTTAATAGTGTGTGAAGTGAAAGTCTTGTTCCACTGGCGCCCAATGGATGCCCGATGGAAATCGCTCCACCGTGGACGTTGAATTTATTTCGCTGAATGCCGAGCTGCATTTCCACGCCAATGGTTTGCGCAGCGAAAGCTTCGTTGATTTCAATCATGTCCATATCGTTGATGGTTTTTCCAAAACGTTGAAGTGCGATACGGCTGGATGCCACTGGACCCAATCCCATGCGATCTGGATCGCATCCGGAAATGCCGAAGGAGACCAGCGTTCCCAAATATGGAATCTTTCTGCGCTCTGCTTCGACTTTCGACATCACGATCACCGCGGCGGCTCCATCGACAATTCCCGAAGACGAGCCGGCTGTGACAACCCCACTTTGATCAAAGACAAGTGGAAGCTTGGAAAGTTTTTCCATGTTGGTTTCACGCGGATGTTCGTCTTTATCGATGACGATGCTTTTACCTTTCACTTCCATCGTGATCGGTGCGATCTCGTCCTTGAATACACCTTTATCCTGTGCCTCTTTGTAGAGAACCTGGGAACGCAGAGAAAACTCATCCGACATTTGTCGCGTGATCTTGAAATCCTTGGCAATATTTTCTGCCGTCACGCCCATCGGTAAATTATTGAAGGAATCGGTGAGCCCTTGTTGAAGCGAGTCTTCCACCACCGCATTTCCAAGGCGATATCCTTTTCTGAAATTTCGCATCACATGCGGTGCTTGCGACATGTTTTCAGTTCCACCGGCCAAAACAATCTTGGCCTGGCCCAACATGATTTGTTCTGCAGCCGACAAAATCGATTGAAACCCCGACCCACACAAACGATTCAATGTAAGTGCAGTGGACTCTTTGGTCATACCGCAATACAAAGCCACGTGCCGGGCAAGATAGGCGGCGTCTTTACTTGACTGCATGACATTGCCGAAAATGGCTTGATCAATTTCTTTCGGGTCGATGTTGGCGCGAGCGATGGCTTCCTTGGAAGCATGAACCGCGAGCTCGGTTGCCGTCATTCCTGAAAGAGATCCGAGATAAGCGCCAAAGGGCGTACGCGCTCCTGAAACAATCACAACTTCTCTACTGGCTAAAAAATCTAAACCCTTCATTGACGACAAGCATACATCATTTATGTTAGAACGCGAGCATGACTGGATGGCCACAAGAAATTCAAACGTTGATCACTTCCACCTTTGGGGATTTGAATAACAAAGCCTATGGACAAATTTCTACCGTTGATTCGAATGGTCAACCTTCCACACGCACAGTCCATATTCATTGCATCACCGAACCTGAAGTTTTGGTCATCAGCTGCAATACAAAATCTGAAAAATGGCGCGATATTGAAAACAACCCCCTGGTGAGTGGGTGCTTTTGGACGGACGATCGTCCCATTCAATTTCGCTTTGAAGGAAAAGCTCAACTCATCACTGAAAAAAACTCTAGGTATGCGGAACTTGTAGAAACGATGTGGTTGCGCATGCGGGAAGAAGTTCGTATCACTTATTTGTTGGATGAGATGGGAATGCCGCTGGACATTCCAAATCCCAACATGAATCCCGCTCAACACAGCAAAAATCACGGCCTTCTTCTGATTCAACCCACACTTTGGGATATCTTTGAAGTTAGCCTGAAGGAATACCGCCTGAGCAAACGCACGCTTTATCTGCTTAAAAAGGACCAATGGACCAGCCGGTCCGTTAACTCACTTCACGAAAAGTAATTTGAAAGCGCAAAGGGTGAATTTGCTCGGGCTTTGCACGAGCAAAGAGGGAAAAGCCAAATGTGAGGTGAATGCCTCACCAACGATTCCACTGTCCCTATGTAGCCGCCGACGGGCGGGTACGAACAAAAGATTGTTTTTCGAGGCTCTTTTGCGTAAAAGAGCCAGATCATGGCTAGAACCGTTCGATCCTCCATTACAGCAGTAGAAAAATTTTACCCTGAAAACGTCGTCACCAACGCCGATATGGAAAAGTTGGTCGACACTTCCGACGAGTGGATCCAAACCCGTACCGGCATCAAACAAAGATTTCGCGTGGCCAAAGGCGAAGCTTCCAGTGATTTGGCCGCAGCAGCCATCGAACGACTCCTGAAAAAAAAGAAGATGTCTGCAGAGGAAATCGATCTCATCATTGTCGGAACTGTTACCCCCGACACACTGTTTCCGTCTACAGCCTGCCGAATCCAAAACAAAATCGGAGCCAAAAACGCCTGGGGTTTCGATATTTCCGCGGCATGTTCCGGTTTTGTATTCAGTTTGGCGACAGGTGATCAATTTATCCAAACTGAAAAATACAAAAAAGTCATCGTGGTCGGCGTGGATGTGATGAGTTCGATTCTGGACTATACCGATCGAAACACTTGCGTTCTTTTCGGAGATGGCTGTGGCGTTGTTCTTTTGGAACCTGAAACCATGGATAGCGAACTTGGAATTTTGGATCACATCTGTCATATCGACGGATCTGGTGGCGATTTGTTGTACATGCCGGGCGGCGGCAGTTTAAATCCGACTTCCGTGGCGACTGTTGAAAACAAAATGCACTATGTTCACCAGGAAGGAAAACAGGTTTTCAAGTTTGCTGTGAGCGAAATGGCGAATGTATGCGAAGAAATCCTGGAGAAAAACGGATTAAAACCTTCAGATGTCGATTTATTCATCCCACATCAGGCGAATCTGCGCATCATTGAATCCTGTCAGAAAAAATTGGGGCTCTCCGATGATCAAGTCGTGATCAACATCGACAAATGTGCGAATACCACGGCTGCGACCATTCCAACTTGCCTTGCACAAGCCGTTGAAGATGGACGTCTCACCAAGGGAAAACTTGTTTTGTGCGCTTCTTTTGGCGCAGGCTTCACTTGGGGCGCTTCACTCATCCGCTGGGGATATTGATTCGTTGGCGGGGCTATCGCCTGTGGATAACTTTTTTAAATTAAAAATATTTTTTTGTTTTCAAAATGTTTTTTAGTGATAGCTAGTGAGAAATCACTATGGAATTATTTTGGAACATACTTGAATCCTCTTGGGGCGATATTTTGATCGTCGCTGATCATAAAGGAATCGTTCGCATCACTCTTCCCGGAGAATCCAGTTCGAAAAACTTGAATTCTCTCTGCAAAAACCGGGAAACAATCCTCACACATAGAAATACGACGTCGATCGCTCAAGCAAAAAAGCAAATCATGGAATATTTGAATGGAAAACGAAGTTCATTTCATCTGGAACTCAATCCTCAAGGCACTGATTTCCAGAAAAAAGTCTGGAATGCGCTCCGACGCATCCCTTACGGTCAGACCAAATGCTACCAAGAAATCGCGCGTGCGGTGGGATCTCCCAAAGGCATGCGCGCTGTCGGAATGGCCAACAATAAAAACCCTCTTCCGATCGTGATTCCTTGCCATCGCGTGATCGGCAAAGACGGATCCATGGTGGGATATGCCGGTGGATTGTCTTTAAAGAAAAAACTTTTGAAATTGGAATCTGAAAAAGCTTCTAGCTTGAAATCTTCGAAATCCGATTCGACTCGTCTTTCGGCTCATGCCACGATCTAGTGACATCGCACCAAAGTACTAGCCCCTTGTAATTATTGAATTGTTTGTATTTTTTCAGAATGGCTTTGTCATTCGGTTGATTTGAAACGTTCCACATTTTTTGGAGTTGTCCGCGAACCCAACTATCCACACCGAGTCCATCGTATTTTCCAAGATACCGCAATAAATTTTCTGCTACATACGGCCCAGCACCAGGAAGCGCGAGAATTTCTTTTCTAAGTTCAGCATACGTTCGATCGGAATTTTTCCAACTTTCCAGATCCAATGATCCACTGGCGACAGCTTTGGAGATTTTGACCAGATATGGAGCGCGATATCCGGTTTTCACGACATTCTTGAAATAATTCTCGTTCTTCTTCGCCATGATTTCAGGTTTTGGAAACGTCGACATCGTCTGGACTTTTTCGCCCAATTGATTGCAAAGATCTCCCACCATTTTTTTGGTCAGACTCCAGGTGCAATTGGTGGTGAGGATAAGCTTGATCAGATCCTCAAATACGCTTTCTGCGCGCATCAAACGTCCCATATGATATTTTTGAATCCATTGCCGATTGTGCTTGGTTGCCAAATCAAAAAAGGAATCCAACGTCAGATTCAAACCAAACATATGCCGAATCGTTTCGATCTCATCGATTTTAAGTTTTCTACCCGAATCAATTTCCAATTTTTTACCTTTTTGAGAAACACGAATGATGGTGGGTTTTCCACTGCCGGAAAAAGCAAAAGAGATATTCGAATGGTTGTCGCCGACTTGAAATGGAGGCAAACCAGACCAGCCATGACTCAGAAGAACTGAGCGTAGCGAATAATGCGCTGGAATATTGAATTCATGCTTCATTTATTTGGATACAAAACTATCATATCCGATTCGACAATTCTCCAGCGCTTTATTGGCCCAATCTTTGATATGATTCTTATCACCCAATGCACTGGAAGAGATGTCTTGATGAATCACATGATAATTTTCGATGTGTTCACGATTTAGATCGAGGACTTCCATGGGTTTGCACTCATCTAGATTTTTCAAAAATGGCGTGGCTCGATCACCCAAAAAATATTTCACCATTTCCCGGTTGATTGTGGTTTTTTCGTTTTGTGATACCGTCAAAAACATCAAGTGAAGATTGGAATTGCAGTTGATATATGGATCCATACGGGATCTTAGATTCATACTTACCAATGAAGCATATTTTGTATCAATGGCAAGCACAACGGGTAAACACCCCGCCACCACAGCTTGTTGATATGGATCCAATGAAATTTCTCCATAGGATTTTCGAACTCGAAGAAGATATTCGTCAATTTCATTGGATGCTGTGATCTGATCCAAAAAAAAGTTGGCCAGAGGAACGTAGCAATCTTGTGCTGCGCGATGGAAGAAAAAATCTTTGTATAGCAAATCCTTCAACCATTTCTGAGCATGCTTGGAAGGAATGGAGGCATAGATTTCATTCAACTCAATTTCAGAGCGAGTACTGTCTAATTTTTGAGCAAGAACAGATTCAATTTTTGTTTTTACAGCAGCATACGAAATTTCATCCGCATACGAATGCGACGTGAAAAATACGCAAAAAATACCGATGATCCATGTTAGTTTTTTACTCATGGTAAAACCTAGCTTGGCGACATTATACGTCATGAAATCAGCGAAAAAATAAGAAAAACCAAATATAATAATTTATTGAATAAATTCAATTGTTTACATCAAAACAATCCAGTGTTTTCAATTGAAATGAATAACATATTGCGTTATAATTCGCGCATGAAATACCTGCCATTATTGCTGATTTTGGTTGTTTCAACTTCTTTTGCTCAGAGCAAAAAAGCCTTCCAAGTCAAAGAAATCATTCCGCTTGAAGGCGTGGATCCATCCCTGCCAAGCAACGAACTTACTCCACTCATGACCAAAGTCATGAATGGTACTTCCATTCTAGGAATCGGAGAAAGTGTCCACGGTTCCAAACAAATGTTGCAAATGCAGCAACGCTTGATTCAAAATGCAATCGAAACACAAGATGTCAGATTGATTCTGTGGGAATCCAATTTGTTTCGCACAAAAGACATCAACCAATATTTACAAACTTGCCAAGGCGATATCATACCTGCGATACAGTCTGCGCACTTCATGACATTCGAACAAGATCTGTCTCTTTTTGATTGGATTTGTAAATTCAATCAATCTCATTCAAACAATCCAGTTCGCATTGTCGGTGTCGACATTTACAATTTTGCAGAACTCAACCACCAATGGGTAATCGATAAAACTTCCGGCACCAAAAACGGCCCTCAAATTGAATCGCTTCTAAATCAAACAACCGATGTATGCATTGGACACGGAAAGACGCAACCCGAATACATGGAAGAAATTTATGCGTACTATTACAAAGAGGACCAAATATCCCCAATTCGCTTCGAAAAGTGCAATCAAAAATTGCAAAACATTCTAAAGCTTCTTGAAACCAACGACCGAATCTCAGGCAAAGTCACCGATCTGGAATATGCCGAAATGCGTGTGTATGTTCGAAATCTTTTGGCCATGCAATGGTATTGGCTGAATCGTT
Organism: Bdellovibrionota bacterium; assembly: GCA_041391405.1. GTDB lineage: Bacteria > Bdellovibrionota_G > JALEGL01 > JALEGL01 > JAGRMV01 > JAWKOB01. The sequence continues at coordinate 17,088 of JAWKOB010000002.1, read as the reverse complement.
TTTCACTTGGTGATTCTCTTGTGAATTCGTGGAAACCGCGCGACAGCGCGATGGCTGAAAATGTTATGGATTTTTGGAAAACATTGAATCGTCCAAAAAGTATTTTTCTAGCTCACACTTCCCATGTATCGAAATTCCATGCTCCTTTTATCCAAACCAGTCCTGACCTATCTGCTGAACAAACGCAGCCCATTTACCCAGCAGGAACCTACATTCAAGCAAAGCTTGGATCACTTTACAAAGTCATCGGTTTCACAGGTTTTGACATCGATGGGCCACAGGGGGATTTTGCGGTCCCGACATCAAAGGACTCTTTGGATTTGTTTATTCACAAACATACTCAACATCAAGTCGCTTGGATTGATCTTGAAAAAGGTTCCAAAAAATTTGACCGACATTGGTGGCTTCAACATGAAAACGGCGGGAAAAGTGCCTTTAAAGATGGCGTCTGGATGAATCCAACGGACCATTACGATGCTTTGATTTATATCGAACGATCAGAAGTCGCCCAAAAAGTGAGCGCCGAACCGAGTGTATTCCAACAACTTCAACGAGAGCCTGTTGGGCCCATCAACGTTGAGTGAAATCCAAAAGATCCCGTATAGTTACTCGATCGCGTTCAGACCCGTCAATGTCTGACCGATGATCAGTTTGTGAATGTCGTGCGTGCCTTCATAGGTATAGACCGATTCCAGGTTAGCCATGTGGCGCATGCAGGAGTACTCATCCAAAATTCCGCTGCCACCCAGAATGTCCCGGGTTTTGCGCGCGCATTCGAGCGCGATCTGGACGTTGTTCATTTTTCCCATCGACACTTGCTGAGGTGTGATTTGTCCTGCATCCTTGAGTTGACCCAAACGTAGCGCCAAAAGCTGCCCTTTGGTGATTTCGGTGGCCATCCAGGTCAACTTGTCCTGAACAAGCTGGAATCCTGCGATTGGTTTGCCGAACTGCACGCGGGTTTTGGAATAGGAAAGTGCTTCATAGAAGCATCCATGCGCGGCACCGAGAGCGCCCCATGCGATACCGTAGCGAGCTTGAGTCAAGCAACTAAGCGGTCCTTTGAGACCTTCCACGCCCGGCAAAATATTTTCCTCAGGAACTTCGCAGTTATCGAAGAAAAGTTCGGCGGTGTCTGAAGCGCGAAGAGAAAGTTTTCCTCTCACTTCACGGGCTGTGAACCCTTTGGTTCCAGTTTCGACAATAAAGCCACGGACTTTTCCATCCAATTTCGCCCAAACGATCGCGATATGTGCTTGTGTTCCGTTGGTGATCCACATTTTGCCACCGTTGAGGATGTACTTGTTTCCTTTTTTCTCCGCGCGCGTGATCATGCCAGCTGGGTTGGAACCAAAGTCAGGTTCGGTCAAACCAAAGCAGCCGATCACTTCTCCGCGAGCCATCTTTGGAAGCCATTTGGTCTTTTGCTCTTCGGATCCGAACGCATAAATCGGATACATGCAAAGGCCACCTTGAACGGATACGAAACTGCGAAGACCAGAGTCACCGCGTTCAAGTTCTTGCATGACAAGTCCGTAGGAGATGTTGTCCATGCCTGCGCAATCATAACCTTTGATGTTCGAACCGAGCAAACCCAGTTCGCCCATGTTTTTGATCAAATGTTTCGGGAAAGTGCCTGCGCGATTGTGTTCCACGATGACAGGCAGAACATGCTCTTGAACAAAGGATCGAACAGTTTCTCGAACCATTCTTTGCTCTTCTGTAAGAAGATCATCAATCTTAAGATAGTCCAAATGTTCAAATGGCTTCATACATTAGCTCCTATGCGACGCAATGGGGTCAACCAAACAACCGTTAGACGAGCGATTCAAAAGATTTAGAAGGTTTATTCACGGCCTCGGCCACTGCCGGATAAGTGATATGACCTTTGTAGGTGTTTACACCCAATTGAAATCCTCTGTCTTCTTTCGCAAGCTTTTCAACCCCTCCTGAACAATTCTTTGCGCGTAGCCAATGGTAGCATTGGTTAAGCCGATTGTGGAAGAATATGGAACTGCACCAGGCATATTGGCCACACAGTAATGAACTACACCATCGATGATGTAGGTTGGATTGTCATGGGTTGTCGGTTTACATGTTTCCACGCATCCACCTTGATCCACAGCAACATCCACAATTACAGCACCCTTTTTCATCTTGGAAATCATCTGACGGGTGACAAGATGTGGTGCTTTTGCACCTGGAACCAAAACTGCTCCAATGACAACATCTGCATTCAAAATGGATTCTTCGATATTGTAGGAATGAGATTTTAATGTCGTAATTTTGTTTTCAAAAATGTCATCCAAATATTCGAGACGATCTACATTTGTATCCAAAATGGTTACATCTGCACCAAGACCAACTGCAATTTTGCAAGCGTTGGTTCCAACCACACCAGCTCCGATAATGGTGACTTTACCGCGGCTTACACCTGGGATGCCGCCAAGAAGAACGCCGCGACCACCCAGTTGCTTTGAAAGATAGCTGGCACCGATTTGCACTGACATTTTTCCGGCAACTTCACTCATCGGTTTCAACAATGGAAGTGAACGGTTTTTTCCTTCAATGGTTTCATAAGCAATACCAGTAACTTTTTTATCGATGAGCACATCGATCAATTCAGGAACAGCGGCCAAATGAAGGTAGGTATAAATTTTTTGCTCGTTTTGGATCAAGGGATATTCAGGAGCGATGGGCTCTTTCACTTTGATAACGAGTTCGTTATCTTTCCAAATTTTTTCAGAAGTTGGGACGATCTTGGCGCCGACTTTTTCGTATTCTTGATCGGTGATTCCACTTCCCAAACCTGCTCCGGTTTCAACCGAAACTTGCGCGCCTGATTCAACCAGCACACGCACGCCAGCCGGAATCAAACCCACGCGATATTCTTGAGTTTTAATTTCTTTAGGAACACCAATTTTCATGCAAAACCTCGAATGACTAGAATGTTAAAGATGTATGACGTTCTAGCCAAAACCAAGGGTTATGGCAAATGGTTCTTGTTTTTATAAACGGGCTGAAAAAGCCCATGAACATGCTGATTTTATTCGTTAAAAATACGTTGCTCGGGAATCAGAGAACCCTCTTTGAACAGATAAATGATCACCTGTTTGATTTTATCCTCACCTTCAACGATTTCTCTGTTTTCAATCGAAATACCGATCAATCGCTTCTCAAACGCAGGTTGCTCCGACATCATATATTCGATTCGATTGTGAAGCACATCCGTAAAGTCGGAGCTCGGGCTTTTGATTTCAATTTCTCCCGCTTTCACAGTACTCAGCTCATCTCCCTTAACATTGGTGATCGGATATTTTTCGTCCACGTATTTTTTCTCGTCACAGACACTTTTCGAATCTTTTGGATGATCAACGGATGAATATGCGAGTCTGCCCTTGGAACAAAGATCGAATCGAATCGAATCCATTTTTTCCACGATTTTATCTTTTTTGATGAGATAGATATTGGCAGCCAAAAGATCGGTTGAATACCCAAGCGCCAACATGAATAGAACAGCAAATCTAGACATCACAGCATTATACAACACCCTTAGGGCGTTTTTTCGAAAAACTTTAACTTATTGATATTACTAACTAATCAACTTGCTTACGAAGGAAGGTCGGAATGTCGTATTCGTCTTCTTCCATTGAGTCTAGTCCGAGTTCTTTGATACGATTCCGAAACTCCATGGTGTCAGACATACGGTTTTTGGTGCCGTAGGAAGCCGTGAATGTTTCTTCTTCGAGTTTAACTTCAATGTGACGTGGTTTTTCAATAACCACTTCACGCGTTACTTCTTGAACAGGAAGTGCTTGTTGTTCACGTTTTTCAAAACCTGTGGCGATCACGGTGATGCGAATGTTTGCACCCATTTTTTCATCGATCACTGCGCCAAAAATAATGTTGGCGTCTTCGTGTGCAGCTTCTTGAATCATCATCGCAGCATCGTTCACTTCATGAAGGGTCATAGATGAAGAACCTGTGATGTTGAGAAGCACGCCCGTGGCGCCGGAGATGTCGATATCTTCGAGTAGCGGAGAAGAAATCGCGCGTTGTGCAGCTTCGCGTGCGCGTCCCATACCTTCTGCTTCGCCTGTACCCATCATCGCAAGACCTTTGCCATTCATGATGGTGCGAACGTCTGCGAAATCGAGATTGATTAAACCAGGGATGGTAATCAAATCAGAAATACCACGAACAGCTTTCACCAAAACTTCATCGGCTTTTTTGAACGCGTCGATGATGCTGGTGGATTCACCGGCAAGATTGATCAAGCGTTGATTCGGAATCGTGATGAGTGTGTCGACAGCGCTTTTAAGGTCTTGCAAACCTTTGTCTGCAAAAGCTTTGCGGCGTTTACCTTCAAATACAAATGGCTTGGTCACCACACCAATGGTGAGAATGCCCATTTGTTGGCAACTTCAGCGACAACTGGAGCAGCACCCGTACCAGTTCCGCCACCCATACCTGCGGTGATGAAAACCATGTCAGCACCTTTGAGTGCTTCTGCGATGCGTTCGCGATCTTCCATCGCAGCTTCGCGACCCACTTCTGGATTTGCGCCCGCGCCCAAACCTTTGGTGAGTGTGGATCCAAGTTGTAATTTGACTTCAGCCGAGGATGCGTTGATCGCTTGCAGATCGGTGTTGGCGATGATGAAATCAACATTGCTCAATCCTTCGCGGATCATGGTGTTGACAGCGTTTCCACCGCCTCCACCCACACCAATGACTTTGATGTGCGCAGCATTGTTGTTGTTTTCAATGAATTCGAACATTAGGTTCTCCTCGATCTGTCCTTTTGTCATCTTAGACCTACCATTAGTTACCCTACATTATATTACATCGAATGTAAAATGCCAAAATAACTAATTTTTTTCAATATTTTCTAAAAAAATTCACCAAACCACTCCTTCATGCGGTTGCGAACTTTTGCGTAAACATTGCGGTCCCGAACCCGGAAATTGCTCTTTTCACCGGATCGAGACGCACCGTACAGCACCAATCCAACGGCGGTTGCATACACCGGACTGGCCACTGCGTCAGCTAACCCCCCGAAACCATAAGGCATTCCTCTACGAACCGGCAAGTCGAAGACTTTTTCGGCCATCTCAGGCATACCTTCTAGGATCGAAGATCCACCTGTAATCACAATCCCAGAAGCCAACCGGTGGGTCAGATTCACTTTGTCTAGCTCGTTTTTTACAAGTGTAAAGATTTCTTCTACCCGCGATTCGATGATTTCACTCAAAAGGTGTTTTGAAATTTTTCTCGGCTTTCTACCACCCACGCTTGGGACCTCGATCAGCTCGTCATTCTTGATGAGTTCGGTCATCGCACAACCGTATTGATGTTTGATTTTTTCCGCTTCCGGAGTTGGTGTGCGAATGCCCACCGCAATATCGTTGGTCACGTGATTTCCGCCCAGAGAAAGGACGGCAGAGTGCTGAATCGCTCCATCCGTGTACACGAGGATATCTGTGGTACCGCCACCGATATCGATCATGGCCACACCGAGTTCCTTCTCGTCCGATGAAAGAACCGCTTCACTGGAGGCCAGTTGCTCGATCACGATATCGGAAACGTTCAAACCACAACGGTTCGCGCACTTCACGATGTTTTGGGCCGAAGTCACGGCGCCTGTGACGATGTGGACTTTCGCTTCCAGCCTCACACCGCTCATTCCCACGGGTTCACGAATTCCGTCCTGATCATCGATGATGTATTCCTGTGGAAGCACGTGCAAAACTTCACGATCCATTGGAATAGCCACGGCTTTGGCCGCTTCAATCACACGATCAATATCGAGTTGACTCACTTCCTGGTTTTTCACGGCGACGACGCCATGACTGTTGAATCCTTTGATGTGCCCGCCTGCGATGCCAGAATACACTGAGTGGATTTCGCATCCGGCCATCAGCTCGGCTTCTTCGATCGCATTTTGAATCGAGGAAACCGTTGCATCGATGTTGATCACAACGCCCTTTCGCAAACCCTTGGAGGGCGCGACTCCGACGCCGATGATATCGACGCCTTTATGGGTCACTTCTCCGACGATGGCGCAGATTTTTGTGGTTCCGATGTCTAGACCGACAACTAGGTTTTCCTTTTTAGGCATGGGCTCTCCTTTTTTTCATTTACCCGATTATGGTCGGGAAAATTTGCCCTTGAAATCACTCGTTCTCACGAACGATTTCCATCTGGAGTGGGCAACAACTTAATTACGACCCTGTCGTTGAAATCCGCGTCGATCCTGGAAATGGACGTTTCGATAGCCGTCAATTGAGGTACAACTGTGACAAAACGCTCGACTTTCTCAGGCAGATCCGCGATCCCGAACACTACAGGAGCACGACTTCCAACACGATACATGATCCATCCTGAATTTGCATCAAAATGAATTTCAGAAATCTCTTTTTCCGGAAATTTTTTTGTCAAAAGCGTTGAATAGAACCGGATACCTTCCATCAGCACAACGGGACCATTTTTCTTCTCGTAATCCTTGAGATTTTTCCAGGGTCCAGAGAAGAAGATCTTGTTTTCCAGCTGATCGGAAGGAATCGACTGGATCACATGCGCCCTTTCATCCATCCAGTAGTATTGATCCAGATACAAATAAGCGATCGGCTCCTTCTCGATCAATTTGAAAGTGATGTTCCCGGTCATATCACGCATCAAATGAGCTTCGCGAACGATCGGGATCGACTGAATATCCTTGATCATGGACTCGGTCCACTCTCCATACAAAGGGGAATGGATATACTTTGCGGAAATTTTTCGAAGTTCGTCCTGAGATGTCCGTTTGATGCCGATGAATTCGAATTTTTTCACTTTGGGTCCGGTATCCTCTTTCTTTTTTTCCGGACTTTTAGCCTTGGGAGTTTCGGATTTCTTTTTGGTGGCGACCGCCTTGGATTTTTTATCCGTTTTTTTGACGCTCGCTTTTTTTGATGGTCCCTGAATGGGCTTGCTGGATTTTTTTTCAGCGAGGCTGTCGGTGATCTGTGAAAAAACAAGCAGAAATGCAACGATCAGCACGCGGTTCATGATCAGAATTTTTTTAGCGAGGCGTCTTGAAGGATGATTTCGCAAAATTCTGGAAATTCCATTCCCTCGACTTTGGCCGCTTTTGGGAAAAGACTGGTTTCGGTCATACCCGGCACAGTGTTCACCTCCAGAAGCCAGGGTTGATCACCTTCAAAAATGTAATCCACGCGTCCAAATGAACTGCAGCGGGTCGCTGCGAAAGCCTTGAGTGCCAAATCTTGGATTTTTTTTGTCAGCCCTGGAGAAATTTCAGCCGGACAAATGTATTCGGTTGCTCCTTTGGTATACTTGGCATCGTAATCATAAAATCCTGACTTGGGGCGAATCTCGACGATGGGAAGCGCATGACCTTTGAGCACGCCCACGGTTAGTTCGCGCCCTTTTCTGAAAGATTCCCATACAACCGTAGAATCGAATTTGAGCGTTTCATGAAACGTTTTTTCCAAATCTTTCTCGTGGTGCACGATTTCAATACCAATCGTGGAACCTTCGTTCGCAGGTTTGGCAATCATCGGAAATGTGAGGGTTTTGAGCAGACGATTTTTGAATTCATCGAAATTTTGCCCTTCAAAGCTCGTGGTCCAAGGCAATGTAGGTAGTTTGAAATAGTCGAAAAGTTTTTTGGTCGTGGATTTGTCCATGGAAATCGCGCTTCCCAGAACACCACTGCCTGTGTACGGAATTGAAAGGTATTCCAAAATTCCCTGAATGGCTCCATCTTCACCGAATTTTCCATGAAGCGCGTTGAACGCCACGTCTGGTTTATTTTGGGTCAAAACAACTGCGATATCATGGCCCACATCGATCGCTTGAACATCGGTATATCCAGCCTCTTTGAGCGCTTTGGTGATCGCGGCTCCCGTACGAAGAGAAACTTCACGCTCACGGGAAAGCCCCCCATGTAAAACAGCGATTTTGGCAGATTTTGAAAACTTCATGGAAAGAATAGTACCACGAGAGTGAACAAAGCCAAGATTCATGCTTAATATTGGATTTTAGATTCTTAAGCTTTGTTTTTGACAACAAAAGGTGTCACATTGAAGCTGAAATCATAAGAAGGAAATCGAGCCTAGTCATGAAATATAATAAATGAGATAATAAATTCACGTGATTAACTCAATTACACGCGCAACACATAAAGGATTTACACTTATTGAACTTATGATCTCGATTGTGATCTTAGGAATAATCGCGGCTATTGCTATCCCAACCTACAAGACCTACGTTTCAAACGCTAAAATTGCAGAAGCTTATCCAACCATTGATGAACTCAGCAAACGTCAAATTTCTTTTTTTAGTGATCAAAAATACTTCGAATCTTCGACTTGGGCCTACCCTCAATTGGTTTGGGACGACCCAGATAACCGGCCCAACCGAAGATTTGATTATACAACTCCCGCAGGAAAAATTCTCGCTGATGGAACTGAATGTAGCGCTGCCATATGTGATGGACACGTATTTGATCAATTGAGCCTGGGCTTCAGCATGACCACAAGTTCACCATCAGGAACTAAATGCCAACAAGAGCTCGAGCAAGAAGAGCTAGGAATCAAGCTGGTTGATAACATGGATTGGACGATTATCAGAGCCATGCAAAGAATGGATCCTGTCAACACAACCACAACATGTACATTTCTTTTTCGACACATTTTGGTGTCCCCAGACACCAATGGTGTACCCGTCACAAGTCCTGTTTTGAAAATAAACCTTGGAAAATAATTTTTGAATCGCCTTGATTCTTTTTAAAAATCAAAACTCACCCAATAGATGCACTTCAGGTTCAAGATGAATTCCAAATTGTGTTTTGACTTCTTTTTGTGCTTTTTTGATCAGAGACAAAACATCGTTTGTTTTCGCATGGCCAAGATTGATGATGAAATTTGCGTGCTTTTCTGAAATTTGGGCTTCTCCCATGATCAATCCTTTGAGTCCCGCCTGCTCGATGAGCCTTCCGGCGTAGTTTCCTTCAGGGTTTTTGAATACAGAACCGATATTGGGGAATTCCAGCGGCTGATTTTTTCTCTGATTTTTCACGACGTTGATTTTTTCCTGGATAACACTTGTATCCGCCCGCTGAAAGACAAAGGTCCCACTCAAAACAATTTTGTCATGCGCCATAGGAAAATCACGATAGGAAAACATAGAAGGGTCGACCTTGTGCTCGCCGATGCTTCCTTCTACATCCATCAATTCAACCTTTTCGAGCACTTCCGAAAACCACCCTTGAGGAACGCCAGCATTCATGCGGATTCCGCCACCAATACATCCCGGTATGCCAAACGCAAATTCAAAACCACTCCATTGATGGTTGCGCAAATACTGTAATAACGTTCCGTTGGGCACTCCGGCCTCTGCGTTGACGATGACCGATTCGTTGCCTTTGGAAACTTCCCGAATATTTTCAAAATCCCCGGACAAATCGATCAAACAACCTCGATATCCTTGATCTGCAATTAAAACATTTGAACCTCGCCCAATGATGTTCCAATCTTTTCGAAAAACAAATCCGGAACGCGTGAACGCCTTCACAATACTGGCAAGATCTTGACGATTTCGTGGATTGTAAACTACATCTGCCAACCCATTGCATCGAAAGGTCGTATAAGATGTCATACTGACATTGACACGCACCCTTCCTTGAAAATCGATGATTTTTTTCTCGAAAATTTCCCGAATGGTTGGCTTCATGTCGTTGACCACTGCACGAACTGCGCGGCGATTTGCATGGCTGCATTCTCATTTCTGAATTTGAGCGCCGAGGCACTCATATTTTTGAGTATAACTTCGGATTGCAAAGCGGGCTTGATGATGTCCGACAGCGACTGTCCATTGCAATCTGCATCTTTGAGCAAATATGCTCCACCATGATTCACAAGGATTTCAGCATTGTAGAATTGATGCCCAGCTGCGTACGGATAAGGAATCAGGATGGATGGTCTGCCTATCGCTGCCACTTCCAAAATGCTGGAACCTGCTCGGGCAATGACAAAATGAGATTTGGCATAGGCCTCCATGATCTCATCGAAATACTTTCGAACATCGGCCTGAATGCCTAGACTGTTGTACGTGGATTGAACTTCTTCCGTATCGCCCGGTCCAGTTTGGTGAATGAATGAAAAATTTTTCCAATAGCTCGGATCAGCGCGAACCATTTCCATCACGCTTTGATTGATTTTTCGAGCTCCTTGGGAACCGCCGAAAATAAAAATTGTTTTTTGGGTGTCCAAAAAATTTGGCGGAGAAATTTTCAAGATATTTTCGCGGATTGGATTTCCAGATTTCACGCACTTTTCTGCAGGGAAATATTTTCGAGACTCTTCAAAAGCCAAATAAATCTTGGTTGCGAATTTTCCGAGCAGCTTGTTGGTGGCACCAGCCACAACATTTGGTTCCAAAATCGCCGTTGGAATTTTTCGAAAAGCAGAAAGGATCAAAAGCAACCCCGACACATACCCACCGATACCCAGCACCGCTACCGGTTTGTGCTTATTCAGAAATCGATTGGCGGCCAAAAGGCTCCAGGCAAAAGCAGGATGTTTTTATTTTTTCAAAAAAGTCGTGCCAGAATCCCCCCGACATCCATAAACTCAAGTGCAAACCCATGTTGTGGAACGATCGTTGCCTCAAATCCTTTTTTGGTGCCGACAAAAATAATTTCCGCGCTCAGATGAATTTTTTTCAACTGTTCAGCAACGGCGATAGCAGGGTAAACATGCCCTCCGGTTCCTCCAGCTGCGATTAAAAATTTCATCCAATTCTCCTTTTGGCCATACGCTCACTTGAGCCTACACTGGCCGAAAGAGAAAGCAACAGTCCCACACAGAACATGTTCGCGATCAGGGCACTTCCTCCGTAGCTGACGAATGGAAGCGTCAACCCTTTGGTTGGCAAAAGACCCATCACAACAGCCATGTTGAAAAAGGCCTGAAGACCCAGCAACGTGGTGATGCCCAAGGCAAGCGTGGATCCAAAAGTATCGCGAATTCGAATCGCCAGACTCAGGCCTCGAAAGACCAGAATAGCGAAAAGAATGATCACAGCCGCACAACCGAAAAACCCCAACTCTTCGGCGATCACGGAATAGATGAAGTCGGTGTGGGCTTCGGGAAGATACATCAATTTTTGGGTACCATCTCCAAGTCCTTGCCCTTGAAGGCCTCCGCGCTTGAAGGCAATGAATGATTGAATGATCTGAAATCCTTTTCCCTGTGGATCACTCAGGATCCAGAAATGAAAGAACACGAGCCCGACGATAGCAACGCGTTCATCACCAAAAAATACGCCCGATCATTCCGACACTTGCCAACCCAAAAATATGTTTCAAACGAGCATTGGCTACGAACAACATCACTCAATGAAGTGAAGCCGATTGTCACGGCTGTTCCGAAGTCTGGTTGTTTGAGGAGTGCAAGGCATATATCCCTACAATGGTCAGGATGGGCAAAAGACCATCAACGAATTTTTTCAGCTTTCCCACCCGTTCGATGTAAGAAGCCACGAACAAAATGACGATGGGCTTGGCGAATTCAGAAGGCTGGAAGCGAAAGCCGCCAATACTGAGCCATCTTGTCGCATGCTTGGCTTCAACACCAAATGAAGAAAAGGCGACAAACAAAAGTAAAATAAAAATCACCACAAGCATTGGAAACGCCTGCTTCTTAAGCAAAGGCAAAGGGATATAAAATGCGCTGAACATGGCGATGCTGCCCAAAAAAAGCATGATAAGGTGCTTTTTCAGAAAATACAGATGACCGCCGAAATTTTCAGCGGCAATGGGAGAACTCGCGCTATACACCATGACGGTTCCGAGCAAAATTAGACAAAACGTGGAGAAAATAATCATGCTGTCCGCATGAATGAATTTGCTTTTTTTTGCTTCAGTAGCCATGCGGAACAATCAATGCCAAAATTATTCGGCGCGATAAGTGAATGCGTCTCGAAGTTTTCCGTTGTCGCCGTTGATGTTTCTGATTTCGATATCCACGACTGCATCGGTAATCACTGCAGGATTGGCCCCAGTCTCACAGGTCAATTCTTTTTCGGAAACGATGTTAATTGATTCGCAATTCACACCACCGATCAATACTTCAAGAATTTCGACGAAGTTATCACCTTTGATTGTTACGTTGGTTCCACCCAATTGAGATCCCTCATCTGGATTGATGGAACTCACTTTAGGATCATTGGACCCGCTGCAAGAAACAGCAGCCAAAAACATGGCAGCGAACAAAAATTTTTGAACATTTTTCATGGATAACCTGCCTATCTGAGTTTCAAGGTTGATAACGCGAGAATAGCCAGAATAATCGAAATGATCCAGAAACGAACGATGACTTTCGGTTCTGCCCATCCTTTGAGTTCGAAATGATGATGAATCGGTGCCATTTTGAAAATTCTTTTGCCCGTAAACCGAAAAGAAAGGACTTGGATCAGCACACTCAGAGTTTCCATCACAAAAATGCCGCCGACCAAAATCAGCAGGATTTCCTGCTTGGCGATGATGGCGATCAATCCGAGCACTCCCCCGATGGTGAGTGAGCCCACATCACCCATGAATACCTGCGCAGGATACGTGTTGAACCATAAAAACCCAAGGCATGCCCCAAACAAGGCCCCACAAAAAACGGCAACCTCCCCGGCCCCATCCACATAGGGAAGATTCAAATATCCTGAAAATTCAAAATTTCCCGTGACGTACGCAAACACCAGGAAAGTCATGCTGGCTACCAACGTTGGACCGATCGCCAGTCCATCCAATCCATCGGTCAAATTCACAGCATTGGAAGAACTTACAAGCACGAGCGCGCAGAATGGAATGAACAAGAATCCCAAATTGAATGCTGCGTTTTTGAAAAAAGGAACGAACAAATTGGTGTCGAATTGAAAATAATAAAGAAATGCTCCGATCATGAGAGATAGCAGCACTTGATATTTGAATTTCCCCCCGGCAGACAATCCACCGTTTTTCTTTTTTTTGATCTTGGAAAGGTCATCCCATAGCCCGATGAGAGAAAAAACCGCCACACATAAAAACAAAGCCCACGTCAGGTAATGATCCAGTTTTCCCCAAAGAAAAAACGAAAATGTCATGGAAAGGATGATCAAAAGCCCCCCCATGGTCGGGGTTCCTGATTTTTTAAGATGCGAATCAGGGACGTCTTCACGAATATTGGAGCTGCTTTGCTTTCGTTTCAGGTAACGAATAATCGGTTCACCCAGACAAAGACAAAAAAACAACGCGGTCAAAATTCCCATGAATGTTCTGAAGCTGATGTATTGAAAAATACGCAGAAACCCATATTCCACATGCAGCGGATACAACAAATAATAGAGCATGGCTAACCTTCCAGTTCTTGCTCAAGATCCGAAATGATTTCTTCCAGTTTCATTCCTCGAGAGCCTTTAACCAAAAGGATATCTTCTGGTTGAAAATAGGGAAGAATTTTCTGGGCTGCCTGACTTCTTTCCTGGATGTGGGTGATGACTTCTTTTGGCAATCCGGCCTGAGTCGCTCCGTCGATAACATCCTTGGCATGGTCGCCAACCACGAACACATGGGTCACTTTCGAATCAGCCATCAATTTCCCAAGATCACGATGAATTTGCACTGCTTGCGCACCCATTTCCAAAATATCCCCCATCAAAACCAGGAACCTTTTGGGACTGCTTTCGAGAACCGTTTGAACAGCTGCCTTGAAAGATCCAAGGTTTGCATTGTAACAATCGTTGATGATCTTTCGCTGACCGGAAAGATTCAATTCCTCCATCCTCATTTGGACTTGAGCGATCTGAGCTGTTCGTTGGATGATTTTTTCTGGAGACATCCCCACCGCGCTTGCAATGCCAAGTGAGCAAAGATAATTCGAGATATTGTGTTCCCCACTGACTGGAAGTTTGACGTTGATTTCGGTTTTTCCATACATGATTTTCAGATCATAACCTTTGGCCAACCGAGCCTTGCTCACCACCTGCACATTCGCATTTTGTTTTTGTGAAACTGTCATGGTTTTCACCGTAATCGAACTTTTCATGGCTTCGATTCTGGGATCATCGATGTTGAGAACGGCGATATCCGATCCTTTGAGTTGACTGAAAATTTCCCCTTTGGCCCTTGCCACCCCATCTAAATCGCCGAATTCCATCAGATGCGCAGGTCCGATATTGGTCAGTATGGCGATATTGGGATTGGCTATACGGCAAAGGTGGGTGAGCTCACCAAAATGATTGATGCCCATTTCAACCACTGCATAATCGTGATGCGTCTCAAGCAACAGCAGCGTCAATGGAACGCCCAGAAAATTATTCCATGTGCCTGGTGTCTTGAGCGTTTTTTCTCCGAGCAATGTCGCCATCATTTCTTTGGTGCTTGTTTTTCCATTGGACCCGCTCAAAGCAATGACTGTTTTCCCCCATTGTGTTCGCACCCAATTCGCATAATTCCAAAGGGCCGAGAGCGTATCTGGAACAATAATTTGATTTGGAATATTCATGTCATGATCGACAACGCAAGCTGCAGCTCCATCCTCGATGGCTTGCTTCACAAATTCATGACCATCTCGCGTTCCTTTGATGGCAAAAAACAAATCTCCTTGTTTGATGACGCGCGTATCGACACAAACACCCTTTGCATTTGAATTGTATTCTTGTCTCGTTTCACCTTGGATCACTTGAACAAATTGATTCAGGTCAATATTTCGATCGATGCGTAATTCTTGTTTCATCTTTGCTTCATCCATGCTTTCACTATTTTTCTATCTTCAAATGGTTGCTTGATATTTCCGATTTGCTGATGCGTTTCATGCCCCTTACCTGCGATAAGGACAATGTCGTCTTTTTTTGTCATGCGAAGCGCATGCTGAATGGCTTCATCTCGCTTGGTGATTCTGAATATCTCTTTCGATGAAAATTGCGACTGATCGATACCCGTGAAAATTTCATCCATAATTTTCTCAGGATCTTCGTTGCGTGGGTTATCGCTGGTCACGACCACAATATCGGATTTTTCCACCGCAACTCTTCCCATCCTTGGTCTTTTTGTCGTATCACTTTCTCCACCGCAACCAAACACCGTGATGATTCTTCCTTTTTTGATGCCATTGAGCGTGTCCAGCACTCTGGAAATGGAATCTTCGGAATGAGCAAAATCCACGAAAACACTGATGTTGCCCGTATCAACGATTTTTTCCATTCTTCCTGGAATGAAAACCCCCTTGGAAATCACGTTGGCAGCTACGTCCAAATCGAAGCTAAGCGCATAAATTACCGACAAAGCCGCCAAGATGTTTTGCAGATTGAAACTTCCGATCATAGGAGCTTTGAATTCAAGCAATTTTTCACCGACACGAATCGACAATTCCATCGAGTCACTATGTTGAGTGAATTTTTGTGGAAACACATCCGCTTTTCCGTTGATTTCAGACGAATATGTCAGCACATCGATCAATGGAAGCCGCTCACGGGACCATGACCGCCCTGTTGCATCGTCTACATTGAAAACAGCGTGTTTTTTGCGTTTATCGGAATCCAGAAGCAAGCCGGAAAATAGCTTCCACTTTGTGTTCTTATATTCCACAAAGCTGCGGTGATAATCCAAATGATCGTGCGTGAGATTGGTGAATACGGCCACATCAAAATGAGAATAATCTACCCTGTGTTGATCAATTCCATGCGATGAACATTCAATCACTGCCGATTCCACCGAAGATTCCACCATTTTCCTGAAAATTCTCTGCAATTGCGGCGCAAACGGTGTTGTAAGGGTGGATTCTTGATGCGATCCAGCCCAACGATAACCTGTGGTTCCGATATATCCGACTTTGTCGCCTTTGATTTCCCTCAAAATTGCTTCAATTAGATGAGCTGTCGTTGTTTTTCCATTGGTTCCGGTGACTCCGATCAATTCGAGTTTTTTCGTGGGATGCTCATACACCGTGGAACAAATGAACGGCAGATGTTTCGCCGCATTCGGAAGATAAATGCTGGCCATATGATTTTTCTTCGATCGAATTTCCTCACCAGCCACGGCCGCAGCTCCTTTTTGAAGCGCATGTTGGATAAATCGATATCCGTTTTGATTTTCACCGATCATTGCGATGAACAGATCTCCTGGTTCAACCAGATTGGAATTGATCGCCACCCCTGAAACATTCATGTTTGGTTTGGAAAGAACTTCCGCAAAGGGAATTTTGGAAAACAACTCTTGGACGATCATAATGAACCTTTATGGTCATCGATTTTACAATACAATCTGATTTTTTTATCCGGAATTTTTTCTCCCTTGGCCGGTTCTTGTTTATAGACGATGCCCGTACCGACAAATTCGACATCAAGCGCGTTGGATTTGGAAACTTCCAAAGCCTGACGAATGGTCATGTTGGAAAAATCTGGGACTTCCTGTCTCGAAAGATACTTGGCTGGGTCGACTTCGGCTGAGGCACGCATTGCCGGTTCCACATTTTTCTTTTTTTCATCCTTTGGAATGTCCATGTAATGCAAAACCTGTTGCATGACGTTTCGGAATACCGGAGCCGAAATTTCGCCACCATGCTGCGCGGTTTTGGGTTGACGATAAATGATCATGGCCGCAAGTTGCGGGTCGCTGGCAGGAGCGAAACCAAAAAAGGACGCCACCAACTCATCATGTGAATATTCCTTGGTTTCAGGATCGTAAATTTGCGCAGTGCCGGTTTTTCCAGCGGTTCGATAACCTGGAACTTTCGCACGATGTCCCGTTCCATCCTCTTCGGTGACCGATTCCATCCAGCTTCTGATTTGATCCAATGTTTTCTTTGAAAAGACCGGTCGGTCAAATCCGGATTCTTTCTTGAAATTCAACGTCTGCTTCAAGCCAAGGTCAATACGATCGACCAAATAAGGTTGCACACGGTATCCACCGTTGGCCACCATCGACAACGCTTCGGCCAACTGGATGGGTGTCACCGCAATGCCTTGGCCAAAGGAAATATTGGCGAGCCTCATATCGTGCCATTTTCCTTCTTTTTGAAACATACCCGGTCCTTCTCCCGGAAAATCAATGCCG
>JAWKOB010000001.1:0-1062 GCA_041391405.1 Bdellovibrionota bacterium | reverse complement strand
GCATTTTGAAGCGAGGCTGAACCATTCATCAGACTTACCTTCGCCATCATGAAAGTTGCCGTTATCGGAGGTGGTGCCGCTGGATTCTTTGCCGCGATACAAGCGAAGGAAAACCATTCAAGCTCTTCTGTCACCATTTTCGAGAAATCACAAAAGCTTTTAGCAAAAGTGAAAGTTTCTGGAGGCGGAAGATGCAACGTCACCAACGGAACGGATTCCGTTTCAGAGTTAGCAAAAGGTTATCCGAGGGGAGAAAAACAATTAAAAAGGGCATTCTCAATTTTCAATAACCGCGACACGCAAGCGTGGTTTGAAAAACGTGGAGTGAAACTCTACACGCAACCGGATAATCGTGTATTTCCAAGTTCCAATGATTCGCAGACCATCATTGATTGTCTGATACATGAAACGAAGCGACTTGGGATTCAAATTCGGACGGGAGTTGGTGTTTCAAGAATTGAACCTACTGGAAACTGCATTAGACTGCATCTTTCAGAGAATGAATCGCAGGAATTCGACAAGGTTGTGATTGCTACTGGTGGTTCGCCAAAAAGAGGTGGGTTTGATTGGCTTGAATCCTTGGGTCACGAAATCGTGGAACCTGTTCCATCGCTTTTCACCTTCAACATGCCGAATGAATCCATCACAGAATTGATGGGAGTAGTTGCAGACAACGCGTTGGTAAATATTCAAGGAACGAAGCTGAAAGCACAGGGACCGTTGCTTATTACTCATTGGGGAATGAGCGGCCCAGCCATCCTGAAACTTTCGGCATTTGGAGCCAGAATCCTAAGCGAAATGAATTACCAGTTCAAGATTCAAGTGAATTGGGTCGGTGAACCGAATTATGATAAGGCGGCAGACACATTGAAAGAATCGCTCGAAACGAATCCGAACAAACAGATCTCGAACGTCAAACCATTCAACTCACCTGAACGACTGTGGCAATTCCTTCTTCACAGAAGCGAAATTCCAGAAACCAAAAAAGCGAATGAACTGGGCAAAAAGCAGCTCAATAAATTGGTGAATACGCTTACAAACGATGAGTATTCGGTAAGCGGA